>NZ_VATL01000012.1:0-562450 GCF_005781065.1 Escherichia sp. E1130
GGCCTGTGCTGGAGCAGAACTGTAGGTCGGATAAGGCGTTCGCGCCGCATCCGACAATGATTGCCCGATGCCGCAAAGGCATAAAAAGTCGATGGCGTTGAATATTTTTTCAGCGCCATTTTTATTGATGCGCGGGAAGGAAATCCCTACGCAAACGTTTTCTTTTTCTGTTAGAATGCGCCCCGAACAGGATGACAGGGCGTAAAATCGTGGGACACATATGGTCTGGATTGATTACGCCATAATCGCGGTGATTGCTTTTTCCTCTCTGGTTAGCCTGATCCGTGGCTTTGTTCGTGAAGCGTTATCGCTGGTGACATGGGGTTGTGCTTTCTTTGTTGCCAGTCATTACTACACTTACCTGTCAGTCTGGTTTACGGGCTTTGAAGACGAACTGGTTCGAAATGGGATTGCCATCGCGGTACTGTTTATCGCTACCCTGATCGTTGGTGCTATCGTGAACTTCGTGATAGGCCAGCTGGTGGAGAAAACGGGGTTGTCAGGCACCGATCGGGTGCTGGGCGTCTGTTTCGGTGCGTTGCGCGGTGTGTTGATTGTTGCTGCCATTCTCTTCTTTCTCGACTCCTTTACCGGGGTGTCGAAAAGCGAAGACTGGAGCAAATCACAGCTGATCCCGCAGTTCAGTTTTATCATCAGATGGTTTTTTGATTATCTGCAAAGCTCGTCAAGTTTCTTGCCCAGAGCGTAAGTGCTCTGAGATGTGGCTTAACGAGGAAAAAGACGTATGTGCGGTATTGTCGGTATCGCCGGTGTTATGCCGGTTAACCAGTCGATTTATGATGCCTTAACGGTGCTTCAGCATCGCGGTCAGGATGCCGCCGGCATCATCACCATAGATGCCAATAACTGCTTCCGTTTGCGTAAAGCGAACGGGCTGGTGAGCGATGTATTTGAAGCTCGCCATATGCAGCGTTTGCAGGGCAATATGGGCATTGGTCATGTGCGTTACCCTACGGCTGGCAGCTCCAGCGCCTCTGAAGCGCAGCCGTTTTACGTTAACTCTCCGTATGGTATTACGCTTGCCCACAACGGCAATCTGACCAACGCTCACGAGTTGCGTAAAAAACTGTTTGAAGAAAAACGCCGCCACATCAACACCACTTCCGACTCGGAAATTCTGCTTAATATCTTCGCCAGCGAGCTGGACAACTTCCGCCACTACCCGCTGGAAGCCGACAACATTTTCTCCGCCATTGCCGCGACTAACCGCCAAATTCGCGGCGCGTATGCCTGCGTGGCGATGATTATCGGCCACGGTATGGTCGCCTTCCGCGATCCTAACGGGATTCGTCCGCTGGTGTTGGGGAAACGTGATATCGACGAGAATCGCACAGAATATATGGTCGCTTCCGAAAGCGTTGCGCTCGATACGCTGGGCTTTGAGTTCCTGCGTGACGTCGCCCCAGGCGAAGCGATTTACATCACTGAAGAAGGGCAGTTGTTTACCCGTCAGTGTGCCGACAATCCAGTCAGCAATCCATGCTTGTTTGAGTATGTTTACTTTGCCCGTCCTGACTCGTTCATCGACAAAATTTCCGTTTACAGCGCGCGTGTGAATATGGGCACGAAACTGGGCGAGAAAATTGCCCGTGAATGGGAAGATCTTGATATCGACGTGGTGATCCCGATTCCGGAAACTTCCTGCGATATCGCGTTGGAAATCGCCCGAATTCTGGGCAAACCATACCGCCAGGGCTTTGTTAAAAACCGCTATGTTGGTCGTACCTTCATCATGCCGGGTCAGCAACTGCGTCGTAAGTCCGTGCGCCGTAAACTGAACGCCAACCGCGCCGAGTTCCGCGATAAAAACGTCCTGCTGGTGGATGACTCCATCGTGCGTGGCACCACTTCTGAGCAGATTATCGAGATGGCACGCGAAGCCGGAGCGAAGAAAGTGTACCTCGCCTCTGCGGCACCAGAGATTCGCTTCCCGAACGTTTATGGTATTGATATGCCGAGCGCCACGGAACTGATCGCTCACGGTCGCGAAGTGGATGAAATTCGCCAGATCATCGGTGCCGACGGTTTGATTTTCCAGGATCTCAACGATCTGATCGAAGCTGTTCGCGCTGAAAATCCGGATATCCAGCAGTTTGAATGCTCGGTGTTCAACGGCGTCTACGTCACCAAAGATGTTGATCAGGGCTATCTCGATTTTCTCGATACTTTACGTAATGACGACGCCAAAGCATTGCAACGTCAGAACGAAGTGGAAAACCTGGAAATGCATAACGAAGGATGATGCCTTCACTCAGGGTGCCAGTCTGGCACCCTGACTTGCAACTCCCGCCGAAATCCTGCAAAGTCTGCCTGCAAGTCTGACAGGGCAACTCTCTATGAAACGACTCATTGTAGGCATCAGTGGTGCCAGCGGCGCGATTTATGGCGTGCGCTTATTACAGGTTCTGCGCGATGTCACAGACATCGAAACGCATCTGGTTATGAGCCAGGCGGCGCGCCAGACCTTATCCCTCGAAACGGATTTTTCCCTGCGCGAAGTGCAGGCGTTAGCCGATGTAACTCATGATGCGCGCGATATTGCTGCCAGCATCTCTTCTGGTTCTTTCCAGACGCTGGGCATGGTGATTTTACCCTGTTCAATCAAGACCCTTTCCGGCATTGTCCATAGCTATACCGATGGCCTGTTGACCCGCGCGGCAGATGTGGTGCTGAAAGAGCGTCGCCCGTTGGTGCTCTGCGTGCGTGAAACACCGTTGCACTTAGGCCACCTGCGTTTAATGACTCAGGCGGCTGAAATCGGTGCGGTGATTATGCCTCCCGTTCCGGCGTTTTATCATCGCCCGCAATCCCTTGATGATGTGATAAATCAGACGGTTAACCGTGTTCTTGACCAGTTTGCGATAACCCTTCCCGTAGATCTCTTTGCCCGCTGGCAGGGCGCATAACTTTGCTGTTGCCCTGTTTCAGGGCAATTTTGCAACCGCGATCAAATCCTCGACATTTTGTTCCTTCCATTGAATCGAAACGCTGCGATTCAACCGCCATACCTGCTATCTTCAATTTCAGGACAATAATGCAACGTCTTATTAACATATTTTACGTTGAATGTTGCTGCTGTCGGCAAGATGGCATAAGACCTGCATGAACGAGCCTGCAAACACACAACACAATACACAATATAAAAAAGCCATTTCACTTGAGGGTTATGTATGAAGAAGTCGATTCTCGCTCTGTCTTTGTTAGTCGGTATCTCCGCAGCAGCTTCCAGCTACGCGGCGCTGCCGGAGACGGTACGTATCGGAACGGATACCACCTATGCACCGTTCTCATCGAAAGATGCCAAAGGTGACTTTGTTGGCTTTGATATCGATCTCGGTAACGAGATGTGCAAACGGATGCAGGTGAAATGTACCTGGGTTGCCAGTGACTTTGATGCGCTGATCCCCTCACTGAAAGCGAAAAAAATCGACGCTATTATTTCGTCGCTCTCCATTACCGATAAACGTCAGCAGGAGATTGCTTTCTCTGACAAGTTGTACGCCGCGGATTCCCGTCTGATTGCCGCTAAAGGTTCACCTATTCAGCCAACGCTGGATTCACTGAAAGGTAAACATGTCGGAGTGCTGCAAGGCTCCACTCAGGAAGCCTACGCTAACGATACCTGGCGCAGTAAAGGTATTGATGTTGTGGCTTATGCCAACCAGGATTTAGTCTATTCCGATCTTGCTGCGGGGCGTCTGGATGCTGCGTTACAAGATGAAGTCGCCGCCAGTGAAGGATTCCTTAAGCAACCTGCCGGTAAAGAGTTCGCCTTTGCTGGCCCTTCAGTGAAAGACAAAAAATACTTCGGTGACGGCACCGGTGTCGGGCTACGTAAAGATGATGCTGAACTGACGGCTGCGTTTAATAAGGCGCTTGGCGAACTGCGCCAGGATGGTACTTACGACAAGATGGCGAAAAAGTACTTCGATTTTAATGTCTACGGTGACTGATACGTCGCAGGGAAGCTGCACCTGATAGCGTCATTATCATGGTGCATTATAGGTTTGTTGCACTATCGTGGTGCATTGAAATGCATACTTAAGCAATTTTAATGAAAAATAATACGATTAACGGGCCAGGATATTTTGCCTTGTTGGTCAATTTTATGGCACGATAAGTGTAACAAACCTGTAAATATTCCCTATTAAAAGACTGTCAGTTGAGGACATTATGAAAAAACTGGTGCTATCGCTCTCCTTGGTTCTGGCCTTCTCCAGCGCGACTGCTGCTTTTGCTGCTATTCCGCAAAATATTCGCATCGGTACTGACCCGACTTATGCACCGTTTGAATCAAAAAATTCACAAGGTCAATTGGTTGGCTTTGATATCGACCTGGCGAAGGAACTGTGCAAACGCATCAATACGCAATGTACATTTGTCGAAAACCCGCTGGATGCGTTAATTCCGTCATTAAAAGCGAAGAAGATTGACGCCATCATGTCATCGCTTTCCATCACCGAAAAACGCCAGCAGGAAATAGCCTTCACCGACAAATTGTACGCCGCCGATTCTCGCCTGGTTGTGGCGAAAAATTCCGACATTCAGCCGACAGTAGAATCGCTGAAAGGCAAGCGGGTGGGCGTATTGCAGGGCACGACCCAGGAGACATTTGGTAACGAGCACTGGGCGCCAAAAGGCATTGAAATCGTCTCTTATCAGGGGCAGGACAACATTTATTCTGACCTGACCGCCGGGCGTATTGATGCCGCGTTCCAGGACGAAGTTGCCGCCAGCGAAGGTTTCCTCAAACAGCCAGTCGGTAAAGATTACAAATTCGGTGGCCCGTCTGTTAAAGATGAAAAACTGTTTGGCGTAGGCACCGGCATGGGCCTGCGTAAAGAAGATAACGAACTGCGCGAGGCACTGAACAAAGCCTTTGCCGAAATGCGCGCTGACGGTACTTACGAGAAATTAGCGAAAAAGTACTTCGATTTTGATGTTTATGGTGGTTAATCACCATCGGTGAAAGAAAGCCCGCTCCCTTTGGGTAACTGGAGGGAGACAAGAGGCAGGAAATTCACCACACACGACAGGACAGGCTGCATGTTGTATGGGTTTTCAGGTGTTATTTTACAGGGGGCGCTCGTCACGCTGGAGCTGGCTATCAGCTCTGTAGTGCTCGCTGTAATCATCGGTTTAATTGGCGCTGGCGGTAAGCTCTCGCAAAATCGGCTTTCGGGGCTGATTTTCGAAGGGTACACCACGCTGATTCGCGGCGTGCCGGACTTGGTGTTGATGCTGCTGATATTTTACGGTTTGCAGATTGCGCTAAACGCGGTGACGGAAGCGATGGGCGTCGGACAGATTGATATCGACCCGATGGTTGCCGGTATTATCACCCTGGGTTTTATTTACGGTGCTTACTTCACCGAAACGTTCCGTGGCGCGTTTATGGCGGTGCCGAAAGGACAAATAGAGGCGGCTACGGCGTTCGGTTTTACTCGCGGGCAAGTATTTCGGCGGATTATGTTTCCGGCGATGATGCGTTACGCTCTGCCGGGCATTGGCAACAACTGGCAGGTGATCCTCAAATCTACCGCTCTGGTTTCGTTACTCGGCCTGGAAGATGTGGTGAAAGCCACCCAATTGGCAGGCAAAAGTACATGGGAACCGTTCTATTTCGCCATCGTTTGTGGCGTGATTTATCTGGTTTTCACCACCGTTTCCAATGGTGTGCTGCTGTTCCTTGAGCGCCGCTACTCCGTGGGTGTGAAGAGGGCTGACCTGTGATCGAAATCTTACATGAATACTGGAAACCGCTGTTGTGGACCGACGGTTATCGCTTTACCGGCGTGGCGATTACCCTTTGGTTGCTGATTTTGTCAGTAGTGATAGGCGGAATTCTGGCGCTGTTTCTGGCGATTGGTCGCGTCTCAAGTAATAAATACATCCAGTTTCCAATCTGGTTATTTACCTATATTTTTCGCGGTACGCCGCTGTATGTGCAGTTGCTGGTGTTCTATTCCGGCATGTACACGCTGGAGATTGTTAAGGGTACCGAGTTCCTTAACGCCTTTTTCCGCAGTGGCCTGAACTGTACCGTGCTGGCGCTGACGCTCAACACCTGTGCTTACACCACCGAGATTTTTGCCGGAGCGATCCGCTCAGTGCCGCACGGGGAAATTGAAGCTGCCAGAGCCTATGGTTTCTCGACCTTTAAAATGTATCGCTGCATTATTTTACCGTCGGCGCTGCGTATTGCGTTACCGGCCTACAGCAACGAAGTGATCCTGATGTTGCACTCTACTGCGCTGGCGTTTACTGCCACGGTGCCGGATCTGCTGAAAATTGCCCGTGATATCAACGCCGCGACGTATCAACCTTTTACCGCCTTTGGCATTGCTGCGGTACTCTATTTAATCATCTCTTATGTCCTGATCAGCCTCTTTCGCAGAGCGGAAAAACGCTGGTTGCAGCATGTGAAACCTTCTTCAACGCACTGAGAATACGATGTCCGAGAATAAATTAAACGTTATCGATTTGCACAAACGCTACGGCGAACATGAAGTGCTGAAAGGGGTGTCACTGCAAGCGAACGCCGGAGATGTGATCAGCATCATCGGATCGTCGGGATCGGGGAAAAGTACCTTTCTGCGTTGCATTAACTTCCTCGAAAAACCGAGTGAAGGCTCGATCGTGGTTAACGGCCAGACTATCAATCTGGTTCGCGACAAAGACGGTCAACTGAAAGTCGCCGATAAAAATCAGCTGCGTTTACTGCGCACGCGCCTGACGATGGTGTTCCAGCACTTCAATCTCTGGAGCCACATGACGGTGCTGGAAAACGTCATGGAAGCGCCCATTCAGGTGCTGGGCCTGAGCAAGCATGAAGCGCGCGAGCGGGCGGTGAAATATCTGGCGAAAGTCGGCATAGACGAACGTGCGCAGGGGAAATATCCGGTGCATCTGTCCGGCGGTCAGCAACAGCGTGTTTCCATCGCAAGGGCGCTGGCAATGGAACCAGAAGTTCTGCTGTTTGATGAACCTACATCGGCCCTTGATCCAGAGCTGGTGGGCGAAGTGCTGCGCATTATGCAGCAGCTGGCGGAAGAGGGCAAAACGATGGTGGTGGTAACCCACGAAATGGAATTTGCTCGCCATGTCTCCACACATGTTATTTTCCTCCATCAGGGGAAAATCGAAGAAGAGGGTGCGCCAGAACAATTATTTGGCAACCCGCAAAGTCCTCGTTTGCAACAGTTCCTTAAGGGATCGCTGAAATAATTTCCTCTCCGGTGGCTAATGCTTCCGGAGTATTTTCAAGGCTAATTTGCGAGTTGGCTTCCATTGACATGTATATATTGCAGTCCACTTAAAATAGTTCTGAATTCACTGTCCAGATATAAAAACTGCCTGCTGCATTGCTTATAAAGGGTGGTTATTGTCTCGTCATCTTAAATTTGAGGGGTGACGGAACGCCATGACCATATCGACAACTTCCACACCGCATGATGCGGTATTTAAATCCTTTTTACGTCATCCGGACACCGCACGGGATTTTATTGATATTCACCTTCCTGCGCCTCTACGTAAACTTTGTGATTTATCGACGTTAAAACTGGAACCAAACAGTTTTATTGATGAAAACCTGCGGCAATATTATTCCGACATCTTGTGGTCAGTGAAAACTGATGAGGGGATGGGATATATTTATGTCGTTATTGAACACCAAAGTAAGGCGGAAGAATTAATGGCTTTTCGCATGATGCGCTATTCTATCGCGGCAATGCAAAACCATCTTGATGCAGGCTATAAAGAGCTTCCGTTAGTGATCCCGATGCTGTTTTATCATGGTTGCAGAAGTCCTTATCCTTATTCTCTATGTTGGCTTGATGAATTTGCAGAACCTGCTATTGCCCGCCAAATTTATTCATCGGCTTTTCCGCTGGTGGATATTACCGTAGTGCCGGATGACGAGATTATGCAACACCGCAAAATGGCGTTACTGGAGTTAATGCAGAAACATATTCGCCAGCGCGATCTGTTAGGATTAGTCGATCAAATTGTTTCGCTGCTAGTTACAGGGAACACTAATGACAGACAGCTAAAAGCCCTGTTTAATTATGTATTACAAACGGGAGATGCCCAGCGTTTCCGTGCATTTATTGGTGAGATAACAGAACGCGCACCACAAGAAAAGGAGAAACTGATGACCATTGCTGACAGATTACGTGAAGAAGGCGCAATGCAGGGCAAACACGAAGAAGCCCTGCGTATTGCTCAGGAGATGCTGGAGAGAGGTTTAGACCGAGAGTTAGTTTTGACACTGACCCGACTTTCGCCAGACGAGCTTTTGGCGAAAATCCACTAATTCTGAATTACCAGGAACTAACTGGCGGATGTTCGCGGTAAAACACATCAGTGAATAACGTCTGCCAGCGCCTCGTCTAAATCGTACCAGCGAAAAGCGAATCCCGCTTCTTCCAGCCTTTTTGGCAGCGCACGTTGCCCGCCTAATACCAGAACTGAAGATTCGCCCATTAACAGCCGAATAGCGGTGGCGGGGACGCGCATAATTGCCGGGCGATGCAGTGCATGACCGAGCGCGTGGGCAAATTGTTCGTTGCGTACCGGATAGGGGGCAACCATATTAAACGGTCCGCGCAGATCGTTATCCAGCAGCCAGAGAATCCCGTTGACCATATCATCGATATGAATCCAGGCCAGATACTGCCGACCAGAGCCAATGGGGCCACCTAAACCGAGGCGAAACGGCGGCAGCATTTTGCCGAGAATTCCGCCATCTGGTGCCAGCACCACACCGGTACGCAGCAGGCACACACGCGTTTTGTCGCTTTGCGCCCGACAGGCAATTTCTTCCCAGCGGGCGCAGAGTTTATGGGTAAATTCGTTATGCGGAGGCTCTTCTTCGGTAACCACTACTTCACCTAAATCACCGTAATATCCCGCCGCCGAACCAGAAATAAGGACCGACGGTGGCCTGTCGCTGGCGTTAATTAAATCCACCAGTTTTTGCGTAATATTCCAGCGACTTTGGCACAGTCGGTCTTTTTGCTCGCGAGTCCAGCGTTTGTCGGCAATCGGTTCGCCAGCCAGGTTGATTACCGCATCAACGCCGTTGAGGTTGCTTTGATCGGCAAGCCCTTGCCATAGTGTCACTTGAGGGCCGAGGATTGAACTGGCTTTCTGCGTGTTACGCGTCACCACAGTGACCTGATGGCCCAACTCCAGCAAACGCGGGATTAAATGGCGACTAATTAATCCAGTCCCTCCGGTGATCACTATATTCATGCAGCCTCCCGATATGGCGGTTAACGCTGCCAGCTCAAGGTCATTGATACCGAATCGGCGTAGCGCAGCGCGTGCAGTTTATCGATCTCCACTTCAGCATAGATTACCCAGTGATGTTCTCGTGCGATATCGAGCACATCCTGAGTTAATTTTTCCAGCAAAGAGAAACGGTTATTCTCTACGTGTTGAATGATGTTTTTGGTGACGGTGCGATAGTTCAGCGCGTCATTAATATCTTCACTGGTACGCGCTTTATCGGCGGGGTAGTGGATCGTGACATTGATAACGATATCCTGACGGTTGTTAATTTCCTCGTCCTTAATTCCGATAAATGTACGTAAACGAAGGTTCTTTATACGAATAATAGCGGCAGGTTGTGACATTGCAGGTTCCCTGTTGTTTTACTTAGACTGGAATAATACACGAGAACCTTTCTCAGTTAACTATCTGAGATCTCATCATTCAATTGAGCCTTTAATAGTGATTGCCCGGTGGCAGGGCGCGAACGGATCCGCTCATGCCAGTTCTTCGCTGCCGGGTACATAGCAAGGTCAATTCGCTGGCGAGCATATGCATTTACCCACGGCCAACAGGCAATATCCGCAATGCTGTAATCTTCGCCGCCAAGCCAGGGGGCGTTTTCCAGGCGCTTATTGAGTACCTGATACAGACGCTGGGTTTCAACCTGATAACGTTCAATAGCGTAAGGAATAGTCTGTGGCGCAGCATGATTAAAATGATGATTCTGTCCGAGCATTGGCCCCAGGCCGCCAACCTGCCAGAATAACCATTGTAAGGTGGTGGCGCGCTCACGCGGGTCGTGACTTAAAAATAGTCCCGTTTTCTCTGCCAGATACAACAATATTGCACCTGACTCAAAGAGGCTTAACGGTTCGCCGCCATCAGTCGGTGAATGATCAACAATTGCCGGAATCTTATTGTTCGGCGAAATGCGCAAAAACTCCGGGCGAAACTGACAGCCTTTCCCCAAGTCAACCTTAATTAAACGATAATCCAGGCCAGCCTCTTCGAGAAACAGCGTAATTTTGTGGCCATTTGGGGTAGGGGCATAATAGAGATCGATCATTGCAGCTCCGGTTGTCTAATAATCTGAACATCTCAAGTATAGAAACCCGGGAGGCTTGCGTGAGTTTTCATCAAGTAACCGTGGCAAAAAGGCTCTATAGTTTGAGAGCAAGCCCCTTTATCGCCGAGGATATAATGAGTAAACCCGCTATCACGCTTTGGTCAGATGCCCATTTTTTCTCCCCCTACGTGTTATCTGCCTGGGTGGCGTTGCAGGAGAAAGGACTACCTTTTCATATAAAGACTATCGACCTTGACAGCGGTGAACATTTACAGCCGACGTGGCAAGGTTACGGGCAGACACGCCGCGTGCCTTTGTTACAGATTGATGATTTTGAGTTGAGTGAATCCTCTGCCATAGCGGAATATCTGGAAGACCGTTTTGCGCCGCCGACCTGGGAACGCATTTATCCATTGGATCTGCAAAACCGGGCGCGTGCACGGCAGATTCAGGCATGGCTGCGGAGCGACCTGATGCCTCTGCGTGAAGAGCGTTCGACGGATGTCGTTTTTGCTGGCGCAAAAAAAGCACCGCTAACGGCGGAGGGAAAAGCCAGCGCGCAGAAATTGTTCGCAATGGCAGAACATTTACTGACGCATAACCAGCCTAATTTGTTTGGCGAGTGGTGCATTGCCGATACTGATTTAGCGCTAATGATTAATCGTCTGGTGCTGCACGGCGATGAGGTGCCGGAGCGTATGGTGGATTATGCGGCATTCCAGTGGCAGCGTGCTTCAGTTCAGCGTTTTATTGCACTTTCAGCAAAGCAATCTGGCTGATAGCAGCGACAGAATCCAGTATCATAGCTTACGTTTTTTCGACGAGGAGTGAGTGATGAAACTGATGTTTGCATCGGACATTCATGGGTCGTTACCGGCGACGGAACGTGTACTGGAGTTGTTTGCCCAAAGCGGCGCGCAGTGGCTGGTGATTCTTGGCGACGTGTTGAATCACGGCCCACGCAATGCTTTACCGGAGGGCTATGCGCCGGCAAAGGTGGCGGAACGCTTGAATGAAGTGGCGCATAAAGTCATCGCTGTACGTGGCAACTGCGACAGTGAAGTGGACCAAATGCTGCTGCATTTCCCAATGACCGCGCCATGGCAACAGGTGTTGCTGGAAAAACAGCGCCTGTTTCTGACACATGGGCATCTGTTTGGCCCGGATAATCTGCCGGCGTTAAACCAGAACGACGTGCTGGTGTATGGTCATACCCATCTGCCGGTGGCGGAGCAGCGGGGGGAGATTTTCCACTTCAACCCCGGTTCGGTTAGCATTCCGAAAGGCGGCAATCTGGCGAGCTACGGCATGCTCGAAGATGACGTACTAAGCGTAATCGCACTCAATGATCAAAGTATCATTGCGCAGGTCGCGATTAATCCGTAATTTACCCAACAACTCAAAATGCGCCGTAAGAGCGCCAGAAAAAGAAGGTTTCCTGATAATGGAACAGCGTCGTTTGGCAAGTACTGAATGGGTGGATATTGTCAATGAAGATAACGAAGTCATTGCACAAGCCAGCCGGGAACAAATGCGGGCACAGTGTCTGCGTCATCGTGCAACTTACATCGTCGTGCATGATGGTATGGGCAAAATTCTGGTCCAGCGTCGTACCGAGACAAAAGACTTTTTACCCGGCATGTTAGATGCTACTGCTGGTGGTGTGGTCCAGGCTGATGAACAACTGCTGGAATCCGCACGTCGCGAAGCGGAAGAAGAGTTGGGCATTGCCGGTGTCCCCTTTGCCGAGCACGGGCAGTTCTATTTCGAAGATAAAAATTGCCGTGTCTGGGGCGCGTTGTTCAGCTGTGTTTCTCACGGCCCTTTCGCCCTTCAGGAAGATGAAGTCAGCGAGGTCTGCTGGCTGACGCCAGAAGAAATCACCGCGCGTTGCGATGAGTTCACACCAGACTCGCTAAAAGCTTTGGCGTTGTGGATGAAGCGCAATGCCAACAATGAAGCCGTAGAGACTGAAACGGCAGAATGAAAAAAGAGCCGCAATCGCGGCTCTTAACGTTTTTAATGGTAGCCCATCAACTGAGCGCCTATCACCACCACGCTGGACATAATAAACAGCAGTCCAAGCAGTGTTGCCCCCACTTTTATCCAGTTACGGAAGTCCACCCGGCAAACACCGAGCGTGGCCATTAACGAAGCCGAGGTCGGGTAAATGATATGACTGAAGCCATCGCCAAACTGGAAGGCCAGCACGGTAACCTGACGGTTAACGCCGACCAGATCGCCAAGCGGTGCCAGTAACGGCATGGTTAACGCGGCCTGGCCAGAACCGGATGTCACGAAGAAATTAAATACCGCCTGGAAGAGCAGCATAAACCACGCCGCGACCGCGTTATCAAGGCCGCTAATGGCATTGGCAATGCTGTTGAGGATGGTATTCAGTACGCTGGCATCACCGGCTTCGCCGTTACCTACCAGCAGCAAAATCCCTTTGGCGAAACCAACCAGCAGGGCGGGGGCTATCATCATTCGCGCGCCTTCGGTAAATGATGAAGCCATGGTGTTTACCGTCATACCATTCAGACGGAAGACAACGCCGATGATGCCAATTACCAGACCCATAGCGAAGAACTGGCTGGCAATTTCAGGAATAAACCAGGCATTGACGATAACGCCCCAAATCACCCAGATCATGACGGCGGTTAAAACAATTAATACCAGCCAGTCACCAAAGGTAAATGGGCGCTGTTCGACATCCGCCTGTTTTTCGCGGAAGAAACGATCGGACTCATGAACGCGTGACAACAGAGGATTCTTTTTCACCCGTGAGGCGTACACCATGGTGAAGACCAGGCCAATCAGAGTAGAGATTACCCATACCACGATGCGCAAACCGGAGCCAGAAAGCACCGGAACACCAGCGATCCCCTGGGCGACGACCACGCAGAACGGGTTCATCCACGAGCTGGCAAAACCGATTTGCGTAGCGATATAGGTTACCAGGACGGTGGTGATACTGTCATAACCCAGCCGTACCATGAGTGGCGCGATGATGATGGCAAAGGCGACAGCCTCTTCCCCCATGCCAAATACCGCACCGCCGAGTGAAAAGAGAATAAATAACGCCGGAATGAAAAGAATTTCATTCCCTCGTGTGTGGCGGATAAGCGCCAGGATGCCGTTATCAATAGTTCCTGTACGCATCACGATGCCAAACGCGCCGCCAATCACCAGCATAAACATGATGATGCCAACGGCGGTCCCATATTTCGAACCAGAGGTTAGCCCTTCAAACGGGAAGTTCATCAGGCCGGGACGTTCATCGCCCGTCGAGAACAGTTGTACGCGGTGATACTCTGGTTCGCCCGCCTCGTTGGTCAGAATGCGAAATGAGTGAGGGTCTACAACCTTGCGTGTTTTTGTCTGACCATCAACCTGATATTGCACTTCCTGACTGTCAAACATTCCCACCGGAACAACCCAGGTGGCGAGACTGGTTAAAATAGCAACAAAAAAGATAATCACCAGAGTATCGGGCATTGCCCATCTTCTGGTTGGTTTGGATTCAGTGATTGCTGACATAGCGCAAATTTTCCCTTGCACAAGACAAAGTGGTAAGTATGCAAAGTGAGATGACGCAATTCATTGATGCAGCGCAGTTAAGCAAGATAATCAGAAAGGAGTAATGCAAATTAAGAGAATAAAAAACCGGAAATAGTGGCTATTTCCGGTTCTGATATCCGCAGCAGTAAGGCTGCGGATTATGACGAGATTACTGCTGCTGTGCAGACTGAATTGCAGTCAGCGCTATGGTGTAGACGATATCGTCAACCAGTGCGCCACGGGACAGGTCGTTAACCGGCTTGCGCATACCCTGCAGCATCGGCCCGATGGAGATCAGGTCGGCAGAACGCTGTACCGCTTTGTAGGTGGTGTTACCGGTGTTCAGATCAGGGAAGATGAACACGGTAGCGCGACCTGCAACCGGAGAGTTCGGCGCTTTAGATTTCGCAACGTCAGCCATTACCGCAGCGTCGTACTGCAGCGGGCCGTCGATCATCAGGTCAGGACGTTTTTCCTGCGCCAGACGAGTTGCTTCGCGAACTTTCTCTACGTCGCTACCTGCACCAGAAGTACCGGTGGAGTAGGAGAGCATAGCCACACGCGGTTCGATACCGAAGGCTGCGGCGGAATCCGCGGACTGGATGGCGATTTCAGCCAGCTGTTCTGCGGTCGGATCCGGGTTGATCGCACAGTCACCGTAAACGTAAACCTGTTCCGGCAGCAGCATGAAGAACACGGAAGATACCAGAGAGCTACCCGGTGCAGTTTTGATCAGCTGCAGCGGCGGACGGATGGTGTTTGCGGTAGTGTGAACAGCACCAGAAACCAGACCATCAACTTCATCCTGTTCCAGCATCAGGGTACCGAGAACCACGTTGTCTTCCAGCTGTTCGCGGGCAACGGTTTCGGTCATGCCTTTGTTCTTACGCAGTTCGACCAGACGAGCAACATATTTTTCGCGAACCACTTCTGGATCAACGATTTCAATGCCTGCGCCCAGTTCTACGCCTTGAGACGCTGCAACTCGGTTGATCTCTGCCGGGTTGCCCAACAGTACGCAAGTTGCGATACCACGTTCAGCACAGATGGCGGCTGCTTTAACGGTACGCGGTTCGTCGCCTTCCGGCAGAACGATACGTTTGCCCGCTTTGCGCGCCAGTTCGGTCAGCTGATAACGGAACGCAGGCGGAGACAGACGGCGGCTGCGCTCGGAAGTGGCAGTCAGAGAGTCAATCCAGTCAGCGTTGATGTAGTTAGCAACGTATTCCTGAACTTTCTCGATACGCTCGTGATCGTCAACCGGAACTTCCAGGTTGAAGCTCTGCAGGCTCAGAGAAGTCTGCCAGGTGTTGGTGTTCACCATGAATACCGGCAGGCCGGTGGCGAAAGCGCGTTCGCACAGTTTAGAAATGCGCGCGTCCATTTCATAGCCGCCAGTCAGCAGCAGGGCGCCGATTTCTACGCCGTTCATTGCAGCAAGGCAAGCGGCAACCAGTACGTCAGGACGGTCTGCGGAAGTTACCAGCAGAGAACCTGCACGGAAGTGCTCCAGCATGTGCGGAATGCTACGTGCACAGAAAGTTACAGATTTCACGCGGCGAGTGTTGATGTCGCCTTCGTTGATGATGGTGGCATTCAGGTGGCGTGCCATATCGATAGCACGAGTCGCGATCAGATCAAAGCTCCACGGCACAGCGCCGAGAACCGGCAGCGGGCTGGATTCTTGCAGCTTCGCTGGATCAACATTGTTGATTTTAGCTTTGGAAGAGTCATCGAAAATCTCGGACAGATCCGGGCGAGTACGACCCTGTTCATCAACCGGTGCGTTCAGTTTGTTAACGATAACGCCAGTGATGTTGGTGTTTTTGGCACCACCGAAGCTGTTACGAGTCAGTTCGATACGCTCTTTCAGCTGTTCCGGGGTGTCAGTACCCTGAGACATAACGAAGACGATTTCCGCGTTCAGCGTTTTGGCGATTTCGTAGTTCAGAGACTGGGCAAACTGGTGTTTACGTGTCGGTACCAGACCTTCAACCAGAACCACTTCAGCGTCTTTGGTGTTAGCGTGGTAGTTCGCGACGATCTCTTCCATCAGCACATCTTTTTTATTGCTGGAAAGCAGACCTTCAACGTAGCTCATTTTCAGCGGTTCGGCGGCTGTCGTGGTGGAAGAGCTCGCACGCACGATAGTCGTTGTCTGATCGGGCGCATCGCCACCGGTACGCGGCTGAGCAATAGGTTTGAAAACGCTCAGACGAACGCCTTTGCGTTCCATTGCACGGATCACGCCGAGGCTGACGCTGGTCAGACCGACGCTGGTTCCGGTAGGGATCAGCATAATAATACGGGACACGGTTTATCCTCTTTCGTTACCGCCGGTTGGCGGGTTACAAAACAGCACCGCCAGCTGGGCTGGCGGTGTGAAATCAGGCAGTCAGGCGGCTCGCGTCTTGCGCGATGACCAGTTCTTCGTTGGTTGGGATAACCACCGCAGGACGGGTACCTTCTTTGTTGATGAAACCAGATTTGCCGAAACGTGCAGCCAGGTTGCGTTCGCGATCAACTTCAAAGCCCAGCACGCCCAGTTTGCCCAGAGACAGTTCACGAACCATCGCTGCGTTTTCACCGATACCACCGGTGAATACAACAGCGTCCAGACGACCATCCATCAGCGCGGTGTATGCACCGATGTATTTCGCCAGGCGGTGGCAGTAAACGTCCATTGCGCGCTTCGCGTCTTCTTTCGTCGCGTAGTTATCTTCAACATAGCGGCAGTCGCTGGTCACTTCGGTCAGACCCAGCAGGCCAGACTCTTTGGTCAGCAGTTTGTTGATGGCATCAACGCTCATGCCGAGGGTGTCGTGCAGGTGGAAAATGATCGCCGGATCGATGTCACCAGAACGAGTACCCATTACCAGGCCTTCCAGCGGAGTCAGACCCATAGAGGTATCAACGCATTTGCCGTTACGGATAGCAGAAACGGAACCACCGTTGCCCAGGTGGCAGGTGATGATGTTCAGTTCTTCTACCGGTTTGTTCAGCATTTTTGCCGCTTCCTGAGTTACATAGAAGTGGCTGGTGCCGTGCGCGCCATAACGACGGATGCCGTGCTCTTTGTACAGGTTGTACGGCAGGGCGTAGAGGTAAGACTCTTCCGGCATAGTCTGGTGGAACGCCGTGTCAAATACAGCAACGTTTTTATCTTTCAACTGCGGGAAAGATTTCAGTGCTTCTTCGATACCGATCAGGTGAGCCGGGTTGTGCAGCGGTGCAAAAGAAGCTGCATCTTTGATACCCTGAATAACAGACTCGTCGATCACTACGGAGCTGGTATACTTCTCACCGCCGTGTACGATACGGTGACCGATAGCGGTCAGCTGCGCAGACAGTTCTGGTTTTTGTGCCAGAATAGTATTAACGATAAAGTTGAGCGCTTCGCTGTGAGCGGCGCCTGCACCTAAAGCCGCTTCTTGTTTATTGCCGTCCATTTTCCATTTGATACGTGCTTCGGGCAGGTGGAAACATTCGGCTAAACCAGAAAGGTACTCTTCACCATTCGCTGCATCGATGATTGCAAATTTCAGTGAAGAACTACCGCAGTTCAGAACCAGTACTAACTTACTCGACATGGAAGTACCTATAATTGATACGTGGCTAAAAAAACGTCAGGGAGCCATAGAGCGTAGCGCATGATGACACCGACATTTATGATTAACATCATGCACTGCAAATTTTTTTTGCATGATGGAAGAAATATCTTGAGTCTATGCCATTTTGCGTAATTTTCAGCCAATGGCATAATGTTTATGAATTTGACGACTCAATGAATATGTACTACTCGGCCATTTCAGGCTGCTAAAGGATACCTGATTGTGGGTATGGAAGACAAAATGTTTTGAACGTTGTCCCGCTGAGTTGTGAATTTGCACAAATTTTTGAATCTTTATATGTGAAGTTGAGGTGAAGCATGTCAACGCCGGATAATCGTTCTGTTAATTTTTTTAGCTTGTTTCGCCGGGGACAGCATTACTCAAAGACGTGGCCGCTGGAAAAACGCCTTGCCCCGGTCTTTGTTGAGAATCGTGTCATTAAGATGACGCGCTATGCGATCCGCTTTATGCCGCCGATCGCCGTGTTTACTCTCTGCTGGCAGATTGCGCTGGGCGGTCAGCTTGGTCCGGCAGTCGCCACTGCGTTGTTCGCCCTAAGCTTACCCATGCAGGGACTGTGGTGGCTGGGCAAGCGTTCTGTAACGCCATTACCACCTGCAATCCTCAACTGGTTTTATGAAGTTCGCGGTAAATTGCAGGAGTCTGGACAGGTGCTGGCACCTGTTGAAGGCAAGCCAGATTACCAGGCATTAGCTGACACGCTTAAGCGCGCCTTCAAACAACTGGATAAAACTTTCCTTGATGATTTGTAATTGACCCCTGATTACGCATATAAAAGAAGGCAGACATCGGCCTTCTTTTTTTTCACCGTAGTAGAGTGATACAGGAGTCAACAATGGAAATGACCAACGCACAACGTCTTATTTTGTCTAACCAGTACAAAATGATGACTATGCTCGATCCGGCAAATGCTGAACGTTACCGTCGCCTGCAAACAATCATTGAGCGTGGTTATGGTTTACAAATGCGTGAACTGGATCGCGAGTTTGGCGAGCTGAAAGAAGAAACTTGCCGCACTATCATCGACATTATGGAGATGTATCACGCGCTGCATGTTTCCTGGTCTAATTTACAGGACCAGCAATCCATCGATGAACGTCGTGTCACCTTCCTCGGCTTTGACGCCGCCACCGAAGCACGTTATCTCGGTTATGTCCGCTTTATGGTTAACGTTGAAGGGCGTTACACCCATTTTGATGCCGGAACTCACGGTTTTAATGCCCAGACGCCAATGTGGGAGAAATATCTGCGCATGTTGAATGTCTGGCATGCCTGCCCGCGTCAGTATCACCTGAGCGCTAACGAAATTAACCAAATCATCAACGCCTGAGGAGGCCCGCGTGCGGTGTAAAGGTTTTCTGTTTGATCTGGATGGAACGCTGGTGGATTCTCTGCCCGCGGTAGAGCGGGCGTGGAGCAACTGGGCCAGACGTCATGGGCTAGCACCGGAAGATGTGCTGGCGTTTATTCATGGTAAACAGGCGATTACGTCTCTGCGCCATTTCATGATGGGCAAATCGGAGACGGAAATTGCCGCCGAGTTTACCCGTCTGGAACAAATCGAGGCCACGGAAACCGAAGGTATTACCGCACTCCCAGGGGCGATAGCTTTACTCAATCATTTGAATAAAGCGGGGATTCCGTGGGCCATTGTCACTTCTGGTTCCATGCCTGTTGCGCGAGCACGTCACAAAGTCGCCGGACTTCCCGCGCCGGAAGTGTTTGTTACCGCAGAGCGGGTTAAACGTGGAAAACCAGAGCCGGATGCATATCTGTTAGGTGCACAACTGTTGGGCCTTGCGCCGCAGGAATGCGTGGTGGTAGAGGATGCTCCCGCTGGTGTGCTTTCTGGCCTGGCGGCGGGTTGCAAGGTTATCGCAGTCAATGCACCGGCTGAGACGCCGCGTCTGAATGAGGTAGATTTGGTCCTCCATAGTCTGGAACAAATTACTGTGATCAAACAGCCAAATGGTGACGTTATTATTGCGTGAAACGCCAGATCATGATTTAGCCCCGTCCCGACGGGGCTTTTTTGTGGCAGAATTAGGCCATCCCCCTCAATTAACAAGGATACGTTGTGAACGGTGAATTGATCTGGGTTCTTTCATTACTGGCGGTTGCTATCGTCTTGTTTGCGACTGGCAGAGTGCGTATGGATGCGGTCGCTTTGTTTGTCATTGTTGCGTTTGCATTAAGCGGTACGCTGACCGTCCCTGAAGTGTTTTCCGGTTTTTCCGATCCTAACGTGGTACTGATCGCCGCCTTGTTTATTATTGGCGATGGTTTAGTCCGCACGGGTGTCGCCACTGTAATGGGGACATGGCTGGTTAAAGTGGCAGGCAACAGTGAAATCAAAATGTTGGTTTTGTTGATGCTGACCGTTGCGGGCCTTGGCGCGTTTATGAGTTCAACGGGCGTCGTCGCTATCTTTATCCCTGTGGTGTTAAGCGTCGCTATGCGCATGCAAACGTCGCCGTCGCGCCTGATGATGCCGTTAAGTTTTGCCGGGCTGATCAGCGGCATGATGACGCTGGTGGCAACGCCACCTAACCTGGTGATTAACAGTGAATTGCTGCGTGAAGGCTATCATGGTTTTAGTTTCTTTAGCGTAACCCCCATCGGCCTGGTCGTACTGGTGCTGGGCATCTTGTATATGTTAGTGATGCGTTTCATGCTGAAAGGGGATGCCCAGACCCCGCCGCGCGAAGGCTGGACGCGTCGTACCTTCCGCGATCTTATCCGTGAATACCGACTTACCGGGCGCGCGCGTCGCCTGGCCATTCGTCCCGGTTCGCCGATGATTGGCCAGCGACTGGACGATCTCAAATTACGTGAACGTTATGGCGCTAACGTCATCGGTGTTGAACGCTGGCGGCGTTTTCGTCGCGTTATTGTGAACGTGAACGGGGTTTCTGAATTCCGGGCGCGTGACGTTTTGCTTATTGATATGTCTGCGGCTGATGTCGATCTCCGACAATTTTGTAGTGAACAATTGCTGGAACCGATGGTGCTGCGCGGCGAGTATTTTTCCGATCAAGCCCTTGATGTTGGCATGGCGGAGATTTCATTAATTCCTGAGTCTGAGTTGATTGGTAAATCGGTGCGCGAAATTGGCTTTCGTACGCGCTACGGACTGAATGTGGTGGGCCTGAAACGCAACGGCGTGGCGCTAGAAGGTTCGCTGGCGGATGAGCCTCTGCTGCTGGGCGATATCATTCTGGTCGTCGGTAACTGGAAGCTTATCGGTATGTTGGCAAAACAGGGCCGCGACTTCGTGGCGCTGAACTTACCGGAAGAAGTGAGTGAAGCATCGCCTGCGCACAGTCAGGCACCCCATGCCATTTTCTGTCTGGTGTTGATGGTGGCGTTAATGCTGACTGATGAAATCCCTAATCCCATCGCGGCTATCATTGCCTGCCTGCTGATGGGGAAATTCCGCTGTATCGATGCTGAAAGCGCCTATAAATCCATTCACTGGCCGAGCATTATTTTGATCGTTGGGATGATGCCGTTCGCGGTAGCGCTACAGAAAACAGGCGGTGTCGCGCTGGCGGTGAAAGGGTTAATGGACATCGGCGGCGGTTACGGGCCGCATATGATGCTTGGCTGTTTGTTTGTCTTGTCGGCGGTGATTGGTTTGTTTATTTCGAATACGGCAACGGCTGTGTTGATGGCGCCGATTGCGCTGGCCGCGGCTAAAACAATGGGCGTCTCGCCGTATCCATTTGCCATGGTGGTGGCGATGGCAGCATCCGCCGCCTTTATGACGCCAGTTTCCTCACCGGTTAACACGTTGGTTTTAGGGCCGGGAAATTACAGCTTTAGTGATTTTGTGAAGCTGGGAGTACCGTTCACCGTTATTGTGATGGCGGTTTGCGTGGTGATGATTCCGATGCTGTTTCCGTTTTAACGAGAGCCCGATGCGACGCTGGCGCGTCTTATCAGGCTGCGTCGGCTGGTATCTGTCTGCTTACAGCGGCGAATCCTGGCTAATCTCATCGAGCGATAGTTGGAAGCTGGGAACAAAGACTTCAATGAAGTAGTCCATCTCCTGGCTGCGGCGCGCTTCAAGCGTCGCTTCCAGCCGCGTTTTTGCCAGCAAAAATTCATTATTTCCGGCTGCGAGCTCTTCCAGACATTTCAGATAGGCACAAAGTGCATCAGCCTGTTTCACCAGCGACTTTTCTTCATCGCTATACGCATTTTCATCGATTAATGGCGCGAAAATATCCCGCAACTCCTCCGGAACCATATCGACCAGCTTTTGTTGGGCGATTTTTTCAATGGCTTTGTATTCCT
The DNA here is from genome assembly GCF_005781065.1 of Escherichia sp. E1130. Lineage (NCBI taxonomy): Bacteria > Pseudomonadati > Pseudomonadota > Gammaproteobacteria > Enterobacterales > Enterobacteriaceae > Escherichia > Escherichia sp. E1130. The sequence goes on from NZ_VATL01000012.1 coordinate 21,856, forward strand.
GAGCGATTTGCGAGTTGAAATATTTCACTGGGGTAGGGAGATCGCCGGTGAGCACTTCAGAGGCATCGTGGTACATCGCCAGCAGAGCGATGCGTTCAGCGTTGACATTTCCGCCAAACTTACGGTTTTTAATAGCAGCCAGCGCATGGGCGACCATCGCCACCTGCAAACTGTGCTCAGACACATTTTCTGTCCGTACATTGCGCATTAACGGCCAGCGGTTAATGAGTTTCAGACGGGAGAGATGGGCAAAAAAATGGCTCTGCTTCATAACGACCTTGCGTGTGATGACTTCATGAGATCATTGTGGGGGGATAACACTGCCGGATGCAATCTCCGGCAGTGAATTTAAGATTACAGCTGATGATAGCCAGAAAGGAAACGAGCGAATTTACTTAATGACAGTTCGATATCATCAACGCGCGGCAGCGTAACTATGCGGAAGTGATCCGGCCACGGCCAGTTAAAAGCCGTCCCCTGAACCAGCAGAACTTTTTCCTGTAACAGGAAGTCCAGCACCATCTTCTGGTCGTCGTGAATATTAAAACGTTTGGCGTCGATTTTTGGGAACATGTACAGCGCGCCGCGTGGCTTCACGCAGGAAACGCCTGGAATGTCGTTAATCAATTCCCATGCGCGATTACGCTGCTCGTAAAGACGCCCGCCTGGTAAGATAAATTCACTGATACTCTGATAGCCGCCCAATGCGGTCTGAATCGCGTGTTGTGCGGGAACGTTGGCGCAAAGTCGCATTGAGGCCAGCATCTCCAGACCTTCGATGTAGCCTTTGGCGTGTTTTTTCGGCCCGTTCAGCACCATCCAGCCCTGACGGAAGCCTGCCACGCGATACGTTTTCGACAGACCGTTAAAGGTAATGGTCAGCAGGTCAGGCGCCATCGCCGCGATCGAGTGATGCTCGGCGTCGTCGTAGAGAATTTTGTCGTAAATTTCATCGGCGAAGATAATGAGATTATGCTGACGCGCAATCTCCACAATTTCCATTAAAAGCTCTTTGGAATAAACCGCGCCGGTAGGGTTGTTCGGGTTGATAATAACGATACCGCGCGTACGAGGCGTAATTTTAGCGCGAATATCATCAAGGTCCGGAAACCAGTCAGAGGACTCGTCACAAAGGTAGTGCACCGCTTTACCGCTGGAGAGCGAAACCGCCGCGGTCCATAGTGGGTAATCAGGTGCAGGAACCAACATTTCATCCCCGCTGTTCAGCAAGGCCTGCATTGCCTGAACGATAAGCTCCGATACACCATTGCCGATGTAAATATCTTCCACGGTAACATCACGCATGCCTCGCGCCTGATAGTGCTGCATGATGGCTTTACGCGCAGAGTAGAGGCCTTTTGAATCACAATAGCCCTGAGCGGTCGGGAGGTTGCGTATCACGTCAACCAGGATCTCATCAGGAGCGTCAAAACCGAACGGGGCTGGGTTGCCGATGTTCAGTTTCAATACCTTGTTACCTTCTTCTTCCAGGCGTTTTGCTTCTTTCAGCACCGGACCACGGATGTCATAACAGACATTCTCTAACTTGCTGGATTTTTCAATGGGTGACATGAATCTTGACCTTTTTTGCTGTTATCGCCACTCCCTGCCGTGGAAGTCAGCTTAGAACAATGTACTCCCCCGAGGCGGTGTTTTGAAGTTCTGCAGAACAAGATTTTGCGAGAGTAAAAGAAGGGAATGTGCTGTTAATAACTTAATAATCGTTAAATATTGAGATGCATATGCTTAATGATTTGTGTTTTGTAGTGATTTATTCTAAGTATTAATCTAATGCATAGTTTTTTGTCTGGTAGATAAATGTGCGAATTTCCTTTGATTTAAGAAATCACGAACATAACATATTCATGATATTTTCATTATAAGTGAAACATTAACAGAGTAGTGATTGCCGAAGTGTCGTATAGGTGATGACGTGCGAAACTATTGTTAAGCGTAATTAATGAATGCAGGGTGTGCTAATTAATTATTATTTAATATTCAAAAAGGTTTTGTTGTGCTTATTAATAATAGAAGATTACTTTGCCTAACATAACATAACTTTGCATCAGATAATTCGCAATGGCCCTTATAAATAAATGGGTTTTAGGGTAAAATGCTCGCTTAAATGACGGAACCCCCACTTTTGATGCAGACAAATCATCGCCGCTTATGCGTGTTCACGCTGGGTTGGCGCCGCTTTGCTAGTAGTGGAACAAGGATCAACATTTACATTTACGCAAACACTCGCATGTCATAAATAGAAAAGAGTGAGTAACTTAATAGATATGCGATTCCTGAAGATATATTCTGTGAACTACTTCAGGCATTATAACGGAACAATGTGAGTCGTTCTTATTAGTGCAACTCATATGCATTTTAACTTTCATCCAGACTTCCGGATGAAACTGCCAGGGAGGCACATTACAAATGGAATTGCTTGTTTGTGTGTGCACAGCATTAACCAGCTCAGTATGAGCCGCCAGTAAGTGATAATATATGATAAGTGCAAATCGTCCGATAATTAACCTCGACCTCGATCTGCTGAGAACATTTGTTGCTGTTGCCGATCTGAACACTTTTGCTGCCGCAGCTGCCGCCGTGTGTCGTACTCAGTCCGCTGTTAGTCAGCAAATGCAACGTCTTGAACAACTCGTTGGGAAAGAACTGTTCGCTCGGCATGGTCGTAACAAACTGTTAACTGAACATGGCATTCAGCTTCTTGGCTATGCCAGGAAGATCCTGCGTTTTAATGATGAAGCTTGCTCATCATTGATGTTCAGTAATCTTCAGGGCGTGTTAACAATCGGCGCTTCAGATGAATCTGCTGATACGATCTTACCTTTCCTGCTTAATCGCGTGAGTTCGGTTTATCCGAAACTTGCGCTGGATGTCCGCGTTAAGCGTAATGCTTACATGGCAGATATGCTGAAGTCCCAGGAAGTGGATTTAATGGTTACCACAAATCGTCCTGATACCTTTAAGGCGTTGAACCTGAGAACTTCTCCAACGCACTGGTATTGCGCTGCGGAATACGTATTGCAAAAAGGCGAGCCGATCCCTCTGGTGTTGCTGGATGATCCTAGTCCGTTCCGCGATATGGTTCTGGCAACACTCAATAAAGCAGATATTCCATGGCGTCTGGCTTATGTCGCCTCCACGTTGCCGGCGGTCCGTGCTGCCGTGAAAGCGGGATTGGGTGTAACGGCCAGGCCGGTTGAGATGATGAGTCCGGACCTGCGCGTCTTGAGTGCTGTGGACGGTTTACCACCACTGCCAGATACCGAATATTTGCTCTGCTATGATCCGTCCAGCGGTAATGAACTGGCCCAGGTGATATATCAGGCTATGGAGAGTTATCAGAATCCATGGCAGTTCAGCGCGACAGGAGCTCATGAAGGGGATGATTCTCTGTTAATTGAAGGCGATTACGAATAATTGCCTGGTACCAGGTAACCACATTTGTAAAAACAAGCCACTGATGTTTTTTTGAACGTCAGTGGCTTTTTTTTACAATAAATGATGACGACTTTTCCTGATTTTGAACAAATGTGTTCGTTTTTCAACCGACCTCCATTCTCTATACGCGCGAACAAAAAATCGCCTGATAAAAATCTCCTGCTACAATAATGTTAAAAAATACGTGAACTTGTTGCTGTATTTTTGTTATGGATTAACAAAAGCGTGTCACAGATCAAGAAAATACTCTCTTTTAGGGGGAGGAATCGACACAAATTCCTGTCAAAATAGGCCCGTATTTTTTCCATTGCTTCACAACGGACACGATTCAACAACATCTAATTTTCCTGGAGTCGTCAATGATCTGGGATGAAGAGCATTAAATGCAAGGGTTGTTGGTATTATGTAAATTAATGTGAAGAAGCTTTTGTTAAAGTTGACAAAAGGTTATAGAAAGGGGTAAAAGACCACATCAATTCACTGTATAAAATTGTTATTACAGTAGTTGTAAGGTTTTTTTTATTCCTCCCCATGAATCGATGTGGCGTCCATCTGCCGTGAAGAGCAGTGAATCTGGCGCTACTTTTGATGAGTAAGCAATGAGTATGTCAACATCCACTGAAGTCATCGCTCATCACTGGGCATTCGCTATCTTTCTTATCGTTGCCATTGGCCTGTGTTGCCTGATGCTGGTAGGCGGTTGGTTTTTAGGCGGTCGCGCACGCGCGAGGTCGAAAAACGTGCCGTTTGAATCCGGTATCGACTCGGTCGGCTCCGCCCGCTTACGCCTGTCCGCCAAATTTTATCTGGTGGCCATGTTCTTCGTTATCTTCGACGTTGAAGCGCTGTATCTGTTCGCATGGTCAACCTCTATCCGCGAAAGCGGCTGGGTAGGCTTTGTGGAAGCTGCAATTTTTATTTTTGTGTTACTGGCAGGTCTGGTTTATCTGGTGCGTATTGGCGCGCTGGACTGGACGCCCGCGCGTTCACGCCGCGAGCGTATGAACCCGGAAACGAACAGTATCGCTAATCGTCAACGCTAACCGCGAGGCATTAAGATGGATTATACGCTCACCCGCATAGATCCCAACGGTGAGAACGACCGTTACCCCCTGCAAAAGCAGGAGATCGTAACCGACCCTCTGGAGCAAGAAGTTAACAAAAACGTGTTTATGGGCAAGCTCAATGACATGGTTAACTGGGGTCGTAAAAACTCAATTTGGCCGTATAACTTCGGTCTTTCCTGCTGTTACGTTGAGATGGTGACTTCGTTTACCGCGGTGCATGACGTGGCGCGTTTTGGCGCAGAAGTATTGCGTGCTTCGCCGCGTCAGGCTGACCTGATGGTGGTGGCAGGAACCTGCTTTACAAAAATGGCACCGGTTATTCAGCGTCTTTATGACCAGATGCTGGAACCAAAATGGGTTATCTCAATGGGTGCCTGTGCCAACTCCGGCGGTATGTACGATATTTATTCCGTTGTGCAGGGCGTCGATAAATTCATCCCGGTTGATGTGTATATCCCGGGCTGCCCGCCGCGTCCTGAAGCGTACATGCAGGCACTGATGCTGTTGCAGGAATCTATCGGTAAAGAACGTCGTCCGCTCTCCTGGGTGGTTGGCGATCAAGGCGTTTATCGCGCCAATATGCAATCAGAGCGCGAACGCAAGCGCGGTGAACGCATTGCCGTAACCAACCTGCGTACACCTGACGAGATTTAATTTGCGCCTGTCGGCAAAGGGATTTTTCTTCGCTTATTCCTAAATCTATTTCGCGAAGCTTACTGCGCCGACAGTCACCACGGACCATTTGCAATGGTGAACAATATGACCGACTTAACCGCGCAAGAACCCGCCTGGCAGACCCGCGATCATCTTGATGATCCGGTGATTGGCGAACTGCGCAACCGTTTTGGGCCGGATGCCTTTACTGTTCAGGCGACTCGCACCGGGGTTCCCGTTGTGTGGATCAAGCGTGAACAATTACTGGAAGTTGGCGATTTCTTAAAGAAACTGCCGAAACCTTACGTCATGCTGTTTGACTTACACGGCATGGACGAACGTCTGCGCACACACCGCGAAGGGTTACCTGCCGCGGATTTTTCCGTTTTCTACCATCTGATTTCTATCGATCGTAACCGCGACATCATGCTGAAGGTGGCGCTGGCAGAAAACGACCTGCACGTACCGACCTTTACCAAACTGTTCCCGAACGCTAACTGGTATGAGCGTGAAACCTGGGATCTGTTTGGCATTACTTTCGACGGTCACCCGAACCTGCGCCGCATCATGATGCCGCAAACCTGGAAAGGTCACCCGCTGCGTAAAGATTACCCGGCGCGCGCTACCGAATTCTCGCCGTTTGAGCTGACCAAAGCCAAACAGGATCTGGAGATGGAAGCCCTGACCTTCAAACCGGAAGAGTGGGGGATGAAGCGCGGCACCGAAAACGAGGACTTCATGTTCCTCAACCTTGGTCCAAACCACCCGTCGGCGCACGGGGCTTTCCGTATCGTTTTGCAACTCGATGGCGAAGAGATTGTCGACTGCGTACCCGACATCGGCTACCACCACCGTGGCGCTGAGAAAATGGGCGAACGCCAGTCCTGGCACAGCTACATTCCGTATACTGACCGTATCGAATATCTCGGCGGCTGCGTTAACGAAATGCCTTACGTGCTGGCGGTAGAGAAACTGGCTGGGATCACCGTGCCGGATCGCGTTAACGTCATTCGCGTAATGCTCTCCGAACTGTTCCGCATCAACAGTCACCTGCTCTATATCTCGACCTTTATTCAGGACGTCGGCGCAATGACGCCAGTGTTCTTTGCCTTTACCGATCGGCAGAAAATTTACGATCTGGTGGAAGCAATCACTGGTTTCCGTATGCACCCGGCGTGGTTCCGTATTGGCGGCGTAGCGCATGACCTGCCGCGTGGCTGGGATCGCCTGCTGCGTGAGTTCCTCGACTGGATGCCGAAACGTCTGGCGTCTTACGAGAAAGCGGCGCTGCAAAACACCATTCTGAAAGGTCGTTCCCAGGGCGTTGCCGCCTATGGCGCGAAAGAGGCGCTGGAGTGGGGCACCACTGGCGCGGGCCTGCGTGCTACCGGGATCGACTTCGACGTGCGTAAGGCGCGTCCTTATTCTGGCTATGAAAACTTCGACTTTGAAATCCCGGTGGGTGGTGGTGTTTCTGACTGCTACACCCGCGTAATGCTTAAAGTGGAAGAGCTGCGCCAGAGTCTGCGCATTCTTGAGCAGTGCCTCAACAACATGCCGGAAGGCCCGTTCAAAGCGGATCACCCGCTGACCACGCCGCCGCCGAAAGAGCGCACGCTGCAACATATCGAAACCCTGATCACCCACTTCCTGCAAGTGTCGTGGGGTCCGGTGATGCCTGCCAATGAATCCTTCCAGATGATTGAGGCGACTAAAGGGATCAATAGTTACTACCTGACCAGTGACGGCAGCACCATGAGTTATCGCACCCGTATCCGTACGCCAAGTTATGCGCATTTGCAGCAAATTCCGGCGGCGATCCGCGGCAGCCTGGTGTCTGACCTGATTGTTTATCTGGGCAGTATCGATTTTGTTATGTCAGATGTGGACCGCTAATTATGCACGAGAATCAACAACCACAAACCGAGGCTTTTGAGCTGAGTGCGGCAGAGCGTGAAGCGATTGAGCACGAGATGCACCACTACGAAGACCCGCGTGCGGCGTCCATTGAAGCGCTGAAAATCGTTCAGAAGCAGCGTGGCTGGGTGCCGGATGGCGCGATCCACGCGATCGCCGATGTGCTGGGTATTCCGGCGAGCGACGTCGAAGGTGTGGCAACGTTCTACAGCCAGATCTTCCGTCAGCCGGTAGGCCGCCATGTGATCCGTTATTGCGACAGCGTGGTTTGTCACATCAACGGTTACCAGGGCATTCAGGCGGCGCTGGAGAAAAAGCTGAACATCAAACCAGGGCAAACGACATTTGATGGCCGCTTTACGCTGCTGCCAACTTGCTGCCTGGGGAACTGTGATAAAGGGCCAAACATGATGATCGATGAGGACACTCACGCGCATCTGACCCCGGAAGCGATCCCTGAACTGCTGGAGCGGTATAAATGAAAAACATTATCCGTACTCCCGAAACGCATCCGCTAACCTGGCGTCTGCGTGATGACAAACAGCCAGTATGGCTGGACGAATACCGCAGCAAAAACGGTTACGAAGGCGCGCGTAAGGCGCTGACCGGGCTGTCTCCGGACGAGATCGTTAATCAGGTTAAAGACTCTGGTCTGAAAGGGCGCGGCGGTGCAGGCTTTTCAACTGGCCTGAAGTGGAGCCTGATGCCGAAAGACGAATCCATGAACATCCGTTACCTGCTATGTAACGCCGATGAAATGGAGCCTGGCACTTATAAAGACCGTCTGCTGATGGAGCAACTGCCGCACCTGCTGGTGGAAGGCATGCTTATTTCCGCGTTTGCGCTGAAAGCCTACCGTGGCTACATCTTCCTGCGTGGCGAATATATTGAAGCAGCCGTGAATCTGCGCCGTGCCATTGCCGAAGCGACCGAAGCGGGTCTGCTCGGTAAAAATATTATGGGAACAGGTTTTGATTTTGAACTGTTCGTCCATACCGGGGCAGGGCGCTATATCTGCGGTGAAGAAACGGCGTTAATCAACTCCCTGGAAGGGCGTCGCGCTAACCCTCGCTCAAAACCGCCATTCCCGGCAACCTCCGGTGCATGGGGTAAACCAACCTGCGTCAACAACGTCGAAACTCTGTGTAACGTTCCGGCGATCCTCGCTAACGGCGTGGAGTGGTATCAGAACATCTCGAAAAGTAAAGATGCTGGCACCAAGCTGATGGGCTTCTCCGGTCGGGTGAAAAATCCGGGCCTGTGGGAACTGCCGTTCGGCACCACCGCGCGCGAGATCCTCGAAGATTACGCCGGTGGTATGCGTGACGGTCTGAAATTCAAAGCCTGGCAGCCAGGCGGCGCGGGCACCGACTTCCTGACCGAAGCGCACCTTGACCTGCCGATGGAATTCGAAAGTATCGGTAAAGCGGGAAGCCGTCTGGGTACGGCGCTGGCGATGGCGGTTGACCATGAGATCAACATGGTGTCGCTGGTGCGTAACCTGGAAGAGTTTTTCGCCCGTGAGTCCTGCGGCTGGTGTACGCCGTGCCGCGACGGTCTGCCGTGGAGCGTGAAAATTCTGCGTGCGCTGGAGCGTGGCGAAGGTCAGCCGGGCGATATCGAAACACTTGAGCAACTGTGTCGATTCTTAGGCCCGGGTAAAACTTTCTGTGCCCACGCACCTGGTGCAGTGGAGCCGTTACAGAGCGCCATCAAATATTTCCGCGAAGAATTTGAGGCGGGAATCAAACAGCCGTTCAGCAATACCCATTTGATTAATGGGATTCAGCCGAACCTGCTGAAAGAGCGCTGGTAACCGAATTTCGATTAACGCTCGGTCCCTGACCGAGAAAACTGGAAGCATGCTAATGGCTACAATTCATGTAGACGGCAAAGAATACGAGGTCAACGGAGCGGACAACCTGCTGGAAGCTTGTCTGTCTCTGGGCCTTGATATTCCTTACTTTTGCTGGCATCCGGCGCTGGGAAGCGTCGGTGCTTGCCGCCAGTGTGCGGTGAAGCAATACCAAAACGCGGAAGACACGCGTGGTCGCCTGGTGATGTCCTGTATGACACCGGCTTCCGATGGCACCTTTATTTCCATTGACGACGAAGAAGCGAAACAGTTCCGTGAAAGTGTGGTCGAGTGGTTGATGACTAACCATCCGCACGACTGTCCGGTATGTGAAGAAGGCGGTAACTGCCATCTTCAGGATATGACCGTGATGACCGGGCATACCTTCCGTCGCTACCGTTTCACCAAACGTACCCACCGCAATCAGGACCTGGGGCCGTTCATCTCTCACGAAATGAACCGCTGCATCGCCTGCTACCGCTGCGTGCGTTACTACAAAGATTACGCTGACGGTACAGATCTGGGCGTTTATGGCGCGCACGACAACGTCTACTTCGGTCGCCCGGAAGACGGCACGCTGGAAAGCGAATTTTCCGGTAACCTGGTCGAAATTTGCCCGACCGGCGTATTTACCGACAAAACGCACTCCGAGCGTTACAACCGTAAATGGGATATGCAGTTTGCGCCGAGCATCTGCCAGCAATGTTCCATCGGCTGTAACATCAGCCCCGGTGAACGTTACGGCGAACTGCGTCGTATCGAAAACCGTTACAACGGTACGGTAAACCACTACTTCCTCTGCGACCGTGGTCGTTTCGGTTACGGCTACGTCAACCTGAAAGATCGTCCGCGTCAGCCAGTACAGCGTCGTGGCGATGATTTCATTACCCTCAACGCCGAACAGGCAATGCAGGGCGCGGCAGATATTCTGCGTCAGTCGAAGAAAGTGATCGGTATTGGTTCTCCGCGTGCCAGCGTGGAAAGCAACTTTGCGCTGCGTGAGCTGGTGGGCGAAGAAAACTTCTATACCGGTATCGCTCACGGTGAGCAGGAACGTCTGCAACTGGCACTAAAAGTGCTGCGTGAAGGCGGCATTTATACTCCGGCACTGCGCGAAATCGAATCTTATGATGCGGTACTGGTGCTGGGCGAAGACGTTACCCAGACCGGCGCGCGCGTCGCGCTGGCAGTTCGTCAGGCGGTGAAAGGTAAAGCGCGCGAAATGGCGGCAGCACAGAAAGTGGCTGACTGGCAGATTGCGGCAATCCTCAACATCGGTCAACGTGCGAAACATCCGCTGTTTGTTACCAACGTTGATGACACCCGTCTGGATGATATTGCGGCGTGGACTTACCGCGCACCGGTTGAAGATCAGGCGCGTTTAGGTTTTGCCATCGCCCATGCGCTGGACAACTCTGCGCCAGCGGTTGACGGTATTGAACCTGAGCTGCAAAGCAAAATCGACGTCATCGTGCAGGCACTGGCTGGTGCGAAGAAACCGTTGATTATCTCCGGGACGAACGCCGGTAGCTTAGAGGTGATTCAGGCGGCGGCTAACGTCGCGAAAGCCCTGAAAGGTCGCGGTGCTGACGTCGGTATCACCATGATTGCCCGTTCCGTCAACAGTATGGGGCTGGGCATTATGGGCGGTGGTTCGCTGGAAGAAGCGTTAACCGAACTGGAAACCGGACGCGCCGACGCGGTGGTGGTGCTGGAAAACGATCTGCATCGTCACGCTTCCGCTACCCGCGTGAATGCTGCGCTGGCTAAAGCGCCGCTGGTGATGGTGGTTGACCATCAACGCACAGCGATCATGGAAAACGCCCATCTGGTGCTTTCCGCCGCCAGCTTTGCTGAAAGCGACGGTACGGTAATTAATAACGAAGGCCGCGCCCAACGTTTCTTCCAGGTTTACGACCCGTCCTATTACGACAGCAAAACTGTCATGCTGGAAAGCTGGCGCTGGCTGCACTCGTTGCACAGCACCCTGCTGAGCCGAGAAGTGGACTGGACGCAGCTCGACCACGTGATTGACGCCGTTGTGGCGAAAATCCCGGAACTGGCGGGTATCAAAGATGCCGCACCGGATGCGACATTCCGCATTCGTGGGCAGAAACTGGCCCGTGAGCCGCACCGTTACAGCGGTCGTACTGCCATGCGCGCCAACATCAGCGTTCATGAGCCGCGTCAGCCGCAGGACATTGACACCATGTTCACCTTCTCGATGGAAGGTAACAACCAGCCGACGGCGCACCGTTCGCAAGTGCCGTTTGCCTGGGCGCCAGGCTGGAACTCCCCGCAGGCGTGGAACAAATTCCAGGACGAAGTGGGCGGCAAACTGCGCTTTGGCGATCCGGGCGTGCGTCTGTTTGAAACCAGCGAAAATGGTCTGGATTACTTCATCAGCGTACCGGCACGCTTCCAGCCGCAGGACGGGAAATGGCGTATCGCGCCGTACTACCACCTGTTTGGCAGCGATGAATTGTCACAGCGTGCTCCGGTCTTCCAGAGCCGTATGCCGCAGCCGTACATCAAACTCAACCCGGCAGATGCCGCGAAGTTAGGTGTGAATGCGGGGACACGCGTCTCCTTTAGCTACGATGGCAACACGGTCACGCTACCGGTTGAAATCGCCGAAGGGCTGACGGCAGGGCAGGTGGGCTTGCCGATGGGTATGTCCGGCATTGCTCCGGTGCTGGCCGGCGCGCATCTTGAGGATCTCAAGGAGGCACAACAATGAGTTGGATATCACCGGAACTGATTGAGATCCTGCTGACCATCCTCAAAGCGGTGGTGATCCTGCTGGTGGTTGTCACCTGTGGGGCATTCATGAGCTTTGGCGAACGTCGCCTGCTGGGTCTGTTCCAGAACCGTTACGGACCTAACCGTGTTGGCTGGGGCGGTTCGCTCCAGCTGGTTGCGGACATGATCAAAATGTTCTTTAAAGAAGACTGGATCCCGAAATTCTCGGATCGCGTCATCTTTACCCTGGCACCGATGATTGCTTTTACCTCGCTGCTGCTGGCCTTTGCGATTGTGCCAGTCAGCCCAGGTTGGGTGGTTGCCGACCTGAACATCGGGATTTTGTTCTTCCTGATGATGGCCGGTCTGGCGGTTTACGCGGTGCTGTTTGCGGGCTGGTCAAGTAACAACAAATACTCGCTGCTGGGTGCGATGCGTGCTTCTGCGCAGACCCTGAGCTACGAAGTGTTCCTCGGGCTTTCCCTGATGGGCGTGGTGGCGCAGGCCGGTTCATTCAACATGACCGACATCGTCAACAGCCAGGCGCATGTGTGGAACGTCATCCCGCAATTCTTTGGTTTTATTACCTTTGCCATCGCGGGCGTGGCGGTGTGTCACCGTCACCCGTTTGACCAGCCGGAAGCCGAGCAGGAACTGGCGGATGGTTACCACATTGAATATTCCGGCATGAAGTTCGGTCTGTTTTTCGTGGGTGAATACATCGGGATTGTGACCATCTCTGCACTGATGGTGACGCTGTTCTTCGGTGGCTGGCAAGGCCCGTTGTTACCGCCATTCATCTGGTTCGCGCTGAAAACCGCGTTCTTTATGATGATGTTCATTTTGATTCGTGCGTCGTTACCGCGTCCGCGTTATGACCAGGTAATGTCCTTCGGCTGGAAAATCTGCCTGCCGCTGACGCTGATCAACTTGCTGGTAACGGCGGCTGTCATTCTCTGGCAGGCGCAATAAGGGGCAATAAGACCATGACCTTAAAAGAATTGTTAGTAGGTTTCGGCACCCAGGTTCGTAGTATCTGGATGATCGGCCTGCACGCGTTCGCCAAACGCGAAACGCGAATGTACCCGGAAGAGCCGGTCTATCTGCCGCCCCGTTATCGTGGTCGTATCGTTCTGACCCGCGACCCGGACGGCGAAGAGCGTTGCGTAGCTTGTAACCTCTGCGCGGTAGCCTGCCCGGTCGGCTGTATCTCGCTGCAAAAAGCAGAAACCAAAGACGGTCGCTGGTATCCGGAATTTTTCCGCATCAACTTCTCACGCTGCATTTTCTGTGGTTTGTGCGAAGAAGCCTGTCCGACCACGGCGATTCAGTTAACCCCGGATTTCGAAATGGGGGAATACAAGCGCCAGGACCTGGTTTACGAGAAAGAGGATCTGCTGATCTCCGGTCCGGGCAAATACCCGGAATATAACTTCTACCGGATGGCAGGTATGGCAATCGACGGCAAAGATAAGGGCGAAGCAGAGAACGAAGCCAAGCCTATCGACGTCAAGAGCCTGTTACCGTAAGGAGAGGGGCAATGGAGTTCGCTTTTTATATCTGTGGCCTGATAGCCATACTTGCGACCTTGCGAGTGATCACCCATACCAATCCGGTACACGCACTGCTGTACCTGATTATTTCGCTGCTGGCGATTTCCGGGGTGTTCTTCTCGCTGGGCGCTTACTTCGCCGGTGCGTTGGAAATTATCGTCTACGCGGGTGCCATTATGGTGCTGTTCGTGTTCGTGGTGATGATGCTCAACCTGGGCGGTTCGGAAATCGAACAAGAACGCCAGTGGCTGAAACCGCAGGTGTGGATTGGTCCGGCAATTTTGTCGGCCATCATGCTGGTGGTGATTGTTTACGCCATCCTCGGTGTTAACGATCAGGGTATCGACGGTACGCCAATCAGTGCTAAAGCAGTGGGTATTACGCTGTTCGGGCCTTACGTACTGGCGGTGGAACTGGCTTCTATGCTGCTGCTCGCGGGTCTGGTTGTGGCCTTCCACGTCGGTCGTGAAGAGCGTGCGGGTGAAGTGCTGAGCAATCGTAAAGACGACAGCGCGAAAAGAAAAACGGAGGAGCACGCATGATCCCCTTACAACATGGACTGATCCTCGCGGCAATCTTATTCGTTCTTGGCTTAACCGGTCTGGTTATCCGTCGCAATCTGCTGTTTATGCTGATTGGTCTGGAAATCATGATTAACGCCTCCGCGCTGGCCTTTGTGGTCGCCGGAAGCTACTGGGGCCAGACCGACGGTCAGGTGATGTACATTCTCGCCATCAGCCTCGCGGCGGCAGAAGCGAGTATCGGCCTTGCGCTGCTGCTGCAACTTCACCGTCGTCGCCAGAACCTGAACATCGATTCAGTAAGTGAGATGCGCGGATGAACATGCTTGCCTTAACCATTATTTTGCCATTGATTGGCTTCGTCCTGCTGGCGTTCTCCCGTGGGCGCTGGTCTGAAAACGTCTCGGCGATCGTCGGCGTTGGCTCTGTGGGCCTGGCGGCGCTGGTAACTGCCTTTATCGGCGTTGACTTCTTCGCTAACGGTGAGCAGGCATACAGCCAGCCGCTGTGGACGTGGATGTCGGTAGGCGACTTTAACATCGGTTTCAATCTGGTGCTGGACGGCCTGTCGCTGACCATGCTCTCGGTGGTTACCGGTGTGGGTTTCCTGATCCACATGTACGCCTCCTGGTACATGCGCGGTGAAGAGGGCTACTCTCGCTTCTTCGCCTACACCAACCTGTTCATCGCCAGCATGGTCGTTCTGGTTCTCGCCGATAACCTGCTGCTGATGTACCTCGGCTGGGAAGGCGTGGGCCTGTGCTCCTATCTGCTGATCGGTTTCTATTACACCGATCCGAAGAATGGCGCTGCGGCAATGAAAGCGTTCGTCGTGACCCGTGTGGGTGACGTGTTCCTCGCTTTCGCGCTGTTCATTCTCTACAACGAGTTGGGTACGCTGAACTTCCGTGAAATGGTGGAACTGGCGCCTGCGCACTTTGCTGACGGCAATAACATGCTGATGTGGGCGACGCTGATGCTGCTGGGCGGTGCGGTTGGTAAATCTGCGCAGCTGCCGTTGCAGACATGGCTTGCTGACGCGATGGCGGGCCCGACGCCTGTCTCCGCGCTGATCCACGCCGCAACGATGGTAACCGCAGGTGTCTACCTGATCGCCCGTACCCACGGCCTGTTCCTGATGACGCCGGAAGTTCTGCATCTGGTGGGTATTGTTGGGGCGGTTACGCTGCTGCTGGCCGGTTTTGCCGCGCTGGTACAGACCGACATCAAACGTGTTCTCGCTTACTCTACCATGAGCCAGATTGGCTACATGTTCCTCGCGCTTGGCGTGCAGGCATGGGATGCGGCGATTTTCCACTTGATGACCCACGCGTTCTTTAAAGCGCTGCTGTTCCTGGCATCCGGTTCCGTCATTCTGGCCTGCCATCACGAACAGAACATCTTCAAGATGGGCGGTCTGCGTAAATCTATTCCGCTGGTTTATCTCTGCTTCCTGGTGGGCGGCGCAGCACTGTCGGCACTGCCGCTGGTCACTGCGGGCTTCTTCAGTAAGGATGAGATCCTCGCGGGTGCGATGGCGAATGGTCATATCAATCTGATGGTGGCAGGTCTGGTCGGTGCGTTTATGACCTCGCTCTACACCTTCCGTATGATTTTCATCGTCTTCCACGGAAAAGAACAAATTCACGCTCACGCCGTGAAAGGGGTAACTCACAGCCTGCCGCTGATTGTGCTGCTGATCCTTTCCACCTTCGTTGGCGCACTGATTGTACCGCCGCTGCAGGGCGTGCTTCCGCAAACGACGGAACTGGCGCACGGCAGCATGTTGACCCTGGAAATTACCTCTGGCGTGGTCGCGGTTGTCGGCATTCTGCTGGCAGCCTGGCTGTGGCTGGGTAAACGTACTCTGGTGACCTCCATCGCCAACAGTGCGCCGGGCCGCCTGCTGGGCACCTGGTGGTACAACGCCTGGGGCTTCGACTGGCTGTATGACAAAGTATTCGTCAAGCCGTTCCTGGGGATTGCCTGGTTGCTGAAACGCGATCCGCTGAACTCAATGATGAACATCCCGGCGGTTCTTTCCCGCTTTGCAGGTAAAGGTCTGCTGTTAAGCGAGAACGGCTACCTGCGCTGGTATGTGGCATCCATGAGCATCGGTGCGGTCGTGGTGCTGGCACTGTTGATGGTACTGCGTTGAGTTGTTGGCTGAGTGAATATACCCGGCGCTGCGCCGGGTCTGTGAACTAAGAATAAATTTTAGGTAACTGTTCCTGAAGTACAGGCGTCATCGGCGAAGTCAGACCGGATACCGCCAGCGCACAGCAACCGGAGCGTACTTAAGTACGTGAGGATTGCGAGCACTGCCGGGATTCGGGCTGGCGAGTGAGATAGCCTGAGCAGGAGTAAATATAAGGGACATACTTAGCTATGTTATTACCCTGGTTAATACTAATCCCCTTTATCGGCGGCTTCCTGTGCTGGCAGACCGAACGCTTTGGCGTAAAGGTGCCGCGCTGGGTAGCGCTGATCACCATGGGATTGACGCTGGCGCTGTCGCTGCAACTGTGGTTGCAGGGCGGTTATTCACTGACGCAATCCGCCGGAATTCCGCAGTGGCAGTCTGAATTCGACATGCCGTGGATCCCGCGTTTTGGTATCTCTATCCATCTCGCCATTGACGGTCTGTCGCTGCTGATGGTCGTGCTGACCGGTCTGCTCGGCGTGCTGGCGGTACTCTGTTCGTGGAACGAAATCGAAAAATATCAGGGCTTCTTCCACCTCAACCTGATGTGGATCCTGGGCGGCGTTATCGGCGTGTTCCTTGCCATCGACATGTTCCTGTTCTTCTTCTTCTGGGAAATGATGTTGGTGCCGATGTACTTCCTGATCGCACTGTGGGGGCATAAAGCTTCTGACGGTAAAACGCGTATCACGGCGGCAACCAAGTTCTTCATTTATACCCAGGCGAGTGGTCTGGTGATGTTGATCGCCATCCTGGCGCTGGTCTTTGTTCACTACAACGCGACCGGCGTCTGGACCTTCAACTATGAAGAGCTGCTGAATACGCCGATGTCTAACGGCGTGGAATACCTGTTGATGCTGGGCTTCTTCATCGCCTTCGCGGTGAAAATGCCGGTGGTTCCGCTGCATGGCTGGCTGCCGGATGCGCACTCCCAGGCTCCGACCGCCGGTTCCGTTGACCTCGCGGGGATCTTGCTGAAAACCGCCGCTTACGGTCTGCTGCGTTTCTCCCTGCCGCTGTTCCCGAACGCGTCGGCAGAGTTTGCACCAATCGCTATGTGGCTGGGTGTTATCGGCATCTTCTACGGTGCGTGGATGGCCTTCGCCCAGACCGATATCAAACGTCTGATCGCCTACACCTCGGTTTCCCACATGGGCTTCGTGCTGATTGCCATCTACACCGGCAGCCAGTTGGCCTACCAGGGCGCGGTAATTCAGATGATTGCGCACGGCTTGTCAGCGGCGGGTCTGTTTATTCTCTGCGGTCAGCTCTATGAACGTATCCATACCCGCGACATGCGCATGATGGGCGGTCTGTGGAGCAAGATGAAATGGCTGCCAGCACTGTCGCTGTTCTTTGCGGTGGCAACGCTTGGGATGCCAGGCACCGGTAACTTCGTCGGCGAATTTATGATTCTGTTCGGCAGCTTCCAGGTTGTCCCGGTGATTACCGTTATCTCTACCTTTGGGCTGGTCTTTGCATCTGTTTATTCGCTGGCAATGTTACATCGCGCTTACTTCGGTAAAGCGAAAAGCGAGATTGCCAGCAAAGAACTGCCAGGGATGTCGCTGCGCGAGCTGTTTATGATCCTGTTGCTGGTGGTGCTGCTGGTACTGCTGGGCTTCTATCCGCAGCCGATTCTGGATACCTCGCACTCCGCGATTGGCAATATCCAGCAGTGGTTTGTTAATTCCGTTACTACTACAAGGCCGTAAATCGCCATGACAATAACTCCACAAAACCTGATCGCACTGCTACCGTTGCTGATCGTCGGCTTGACGGTGGTGGTTGTGATGCTCTCCATTGCGTGGCGACGCAATCATTTCCTCAACGCTACGCTCTCGGTTATTGGGCTTAACGCGGCGCTGGTTTCGCTCTGGTTTGTCGGCCAGGCAGGCGCTATGGACGTTACGCCACTGATGCGTGTTGATGGTTTCGCCATGCTTTACACCGGGCTGGTATTGTTGGCGAGCCTCGCCACCTGTACTTTCGCCTACCCGTGGCTTGAAGGCTATAACGACAACAAGGACGAGTTCTACCTGTTGGTGTTAATTGCCGCACTGGGCGGGATCCTGCTGGCGAATGCCAACCATCTGGCGTCTTTGTTCCTCGGTATCGAACTGATCTCTTTGCCGCTGTTTGGTCTGGTCGGTTACGCTTTCCGCCAGAAACGTTCGCTGGAAGCCAGTATCAAATACACCATTCTTTCTGCCGCAGCGTCTTCTTTCCTGCTGTTTGGTATGGCGCTGGTGTATGCGCAGTCTGGGGATCTGTCGTTCGTTGCACTGGGTAAAAACCTCGGTGACGGTATGCTCAACGAGCCGCTGTTGCTGGCAGGTTTCGGCCTGATGATTGTTGGCCTCGGCTTCAAACTCTCTCTGGTGCCGTTCCACCTGTGGACGCCAGACGTATACCAGGGCGCGCCTGCGCCGGTTTCCACTTTCCTGGCGACGGCGAGCAAAATCGCTATCTTCGGTGTGGTGATGCGTCTGTTCCTTTACGCACCAGTGGGTGACAGCGAAGCGATTCGCGTGGTGCTGGCGATTATCGCCTTTGCCTCCATCATCTTCGGTAACCTGATGGCGCTGAGCCAGACCAACATCAAACGTCTGCTCGGTTACTCATCTATCTCTCACCTCGGCTATCTGCTGGTGGCGCTGATTGCGCTGCAAACTGGCGAGATGTCGATGGAAGCGGTAGGGGTTTACCTGGCCGGTTATCTGTTCAGCAGCCTCGGCGCGTTCGGCGTGGTCAGCCTGATGTCCAGCCCATATCGTGGCCCGGATGCTGATTCCCTGTTCTCTTACCGCGGTCTGTTCTGGCATCGTCCGATCCTCGCGGCAGTGATGACGGTGATGATGCTGTCTCTGGCCGGTATCCCGATGACGCTGGGCTTTATTGGTAAGTTCTACGTGCTGGCGGTCGGTGTCCAGGCACACTTGTGGTGGCTGGTGGGTGCCGTGGTTGTCGGTTCGGCAATCGGCCTCTACTACTACCTGCGCGTAGCGGTGAGCCTGTACCTGCACGCCCCGGAACAACCGGGTCGCGATGCACCGTCAAACTGGCAGTACAGCGCGGGCGGTATCGTGGTGCTCATCTCTGCACTGCTGGTTTTGGTGCTGGGTGTATGGCCACAACCGCTGATTAGCATTGTGCGGTTAGCCATGCCGCTGATGTAAGGTTGAATATTGATGTTAAAAAACCGCCGATTTCGGCGGTTTTTTTATGGTGTTATGATTTGATTGGGTTTGTGCAGGTTTTATTTTGGAAACGTTTATTGTATTTATAATTATAGTCTGAAGAGACAATAGTATTATAGTTTATGGTTGACGCACTTGCATAACACGCCACATCAACGTTTAAATCGTTAATGATGAAGTCGATCATGTCTTCTGTACCATTCATTATAATAAACTTTACTAATGTTATATTTTCACCAAAATCACCATATTCTTGACCAATCACGGAAGGTAGGTATTCTTTGTTCTTTATTTTTGATATTACGGACTGGTTATCACCTAAAACAACATGCATAGCGATAATGTCATTTTCATTTTCAGGTTGAACAAATTTTGAAAAATAAGAAGCACTAAGCTTATTTGAATTTAAAATAGAATTATGCAAGTCTACCGGTTTGATAAATAAATGCTTTTGCCATTTTGGAACGAGCTTTAGTAGAAAATCGAGCATTTGGATTTTTTGTGCACTGCACTTTTCGTCTCTTAAACATCGCTTTAAATCAATTAATCTAGTGTCTATAATACCTTTATCATTCTGAATCTCTTTCTTTTTATTATCATCTATTTTGCTATATAGAAATTTTAAGAAATTAATGCTTGTTACGTTAGCAAAAGAATAGTTGACAGCATAATCGCTGGTAAAGTCGTCTTTAAATTCACTACACTGGATAACTTTCTCGAATGAAGTGATTGGGTAGTCAAAGTTATATGTTCTGTTATAGTTAAATTTCATATTGAACAAAAGTGAATTGATACCCTCCGGGCATGTTTTCCAAAGTTTATCCAATGCAGTACCATCCCCTTGTCTTAGTGCCGTATTCACAGCAGTGTCATAATCTGATTCGTTTTTCATGGGGAATAAATAGAATGTATGTAAAACAAATATAATGGCAAAGGCGCGCCAGCCTGTAAATAAAATCTTTCGTGGGCTGCAATATATGCTTTTCCTTAGAAAACACACATACCATAAAATTAATGTATAGGGTATCAGGTTGAAAATATATTCAAAGAAAGAATCGAAATACTTATGAAATAAAATAAATAGGCTAATGCGGTAGTGCCGATTGGCAATTCCAGATAGATTAAAGAAATGAAACCGGTGTTATCCATTTTCTCTTTATCCCATCGAAGAAGAAACGGTACGATAAAGAGTATTGGTATGATAAAGGCTAATGCATAACACGCAAAAATGATAATTACAGCACCCGTTGAAAATGACAATATACATCCTCCATGAAGTATTTTAAAAGTTTTTCGTAATGAGCAATATGTTTTAATCCCACCAACAATTAACCGGATGCATACCCGCAGGGACTTCAACCCATCCATGATCTGTATCTTCTTCCCATCCTTCCCGGCACTCATCAGGGGCAATTTCTTCTGCAAACCAATTCTGAACTTCTTCGGGTGAGGCAGAAGTGATAACTGAAATTCTTTCGCTAAAGGGCCAGTTAGGGTCATCGAACATCGTAATTTCTACCAAAACATCACTGACATCGTTACGCTCACGAATTTTCAGCAAATGGTGGTAGATAGCTTGCGGAGATTGTTCTGGAGTCACATTGCAACATATTGAACCGAGGATATTATTGCCGATAAAAAAATCCTCAAGAGATAACAATGGACGGGGGGTAGCAGGCTCGTTAACATCACCATTGATATTAACAAGTTGGGTAATGCGTTCTAAAGGTGTCATAATTATTCCCTGAAATAATGTATTCATCAAATGAATGGCATTGTTTGAATTCATTAGCGGATAAATAATGACAATGCCACACGTCTTATTAGTTTCAGGCGCATCATAACATGGATGTTAAGCAGGAAAAGGTGAAATATTCAGTCAGGCTGGGTCGTGATCCAGACGTTGTTATATATAGCATCATAAATATTTAAAGGGGTTTGACATGGAATGGTTAAGTGAAATTCGCAAACTTCGGGAGCACGTACCTGTCGGTATCCAGTCTGCCAGACGTTTGCTAGAGAGGACTGGCGGTAATGTTGATGAGGCCATTAAATTCTTTCATATTGATCAAATCAATATATTGACTGCAAAAGTAGACGTCACACATCAGGAAGCAGAGAATGTTTTGTTGGCTACAAACTATGATATTGCAGAAGCTCTTCGGCGTATTGATGAACAACGCTATACACTGACGGAATTGATTTTTCGTAAAAATAAGGATGCTGGAGATGCCTTAAACAAAATAGCATTGGCGATTGAATATGAGTGGGATCTCAAGCGTAAGTTTTGGTTTAGTTTTGCAGATATTCAATTATTACAGCCAGTTTTACAAACTTTTATGCTGGTTTATGAATGGCATGAATATGTTGGTTGGGAAGGAATGGATTGTGGGATCTTTTTTGAAAGTGATCATATTCACCAACAATTGCAAGCGTTGGGATTGTTAGAACTTGCCAAAAAAATGGTTACTGCAAGAATCCGATATAATGAGTTAAAAGAGAAGGTAGAAAATTTTCATGAGATTACAAAGGATGAAATATTCAAAATGCTTATCACACATTGTGACCAACTTGCAAAAGATGTTGATTCTGTATTACTGCAATTTGTGAAAGATAACATTGATGCTTTTCCTTGTCGCCATAACCAACACGAACTATAAAAAATCATCGCAAAATTGAACAGGCTTTTTGCTCGCCTGATTATTTTCAGGTAACGAATGGTTAAACACTGTTTTCATCTAACAGGCCAGATCGTTGCCAGCACTAGTGGTATCGCTGTTATATACTGAATAAACGGGTTTAACTTAAGAATGCGATAAAGCAAGCATATAGCAGTGTTTATACAAGGGGATCAAAACCGGGTCTTGGTTAAAGATTTATTTAAGATGATCTTTGCATAAATCTAAACTGATAGGTCTTTCTCCCCCAGACATCAAGCTATGTCACCCAACAATAACCGTCAGCGCATGATTCCCTTGCCGTAGCGTACGTCTGTACGCGCTAATCAGCTTTTCCATATCAAGCATGATCGAAGCAAAGAGTTGCCCCTCTAACTCTTCTGAAAAGGTCACTCCCGGATAAATCTCCATTTCATTGAGTCGCTGAATGGAAAACTGTTTACGCAGCTCACTTCGATCCAGTGATTCCAGGCGGTCGATTGTCGCGGCTAACTCCTGATTCCAGGTCAATCCCAGGAAACCATCTATGCCATCTTCGAGGCTGTGTTCACCAAGCACGGCACGACTCAGCGGATCATTCTTCGCTGGATCAAAAGCAGAGGTACCCGTTAGGCCAAAATGTAAAAAATCCCAGCGTTTATCAATATCCAGTCGCCGTAAACCTGAAAGCGTGTCATGAATATTGTCCATTAAGGGTTTTTCAGTAGACTCAAGCAGTCGGTTAATTCTTTCTGAGTCAATTTCTGCAAAATAGCCAATCATTCCCATTTGTTTTTCCTCCGTTGAATTTAATTTTTCGCATCTTAAAACAGACGAGGGAAAATAAAATGCGCATGTTGCTTTTTCTGGATCTTCCTCGAGAAATTTTTATTATTTACTGTTTTGCAACAAGGTTATAACGCCATCCACCACCTGAGCCATTTTCTGATAATTGAGTCTGTCTGCGGTATCGCCAGGTAAGTGATATTGTTTATTACGATAAAAAGCGGTGTCAGTAATCATTACGGCGGGAATATCGTGTTGCCAATAATTAAGGTGGTCGGAGAAATCGATACCGGGAATAAAACCAGGTGCATTAATAGAATAAACAGGCAACTCTTTTGCTGATAACAACGCAGATTTTACCTGACGCACAGCGCTGATATCCTGCACTCTGCCGACGACAGCAATAAAATCACCATGGTCGGGATAAAGCCAGGACATGACAGAGTAAGGGTAATCCTGACTCCCTGGTGCGGAGTCGTAATAACCTATCATCTCCAGTGCTATCATTAATTTCACCGGACGCTCAAGCGAAGCGGCGTGTACCGCGCTCCCCATTTCATTGCTACGAAAGAAGGGCGGTTCTTCCGACGCATAGGCGACCAGTTGCACACCTATTTTCGGCGCTTGCTGCTGTAACAAACGTGCCAGTTCGAGTAATCCTGCCACACCGCTGGCGTTATCATCCGCTCCCGGCGTATAGGTTAATTGATCGTTTTCGTAACTGCTGGCAGAGTCATAGTGCGCACCGATAATAATCTGTGGTCCATCGGTAGGACCATAATCAGCAACAATGTTTTTGTAGGGGCCACCAGTAATGGGGACATCCTGCCCGGTAACTCTGGCGCCGCTACTGACAAAGACCTCTTTTATATACTCTGCGGACCTATTCAGATTATCAATATTGTCGGCACTACGTGGATGCACAGTTTGTGTAAAATAACGAACTGTTTTTTCTAATTGCTCGGGACTTGCGTGCTGGGGCGTTGGTGGTAATGCATTGACCCAGGGTTGGTAAAAAACAATCAGAGGAAGTGAAAACAGGAACAATATAAAAAAGGAAAAGGTTATTTTTTTCATATATAAATTGTTGATAGGTTTCGTTGTTGAATCATTATTTGTTATAGGTTTCGAGATCGTATTTTATTAAGATTAGCCGGATTATACAAAGAGTCTATTTTATGTCTGGTGGTTGAGTTTATTTAAAAGGATTTTATATGCGAAATAAAAATATAATCATGTTGCTTATTAGTAGTTTGATTTTGTCAGGATGTGGGCCGGAATCTGATGATAAGGAAAGTCAGCAACAACAATCTACTACACCCACAGACCAGCAAGTACTTGCCGCGCAACAAGCGGCAACAAAAGTGGCGGAGCAAAGAGCCGCCGCCGCTAAAGCCGCGAAAGCAAAAACCTTAGCCCAGCATGAAGCGCAACAATCCTCAGACAAACAGGCTTTGCAGGGGCGATTGCAGGAAGCGCCAACATTTGAAAGAGCGGCTAAAGCAAAAGCTACACGTATCGCAAATCCAGGAACCGCTCGCTATCAGCAGTTCGATGATAATCCGGTTAAGCAGGTAGCGCAAAACCCGTTGGCGACGTTTAGCCTTGACGTCGACACCGGCAGCTAACGCTGAATGGGCAAAAAGCATCAATTGATAAGTTACGCTATGCCCCGGATAACAAATCAGCGAAATCAGATAAAGCGAAAGAACTGGCCTGGTTAAAGATTCGTTGGAAATACCCGCAGGGAAAAGAAAGTCAGTTAGTTGAATTCCCGTTGGCACCCACAATAAACGCACCTTCAGAATATATGCGTTTTCGCGCAGCAGTCTCTGCGTATGGGCTAAAATTGCGCGGTTCTGAATACCTGAATAATACATCCTGGCAGCAGATCGAACAGTGGGCGCGGCAAGCAAAAGGACCGGATCAACAAGGCTACAGAGCGGAATTTATTCGTCTGATTGGGCTGGCGGAAGATCTGGACAATTCACAAAACTATAAATGATAAATCTGTTTGCCGGATATCGACATCAAACGTATCCGGCAAACAGATGAAAAAATGGCAAATAAGTGCGTTGGTATCATTAAATTAATCTGCCAACTAACCACCGCTTTCGACTTAAATGCTAAACACCGCGAAATCGCTCGCCAGTTCAGTTGCCGGGAAAATCGTCCGGCACTCGTGTAACAAGTGCTGACAGCCTTTATCATCATAGCGTGAACTAACATGGGTAATGATTAGCTTACCGACACCAGCTTCACGGGCCAGTGCCGCCGCCTGGCGTGTGGAGCTGTGGCCGCGACTGTTGGCTTTGGCCTCCATCGCCAAATCCAGAGTCGCTTCGTGAACCATTACGTCGACACCTTTGGCCAGCGCCAGCGCGGCATCGCAAGGACCAGTATCGCCGAAAATGGCGATCGCTTTTCCTGGTGTAGGCGCGGCTAAGTAATCAGCGCCGTTAATCTGCCGACCGTCTTCCAGTGTGACAGTTTTTCCGGCTTTCAAATCCTGAAACAATGGGCCTGGCGGTACGCCTGCAGCCTTTAATGCCCGGGCATTCAGCGCACCAGGCTTATCATGTTCTTCTACGCGATAGCCGTAACATTCCAGCGGATGTTCCATCGGATAAGCTGTCACTTTACGCAAGCCATCATCAAGAATTTCGCCTGCGCTAATTTCAATAATCTCCAGTGGATAATCGGTCCACGAGCCACTAATGCGTAACGCTGTCTCAACAAATTCACGGATACCTTTCGGACCATAAATGGTTAAGGGTTGCACAATACCTGACATGGAACGACTGCACAGCAAACCGGGCAGACCGAAAAGATGATCGCCGTGAAGATGGCTAATAAAAATCCTGTCCAGTTTGCCGGGATTAAACACCGTGTGCAGCATTTGGTGTTGAGTGCCTTCGCCACAGTCAAATAACCAAAGTCCGGCCTGGGTCGGATGTTGCAGATTAAGCAATATCGCCGTGACATTACGCGCCCGGGTCGGAACTCCCGCCGAAGTACCTAAGAAAATTAATTCCATAAGACCATCACATTTCTAAAAATAATCCGGCTAGTATAAGGCATACAACCAAAAGGAGCGCATCATGATCGACTGGCAGGATCTTCATCACTCTGAATTATCGGTTTCTCAGCTTTATGCCTTATTACAACTGCGTTGTGCGGTATTCGTTGTCGAACAAAACTGTCCTTATCAGGATGTCGATGGTGACGATCTGGTAGGTGAAAATCGTCATGTTCTCGGCTGGCAAAACGGGAAACTGGTAGCGTATGCGAGGATTCTGAAAAGTGATGATGATCTCGAACCGGTGGTGATTGGTCGCGTGATTGTCAGCGAAGCGTTGCGGGGCGAAAAAGTGGGGCAGCAACTGATGAGTAAGGCGCTGGAATCATGTACGCGCCACTGGCCGGACAAGGCGATTTATCTGGGAGCGCAGGCGCACTTACAAAACTTTTACCGCAGTTTTGGCTTTATCCCCGTAACGGATATCTACGAGGAAGATGGTATTCCCCACATTGGGATGGCGCGCGAAGTCATTCAGGCGTAATTGATAACCGTTGTCTATAGTTAGTGGCAGGTTTTAAGCAAATGGAGAACGAGAATGTCTAATCAATTTGGTGATACACGCATCGATGACGACCTGACGTTGCTGAGTGAAACACTGGAAGAAGTGCTGAGCTCCTCTGGCGATCCCGCCGATCAGAAATATGTTGAGCTGAAGGCGCGAGCAGAGAAGGCGCTGGATGATGTGAAAAAAAGAGTCAGTCAGGCTTCGGACAGCTATTACTATCGGGCGAAGCAAGCGGTTTATCGCGCCGACGACTACGTTCATGAAAAACCGTGGCAGGGGATTGGCGTTGGCGCTGCGGTTGGTTTGGTATTAGGACTGTTGCTGGCACGCCGTTAAAACCTCCCTACACTGGGGTACTGCATTTTTTTTGCAGTACCCCGTATAATGTGAGGCTTTTAACAGGGAGAGGTCCGCGTGCAATCACTCACTACGGCGCTGGAAAATCTATTGCGCCATCTGTCGCAAGAGTTTCCAGCGACGCCCGGCATTCGGGTTTTTGATGTTCCTTTCCCATTAAATGACGCCTTTGATGCCTTAAGCTGGCTGGCCAGCCAGCAAATGTATCCGCAATTTTACTGGCAACAACGCAATGGTGATGAAGAGGCTGCCGTGCTGGGTACAATAGCCAGCTTTTCGTCGCTGGCGCAGGCGCAGCGTTTTCTCCGACAATACCCGGATCACACCGACTTACGTATCTGGGGGCTGAATGCGTTTGACCCTTCCCAGGGCAATTTACTCCTCCCGCGGTTGGAATGGCGACGCTGTGCAGGCAAAGCGACCCTTCGACTGACCCTTTTCAGCGAAAACTCCCTTCAGCAAGACGCACATCAGGCAAAGGAATACATTGCTGCTCTGGCAAACATTAAACCGTTGCCAGCTCTGCATTTAACCATCACCCAAGAAAATCACTGGCCGGACAAACCAGCCTGGACGGGGTTAATTAAACTGGCGACCGACACCATTGCTGAAGGTGAACTGGATAAAGTGGTGTTGGCGCGGGCGACCGACCTGCATTTCTCCGATTCAGTTAACGCGGCGGCAATGATGGCTGCCAGCCGTCGGTTGAACCTGAACTGCTACCATTTCTACATGGCCTTTGATGGCGAAAGCGCGTTCCTGGGTTCATCTCCTGAGCGGCTTTGGCGGCGGCGTGACAAAGCGTTGCGTACTGAAGCACTGGCGGGAACGGTGGCGAATCATCCTGATGATAAACAGGCGCAGCAACTGGGCGAGTGGCTGATGGCGGATGATAAAAACCAGCGCGAGAATATGCTGGTGGTGGAAGATATCTGCCAGCGATTACAGAGCGACACCCAGGCGCTGGATGTTTTACCGCCGCAGGTGCTTCGTCTGCGTAAAGTGCAGCATCTGCGTCGCTGTATCTGGACCTCGCTTAATACGGCAGATGATGTGGTTTGTCTGCATCAGTTGCAGCCAACGGCAGCGGTGGCAGGTTTACCGCGCGATTTGGCACGGCAGTTCATCGCCCGGCACGAACCGTTTACCCGTGAATGGTATGCGGGTTCTGCGGGCTATCTCTCATTACAACAAAGCGAATTCTGCGTTTCCCTGCGCTCGGCGAAAATCAGTGGCAATGTCGTGCGATTGTATGCCGGAGCGGGTATTGTCCGAGGCTCAGACCCCGAACTGGAGTGGCAGGAAATCGACAACAAAGCGGCAGGACTGCGCACTTTATTACAATTGGAATAGTAATGAGTCGCATCATTACCGATTCATATCAATAATCTCTTTTTGTAGCTCCTTATACTTAGCCGCAATATTGATACCGGACAAACTCATGTCAGTAAGCGCATTTAACCGACGCTGGGCGGCGGTCATTCTGGAAGCATTAACACGTCACGGCGTCAGACACGTCTGCATCGCCCCTGGCTCTCGTTCTACGCCATTAACTCTGGCGGCGGCGGAAAATTCCGCTTTCATTCATCACACTCATTTTGATGAGCGTGGGCTGGGGCATTTGGCGCTGGGGCTGGCGAAAGTCAGCAAGCAGCCGGTGGCGGTGATAGTGACTTCCGGCACGGCGGTAGCGAATCTCTATCCGGCACTGATTGAAGCTGGGTTAACCGGAGAAAAACTGATCCTGTTAACCGCCGATCGTCCTCCGGAATTGATTGACTGCGGCGCAAATCAGGCAATTCGTCAGCCGGGCATGTTCGCCTCTCATCCTACGCATAGCATTTCACTGCCGCGCCCGACGCAGGATATTCCCGCCCGTTGGCTGGTTTCTACTATCGACCACGCTTTAGGCACGCTGCATGCGGGTGGAGTCCATATCAACTGCCCGTTTGCCGAACCGCTTTATGGCGAGATGGACGATACCGGACTTAGCTGGCAACAACGTCTTGGCGACTGGTGGCAGGGCGACAAACCGTGGCTGCGTGAAGCGCCTCGTCTTGAGAGCGAAAAACAGCGCGACTGGTTCTTCTGGCGGCAAAAGCGCGGCGTGGTGGTTGCCGGGCGCATGAGTGCGGAAGAGGGCAAAAAAGTTGCCCTGTGGGCGCAAACACTTGGCTGGCCGCTGATTGGCGACGTGCTGTCGCAAACCGGGCAGCCGCTGCCGTGTGCCGATCTCTGGTTAGGCAATGCCAAAGCGACCAGCGAACTGCGACAGGCGCAGATTGTCGTGCAACTGGGGAGCAGCCTGACCGGTAAACGGTTACTGCAATGGCAGGCAAGCTGTGAACCAGAAGAGTACTGGATTGTTGATAACATCGAAGGGCAGCTTGACCCGGCACACCACCGTGGACGTCGCCTGGTCGCCAATATTGCCGACTGGCTGGAGCTGCATCCGGCTGAAAAACGCCAGCCCTGGTGCGTGGAGATCCCGCGTCTGGCTGAACAGGCAATGCAGGCAGTTGTTGCCCGTCGTGATGCGTTTGGCGAAGCACAACTGGCGCACCGCATCAGCGACTATTTGCCTGAACAGGGGCAACTGTTTGTCGGTAATAGCCTGGTGGTACGTTTGATCGATGCTCTCTCGCAACTTCCGGCAGGCTATCCGGTGTACAGCAACCGTGGGGCCAGCGGAATTGATGGGTTGCTCTCTACCGCCGCAGGCGTTCAGCGGGCCAGCGGCAAACCGACGCTGGCGATTGTGGGTGATCTCTCAGCACTTTACGATCTCAACGCGCTGGCGCTATTGCGTCAGGTTTCCGCGCCGCTGGTATTAATTGTGGTGAACAACAACGGCGGACAAATTTTCTCGCTGTTGCCGACGCCGAAAAGCGA
This sequence comes from Escherichia sp. E1130, assembly GCF_005781065.1. NCBI lineage: Bacteria > Pseudomonadati > Pseudomonadota > Gammaproteobacteria > Enterobacterales > Enterobacteriaceae > Escherichia > Escherichia sp. E1130. Next base: position 51,303 of record NZ_VATL01000012.1, read on the forward strand.
GCGCGAGCGTTTCTATCTGATGCCGCAAAACGTCCATTTTGAGCACGCTGCCGCGATGTTTGAGCTGAAATATCATCGTCCGCAAAACTGGCAGGAACTTGAAACGGCACTTGCCGACGCCTGGCGCACTCCGACCACCACGGTGATTGAAATGGTGGTTAACGACACCGACGGCGCGCAAACCCTCCAGCAACTGCTGGCGCAGGTAAGCCATTTATGATCCTGCACGCACAGGCAAAACACGGCAAGCCAGGTTTACCCTGGCTGGTGTTTTTGCATGGTTTCTCCGGCGATTGCCTCGAATGGCAGGAAGTCGGCGAGGCGTTTGCAGACTACTCGCGGTTGTATGTTGATCTTCCAGGTCACGGCGGTTCGGCGGCAATTAGCGTCGATGGATTTGATGATGTCACCGACTTACTGCGTAAAACCTTTGTTAGTTACAACATCCTTAACTTCTGGCTGGTGGGGTACTCGCTCGGTGGACGGGTGGCGATGATGGCGGCTTGTCAGGGGATGGCGGGGCTTTGTGGCGTGATTGTCGAAGGTGGGCATCCCGGGCTGCAAAGTGCTGAACAACGCACGGAACGTCAGCTTTCCGATCATCGCTGGGCGCAGCGTTTTTGTTCAGAACCGTTAACGGCGGTATTTGCCGACTGGTATCAACAGCCTGTTTTTGCCTCGCTCAATGACGATCAACGCCGGGAGCTGGTGGCGCTGCGCAGCAACAATAACGGCGCAACCCTTGCCGCGATGCTGGAGGCCACTTCTCTCGCCGTCCAGCCTGATTTACGTGCTAACCTTAGCGCTCGCACATTTGCGTTTTATTATTTATGTGGTGAACGTGACAGCAAATTCCGCGCTCTGGCAGCGGAACTGGCTGCCGACTGCCATGTCATTCCTCGCGCCGGACATAACGCGCATCGGGAAAATCCCGCTGGCGTAATCGCAAGTCTGGCGCAGATCTTGCGTTTCTGACTAAAGGACACAATATGATTTATCCTGATGAAGCAATGCTTTACGCACCGGTTGAATGGCACGACTGCTCCGAAGGTTTCGAGGACATTCGTTATGAAAAATCCACCGACGGTATCGCAAAAATCACCATTAATCGTCCGCAGGTGCGCAATGCCTTCCGTCCTCTGACGGTAAAAGAGATGATCCAGGCGCTGGCGGATGCCCGTTATGACGACAACATCGGCGTGATCATTCTGACTGGCGCGGGCGATAAAGCGTTCTGCTCCGGCGGTGACCAGAAAGTACGTGGTGACTACGGCGGTTATAAAGATGATTCCGGCGTACATCACCTCAACGTGCTGGACTTCCAGCGTCAGATCCGTACCTGTCCGAAACCGGTTGTCGCGATGGTGGCTGGCTACTCCATCGGCGGCGGTCATGTTCTGCACATGATGTGCGACCTGACTATCGCGGCAGATAATGCCATCTTCGGTCAGACTGGCCCGAAAGTCGGTTCCTTCGACGGCGGCTGGGGAGCTTCCTATATGGCTCGCATCGTCGGGCAGAAAAAAGCGCGTGAAATCTGGTTCCTGTGCCGTCAGTACGACGCAAAACAGGCGCTGGATATGGGCCTTGTGAACACCGTGGTGCCGCTGGCCGATCTGGAAAAAGAAACCGTCCGTTGGTGCCGTGAAATGCTGCAAAACAGCCCGATGGCGCTGCGTTGCCTGAAAGCTGCACTGAACGCTGACTGTGACGGTCAGGCAGGTCTGCAGGAACTGGCGGGTAACGCCACCATGCTGTTCTACATGACGGAAGAAGGTCAGGAAGGTCGCAACGCTTTCAACCAGAAACGTCAGCCTGATTTCAGCAAATTTAAACGGAATCCGTAATGCGTAGCGCGCAGGTATACCGCTGGCAGATCCCCATGGACGCGGGGGTGGTTCTGCGCGACAGGCGGTTAAAAACCCGCGACGGGCTATACGTTTGCCTGCGTGAGGGCGAGCGCGAAGGGTGGGGGGAGATCTCCCCATTGCCGGGCTTCAGTCAGGAAAACTGGGAAGAGGCGCAAAGTGTGCTGCTTGCCTGGGTACATAACTGGCTGGCAGGCTATTGCGAGCTACCACAGATGCCTTCCGTCGCCTTTGGCGTGAGCTGCGCGCTGGCTGAACTGGCAGATACGCTCCCGCAGGCGGCCAATTACCGTGCTGCGCCGCTGTGTAATGGCGATCCGGACGATCTGATCCTCAAACTTGCCGATATGCCTGGCGAGAAAGTGGCGAAGGTCAAAGTGGGATTGTACGAAGCCGTGCGCGACGGCATGGTGGTCAATCTTTTGCTGGAGGCAATTCCGGATCTGAATTTGCGTCTTGACGCGAACCGCGCCTGGACGCCGCTGAAAGGCCAGCAGTTTGCCAAATACGTTAACCCGGACTATCGCCACCGCATCGCGTTTCTCGAAGAGCCGTGCAAAACCCGCGATGATTCGCGTGCATTTGCCCGTGAAACCGGCATTGCCATTGCCTGGGATGAAAGCCTGCGCGAGCCGGATTTTGCCTTTGTGGCGGAAGAGGGCGTGCGTGCGGTGGTGATCAAACCCACGCTCACGGGCAGCCTGGAGAAAGTCCGCGAGCAGGTGCAGGCGGCGCACGCGCTGGGGCTGACGGCGGTGATCAGTTCTTCCATCGAGTCGAGCTTAGGCTTAACGCAACTGGCGCGGATTGCTGCCTGGTTAACGCCAGACACCATTCCGGGGCTGGATACGCTGGATCTGATGCAGGCGCAGCAGGTTCGTCGCTGGCCGGGTAGCCCGCTGCCATTAGTGGAAGTTGATGCACTGGAGCGGCTGTTATGATCTTCTCTGACTGGCCGTGGCGTCACTGGCGGCAGGTGCGGGGAGAAGCCATCGCCTTACGTCTTAATGACGAGCAACTCAACTGGCGCAAGCTTTGTGCTCGCGTCGATGAATTAGCCTCCGGCTTTGCGGCGCAGGGTGTGGTTGAGGGCAGCGGCGTAATGTTGCGGGCGTGGAATACGCCGCAAACGCTGCTGGCCTGGCTGGCGTTACTGCAATGTGGGGCGCGGGTGCTGCCCGTGAATCCACAACTGCCGCAACCGTTGCTTGAGGAATTGCTGCCAAATCTCACTCTGCAATTTGCGCTGGTGCCGGAAGGGGAAAACACGTTTCCGGCGTTAACGTCGCTGCACATTCAGCTGGTTGAAGGCGCATATGCCGCTGCGTGGCAGCCGACGCGTCTGTGCTCAATGACGTTAACCTCTGGCTCCACTGGCTTGCCGAAAGCCGCAGTTCATACTTATCAGGCCCATCTTGCCAGTGCCGAAGGGGTGTTATCGCTGATTCCGTTTGGCGATCACGATGACTGGTTGCTCTCTTTGCCGTTGTTTCACGTCTCTGGTCAGGGAATTATGTGGCGCTGGTTATACGCTGGTGCGCGGATGACGGTACGTGATAAACAGCCATTGGAGCAAATGCTGGCAGGCTGTACTCACGCTTCACTGGTGCCAACACAGCTCTGGCGTTTGCTGGTTAACCGCAGTTCAGTTTCCCTGAAAGCGGTGTTACTTGGCGGCGCGGCAATTCCGGTTGAGTTGACGGAGCAGGCGCGCGAGCAGGGCATTCGTTGCTTTTGCGGCTATGGTCTGACGGAGTTCGCTTCCACGGTTTGCGCGAAAGAAGCGGACGGCCTGGCTGACGTCGGTTCGCCGCTGCCGGGGCGGGAAGTGAAAATCGTTAATGATGAAGTGTGGCTGCGGGCTGCCAGTATGGCAGAAGGTTACTGGCGTAACGGGAAACTGGTGCCGCTGGTTAATGACGAAGGCTGGTACGCCACGCGCGATCGCGGTGAGATGCATAATGGCAAGCTGACCATTGTCGGACGTTTAGACAATCTGTTCTTCAGTGGTGGCGAAGGCATTCAGCCAGAAGAAGTCGAACGTGTGATTGCCGCGCATCCTGCGGTTTTGCAGGTGTTTATCGTCCCCGTTACTGACAAGGAGTTTGGTCATCGACCGGTAGCGGTGGTGGAGTATGACCACGAAACCGTTGATCTTAGCGAATGGGTGAAAGACAAGTTGGCCCGTTTTCAACAACCGGTGCGTTGGCTGACGCTTCCGCCGGAGCTGAAAAACGGCGGCATTAAGATTTCACGTCAGGCATTAAAAGAGTGGGTGCAACGCCAGTATTAAGAAATCATTAGTTTCATCTCTCATTTCCGCTATTCCATTGCCATTGATAATGAGTTTATCTGTTAATCTGTAAATTAATGTGACAATTCTTATCAGACAGGATAGTGCAATGGAATGGCTGGTTAAAAAATCATGCAGCGATAAACAAGACAACAGACATGTACTAAAGCTTTGTGATACTGGCGGCACGATAAAAATGATTGCCGAAGTGCAAACTGACTTTAGCGTTGAATCAGGTGACCTGCTTTCTCCGCTACAGGATGCGCTTTATTGCATCAACCGGGAAAAGCAGCGCACGGTGAAAGTTATTTCGGCGAGCAGTTATAGTGTTGAGGAATGGGGGCGACAATGTCAGTCTGGCTGCAAAAGTCAGTAGCGTTGTTTTGCTGCTGGTAGAAAAATCAGCGTTAATCCACCCATAATACAGGCTACACCCAGCATAGCCTTCAGCGAGAAGGTCCCTTCCCAGCCGGGAAGTACCATTGATGCAATCCATACCAGTACATAACTCATACTCAGTAAGGCATAGGCTTTGCTGAGTGCCAGCCGATGCAACGCCTTATACCAGCAAAAAACGGAGATCAGATAGCCAACCAGGCCGACGACCAGCATCCGGGCACCGAAATCAAAAGTAAAAAGCGCCGCGATAAAATTCCATAATTGCGTCATTGGCGGCAGATGACTCGCCGCAAAACCCAGGCTTAATTGCGCAACTGAGGCAATAATGACGCTGAATAATCCCCACATCAGGCCCATTACACCGTACTCCCGAGAATCACAATGCCGCCAATAATGAAGGCCACCCCACACCAGTGACGAAAAGACACTGGTTCGTGCCACAGTTTTACTGCTGCCAGCGTCACCCAGACAAAATTCAGGCTCAACATTGGATAGGCAATGCCTACCGGCACGTTCTGTAATACCAGCAGCCAGAGCACCATTGCCAGCCCCAGACACATCAATGCCAGCGCCAGCCACAGTGCAATATGTTTGCGCCGTTTACTTATTGCCACAAAGCGAGTTGCCTGTTTCTGGCAGAGCTGCCCGGCTACGCTAAGCAGGCTGGCAAAGACTAAAATCAGCCAGATCATTTGGGCCGATACTGAATGAGCACCAGACGCCCCTGATGATCGATAGCATCTGCAGGTGGAATGGCAAGGCTGTTGATATCCTCATCGCGGTCGACCGAAAGCACGAGAGTAATAATCCCCTCCTGGCGATGTTGAGTAAGCCAGCTGGCGAAATCATCACCGCTGACAAATCTGCCTTTCGCATCCGGATAATTGAGGCCATATTTCAACTCCCCCGTCTGGCGATACATGATGATGTCATCGCGTTGCAGACTCCATGCCAGACCTGCGGCAACACCGACGCTATCAGTAAGAATATAGCGGCTCGGCTGGAGTGATTCTTGCGTCATCTCGACAAAAAATTGCGGATGTTTGCCTTCCATGACTCTATCGGGGATCGCAATACCCACGAGCAACGCCAGCCCCAACGGACAAAGCGCCGCAAAGGGCCAGTTTTTTTCCACGTTCGTTAACGTATACCAGCCGAAAAATGCCCACAGCGAAAAAATCGACCATGCGCAAAAGACCTTATAGATTTCGAAAGCCTGCCAGACGGGTGTGCCCATGGGGCCCCAGGGCGAAACGATAAACGTGGCAATAATGCCAGTGACGCCAAATGCGATATTGATCCAGCCATTAATCCGCAACGCCAGAGGATTATTTTTTGCTGCCTGCAACGCGTAATACGCCACCAGTATTGCCAGAGGCGCAAAGCAGGAAAGAATATAGGTCGGCAGCTTGCCTTTAGCGACGGAGAAAAACAGCAGTGGCATCACCGTCCAGCTCAAGAGATAGACGGTTGCGGAATGGTTGCGGTTTTTCCAGCCAGAACGCAGCGCACCGGGGAGTAATCCCAGCCATGGCAGGCTACCGGCAATGATGATAGGCAAGTAGTACCAGAACGGGGCTTTATGTTGGGCATCATCCATCGCAAAGCGTTGAATATGCTCAATCCAGAAAAAATAGTGCCAGAAGTCAGGCTCCCGTTGCGCTATTGCTAACCCCCAGGGGAGAACCGTCAGAACACAACTGATGATTGCCAGCCAGCCGTAAATAAAGAAATCTCTCCAGCGTTTTTGCGTCGCCACCCACGGCAGCACGCTTAATACCGGCACGGCGAGGGCGAGAAAACCTTTGGTCATTACCCCCATACCGCAGGTGACTCCCAGCAGTAAAAATCCCGCGCTTTTGCCTTTCCACGTTTGCGCATCCATTGCCAACCAGAAGCTACACATTCCCGCCACCAGCCAGAATGCAATAAACGGATCGAGCACGGCGTAAGTGCCGATGGCGTAGACAATAAGCAGCGAGAGATAAATCACAGCGGCGAGTAGTGCCAGACGTTTATCGTGCCATAAGCGCAGAGTAAACCAGGTCACCAGCGCGGCGGTTAACAGGGTCGCAAAGATAACGCCTGCCCGAACACCAAAGTTATTCGCGCCAAATAGCCATTGCCCAATGCTGTTAATCCAGTATCCGGCAATCGGTTTTTCGAAATAACGTAGCCCTAACAGATGGGGCACAATCCAGTCGCCGGAAGCCAGCATTTCCCGACTGATTTCCGCATATCGTGTTTCATCAGGTTGCCAGAGCAGGCGATAATTAATCGGCAAGAGATAATAGACGGTAATAAACGCAAAGAATGCGGCGTAATAGCGAATGGATTTCATGGACGAGTTCCCGCAACTTGTTGGCAACCCAGCCAGCCTTCACGTCCAGCGATTCTTCCACGCACCACATGTCCGAGCGGCAACGTCTCCGGCAGCAGCTCGCCTAATGGACAAAAAGTAATGCCTTCACGGGCGGCACGCTTCAGGAGATCAACAAAATCAGGATGATAAGCACAACCTTCAACTTCAGCATGGATGGTATAAACCGGCGTCCCTTTATCTCGCAGGATGCGGTTGAGTAGCCAGCCGTTAAAATCTTGCGCTTTCACATCCCGGCCAATCACTTCATCCCAGGTAGGTAATGTCACTGGAATTTGTGCAGTGCCAGGTTTTCCTGATTCGAGCAAGGGACGAAACGGCATCGCCCCACGACAATCGCTGTTGTAGCGTAAATGGAACGCTTCTTTTGCTTCGATCACCTGTTGGTCGGCACGCCAGCCAGCAGCAGCGGAGCAGGTTATCGGTTGGCCGATAATCTCTTCCAGGGTACGAAGGCCGCGGGCAATATCGTCTACCATTGTTTGCCGATCCCAGTTGCCGCTATGGGCTTGCCAGGCGTGGTGATCCCAGGCGTGCAGGCCGACTTCGTGGTATTTAGCCGCTTCACGAATGATATCGGCATTGGCATGACCAATCTCTTTTCCTGGCCATGCCGTACCTGCCAGTAAAATATCCCAGCCATAAAGCGATGCCGCGTTTGAGCGCAGCATCTTCCACAAAAACTGTGGCTTCACCAGTCGCCAGAGATGGCGGCCCATATTGTCCGGGCCGACGCTGAAAAAAATGCTGGCCTGAATATTATGCTTACTTAAGGTTTCCAGCAGACGTGGCACCCCTTCGCGGGTGCCACGAAAAGTATCGACATCAATACGTAAACCTACTTTGGTCATGATGACTTATCCGTAAGATCGACAGTGCGCAGGAAGAAATCCAGCGTCTCATCGATGGTTTCCTGCATATCAATTTTCGGTTCCCAGCCGAGGCAACGGCGGGCATTGCGGATGCTCGGTTTACGATGCTCTACGTCCTGATATCCTTTGCCGTAGTAGCTGCTACTTTCTACCACGCGAAAGCCCGCAAACGGTGGGAAGTGATGGCGCAGCGGATGTTTTTCGAAGCTCGCCAGCAGCATCTCGCCGAGCTCTTCAATACTCGCTTCGTTATCAGGATTGCCAATGTTGATAATTTCGCCGTCGCAGCGATTTCCCGCATTTTCGATAATGCGGTATAACGCCTCGATACCATCCCGAATATCAGTAAAGCAGCGTTTTTGTTTTCCGCCATCAATCAGCTTAATCGGTGAACCTTCCACCAGATTGAGAATGAGTTGCGTAATAGCGCGTGAGCTACCAATTCGCGCAGCATTAAGGTTATCCAGTCGTGGCCCCATCCAGTTAAACGGGCGGAAGAGGGTGAACTGCAACCCCTCTTTTTCGCCATACGCCCAGATCACCCGATCAAGTAATTGTTTTGATACTGAATAAATCCAGCGTGGTTTATTCACCGGGCCGACGATTAAATTAGAATGGTCTTCATCGAAGTATTTATCGCTACACATCCCATAAACTTCTGAAGTCGACGGGAAGATGATTCGCTTACGGTACTTCACGCAGTAACGGATAATGCGCAGATTCTCTTCAAAATCGAGTTCAAATACGCGTAGCGGGTTGCGGGTATATTCAATCGGCGTAGCTATCGCCACCAGCGGCAACACGACATCACATTTTTTGACGTGATACTCAATCCATTCGGAATGAATGCTGATATCGCCTTCAACAAAATGAAAATGCGGATGATTCAGAAAACGGCTTATCGCGTCGCTGCCAATATCCAGACCGTAAACTTCATAGTGATCTTCGCGCAGCAGGCGTTCTGTCAAATGGTTACCGATAAAGCCATTCACCCCGAGGATGAGTACCCGGGTACGGCGTCGGGCGGCACAGGCAGGCTGGCTATTCAAGCGTGAACCTTGCACCAGGCCCAGTGTCTGCGCTAATTGTGAGCCCTGCATAGTAATGCCGTCGCCCGCTTGTCCGGTGACGATTTCCAGCGCGCCATCGCCACAGGCAATCAGCAACGGCGCAACAGAAATCACGCTTCCCGGCTGCGCTGCGGATGTATGAGGATGTACGCGTGACGACCAGACGGTAAATTTTTGATTACCAACATAGCTGAAGGCACCCGGCCACGGATCGGCGACGGCGCGGACCATGTTATGCAATACGGCTGCCGGTTTGTGCCACTCGAGGAAGCTGTCTTCTGGTGTTCTGCGACCAAAACAGGTGGCTTCGTTCTCGCGTTGGGCTATTTCCAGAATCTTACCGTGTTTAATGGCGGGTAACGTCTGTTCCAGCAACTGACGCGCGGCATGGCACAATTTATGATGCAGCGTAATGGCGATATCATCTGGCGCAATGGCAACGCGCAGTTGGGCAACAATGGCCCCGGCATCGGCACGTTTAACCATTCGGTGCAATGTTACGCCCGTTTCCGTTTCACCGTTCACCAGTACCCAGTTCAGCGGCGCGCGACCACGATATTTTGGTAACAGCGAACCATGCAGATTAAATGCACCTGCGGGAGCGAGCTGTAAAATCTCATCGCTAATGAGATGGCGATAATAAAAAGAGAAAATCACCTCTGGTGACAGTTGGGCAATGCGTTCCACCCACAGCGGATGATTAATGTTATCCGGCGCGTAAACCGGAATGCCTCTTTCCGCCGCCAGGCGAGCGACTGAACCATAAAAGGCTTTTTCGCCAGGATTATCAGTATGGGTAAAAATGGCGCTAATTTCGTAACCGGCAGCCAGCAGGGCTTCAATACCGAGGCATCCCATATCGTGGTAGGCAAAAACGACGGTTTTCATTATTCATTTTCCTTGCTGGATGGACGGATAACTTGCTGAACAAAATAGCGGGGGCGGGCGCGGACATCGGTGTAGATCCTGCCAATATATTCACCGAGCAATCCCATGCCGATAAACTGAGCGCCAATAAAAGTAAACAGCACGGCAAATAGCATAAAGACGCCTTCTGCCGCCCATTGTGGCCCGAAGGTCAGGCGTAAAATCACCAGCAGTACCGCAATGCTGAAACCCCCAATCGCAATCACGCTGCCGAGAAGACTCAGCATACGTAGCGGTGTGGTCGTGAGGCAGGTCACCAGGTCGTACATCAAATTAATCAGGCGCATAAAGCTGTATTTAGATTCGCCATACTCACGCTCGGCATGATGCACCGGAATTTCAATGGCGCGGCGAGCGAAGATATTCGCCAGAATCGGGATAAAGGTGCTGCGTTCATGGCAGTGCAACATGGCATCGATAATATGACGGCGATAGGCGCGTAACATACAGCCATAGTCGCCCATCGCTTTGCCGGTAGTGCGCTGAATAAGCCGGTTAATCATCTTCGATGCCGTTTTACGAAACCAGGTATCCTGGCGATTCTGGCGTACAGTACCCACCACGTCGTAACCTTCATCGGCTTTTTCTACCAGACGGGGGATCTCCTCTGGCGGATTCTGGAGATCGGCATCGAGGGTAATAATTAAGTCGCCGGTAACGTGGCTGAAACCTGCCATGATCGCCGAATGCTGTCCGTAATTACGATTAAGCAAAATAGACACGATGTGGCTGCCCTCTGCTTGTGAGGCATCGACGAGCATTTGTGCGGAATTATCGCTACTGCCGTCATCAATCAGCAGGATCTCATACTCTTTCCCCAGCGATTCACAGGCTGCGGTGGTGCGCCTGATTAATTCCGGTAAGCTTTCCTGCTCGTTATAGACGGGAATAACCACCGAGACTTTCTTAACAGGGTGGATTTCAAACATGGCTTATTGTCCTGCGAGTTGCTGAAGGGCAGCGATGACGCGGTCGGCATCGGCGGTGGTCATATCTGGAAAAAGCGGCAACGAACAGATGCGTTCGCTGTTCCATTCGGTATTCGGTAACGACAGCGTGGGAAAACGCTCGCGATAATATTTTTGCGTGTGAGCGGCGCGGAAATGTAACCCGGTGCCAATGCCTTTTTCTTTTAACGCTTCCATCAACGCATCGCGGCTGATACCACAACGTTGTTCATCGACACGAATAATAAACAGATGCCAGGCGTGAATGTGCGGCCATGCGGGAAGGCTTAAAGGCTGGAACGGGAGAGCTGCCAGTGCTTGCTGATATTGCAGGGCAATTTCCCGACGACGGGTGTTGAGTTGCTCTAATTTGGCTAACTGTGTCAGGGCAATCGCGGCGTTAATATCGGTCAGATTGTACTTATAGCCTGGCGTTAATACTTCTGCCTGCGGTGCACGGCCCCAGGTTTGTCTGTCATATGCATCGACGCCCAGACCATGAAATTTCAGCATCCGTAGCTGGCGGGCGAGGTTTTCATCATCAGTAACAATCAGGCCGCCTTCTGCACAGGTAATATTTTTGATGGCGTGAAACGAAAAAATAGCAGTACCTTTCGCACCAATATGTCGGCCTTTGTAATACGTACCGACGGCATGGGCGGCATCTTCAATAACCGCGATACCGTAACGTTCGCCAATGGCGCGAATGGCGTCAATATCTGCTGGCGCACCGGCATAATGCACTGGAATGATGGCTTTGGTACGCGGCGTAATGGCTGCTTCGATCGCTTCAGGCGTGACCATCAGCATATCGCGATCGACATCTACCATTACCGGCGTAGCGCCCAACAAAGAAATCATATTAAGAGTTGATACCCAGGTCAGAGAAGGCGTGATCACTTCATCGCCAGCACCTATCTCCAGCGCCATCAGCGTAATATGCATTCCGGCTGTGGCTGAACTGACCGCGATGGCATGTTGGTTTCCCGTCAACTGGCAAAAGGCTTGTTCAAGCGCCTGATTCTTCGGACCTGTGGTGATCCATCCAGATTCGAGAACATCTTTAACCGCAGCGAGTTCTTCCACACCCATTGCCGGACGTGAAAAGGGCAAAAAATCTGACATTATTATTCCTTCGGCCATTGAATACTTTTCCCATCTATTCACTAATATTTGTTATAGGGAGCGTTATATGTATTTTGCCATTTGGCGTAAAATTCTAAGGGTAGAATATTAATTTAACCTTAAGGAACTAATATAGTACTTAAATATTAGTTTTTTTCGTTTTTTTATCTTTTTCAGGCTTTTCATTTGACAAGATTTAAGGCATTTTGCGTGCATCGTAATGTTTTAATACTATCCCCAGCCCCTATTTTCCGGTGAAAATGTTATTTTTTTTCACGGTCATTTAGCTGGCTACGCGTGTCTATAGGTGGAGCTTAAGTGTTAGCTTTTTGTCGGACTTCGATGAAGTCTAAAAAATATATCTTCATTTTACTGGTGCTTGCTGTAATTGCCGGGTTGGGTAGTCATGCTGCCTGGAGTAGCAATGGGTTGCCACGAATCGACAATAAAACGTTGGCCAGGCTAGCGCAGCAGCACCCGGTGGTGGTTCTGTTTCGCCATGGAGAACGTTGCGATCGTTCCTCCAATCAATGCTTGTCAGACAAAACAGGTATTACGGTAAATGGCTCTCAGGATGCGCGTGAACTGGGCAAAGCCTTCAGCGCAGATATCCCTGATTTCGATCTTTATTCCAGTAATACCGTTCGGACTATTCAGTCGGCAACCTGGTTTTCCGCGGGCAAAAAACTGACGGTAGATAAACGACTGCTACAATGTAGTAATGAGATTTATAGCGCAATTAAAGACTTACAAAGTAAAGCGCCTGATAAAAATATTGTTATCTTCACCCACAATCACTGTCTGACGTATATCGCGAAAGATAAACGTAACGTGACATTTAAACCAGATTATCTGGATGGACTGGTGATGCATGTGGAAAACGGTAAAGTCTTACTGGATGGGGAATTTGTCAATCACTGATCTTTGAATCTGACAGCCAGTAATGGCTGTCATCACTATCACAGAAGACCCTTTAAACGTAATGTTTTCTTGGTCGCAACATTCAAATCGTATTGCGCCAGATCTTCAGGTTTTACCCACGCGTATTCCTGAAACTCTTCGTTTATTTTCACTTCACGGTTGGCAGAAACACAGTCAAAGATCAGGTAAATCATATAAATCTCTTCCTTACGACCATCTGCATATGTCTTAGTGCGAATGTCATCGCTGAAAGTCCACGGAGTGATGTCGGTAAGAATCAGTTGCTCGCCTAACTCTTCTCTGATTTCACGGCGTAATGCTTCTTCAATACGTTCGCCAGGCTCCACGCCACCACCCGAAAGCGCCCATTGACCCGGGAAAACGCCGCGATCGTCAGCCATTTTGCATAGCAGATAAGCACCATCATTTTGAATCAAAGGGCAAACAATAGTCCGTTGTCGCACAGGGATGTTCCTTATAATCGAAAATAAACCAAGAGAATACGGCAACTCAGAAATATGCGAAAGTGACATTAGTCTCTTTTGCGATGATAACTGCGCTGATTATTATTTTGGTTTATAACGTAAATCATGTTTGTTTTTTCGGCGTTAAATTATTAAAGACGTATTTAGTTACAATAAGTTAGCAGATCGCTTTTTTCACGCATTGAATCCTCTGCGTCAGGCAGTACAATCCCGCAGCTTTGGGGAATGTTGATTATCTTCTTGCGGAAAAAGGTAAAAATGAAAAAATTTGCGCTACCAGTTCTGGCTGGAATGCTGTTGGTTTCTGCATCGGCAAATGCGATAAGCATCAGCGGCCAGGCAGGTAAGGAATACACCAATATTGGCGTCGGTTTCGGGACCGAGTCTACGGGACTGGCGTTAAGCGGTAACTGGACACATAACGACGACGACGGTGATGTCGCGGGCGTGGGGTTGGGCCTGAATCTTCCTCTGGGGCCGTTAATGGCAACTGTAGGTGGGAAAGGTGTTTATACCAACCCGAATTACGGTGATGAAGGTTATGCGGCGGCAGTCGGTGGTGGTTTGCAGTGGCAAATTGGCGACAGCTTCCGTCTGTTTGGCGAGTATTATTACTCTCCGGATTCGCTCTCCAGCGGTATTCAAAGTTATGAAGAAGCGAATGCTGGCGCGCGTTATACCATTATGCGTCCAGTCAGTATTGAGGCAGGCTACCGTTATCTGAACCTGTCGGGGAAAGACGGCAATCGCGATAATGCCGTGGCCGACGGCCCTTATGTCGGGGTTAACGCCAGCTTCTGATACCTTCCGGCGCGGCGTTCTGTCGCGCCATTCAGTTTCTTACTACGCCTTATCTCCCTTTGCGTTATAGTGATTCGATAACAAAAGCAGGAGATAACCATGTTAAAAGTGGAAATGCTATCCACCGGGGATGAGGTGTTACACGGGCAAATCGTTGACACGAATGCAGCCTGGCTGGCCGACTTTTTCTTTCATCAGGGCTTGCCGCTATCTCGCCGTAATACGGTAGGCGATAACCTTGAAGATTTAGTCACCATTCTTCGTGAGCGCAGTCAGCACGCCGATGTGCTGATCGTCAACGGCGGACTGGGGCCAACCAGCGATGATTTAAGCGCGCTCGCTGCTGCGACAGCAAAAGGTGAAGGTCTGGTGCTACATGAAGCCTGGCTTAAAGAGATGGAACGTTATTTCCGCGAACGTGGTCGCGTGATGGCGCCGAGCAACCGTAAACAGGCAGAATTGCCAGCGAGTGCCGAGTTCATCAATAACCCCGTAGGCACCGCCTGTGGTTTTGCCGTGCAGCTTAATCGTTGCCTGATGTTCTTTACCCCCGGCGTACCGTCAGAATTTAAGGTGATGGTCGAGCACGAAATCCTGCCGCGCCTGCGCGAGCGTTTTTCTTTACCGCAGCCGCCGGTTTGTCTGCGTTTGACTACCTTTGGTCGTTCGGAAAGCGATCTGGCACAAATCCTGGACACTCTACAACTGCCGCCGGGCGTAACAATGGGCTATCGCTCCTCGATGCCGATAATTGAACTGAAGCTGACCGGACCGGCAAGCGAGCAACAGGCGATGGAAAAACTGTGGCTGGACGTTAAACGTGTTGCCGGACAGAGCGTGATTTACGAAGGCACCGAAGGACTGCCCGCGCAGATCAGTCGCGAATTGCAAAACCGCCAGTTCAGCCTGACGTTGAGCGAGCAATTCACCGGTGGTTTATTGGCTTTGCAACTTTCTCGCGCAGGTGCGCCATTGCTGGCGTGTGAAGTGGTTCCTTCACAGGAAGAGACTCTGGCACAAACCGCGCACTGGATTACAGAACGGCGGGCCAACCATTTTGCCGGGCTGGCACTGGCTGTTTCGGGGTTCGAGAACGAATATCTCAACTTTGCGCTAGCCACGCCGGACGGCACTTATGCTCTGCGCGTACATTTCAGCACTACGCGCTACAGTCTGGCTATTCGTCAGGAAGTGTGTGCAATGATGGCGTTGAATATGCTGCGCCGTTGGCTGAACAGTCAGGACATCGCCAGCGAGCACGGCTGGATTGAGGTTGTTGAGTCCATGACCTTATCCGTCTGATCAGTCATTCTGTGCCGGTTTACTGCACCGGCACATTCCCCTCCCGCAAATTTGTCCAACCTGTTGTACTCAATAAGAAAAAATCCGTGCGCTGATTCACAAATTTGTGCGTAATTTCTCCAGTCCGCTGGACGAGAAACGGGATTTGATGCGCTTCACAATTTTACTCACCCTGAGCGACGAGACTGATTCCAGTATCTAAGACTGGAGTCCAGTATGTTGGAATCAAGCAAAGTACCCGCCCTGACACGGGCTATTGATATTCTCAATCTGATTGCCCGCATTGGCCCTTGTAGTGCTGCAACGATCATTGACACATTGGGGATCCCGAAAAGCACGGCCTATCTGCTGCTTAACGAACTTAAACGCCAGCGTTTTCTTAGCCTTGATCACCAGGAAAATTTTTGTTTGTGGACCAAGCTGGTGGAGCTTTCCGCTCATGCGTTAAGCAAGATGGATCTCAGGGAGCTGGCGCGACCACGCCTGACGCAACTGATGGATACCACTGGGCTGTTATGCCACCTTGGGATCATCGATAACGGTAGTGCTTATTACATTCTGAAAGTGGAGTCTTCAGCCACCATCAGTGTGCGTTCCCATGAAGGGAAAAGCCTTTCGCTTTATCGTTCCGGCATCGGGAAATGCCTTCTTGCCTGGCAACCAGCCGCTGTCCAGCAAAGCATTATCGAAGGACTGGTCTGGGAAAAGGCGACACCTACCACAATGACTCATCCACAACTGCTCCACGAGGAACTGGCGCGTATTCGCCGTCAGGGCTGGAGCTATGACAACGGCGAAGATTACGCCGATGTTCGTTGCGTCGCCGCTCCGGTGTTTAACGCCAATAACGAACTTACCGCCGCGATCTCGGTGGTCGGTACCCGCTTACAAATCAACGAAGAATACCGTGACTATCTGGCGGGCAAAGCCATTGCCTGCGCCAGGGATATTTCACGTCTGTTGGGATGGAAAAGTCCCTTTGACTTACAGGCCTCATAACAATGGAGAACATCATGACCCTACCAAAAATCAAACAGGTTCGCGCCTGGTTTACTGGCGGTGCGACAGCAGAAAAAGGCGCTGGCGGAGGTGATTATCACGACCAGGGGGCGAATCACTGGATAGACGATCACATTGCTACCCCGATGAGTAAATACCGCGATTACGAACAGTCGCGCCAGTCATTTGGCATTAACGTTCTTGGCACGTTGATTGTCGAAGTTGAAGCAGAAAACGGCCAGATCGGTTTCGCCGTTTCAACTGCCGGTGAAATGGGGTGTTTTATCGTCGAAAAACACCTTAACCGTTTTATCGAGGGCAAATGTGTCAGTGATATCAAACTGATTCACGATCAAATGCTCAATGCCACTCTGTATTACTCCGGTTCTGGTGGCCTGGTGATGAACACGATTTCCTGTGTCGATCTGGCACTGTGGGACCTGTTCGGCAAAGTGGTTGGGCTTCCGGTTTACAAACTGTTAGGTGGCGCAGTCCGTGATGAAATCCAGTTCTACGCCACTGGCGCACGTCCGGATCTGGCAAAAGAGATGGGCTTTATCGGTGGCAAAATGCCGACGCACTGGGGGCCACATGATGGCGATGCGGGGATCCGCAAAGATGCCGCTATGGTCGCGGATATGCGTAAGAAATGTGGTGAAGATTTCTGGTTAATGCTCGACTGCTGGATGAGCCAGGACGTGAACTATGCCACCAAACTAGCCCATGCTTGCGCTCCCTATAACCTGAAATGGATCGAAGAGTGCCTGCCGCCACAGCAGTATGAAGGTTATCGCGAACTAAAACGCAACGCGCCAGCGGGAATGATGGTCACCAGTGGTGAGCACCACGGCACACTGCAATCTTTTCGTACGCTTTCAGAAACCGGTATCGACATCATGCAGCCGGATGTTGGCTGGTGTGGTGGCTTAACCACGCTGGTGGAAATTGCCGCAATTGCCAAATCACGCGGACAGCTGGTGGTGCCGCACGGTTCGTCTGTTTACTCCCACCATGCGGTAATCACTTTCACTAATACCCCATTTAGCGAATTCCTGATGACCAGTCCGGATTGTTCAACGATGCGTCCGCAGTTTGACCCCATTCTGCTTAATGAGCCGGTTCCGGTGAATGGTCGTATTCATAAATCAGTGCTTGATAAACCCGGTTTCGGCGTCGAACTCAATCGTGACTGCAATTTGAAACGCCCCTACAGCCACTAATCACTCCGGGCGTTGCTGTGACAATGGTAACGCCCACATATTCTAAGGAGCTTTTTATGAGCACCGCTTTGCTTGACGCCGTGGTGAAGAAAAACCGCGCGCGTTTGATCCCGTTTATGTTGGCACTGTATGTGCTGGCGTTTCTCGATCGTTCGAATATTGGTTTTGCCAAACAGACCTACCAGATTGATACCGGGCTGAGTAATGAAGCTTATGCGCTGGGGGCGGGTATTTTCTTTGTGGTTTACGCGTTTCTTGGTGTTCCGGCGAATCTGTTGATGCGCAAACTGGGGGCCAGAACCTGGATTGGTACGACGACACTGCTGTGGGGATTTCTTTCGGCAGCAATGGCATGGGCCGATACTGAAGCGAAATTTCTGATCGTTCGCACTCTGCTTGGCGCAGCGGAAGCCGGATTCTTCCCCGGTATGATTTATCTCACCTCGCAATGGTTTCCGCAGCGTAATCGCGCCAGCATTATGGGGCTGTTTTATATGGGAGCACCGCTGGCGTTAACGCTGGGATCACCGCTTTCCGGCGCGCTGCTGGAGATGCATGGATTTATGGGGCATCCCGGCTGGTTCTGGATGTTTGTGATTGAAGGATTGCTGGCAGTCGGCGCTGGGGTATTCACTTTCTTTTGGCTTGATGACACACCAGATCAGGCACGTTTTCTGAGTAAAGAAGAAAAAACGTTGCTTATCAATCAACTGGCAAGTGAAGAACAACAGAAAGTGACTTCTCGACTGAGCGATGCGTTGCGTAATGGACGAGTCTGGCAACTGGCAATTATCTACCTGACCATTCAGGTCGCGGTTTATGGATTAATTTTCTTCTTGCCGACGCAGGTTGCGGCATTGCTGGGGACAAAAGTGGGCTTTACGGCCTCTGTGGTCACCGCTATTCCGTGGGTTGCGGCATTGTTTGGGACCTGGCTTATTCCGCGCTATTCCGATAAAACCGGCGAACGACGCAATGTCGCGGCGCTGACATTGCTGGCCGCGGGCATTGGTATTGGCCTTTCCGGGCTACTTTCGCCAGTACTGGCAATCGTTGCGCTGTGTGTTGCAGCAATAGGGTTTATTGCCGTGCAGCCGGTGTTCTGGACTATGCCGACACAACTGCTTTCTGGTACGGCGCTGGCGGCGGGGATTGGTTTTGTCAACCTGTTTGGCGCAGTGGGCGGATTTATCGCCCCGATCCTGCGCGTAAAAGCAGAAACCTTGTTTGCCAGCGATGCGGCAGGATTGCTGACGCTGGCTGCGGTGGCGGTCGTCGGCTCGCTGATTATTTTCACTCTACGTGTAAGTCGCTCTGCTGTGCAGACTAACGTGGCACATCACTAATAGGTTAAGGAACATGATGAACGCATTATTAACCAATCCCTTCAAAGAACGCTTACGCAAAGGTGAAGTGCAAATTGGTCTGTGGTTAAGCTCAACGACTGCCTATATGGCAGAAATCGCCGCTACTTCCGGTTATGACTGGTTGCTGATTGACGGAGAGCACGCGCCAAATACCATTCAGGATCTTTATCACCAGTTACAGGCGATAGCGCCCTATGCCAGTCAGCCCGTGATCCGTCCGGTGGAAGGCAGTAAACCGCTGATTAAACAAGTCCTGGATATTGGCGCTCAAACCCTACTGATCCCGATGGTCGATACTGCCGAACAGGCACGTCAGGTGGTGTCTGCTACCCGATATCCACCCTACGGTGAGCGTGGTGTCGGGGCCAGTGTAGCTCGTGCTGCTCGCTGGGGACGCATTGAGAATTACATGGCGCAAGTCAACGACTCGCTTTGTCTGTTGGTGCAGGTGGAAAGTAAAACGGCACTGGATAACCTGGACGAAATCCTCGAAGTCGAAGGGATTGATGGCGTATTTATTGGGCCTGCGGATCTCTCAGCGTCGTTGGGGTATCCGGATAACGCCGGCCACCCGGAAGTTCAGTGTATTATTGAAGCAAGCATTCGTCGGATCCGCGCTGCGGGTAAAGCGGCTGGTTTTCTGGCTGTGGCTCCTGATATGGCGCAGCAATGTTTGGCGTGGGGAGCGAACTTTGTCGCTGTTGGCGTTGACACGATGCTCTATAGCGATGCCCTGGATCAACGACTGGCGATATTTAAATCAGGCAAAAATGGGCCACGCATAACAGGAAGTTATTAATATCAAAGGCCCATAGGGATTACCTGTGGGCCTGTATGTTAGTTAGTGGTTTTTCACTGTCAGATCGGCTTCGTTTAGCTGGGTGGTTGCGAGTACCAGGTCACGATCGATGCCCTGTTCCAGCATGCGCAAAGCAATTTTAATGGCTTGTTCATGCATGCCCTCCTGCCAGCCAATTTGGTGTCCTTCCTGCCGCAGCCGTTCAGCAATAGTCATTAATCTCTCCTTTTGTAGTGGTGAACGTTCGGCAATCTCCTCAATAAAGCGGGTGAAACGGGAGGTATCGCCGCATTGCAGCAGATAATTAAACAGCGTTTGCACCTGGCTGTCATTAGTGAAGCCCCTAACCAAAAGCGTGGTGATCCTGTCGACCAGACCGATTAAATCGCGCTCGCGAATATGCTTTTGAATCAGTTCCAGCAGAGCTATACGCCGATGTTGCATGATCTCATCGTCAGGTACGATGGTGATATCCACCAACGGAAAAGCTTCGGTGTACAACTGCCGGGCAAGCTGCGGGTCGTCAAATTCATCCAGCCAGTTAAGTGAATATGGGTAGGGTGAGGTTTCGCCGTGATAAAACAGCATTGGCACTACCAGAGGGACTCTGTCATAGCCTTTGTCCAGATGGCGCTGCATGACGGCAGTGGCATAACGCATCAGTCGAAAGGCCATGTTTTTTTCCGCAGTACTCTGATGCTCAATCACGCAGTAGATATAACCTTCGCCGTCGGTGGTTTCTACCGACCACAAAACATCCGAGTAGTAAGCGCGTAAACTTTTTTCAATAAAACTGGTGGGTTCCAGGCGTAAGGTTTGCAGGTTGCAAAGTTTTCTCAGCGGTTCCGGCAGATGTATTTCCAGAAAATCCCGCGCAGTTTCGGGTGAGAACATAAACGTTTTAAACACCGCATCATGCGGGGAGGAGGTTGTTGATTCGGTCATGGTTGTCCGTCACCTGATTTTTATGATGACGGGACATTACGGGGATCGCAGGCCGATGGCATCTGGCGGTTTTAGCCTTTGCGAGACGTTTTCAGAGGAATTTTCACTGCGTTGCAACGCATACATTGGGCACGGAATCGTGTACGCAAAAATGCCCGGTAACCACATGCTTACCGGGCATCAGAAAGGAGTTTAAGCCAGCGCCTGGGCCAGTAGCGTAATCGGATGTTCGCAGCGAAGGCTTGTGGACATCTCAATCTGCCATTTGCAGGTTTCGCAGTCGGTAACGACCAGATCTGCGCCGCTCTCTTCTATCTGGCGGAACAGTGGTGCGCCGATGGCTTGTGAGGTGGGGTAGTTCTCTTTTTTGAAACCGTAAGTACCCGCAATACCGCAGCACTGGGAATCCAGCACTGTCAGCTCAAGCCCTGGGATCTTACGCAACAGCTCCAGGGTGTAGAGTGTCCAGCCCATTTTTTCCATATGGCACGGAGTGTGATAAACCACTTTCAGCGGCAGCGGTTTCAGCGGTAACGTTTTGCCTTCGTCCAGCTTGCGCCACAGCCAGCGGGTCGCCAGTTCAATATGATCGCGCAAGCCTTTGTTGTCGACATTCAGCACTTCCGGGTATTCGTCGCGCAGGGCAAATGTACAGGTTGAGGAGGTGGCAATCACCGGAATGCCTTTTACCCCCACCGCTTCGCGGATCGACTCTACATTTGTGATCGCCTGTTTACGCGCTTTATCAGTAAAGCCGTTGGCGATTAGCGGCACACCGCAGCATTTTTCTTTGCTGAGTAATTGCACTCCCGTTCCCATCGCGTTGAGCACTTTAATTAAATCTTTTCCCAGTTGCGGATGGTTGTAGTTGACGAAGCAGCCGTGGAAAAAGGCGACCTGGTCTTTAAACTGCGCCTGCTGAGCCGCCACGCTGCGATACCAGCGACGGAACGTGCCGAAGGAGTATTTTGGCAGCGTGCGACGATGATCGATTTTTAACGCAGCATCAAGCAGCTGCCGTACTGGTTTCAGCGAGGTAGCGGTGTTGACGATTGGCGCGAACGGTGTGGAAACGCTGCCCATCAGATCGGTATGACTTAAAACGAAGTTACGCAGCGAGGGACGCGTGGTGTCATATTTCGCTCGTGCGCGCTGGATGATATCGCCAATCTTCACATCGGACGGGCAGGCGACTTCGCAACGTTTGCAGTTGATGCAATATTTCAGCGCCTCGTCATACAGTGCGCCATCTTTCAAACGCAGACGCTCGCCATCCGGCCCGGCTTGTTTTGGCCCTGGATAGCCGGGATTCACCCGGCTCACCGGGCAGGCGGTGGTGCAGACGGTGCACTTAATGCAATTTTCGAAGCTGGTGTCGTTCATTGTTGGCCTCCTGCGCGTTGGGCAATCTGTTGAGCGGCATGTAAAGCACTGACAGCACAAACGCCGCCGCCGCATCCCTGGGCGATGGGATCAAATCCGCCCAGCACCGAACCGATGGCAAACAAGTTCTCTACTGTTTGACCAGCCTGTGACGGGCGTAGCGCCTCGTCAGTGGTTACGCCGAACTGTTGCCACGGTTGCGCAGCAAAAAAGTCACTTCTATACCACTCACCCCGCGTGGGGGTTTGCAGTACATCAAGGCCGAGAATTGGCTCACGAATGCCGTCGCGTTCTGCCACCAGCCCGCCGCTAAAGAAACTGCCGCTGGCGAGAACCGCGAAACGTGGACGCAGCGGGATGTCGGCGTGATTGCGGGTCCAGATTTCACTCACCACGCCGTTTTTACAGGTGACTTTTTTCACTTCATCGCCCGGCATCCACACGCCGCCCTGGCGTACAAACTGGCGCTGTAACTGGTTTTGCAGACGAATACCCAGCACGGAAGGCGGCAGCGTTGGCAAAAGCATCAGTGAGCAAGGTAGTTTTTCATTCAGCCAGCGCCACAGTTTGTCATCGGCCAGGCCGAAGCAGGCGGGCATCAGGATCATTTCACAGGTATTGGCGACAGGGATTAGTGCATCAATTAACAGCGGCCAGTTTTCTTCGTTATCAAGGAAACGGGCGATATTCACCGCGCGAAACTCGGTGGCGTTATTGCGTAGCACATCCAGTTGCGGCAGTTCAATTTCAGCAGTTTCAACCGAAAGATCCAGTTCGCGCAACGAAGCCGCCGCAAGATGCGCCTGAAAATCCATCAGCCCGCTAATTCCCACCACACATATCTTCTTCGCGGGTAGCGGCCAGACGGGAACTTCTGGCGAACTTAACCAGGTCGAACGCAAAGTGCCGAGCGGGGTAACGCGCTGATGGGCCAGTTCCACGCTGCCCTGCAATTGCGCGCCGCTTTCCGCAATTAATGTCTGCGCCTGACAAGCGAGATCCAGTACGCGTTGTGGGCCGAGAAGACTGTAAGGGTGGGTAGGTGCCTGATGGCACAAAGACTCCAGCCCTGCATGAATGTCTGCCACCGGCTGACCGTCTGGCAGGTGGCTCAGTAGGTCCAGCGATCCGGATGAGAAATGCAGAGCGCTCTGTCCACGGGTGACAATGGCACAGCGCAGACCGTGTTTTTGCAATCGCAGGCCGCAGAGTAATCCGGCAAGACCGCCGCCCATAATGACAGTATCAAATCGCATCTTTCTGCTCCTTCTCCAGACCACACAGTCCCTGATAAACCCAGCGGGTAAATTCGCTTTCGCGCAATGCGTCTCCCCATGCAATGGGCTGCACACCTTTCCAGCGTTCGTTAAGGAAAGTGGAAAGTTGTTCGATAGATTGTGCGGAGGTGGTGACGTTAAAGCGTTGCAGCAGCCCGGCGGCGCGGCAGGCGCAGAGCTCGCCCTGGCAGGTGCCCATCCCCACACGGGTGCGACGGCGTAAATCTAACAGGCTATTCACGTTTAGATTTTCTACCGCGTACTGTACTTCGCCAGCGGTAACGGCTTCACACTCACAAACCAGGCTGCGGTGCAAACGGCCTTCGCTTAACCATGCTGGCGTGCGATCGCCATGACGGTAAACCGCAGAGCCGCGTAGTGGGGCAGGAAGGGAAATGACTTTACGTAAGGTGACTTCAGCAGGTTCCTGTGAACCAGGAAGTGCCAGATCGGCGGTCGTACAGGGGCGCGTGTTGCCCAGCTTGCGGCAGACGGCATCCGTAGCCCATTCCGCCATCAGACGATAGGTCATCAGTTTGCCGCCGGTGATGGTGATAAATCCGTCCAGACCATCGCGTTCGGCATGGTCGAGCAGCACGATGCCACGACTGACGTTACGGCCGCTCGGGTCGTCATCGCTGGCAACCAA
This sequence comes from Escherichia sp. E1130, assembly GCF_005781065.1. Lineage (NCBI taxonomy): Bacteria > Pseudomonadati > Pseudomonadota > Gammaproteobacteria > Enterobacterales > Enterobacteriaceae > Escherichia > Escherichia sp. E1130. The sequence continues at coordinate 75,332 of NZ_VATL01000012.1, forward strand.
CGGGCGCACGCCAGAGTAGGCCCGCAAAATGCGCGTTTTCGCCATAACGGGGGCCAGTTTTTCCCCTTCACGCAGCAGAATATCCACTTCTTCTGCCGTCACTCGGTTGTCGTCTATCTCATCGTAATTAATGCGTAAAGAGGTGGTGCCAATCAGCGAAATGGTATCGCCAGGCACCAGAATATCGGCGTCGGAAGGTTTACGGCAGCGGTTGATCACATGCTGATTAATGCGGTGGTCCATGATCAGCAGCGATCCTTTCGCCGGGAACATGCGAATGCGCAGATCGGCATATTCGGCAATGTGTTGCCCCCAGATCCCGGCGGCATTAACTACGACAGGCGCATGAAGTGCCTGAGTTTCGCCGGTGAGATGATTACGTACACGAACACCGCACACCGTCGCGCCTTCACGAATTAGTCCCGTGACTTCATGAGCGGTAAGGATAACGGCACCATGTTCTTTTGCATCGAGCATGTTCGCTGCGGTCAGCCGGAATGGGTCAACGGTGCCATCCGGAACTTTTACCGCGCCAATCAGTGCCGGGTTAACGGAAGGTTCGATAATGCGTGCTTGCTGCGGATCAATGGCTTCAGCACTGATTCCAGCCTCTTCGCAAGCACGAATAAAAGTTGCCTGGAAGGAGAGATCATCTTCCGGCAGGGTGATAAACAGGCCGTTGGTTGGTTCGACACAGTGACGCGCAATGCGTTTTAAAATCTGGTTTTCACTAATACATTCGCGGGCCGATTCCGCATCGGTAACCGCATAGCGTGCGCCGCTGTGCAGCAGACCGTGGTTACGCCCGGTGGCTCCCGTTGCGATGTCGTGGCGTTCAACCAAAATCACTTTCAGCCCGCGCAGGGCACAGTCGCGGGCAATCCCGGCTCCCGTTGCGCCGCCGCCAATGATAATCACGTCACTTGTTTGCGAATCGCGAGTTTTCATTGTTATCCCTCAAAAGTTCGTTTTGTCTCATTTAGCCACAGAAAAAACATAGATTGTTTGATTTCGCGCATAATCGCTCATAATTCGAAAGTGAAACGTGATTTCATGCGTCATTTTGAACATTTTGTAAATCTTATTTAATAATGTGTGCGGTAATTCACATTCATTGAATGAATGATTAATTAACATCGCGGCAACTCAAGAAACGGCAGGTTCTTCCATTGAATCAGGCTGTTAATCATAAATAAGACCACGGCCACGGAGGCTATAAATGTTGAGTATTTTTAAACCAGCGCCACACAAGGCGCGCTTACCTGCTGCGGAGATCGACCCGACTTACCGTCGATTACGCTGGCAAATTTTCCTGGGGATATTCTTTGGTTATGCCGCTTACTATTTGGTTCGTAAGAACTTTGCTCTCGCGATGCCCTACCTGGTGGAGCAGGGGTTCTCACGTGGTGATTTAGGTTTTGCCCTTTCAGGGATCTCAATTGCCTACGGATTTTCCAAATTCATCATGGGGTCAGTGTCGGACCGCTCGAATCCGCGCGTTTTCCTGCCGGCAGGTCTGATTCTTGCTGCGGCAGTTATGCTTTTTATGGGCTTTGTACCGTGGGCGACATCGAGCATTGCGGTGATGTTTGTGCTGCTGTTCCTCTGCGGTTGGTTCCAGGGGATGGGATGGCCGCCGTGCGGTCGTACTATGGTGCACTGGTGGTCGCAGAAAGAACGTGGCGGCATTGTGTCGGTGTGGAACTGTGCGCATAACGTCGGTGGTGGTATTCCGCCGCTGCTGTTCCTGCTGGGGATGGCCTGGTTCAATGACTGGCACGCGGCGCTTTATATGCCGGCTTTCTGTGCCATTCTGGTGGCTCTGTTCGCCTTTGCGATGATGCGCGATACCCCACAATCTTGTGGCCTGCCGCCGATCGAAGAGTACAAAAATGATTACCCGGACGACTATAACGAAAAAGCGGAACAGGAACTGACCGCGAAACAGATCTTCATGCAGTACGTGCTGCCGAATAAACTGCTGTGGTACATCGCCATCGCCAACGTGTTCGTCTATCTGCTGCGCTACGGTATCCTCGACTGGTCACCGACTTACCTGAAAGAGGTGAAACACTTCGCGCTGGATAAATCCTCCTGGGCCTACTTCTTCTATGAGTATGCGGGCATTCCAGGCACTCTGCTGTGCGGCTGGATGTCGGACAAAGTCTTCCGCGGTAACCGTGGGGCAACCGGCGTCTTCTTTATGACTCTGGTGACTATCGCCACCATCGTTTACTGGATGAACCCGGCAGGCAACCCAACTGTCGATATGATTTGTATGATTGTTATCGGCTTCCTGATCTACGGCCCAGTCATGCTGATTGGTCTGCACGCGCTGGAACTGGCGCCGAAGAAAGCGGCAGGTACGGCGGCGGGCTTTACCGGACTGTTTGGTTACCTTGGTGGCTCCGTAGCGGCAAGCGCGATTGTCGGCTACACCGTTGACTACTTTGGCTGGGATGGCGGCTTCATGGTGATGATTGGCGGCAGCATCCTGGCGGTTATCTTGTTAATTGTCGTGATGATTGGCGAAAAACGTCGCCATCAGGAATTACAGCAAAAACGCAACGGAGGCTAATGGCATGAAATTGACGCTGAAAAAACTTAGCATGGCTATCATGATGAGTGGAATGATCATGGGAAGCAGTGCAATGGCGGCGGATAACAGTGAGAAAATAGTGATTGCCCATCGCGGCGCCAGTGGTTATTTGCCGGAGCATACGCTGCCTGCAAAGGCGATGGCGTATGCGCAGGGGGCCGATTATCTGGAACAGGATTTGGTGATGACGAAGGACGACCATCTGGTCGTTCTGCATGACCACTATCTTGACCGGGTAACCGATGTTGCCGATCGTTTCCCGGATCGGGCGCGTAAAGATGGCCGTTACTACGCGATAGATTTTACACTGGATGAAATTAAGTCTTTAAAATTCACTGAAGGCTTCGATATTGAAAACGGTAAAAAAGTGCAGACTTTTCCCGGGCGTTTCCCGATGGGTAAATCTGACTTCCGGGTGCACACTTTCGAAGAGGAAATTGAATTTGTTCAGGGGCTAAACCATTCGACCGGGAAAAATATTGGTATCTATCCAGAGATTAAAGCGCCGTGGTTCCATCATCAGGAAGGGAAGGATATTGCGGCAAAAACCCTGGAAGTGCTGAAGAAATATGGCTACACCGGTAAGGATGATAAGGTTTATCTGCAATGCTTTGATGCTGATGAACTGAAGCGTATTAAGAATGAGCTGGAACCTAAAATGGGTATGGACCTCAACCTGGTACAGCTGATTGCCTATACCGACTGGAACGAAACTCAGCAGAAACAACCGGACGGAAGCTGGGTTAATTACAGCTATGACTGGATGTTCAAGCCGGGTGCCATGAAACAGGTGGCGGAATACGCTGATGGTATTGGCCCGGATTACCATATGGTGATTGATGAGACATCGCAGCCGGGTAATATCAAGCTTACCGGAATGGTAAAAGATGCACAGCAGAATAAGCTGGTGGTGCATCCTTATACCGTGCGGGCCGACAAGCTACCGGCCTACACAACGAATGTGAATCAGCTTTATGACATTTTGTATAACAAAGCTGGAGTGAACGGTTTGTTCACTGACTTCCCGGATAAAGCGGTTACCTTCCTGCAACAACAGAAATAATCTCACCTTCGGCATTCCGGTCTGCCCGGAATGCCGCTTTGCTTCTGTAACAAGTCCATTTTTGTACACAAAAATCTTAAGGATTTCTTAAGGCAACACTTTATATTTCCATCCTGATAATTAATGTGCACATAGTGCCGGATGGTAAGTAATGGTGTCAGGAACGGAAGACGAACAATTTGAACGTTGGTGGGCGACCAAAGGAGACTGGGTCGAAGAACCCAATTATCGACGCAATGGTATGAGTGGTGTGCAGTGTGTAGAGCGCGATGGTAAAAAGCTTTATGTGAAGCGTATGACTCAGCATCTCTTTCATTCGCTGCGCTATCCCTTTGGACGCCCGACGATTGTGCGGGAGATTGAGGTGATAAACGATTTGGAGCGCGCGGGCGTTATCGTGCCGAAAATCGTATTTGGTGAAGCAATCAAACGAGAAGGGGAATGGCGGGCGCTACTGGTTACCGAGGATATGACCGGTTTCATCAGTATTGCAGACTGGTATACACAACATGCTATTACCCCTTACCCAGACGATGTGCGTGAAGCAATGCTACACGCGGTGGCACAAGCGTTTAAAAAAATGCATAGCGTCAAGCGTCAGCATGGCTGTTGCTACGTTCGTCATATTTATGTGAAAACGGAGGGTGTGGCGGAAGCGGGGTTTCTTGATCTGGAAAAAAGTCGCCGCCGATTGCGTCGTCAAAAAGCAGCTCAGCATGATTTCGCCCAACTGGAGAAGTATTTATCTCCCATTCCTCCCGACGACTGGGAGCAGGTGAAAGCGTATTACTACGCCATGTAATCGTTGTAGGCCAGATAAGACGCATAAGCGTCGCATCTGGCACTAGTACCCGCTCACAACTCTATTTCGATATCGCCTTTTGCCCGGCAACAACAGGGCAAAATCTCCCCTGGCTGAATAAAGGCTAACGGTTCGGCAATCCAGTCAACCTGACCTGCAACCAGGCGAGTGCGACAGGAGCCGCAGTAGCCTTCGCGACACTGGTACTCAACCGCCACATTATGGGATTCCAGCGCCGCCAGAAGGGAAGGGTGTTCATCCTGGCACAGCAGTTGTGTGCCAGTGATGCGCAAGGTAACGCGGGTCATCAGAGCTGGAAGTTACTCAAATCGTCGGTGTCCACTTCCGAGTCAATTTGACCGACCAGATAAGAACTCACCTCAACTTCCTGTGGGGCAACCTGCACGTTATCCGACACCAGCCAGGTGTTGATCCACGGGATCGGGTTGGAACGTGTCTGGAACGGCAGATCCAAACCGACAGCTTGCATGCGGATGTTGGTGATGTACTCGACGTACTGGCAGAGAATGTCCTTGTTCAGACCAATCATCGAACCGTCACGGAACAGATAATCCGCCCAGTCTTTCTCCTGCTGTGCCGCCTGGACAAACAGCTCATAGCACTCCTGCTTACACTCTTCGGCTATTTCCGCCATTTCCGGATCATCCGCGCCGCTGCGCAGTAGATTCAGCATATGCTGAGTACCGGTCAGGTGCAGGGCTTCGTCACGGGCAATCAGGCGAATAATCTTGGCGTTACCTTCCATCAGTTCGCGTTCTGCAAAGGCAAAGGAACAAGCAAAGCTGACGTAGAAGCGAATGGCCTCCAGCGCGTTAACGCTCATCAGGCAGAGATAAAGTTTTTTCTTCAGCTCGCGCAGGCTAACGGTCACGGTTTTACCGTTGACGGTGTGGGTGCCTTCGCCCAGCAAATGCCAGTAGCTGGTCATCTCGATCAGTTCATCGTAATAGCGGGAAATGCCTTCTGCGCGTTTCTGGATCTGCTCGTTGGTGACGATATCGTCGAATACAACAGACGGATCGTTAACGATATTACGAATGATATGGGTATAAGAACGAGAGTGAATCGTTTCTGAAAATGCCCACGTTTCTACCCAGGTTTCCAGTTCCGGAATAGAAATTAGCGGCAGCAGTGCCACGTTCGGACTACGACCCTGAATGGAATCCAGCAGTGTCTGGTACTTCAGGTTGCTGATAAAAATGTGCTTTTCGTGTTCAGGTAGTGCCTGGTAATCAATACGGTCGCGAGAAACGTCAACTTCTTCCGGACGCCAGAAGAAAGAGAGCTGCTTTTCGATCAGCTTTTCGAAGATTTCATATTTTTGCTGATCGTAGCGGGCCACGTTGACCGGCTGACCAAAGAACATCGGTTCTTTGAGCTGATCATTCTTCGTCTGTGAAAATGTGGTATATGCCATGAATATGTCCTGTTGGGAGTTTAATGCCGGATAAGGCATTTTACGCCGCATCCGGCATCCAGAGCCTGATGCGACGCTGGCGCGTTTTATCAGGCCTACAAAATTCGAGACGTAGGCCGGATAAGACATTTTACGCCGTATCCTGCATCTCAATATCAGATCTTACATGCGCCGCTTTCGCAGCCATCGTCCTGGATTGACGGCACCAGATCGTCCTGTGCGTCTTCTGCGCCGTCACGGGTGTTCTGATAATACAGCGTTTTGACCCCGAATTTGTAGGCGGTGAGCAGGTCTTTCAGCAGTTGCTGCATCGGCACTTTTCCTGACGGGAAGCGTGACGGATCGTAGTTAGTATTCGCAGAGATCGACTGATCGATAAATTTCTGCATGATACCAACCAGTTGCAGATAACCATCGTTACCCGGCATTTCCCACAGCAGTTCATAGGCATCGTGCAGGTGTTCGTAGTCTGGAACGACCTGGCGCAGAATACCGTCTTTCGACGCTTTAATGCTGACATAACCGCGCGGCGGTTCAATGCCGTTAGTAGCATTAGAGATCTGCGAAGAGGTCTCGGAAGGCATCAGCGCTGACAGTGTAGAGTTACGCAGGCCGTAAGTTTTGATCGACTCACGCAATGCTTCCCAGTCGTAATGCAGCGGCTCATTAGCGATGGCATCCAGATCTTTCTTATAGGTATCGATCGGCAGGATCCCTTTCGCATAGGTGGTTTCGTTAAACCACGGGCACGCGCCTTGCTCTTTCGCCAGCTCATTAGACGCTTTCAGCAGGTAATACTGAATGGCTTCGAAGGTTTTATGCGTCAGGTTGTTGGCGCTGCCGTCGGAGTAGCGTTTACCGTGCTTCGCCAGATAGTAAGCGAAGTTGATCACACCAATACCCAGTGTACGACGACCCATCGCTCCACGTTTGGCTGCCGGGATCGGGTAATCCTGATAATCCAGCAGCGCGTCGAGTGCGCGTACCGCCAGAACGGCCAACTCTTCCAGTTCATCCAGGCTGTTAATTGCCCCCAGGTTGAAAGCCGAAAGCGTACACAGCGCGATTTCACCGTTTTCGTCGTTAACGTCATTCAGCGGTTTGGTCGGCAGAGCGATTTCCAGACACAGGTTAGACTGGCGCACTGGCGCGATGGCCGGATCAAACGGGCTATGGGTATTGCAGTGGTCAACGTTCTGAATATAGATACGACCAGTAGACGCACGTTCCTGCATCATAAGTGAGAACAGCTCAACGGCTTTCACACGCTGCTTGCGGATGCTGTCGTCTTTCTCATATTTGGTGTACAAGCGCTCAAACTCTTCCTGATCGGCGAAGAATGCGTCGTACAGCCCCGGTACGTCGGACGGGCTGAACAGGGTGATATCTTCACCTTTCAGCAGACGGGTATACATCAGTTTGTTGATTTGTACCCCGTAGTCCATATGACGCACGCGGTTGCCTTCAACCCCACGGTTATTTTTCAACACCAGCAGGCTTTCCACTTCCAGATGCCAGATTGGGTAGAACAGCGTTGCCGCACCGCCGCGCACGCCGCCCTGGGAGCAGGATTTCACCGCCGTCTGGAAATGTTTGTAGAACGGAATGCATCCGGTATGGAACGCTTCACCGCCACGAATCGGGCTACCCAGTGCACGAATACGCCCGGCGTTGATGCCGATCCCCGCACGCTGGGAAACGTATTTCACAATCGCGCTGGAGGTCGCGTTAATGGAATCCAGGCTGTCGCCGCACTCGATCAGCACGCAGGAGCTGAACTGGCGAGTCGGGGTACGCACGCCGGACATGATTGGCGTCGGCAGCGAAATTTTAAATGTGGAAACCGCGTCGTAAAAACGCTTCACGTATTGCAGACGCGTTTCGCGCGGGTAGTTCGAGAACAGGCACGCAGCAACCAGAATATAGAGGAACTGTGCGCTCTCGTAGATTTCGCCGGTCACGCGGTTCTGTACCAGATATTTGCCTTCCAGCTGCTTAACGGCAGCATAAGAGAAGGTCATATCACGGTCGTGAACGATAAACGTGTCCATCTGCTTGAACTCTTCTTCCGTGTAGTCTTCCAGCAGATGATTATCGTATTTGCCCATTTCGACCATTTTCACCACGTGGTCGTACAGCGCAGGCGGCTCAAACTGGCCGTAGGCTTTTTTACGCAGGTGGAAAATTGCCAGGCGCGCGGCGAGATACTGATAGTCCGGTGCATCACGGGAGATCAGATCAGCGGCAGCCTTGATAATAGTTTCGTGGATGTCGGAGGTCTTGATTCCGTCATAAAACTGAATATGGGAGCGCAGCTCGACCTGGGAAATCGAAACGTTATGCAGTCCTTCTGCCGCCCAGTCCAGAACGCGATGGATTTTGTCGAGATTGATGCGCTCTGTGCTACCGTCGCGCTTTGTCACCAGCAGATTCTGATTCATGTATGTCGTACCTGTTTTTGGAATTCTTTCCGCAATAGTTTCACGGCAACTACCTGTAGTAAGGAAAGCTGCAACGAACACTATATATAGGGGGTATGTTTGGGATTCACTGCAAGATAGTGTGAAAACGGCCCTCTTGCAAGTGCATAACTTTGTGGATAACTCAGGAAGGAAAAAGCGACTTCCGCGTACCTTAGGTCAGACAAGGTGTCCGGGAAAGTCAATGGGAAGAGAAAAATTTGTTAAAAATAACCGTTCGGTGATTTCTTGAACGCTCAATTTAAGATAATTATTGATCCAGGTTATTTGTTGCGCTTTTGTCAGGTGTGGTGAAAATTGATGCCATCACAAATTCATATAACGTCGGCACTTAATGTTATGTTTATGATGTGAGCGAATGTAAATGGCTGCGGTTCACGGAACAGGTATTTTTTAATCAACAGATGTGAAATAAAAGTTTGTTATGTTGATTATTCCAGGTAAACAAGAAACGAATTAATCAGTTTAATGTGTTTTAATTATTGTTATTTCATAATTTGGTCAGTATCAAAAGGAATAATTTATTTCTTTTAGAAGATATTATTTTAGTATATATGTTTTAAATGTTTCTTATTTACAATTAATCATTATCTACAACCACAATATGTCTTTTAATGATGGCGTGTTATTTCTCACAGGCTGTCAGATTATGAATAAAAAACGGATTGTTTTTATCAGGAAAGGATATCTATTAATTATCCCAGCCGTCGTTGCTTGCGTGTTTACGCGTGCAAACGCCGCGTCGCAGGTTCTGGCTTCATGTCAGGGTGTTAACGTTACTGCCAGTTGTCGGGCCAGCTATCAAAGTCTTTCAGGTAGTACACAGACCTGGAATGTTGCTGACGGGCAATGGCTTGTTTTTTCCTCTATGGCAAATGATGCCAGTGGAGGCGCGGTATTTTTACAACAAGGTGCTGATTTCACATTATCAGCACAAGGCGGAACAGGGATGACTCTGTTTGAAAATAATGCCGTGAGCGGTGAATATAATAATGGCGGAGCTATCTTTGCAAAAGAAAACTCAACGCTGAACCTTACTCAGGTTATTTTTGACAATAACATCGCTGGAGGGTATGGAGGGGCGATCTACTCTGCGGGAACAAATGACGCTGGTGATATTGATCTTAGCATTACCAATGCTGTATTTACGGATAATGTTGCTAATGATGGTAAAGGTGGCGCAATTTATTCGATTAATAATAATGTCTACTTAAATAACACTGTTTTTGATAATAATCAGGCATATACATCAACAAGTTACAGTGATGGTGATGGTGGAGCCATCGATATTACTGATAATAATAGCGATAAAACACACCCATCAGGATTTACCATTATTAACAATACTTCGTTCATAAATAACACTGCTGAAGGTTATGGTGGCGCAATTTATACCAGTAGCACGACTTCTCCTTATCTTATTGATATCGCTGTTGATGACAGCTACAGCCAGAACGGGGGCGTATTAGTAGATGTGAATAACAGCGCATCCGCTTATGGTGAAGACGCTTCGGCAGCAGCTGGAGGCTTTCTGTATACAGGGTCAAGTGAAATCCGTTTTGATGTTGCGGCTGATAAAACCTTGATCATTGGCAGTACAAAAAATGATGGGGCTATCGACTCCATTGCGGGGACGGGCGTTATTACCAAAGCTGGAGCGGGCGAACTGGTGCTTAACGCTGATAACAATGATTTTACCGGCGAGATGAGAATTAAAAACGGTGAAGTCACGCTAGGGCGGAATAATTCGCTGATGAATGTGGGTGACAGTCAGTGCCAAAGTAATCCACAAAATTGCTATGGCTTGAGCGTTGGTAGTATCGGACAAACAGATAATCAGGCAGAGCTTAACGTCGGTTCGACTCAGCAAACATTTGTACATTCGTTAACGGGTTTTCAGAATGGCACTTTAAATATTGACGCTGGCGGCAATGTTACCGTCAACCAGGGCGGTTTTGCCGGAACTATTCAGGGGGAAGGGCAACTGACTATTGCTGAAAACGGGAGTTATATACTGGCGGGTGCGCAGTCGATGGCGCTGACCGGCGATATTGTGGTGGAAGATGGCGCAATCCTCTCGCTTTCGGGTAACGCCACGGATCTTGCGGAGATGCAAGACGATCCGCAGTCCATCGTGTTAAATGGCGGCGTATTGGATCTCTCCGATTTTACTACCTGGCAGAGCGGTACGTCAGAGAACGATGGTCTGGAAATCAGTGGCAGCGACGGTACGGTGATTGGTCAGCAGGATGTTGTCGATCTTTACGGTGGCGACGATCTGCATATTGGCGATGACGGGAATAATGGTGTTTATGTGGTGGTGGATGCAGGTGACGGGCAGGTCAGCCTGGCAAATGACAATCAATACCTCGGCACAACACAAATCGCTTCCGGTACGCTGGTGGTGAGCGACAACTCTCAGCTTGGTGATACCCACTATAACCGCCAGGTTATCTTTACTGATAATCAACAAGATAGCACGATGGAGATTACCTCCGACGTTGACACGCGTTCAGATGCGGCAGGCCACGGACGTGATATCGAAATGCGCGCCGATGGTGAAGTGATGGTGGATGCGGGTGTAGACACGCAGTGGGGCGCACTGATGGCTGACAGCAGCGGGCAGCAGCAGGACGCGGGAACCACACTGACGAAAACCGGTGCAGGAACGTTGGAACTGACTGCCAGTGGCACGGCGCAGTCGGCGGTGCGAGTGGAAGAAGGCACGTTGAAAGGCGATGCTGTGGATATCTTTCCTTATGCATCATCGCTGTGGGTCGGTGATGGGGCGACGTTCGAGACTGGTGCGGATCAGGATATTCAGTCTATTGATGCTACTTCCAGCGGCACTATCGACATCAGCGATGGTACGGTTTTGCGCCTGACCGGGCAGGATACTTCCGCCGCACTGGATGCCTCGCTGTTTAACGGCGACGGTACGTTGGTGAATGCCACCGATGGTGTGATGTTGACAGGTGAGCTTAATACCAACCTGGAAACCGACAGTCTGACTTATCTTTCAGACGTGACGGTTAATGGTGATCTGACCAATACGTCCGGTGCGGTTAGCCTGCAAAATGGCGTCGCTGGCGATACGCTGACGGTAAACGGTGATTATACCGGCGGCGGTACGCTACTGCTCGATAGCGAATTAAACGGCGATGACTCAGCAAGCGACCAACTGGTGTTGAACGGTAATACTGCTGGCAACACGACCGTGGTGGTTAACCCCATTACCGGGATTGGTGAGCCGACATCTACAGGCATTAAAGTGGTTGATTTCGCAGCCGATCCCACGCAATTTCAAAACAATGCGCAGTTTAGTCTGGCGGGCAGCGGCTACGTCAATATGGGCGCTTACGACTATACGTTGGTGGAAGATGATAATGACTGGTATCTGCGCTCGCAAAAAGTCACTCCGACGCCACCGCCCGATCCGGATCCGACTCCCGATCCCACGCCGGAGCCCGACCCAACACCCGCTTATCAGCCTGTGCTGAATGCCAAAGTTGGTGGATATTTTAATAACCTTCGGGCGGCAAATCAGGCGTTTATGATGGAGCGACACGATCACGCTGGTGGCGATGGTCAGACGCTGAATTTACGCGTTATCGGCGGAGATTATCATTACACAGCAGCAGGGCAGTTGGCCCAGCATGAAGACATTTCTACGGTACAGCTTAGCGGCAACCTGTTAAGCGGAGACTGGGGCGATGATGGCCAGTGGATGCTAGGGGCCGTAGGTGGCTACAGTGATAATCAGGGGGACAGTCGCTCAAACATGACCGGAACTCGCGCCGATAACCAGAACCACGGTTATGCTGTTGGGCTGACCTCAAGCTGGTTTCAGCACGGTAGCCAAAAACAAGGGGCATGGCTGGATAGCTGGCTGCAATATGCCTGGTTTAGCAATGATGTTTCTGAACAAGGTGATGGTGCGGATCATTACCATTCGTCGGGGATCGTTGCTTCGCTGGAAGCCGGCTATCAGTGGTTACCGGGGCGTGGTGTGGTGATTGAACCGCAGGCGCAGGTGATTTATCAGGGCGTGCAGCAGGATGATTTTACCGCCGCTAACCATGCGCGGGTGTCACAATCGCAGGGCGATGATATTCAGACGCGGCTGGGATTACACAGCGAATGGCATACTGCGCTTCATATCACGCCAACGTTGGATTTGAATTATTATCACGATCCCCATTCGACGGAAATTGAAGAAGATGGTAGCCAAATCAGCGACGATGCGGCGAAGCAGCGTGGTGAAATAAAAGTGGGAGTAACGGGCAATATCAGTCAGCGAGTTTCCCTGCGTGGCAGCGTGGCGTGGCAGAAAGGAAGCGATGATTTTGCCCAGACGGCAGGGTTTTTGTCGATGACGGTGAAATGGTAATCGCTGTCCGCCCGGCATCGTTGCCGGATGCGGCGTAAACGCCTTATCCGGCCTACGGGAGTATTTGTAGGCCTGATAAGACGCGACAAGCGTCGCATCAGGCATTGGCGCGGTTGCCGGATGCGGCGTAAACGCCTTATCCGGTCGGCGGGGAGCATTTGTAGGCCTGATAAGACGCGGCAAGCGTCGCATCAGGCATTGGCACGGTTGCCGGATGCGGCGTAAACGCCTTATCCGGTCGGCGGGGAGCATTTGTAGGCCTGATAAGACGCGACAAGCGTCGCATCAGGCATTGGCGCGGTTGCCGGATGAATCCAAACAACAACCTTACTTATTCTGTGTGTGCAGCATATAGTTCACATCAACGCCGGGGCCGAGCTTAAAAGTATTAGTGATCGGGTTATAATGCAGCCCGATCATATGGCGCTCTTTTAGACTGGTTTGATCCACCCAGCCCAGCAATTCTGCCGGTTTAATAAACTTCTTCACGTCGTGCGTGCCTTTAGGCACCATGCGCAAAATATATTCAGCGCCGACCACCGCCATTAGCCACGACTTGCCATTACGATTAAGCGTGGAGAAAAAGACATCGCCACCCGGTTTTACCAGTTGTGCACAGGCTCTGACCACTGACTGCGGATCGGGAACGTGTTCCAGCATCTCCATGCAGGTCACCACATCATACTGCCCGGCATGTTTTGCCGCGTGTTCTTCCACGGTTTCCTGTACGTACTCTACCTGAATACCGCTTTCCAGCGCGTGCAGCTTTGCCACCTGCAATGGCTCAAAGCCCATATCCAGACCGGTCACCGTCGCGCCTTCGCGCGCCATACTCTCGGCCAGAATGCCGCCGCCACAACCGACATCGAGCACCTTTTTGCCAAATAAACCGCCAGCACGCTCGGCAATATAGCCCAGACGCAGCGGGTTAATGCGGTGCAGTGGTTTGAACTCGCCTTCCAGATCCCACCAGCGGGAGGCGACGGCTTCAAATTTAGCGATCTCTTCGTGGTCTACGTTATGGTTTACCGGCGATTTTTCGGCATTCATTGGCACTTCTACTCCGTAATTGGCAAGACAATCGAGTATATCAGGCATTGGATGTGAATAAAGCGTATAGGTTTACCTAGATCTTCGCGGCTGTGTTATAATTTGCGACCTTTGAATCCGGGATACAGTAGAGGGATAGCGGTTAGATGAGCGACCTTGCGAGAGAAATTACACCGGTCAACATTGAGGAAGAGCTGAAAAGCTCCTATCTGGATTATGCGATGTCGGTCATTGTTGGCCGTGCGCTGCCAGATGTCCGAGATGGCCTGAAGCCGGTACACCGTCGCGTACTTTACGCCATGAACGTACTAGGCAATGACTGGAACAAAGCCTATAAAAAATCTGCCCGTGTCGTTGGTGACGTAATCGGTAAATACCATCCCCATGGTGACTCGGCGGTCTATGACACGATCGTCCGCATGGCGCAGCCATTCTCGCTGCGTTATATGCTGGTAGACGGTCAGGGTAACTTCGGTTCTATCGACGGCGACTCTGCGGCGGCAATGCGTTATACGGAAATCCGTCTGGCGAAAATTGCCCATGAACTGATGGCCGATCTCGAAAAAGAGACGGTCGATTTCGTTGATAACTATGACGGCACGGAAAAAATTCCTGACGTCATGCCGACCAAAATTCCTAACCTGCTGGTGAACGGTTCCTCCGGTATCGCCGTAGGTATGGCAACCAACATCCCGCCGCACAACCTGACGGAAGTCATCAATGGTTGTCTGGCGTATATCGATGATGAAGACATCAGCATTGAAGGGCTGATGGAACACATCCCGGGTCCGGACTTCCCGACGGCGGCAATCATTAACGGTCGTCGCGGTATTGAAGAAGCTTACCGTACCGGTCGCGGCAAGGTGTATATCCGCGCTCGCGCAGAAGTGGAAGTTGACGCCAAAACCGGGCGTGAAACCATTATCGTCCACGAAATTCCGTATCAGGTGAACAAAGCGCGCCTGATCGAGAAGATTGCGGAACTGGTAAAAGAAAAACGCGTGGAAGGCATCAGCGCGCTGCGTGACGAGTCTGACAAAGACGGCATGCGCATCGTGATTGAAGTGAAACGCGATGCGGTCGGTGAAGTGGTGCTCAACAACCTCTACTCCCAGACCCAGTTGCAGGTTTCTTTCGGTATCAACATGGTGGCATTGCACCATGGTCAGCCGAAGATCATGAACCTGAAAGACATCATCGCGGCGTTTGTTCGTCACCGCCGCGAAGTGGTGACCCGTCGTACCATTTTCGAACTGCGTAAAGCTCGCGACCGTGCGCATATCCTTGAAGCATTGGCCGTGGCGCTGGCAAACATCGACCCGATCATCGAACTGATCCGTCATGCTCCGACCCCTGCAGAAGCGAAAACCGCGCTGGTTGCTAATCCGTGGCAGCTGGGCAACGTTGCCGCGATGCTGGAACGTGCTGGCGACGATGCTGCGCGTCCGGAATGGCTGGAGCCAGAGTTCGGCGTGCGCGATGGTCTGTACTATCTGACCGAACAGCAAGCCCAGGCAATTCTGGATCTGCGTTTGCAGAAACTGACTGGCCTTGAGCACGAAAAACTGCTCGACGAATACAAAGAACTGCTGGATCAGATCGCGGAACTGCTGCGTATTCTTGGCAGCGCCGATCGTCTGATGGAAGTGATCCGCGAAGAGCTGGAGCTGGTTCGTGAACAGTTCGGTGACAAACGTCGTACTGAAATCACCGCCAACAGCGCAGACATCAACCTGGAAGATCTGATCACCCAGGAAGATGTCGTCGTCACGCTCTCTCACCAGGGCTACGTGAAGTATCAGCCGCTTTCTGAATACGAAGCGCAGCGTCGTGGCGGGAAAGGTAAATCTGCCGCACGTATTAAAGAAGAAGACTTTATCGACCGACTGCTAGTGGCGAACACTCACGATCATATCCTGTGCTTCTCCAGCCGCGGTCGCGTCTATTCGATGAAAGTTTACCAGTTGCCGGAAGCCTCTCGTGGCGCGCGCGGTCGTCCGATCGTCAACCTGCTGCCGCTGGAGCAGGACGAACGTATCACCGCGATCCTGCCGGTGACCGAGTTTGAAGAAGGCGTGAAAGTCTTCATGGCGACCGCTAACGGTACTGTGAAGAAAACCGTCCTCACCGAATTCAACCGTCTGCGTACCGCCGGTAAAGTGGCGATCAAACTGGTTGAAGGCGATGAGCTGATCGGCGTTGACCTGACCAGTGGCGAAGATGAAGTAATGTTGTTCTCCGCCGAAGGTAAAGTGGTGCGCTTTAAAGAGTCTTCTGTCCGTGCGATGGGCTGCAACACCACCGGTGTTCGCGGTATTCGCTTAGGCGAAGGCGATAAAGTCGTCTCTCTGATCGTGCCGCGTGGCGATGGCGCCATCCTCACCGCAACGCAGAACGGTTATGGTAAACGTACCGCAGTGGCGGAATACCCAACCAAGTCGCGTGCGACGAAAGGGGTTATCTCCATCAAGGTAACCGAACGTAACGGTTTAGTGGTTGGCGCGGTGCAGGTAGATGATTGCGACCAGATCATGATGATCACCGATGCCGGTACGCTGGTACGTACTCGCGTTTCGGAAATCAGCATCGTTGGCCGTAACACCCAAGGCGTGATCCTCATCCGTACTGCGGAAGATGAAAACGTAGTGGGTCTGCAGCGTGTTGCTGAACCGGTTGACGAAGAAGATCTGGATACCATCGACGGCAGTGCCGCGGAAGGGGACGATGAAATCGCTCCGGAAGTGGACGTTGACGACGAACCGGAAGAAGAATAATTTCATCGCTTCATGACCGAAGGGAGTAAACATCCCTTCTTCGAAATGAAAAGTCCAGGCTGCAAAGTCTGGGCTTTTGTCGTATTAGGGCGCGCTAAAGGGCGGGTTCGTTCGTCAAAAATGACGGTTATACACAAGGAATGTGGCAATGAGCGGTGAAAAAAAGGCGAAAGGCTGGCAGTTTTATGGCCTTGTAGGTGTCGGTGTTGTTGCGCTCCTTTCCGCGGGCGTCTGGGCATTGCAATACACTGGCAGCGGTCCAGAAAAAACGTTGTCGCCGCTGGTAGTGCATAATAATTTGCAAATCGATCTCAATGAGCCTGACCTCTTTCTCGATAGCGACTCTCTAAGCCAGCTTCCCAAAGATCTCCTTACTATTCCTTTTCTCCACGATGTCCTGAGTGAAGATTTCGTTTTCTATTATCAGAATCATGCCGATCGTCTGGGCATTGAAGGCAGTATTCGCCGCATTGTCTATGAACACGATCTCACGCTGAAAGATAAGCTCTTTTCGTTGCTCTTAGACCAGCCCGCGCAGGCGGCACTGTGGCACGATAACCAAGGCCATCTTTCACATTATATGGTGCTTATCCAGCGTAGTGGCTTGAGCAAGTTGCTGGAGCCATTGCTGTTTGCTGCTACCAGCGACAGCCAGTTAAGCAAGACGGAAATCAGTAGTATTAAGCTAAATAGTGAAACCATCCCTGTTTATCAGTTGCGCTATAACGGCAATAACGCCCTGATGTTCGCGACATATCAGGACAAGATGCTGGTGTTTTCCAGCACGGATATGCTGTTTAAAGATGACCAGCAGGATACTGAAGCCACGGCGATCGCAAGTGATTTGTTGAGCGGCAAAAAACGCTGGCAAGCCAGCTTCGGTCTGGAAGAGCGTGCTGCCGAAAAAACGCCAGTACGCCAGCGCATCGTGGTCAGTGCAAATTTGCTGGGTTTTGGCTACCAGCGATTAATGCCTTCTTTTGCTGGCGTACGCTTCGAAATGAGCAACGACGGCTGGCATAGCTTTCTGGCGTTAAATGATGCATCCGCTAGCGTGGATGCCAGTTTCGATTTTACGCCGGTATGGAGCAGTATGCCTGCCGGGGCAAGCTTCTGCGTGGCGGTGCCTTACTCGCACGGTATTGCTGAAGAGATGCTCTCACAAATCGCTCAGGAAAACGACAAGTTGAATGGGGCATTAGATGGTGCCGCCGGGCTGTGCTGGTATGAGGATTCAAAACTGCAAACCCCGCTGTTTGTTGGTCAGTTTGATGGCACTGACGAACAGGCGCCATTGCCAGGGAAACTGTTTACCCAAAATATTGGTGCTCGTGAAAGCAAAGCGCCAGAAGGCGTATTACCGGTAACTCAAACTCAGCAGGGCGAAGCGCAAATCTGGCGTCGCGAAGTGAGTTCCCGATACGGTCAGTATCCGAAAGCGCAGGCGGCGCAACCAGATCAATTAATGTCGGATTATTTTTTCCGCGTGTCGCTGGCGATGCAAAACAAAACGCTGCTTTTCTCCCTCGATGACACGCTGGTTAATAACGCGCTGCAAACACTGAATAAAACCCGCCCGGCAATGGTGGATGTGATACCCACTGATGGCGTCGTTCCGGTCTATATCAATCCACAAGGAATGGCGAAACTGCTGCGTAACGAAACGCTGACCAGTCTGCCGAAGAATCTCGAACCGGTTTTTTATAACGCCGCACAAACTTTATTAATGCCGAAACTGGACGCTTTATCGCAACAGCCTCGTTATGTCATGAAGCTGGACCAGATGAAACCGGGCGCCGCCTGGCAATGGTTGCCAATCAACTGGCAGCCATTATGAGGCGTGGACTGCTGGCACTGATTTGCTGGCTGTGTTGTTTTGTTGCTCATAGCGAAATGCTGAATGTCGAACAATCGGGACTATTTCGTGCCTGGTTTGTGCGCATTGCGCAGGAACAGCTACGCCAGGGGCCAAGTCCACGTTGGTATCAACAGGATTGCGCAGGCCTGGTGCGCTTTGCAGCGAACGAGTCGCTGAAAGTTCACGATAGCAAATGGCTTAAAAGTAACGGTCTGTCAAACCAGTATCTACCGCCAGAAATGACGCTAACACCTGAGCAACGACAACTGGCACAAAACTGGAACCAAGGGAACGGGAAAACCGGCCCCTACGTGACCGCGATTAATTTGATTCAGTACAACAGCCAGTTTATTGGCCAGGATATAAACCAGGCACTGCCAGGCGATATGATTTTTTTCGATCAGGGCGATGCCCAGCACTTAATGGTCTGGATGGGGCGTTACGTCATCTACCACACCGGAAGCGCCACGAAAACTGACAACGGAATGCGCGCAGTCAGTTTGCAACAACTTATGACATGGAAGGACACCCGATGGATACCCAACGATTCCAATCCCAATTTCATTGGCATTTATCGTTTAAATTTTCTGGCGCAATAGCGGCCTGCCTGTGCCTGTCTCTTGTGGGGGCGGGGCTTGTTAATGCTGACGATTCGCTTCCTTCCAGCAACTATGCGCCGCCAGCCGGGGGAACGTTCTTTTTGCTCGCTGACAGCAGTTTTAGCAGCAGCGAAGAGGCGAAAGTACGTCTGGAAGCGCCGGGGCGCGATTATCAACGTTATCAGATGGAAGAGTACGGCGGCGTGGATGTTCGCCTGTATCGTATTCCTGATCCGATGGCATTTCTGCGTCAGCAGAAAAACCTGCACCGCATTGTAGTACAACTGCAGTATCTGGGTGACGGTCTGAACAATACGCTAACCTGGCTGTGGGATAACTGGTACGGCAAATCTCGCCGTGTCATGCAGCGTTCTTTCTCTTATCAGTCACGGCAGAATGTGACCCAGGCATTACCGGAATTGCAGCTCGGCAATGCCATCATCAAACCTTCCCGTTATGTACAAAACAGCCAGTTTTCACCGCTGAAGAAATATCCACTGGTGGAACAGTTCCGTTATCCACTATGGCAGGCAAAACCGGTTGAGCCGCAGCAAGGGGTAAAACTGGAAGGCGCATCCAGTAACTTCATCTCGCCGCAGCCGGGCAACATCTATATTCCTCTCGGCAAACAAGAGCCGGGGCTGTATCTCGTCGAAGCGATGGTGGGTGGGTATCGGGCGACGACGGTGGTGTTTGTCTCCAATACCGTGGCGTTGAGTAAAGTGTCGGGTAACGAGCTTCTGGTATGGACCGCTGGCAAAAAGCAGGGGGAAGCGAAGCCTGGATCAGAAATCCTGTGGACTGACGGTCTTGGCGTGATGACCCGAGGCGTCACCAATGACAGCGGCACCTTGCAGTTACAACATATATCGCCTGAACGTTCATATATTCTGGGTAAAGATGCTGAAGGCGGCGTTTTTGTCTCCGAGAACTTCTTCTACGAAAGCGAAATCTACAATACCCGCTTGTATATCTTTACCGATCGCCCGCTATATCGCGCAGGCGATCGTGTCGATGTTAAAGTGATGGGCCGCGAGTTTCACGATCCGTTGCATTCATCCCCTATCGTCAGCGCACCGGCGAAGCTTTCAGTGCTGGACGCCAACGGCAGCCTGTTGCAAACCGTCGATGTCACGCTTGATGCGCGTAATGGCGGGCAGGGGAGTTTCCGCCTGCCAGAAAATGCCGTTGCCGGAGGTTATGAGTTACGCCTGGCTTACCGCAAGCAGGTCTATAGCAGCAGTTTTCGCGTGGCAAACTACATCAAACCACATTTCGAAATTGGTTTAGCTCTCGACAAAAAAGATTTCAAAACTGGCGAAGCGGTCAGCGGCAAACTGCAACTGCTCTACCCGGATGGCGAGCCGGTAAAAAATGCCCGCGTGCAGTTAAGTTTGCGCGCCCAACAACTTTCGATGGTCGGTAACGATTTGCGTTATGCCGGGCGCTTCCCTGTGTCGCTTGAAGGCAGTGAAACAGTTTCAGACGCCAGCGGTCATGTGGCGTTAAATCTTCCCGCAGCAGATAAACCGAGCCGCTATTTACTGACCGTCTCCGCCAGCGACGGCGCGGCATATCGTGTTACCACAACCAAAGAGATCCTCATCGAACGCGGTCTGGCGCATTACTCTCTAAGCACCGCCGCACAATACAGTAATAGCGGCGAGTCGGTTGTTTTCCGTTATACCGCGCTGGAATCTTCAAAGCAGGTTCCTGTTAAGTATGAGTGGTTACGTCTGGAAGACCGAACAAGCCACAGCGGAGATCTACCGTCTGGCGGTAAATCCTTCACCGTTAATTTCGAAAAACCTGGCAACTACAATCTGACATTACGCGATAAAGACGGCTTAATTCTCGCCGGGTTAAGCCATGCCGTCAGCGGTAAGGGCAGCACGGCGCATACTGGTACGGTAGATATCGTGGCGGATAAAACGCTGTACCAGCCAGGCGAAACCGCGAAGATGCTGATTACCTTCCCGGAGCCTATTGATGAAGCGTTATTGACGCTGGAACGCGATCGCGTGGAACAGCAGTCGCTGCTATCGCATCCGGCAAGCTGGCTGACGCTACAACGCTTAAACGATACCCAGTATGAAGCCCGCGTTCCGGTGAGCAATACCTTTGCGCCCAACATCACTTTTTCGGTGCTGTATACCCGTAACGGTCAGTACAGTTTTCAGAACGCTGGGATCAAAGTTGCCGTTCCTCAGCTGGATATCCGGGTGAAAACGGACAAAACCCATTACCAGCCAGGTGAACTGGTCAATGTCGAATTAACCTCGTCGCTGAAAGGTAAACCTGTTTCTGCACAGCTAACGGTTGGCGTGGTCGATGAAATGATCTACGCGCTGCAACCGGAAATCGCGCCGAGTATCGGCAAATTTTTCTATCCGCTGGGACGTAACAATGTACGCACCAGTTCCAGTCTGTCATTTATCAGCTACGACCAGGCGCTCTCCAGCGAGCCGGTTGCGCCTGGCGCGACTAACCGCAGCGAGCGGCGAGTAAAAATGCTTGAACGTCCACGGCGTGAAGAGGTGGATACCGCGGCATGGATACCGTCGCTAACCACGGATAAACAAGGCAAAGCGTACTTTACATTCCTGATGCCGGATTCGTTAACGCGCTGGCGCATTACCGCTCGAGGGATGAACGGCGACGGACTGGTCGGGCAGGGACGTGCTTATCTGCGCTCGGAAAAAAATCTCTACATGAAGTGGAGCATGCCAACGGTCTATCGCCTTGGCGACAAACCAGCGGCAGGGCTGTTTATCTTCAGTCAGCAGGATAACGAACCGGTAGAGCTGGTGAGTAAATTTGCGGGCGACGAGATGCACCAGACGCTGACACTGCATAAGGGGGCGAACTATATTTCGCTGGCGCAGAACATTCAGCAATCTGGCTTGTTAAGCGCAGAACTGCAACAAAATGGGCAAGTGCAGGACAGCATTAGCACAAAACTGTCTTTTGTTGATAACAGCTGGCCCGTTGAACAGCAGAAAAACGTCATGCTCGGCGGTGGCGATAATGCGCTGATGTTGCCCGAGCAGGCGAGCAATATCCGGTTGCAAAGTAGCGAAACGCCGCAGGAGATTTTCCGCAACAATCTTGATGCGTTAATAGAGGAACCCTGGGGTGGCGTGATCAACACCGGTAGCCGTCTGATCCCGCTCAGTCTTGCCTGGCGTTCGCTTGCCGATCATCAAAGTGCCGCCGCTAACGACATTCGTCAGATGATTCAGGATAACCGTCTGCGGCTGATGCAACTGGCGGGGCCAGGAGCGCGCTTTACCTGGTGGGGTGAAGATGGCAATGGCGATGCATTCCTCACGGCATGGGCATGGTACGCCGACTGGCAAGCGAGCCAGGCCCTTGGCGTGACGCAACAACCGGAATACTGGCAACATATGCTCGACAGCTACGCGGAGCAGGCGGATAACATGCCGTTATTGCATCGGGCGCTGGTGCTGGCGTGGGCGCAGGAGATGAATCTGCCGTGCAAAACGTTGTTGAAAGGGTTGGATGAAGCTATCGCCCGGCGCGGAACTAAAACAGAAGATTTCTCTGAGGAAGACACCAGCGATATCAATGACAGTTTGATCCTTGATACACCGGAATCTCCGCTGGCAGATGCGGTGGCAAACGTCTTAACCATGACGTTGCTGAAAAAAACGCAGTTGAAGTCCACTGTGATGCCACAGGTTCAGCAATATGCGTGGGATATAGCGGCAAACAGCAATCAGCCGCTGGCGCACACGGTTGTGCTGCTCAATAGCGGTGGCGACACCACCCAGGCGGCCGCTATTTTAAGTGGTTTGACCGCTGAGCAATCCACTATTGAGCGCGCGCTGGCCATGAACTGGCTGGCGAAATATATGGCGACGATGCCCCCGGTTGTATTACCTGTGCCTGCGGGCGCATGGGCCAAACATAAGTTAACCGGAGGGGGCGAATACTGGCGTTGGGTTGGTCAGGGCGTGCCGGAAATTCTCTCTTTTGGTGACGAATTACCGCCGCAAAACGTGCAGGTCCGCTGGCGTGAACCGGCAAAAACGGCTCAACAAAGTAATATTCCGGTGACCGTTGAACGCCAGTTGTATCGGCTTATCCCCGGTGATGAAGAAATGAGTTTTACGTTGCAGCCGGTGACCAGCAATGAGATTAACAGCGATGCGCTGTATCTCGATGAAATCACGCTTACCAGCGAGCAGGATGCAGTTCTGCGCTACGGTCAGGTGGAAGTCCCACTGCCGCCGGGAGCCGATGTTGAACGGACAACGTGGGGCATTTCGGTCAATAAACCCAACGCCGCGAAACAGCAGGGGCAATCGCTGGAAAAAGCGCGTAATGAAATGGGCGAACTGGCCTATATGGTGCCGGTGAAAGAACTGACGGGAACGGTCACTTTCCGCCATCTGCTGCGCTTCTCACAAAAAGGGCAATTCGTTCTGCCGCCTGCTCGCTATGTGCGTTCCTATGCACCTGCGCAGCAAAGCGTTGCGGCAGGTAGCGAATGGACCGGAATGCAGGTGAAATAAGTGAACTGGCGCAGAGTCGTTTGGCTATTAACGCTGGTTACCCTGCCGACGTTTGCACAGGAGACGCCGTTACAACTGGCGCTGCGGGGCGCGCAGCATGACCAACTGTATCAGTTATCGTTGTCAGGCGTGACAAATGTCTCGACGTTACCTGACACGCTCACCACGCCGTTAGGGAGTTTGTGGAAACTGTATGTTTACGCCTGGCTGGAGGATACCCATCAACCGGAGCAGCCATACCAGTGTCGCGGCAACTCCCCGGAAGAAGTTTATTGTTGCCAGGCGGGGGAGAGCATAACGCGCGATACCGCGCTGGTACGCTCCTGCGGACTCTATTTTGCGCCGCAGCGGTTGCACATTAGCGCGGATGTATGGGGGCAATACTGGCAACCGCGTCAGGCTCCGGCGTGGTTAGCATCTCTTTCTACGCTGAAACCAGAAACGTCGGTAACCGTTACATCGCTGCTTGATTCATTAGCGACTTTACCCGCGCAAAACAAAGCTCAGGAAGTCTTACTGGATGTTGTGCTGGACGAGGCGAAAATCGGTGTTGCGTCTATGCTCGGTAGTCGTGTGCGGGTGAAAACCTGGAGCTGGTTTGCCGATGATAAACAGGAAATCCGCCAGGGTGGTTTTGCCGGATGGTTAACTGATGGCACGCCGCTGTGGGTTGCAGGTAGTGGCACCAGCAAGACAGTACTGACCCGTTATGCGACGGTACTTAATCAGGTTTTGCCTGTGCCGACGCAAGTTGCCAGCGGGCAATGTGTACTGGTGGATCTGTTTGCTCGCTATCCGTTGAAGAAAGTCACTGAGGAAAAGAGCACGACGGCAGTAAAACCTGGTGTGCTCAATGGGCGCTATCGTGTGACGTTCGCCAATGGTAACCACATTACGTTTGTTAGCCGTGGTGAGACGACGTTACTGACGGAGAAGGGCAAACTGAAATTACAGTCGCATCTCGATCGTGAAGAGTACGTTGCCAGAGTTCTGGATCGCGAGGCGAAAAGTACGCCCCCTGAGGCAGCGAAAGCCATGACCGTGGCGATTCGCACTTTTTTACAGCAAAACGCCAATCGGGAAGGCGATTGCCTGACCATTCCCGACAGCAGCGCCACGCAGCGTGTTTCTGCTTCGCCAGCTACCACGGGGGCGCGAACGATGACCGCCTGGACGCAGGATCTCATCTATGCGGGCGATCCGGTTCATTATCATGGCAGTCGCGCTACCGAAGGGACGCTTTCCTGGCGGCAAGCCACGTCCCAGGCGGGGCAGGGAGAGCGTTACGACCAGATACTGGCGTTTGCTTATCCCGATAACAGCCTTAGCCGCTGGGGAGCGCCACGCTCAACCTGCCAGTTATTACCCAAAGCGAAAGCCTGGCTGGCGAAAAAAATGCCGCAGTGGCGGCGTATATTACAAGGCGAGACGGGGTACAACGAACCAGACGTGTTTGCGGTCTGTCGTTTAGTCTCAGGTTTCCCCTATACCGATCGGCAGCAGAAACGGCTGTTTATTCGTAACTTCTTTACGCTTCAGGATCGGCTGGATTTAACCCATGAGTATCTGCACCTGGCCTTTGATGGTTATCCCACCGGGCTTGATGAGAACTATATCGAAACGCTGACCCGACAATTATTAATGGACTAATGCTATGCGAAAGATTTTTCTTCCGTTGTTACTGGTGGCGCTTTCGCCTGTCGCTCACAGTGAAGGTGTGCAGGAAGTCGAGATTGATGCTCCGCTCTCTGGCTGGCATCCGGCAGAGGGCGAAGATGCCAGTTTTTCACAATCGATCAATTACCCGGCGTCATCCGTCAACATGGCTGATGATCAAAATATCTCTGCGCAAATCCGCGGCAAAATAAAAAATTATGCTGCGGCGGGCAAAGTCCAGCAGGGGCGACTGGTGGTCAACGGTGCCAGTATGCCGCAGAGAATTGAATCCGATGGTTCATTTGCACGCCCTTATATTTTCACGGAAGGCAGTAACAGCGTGCAGGTCATCAGCCCCGATGGGCAAAGCCGACAAAAAATGCAGTTTTACTCTACGCCGGGGGCTGGAGCGATTCGCGCGCGTTTACGGCTGGTTCTCTCGTGGGATACGGACAATACCGACCTCGACCTTCACGTTGTTACGCCCGATGGAGAGCATGCCTGGTACGGTAATACCGTGCTGAAAAACAGTGGTGCACTGGATATGGATGTCACGACGGGGTACGGACCCGAGATTTTCGCCATGCCAGCGCCAGTTCACGGCCGTTATCAGGTGTATATCAACTACTACGGCGGGCGCAGTGAAACGGAATTAACTACCGCCCAACTGACACTGATCACCGATGAAGGATCGGTCAATGAGAAACAGGAAACATTTATTGTACCGATGCGTAATGCTGGCGAGCTGACGCTGGTGAAAAGTTTTGACTGGTGATTAATGGGGTTACCTTCGCTGCCGATGTTCAAGAAAACGCCCGATAACTTTCGCTATCGGGCGTTTTTGTTCGTTAATTCAACCGTTCAATCACCATTGCAATTCCCTGGCCGCCACCAATGCACAGTGTTGCCAGCCCCAGCGTTTTATCGCGTGCCTGCATTGCATGTAATAGTGTGACCAGAATACGAGCACCACTGGCACCGATAGGATGCCCGAGCGCGATGGCACCACCGTTGACATTCACTTTCTCAGGATCAAAGCCCAGTGTTTTCCCTACAGCAAGAAACTGTGCAGCAAACGCTTCATTAGCCTCAATGAGATCAATATCCGCCAGTTGTAGCTCCGCCAGTTGTAACGCTTTTTGCGTGGCGGGAACGGGGCCCATTCCCATCAACGCGGGGGCCACGCCGCCGCTGGCATAACTTTTAATGCGTGCCAGTGGTTTAAGGCCAGCCGCCAGTGCTGCAGATTCTTCCATAATCACCAGAGCGGCAGCACCGTCGTTAATACCAGATGCGTTCCCGGCGGTGACTGTTCCTGCTTTATCGAAGGCCGGGCGTAATGCGCCTAACGCTTCTGTCGTAGAATCCGCTTTCGGGAATTCGTCTTGACTGAAGACGAGGGTTTTCTTCCGAGTGACAACATTTACCGGGACGATTTCGGCTGTAAAAGCACCGGACTCAATGGCGGCTGCCGCTTTACGCTGTGAATGTAGCGCCAATTCATCCTGCATTTCACGGGTTATTCCATACTCTTTGGCAACGTTCTCGGCGGTAATCCCCATGTGATAACCGTGGGTGGCGCACATCAGGCCATCGCGCAGGATTACGTCATAAATCTGTCCGTCTCCCAGTCGATAACCAGAGCGTGCTTTTGCATCGAGCAAGTAGGGCGCTAAACTCATGTTCTCCATTCCACCCGCCACGATGCTCTGCGCCTGACCTGCCTGAATCGCCTGGGCGGCAAGCGCCACGCTTTTCAGACCTGAACCACACACTTTGTTGACCGTGAATCCGCACACCGTTTCAGCTAGTCCACTTTTTAGCAGCGCCTGACGCGCCGGGTTTTGCCCCAGCCCGGCTTGCAACACGTTCCCCATAATCACTTCATCGATATGTTGTGAATCGATTCTCGCGCGTTTAATGGCGGCTTGAATCACCGTTGCCCCCAAATCGATGGCACTGGTGGAGGCGAGAGAACCGTTAAAGCTACCGATGGCAGTACGTACCGCACTGACGATGACACAATTTTTCATTTTTCTTCCTTTTATGAGTTGCCGTCAGAACAGCGTTAAACCAATGACGAAAATGACGCCGGAAAAGAGCAGGGCGGTGATGCAATAGCCCATGATGTCTCGGACACCGAGCCCGGCTATTGCCAGTGCAGGTAGCGCCCAGAACGGTTGTGCCATGTTCATCCACTGTTCACCGTAAGCAATCGCCATGACTGATTTACCCAGATCGGCCCCTAACGCCTGCGCGGCAGGAAGGACGAATGGCCCCTGAATAACCCAGTGTCCACCGCCAGAAGGCACGGCGAAGTTAATTAGCGCAGAGCTAAAAAAGGTCATCAGCGGGAAGGTATCTTTGTTGGCGACATTGATGAAAAATTCGGTGATCAGGCCACCGAGGCCGGAGTGTTCCATCATTAACTGGATCCCAGCATAGAAGGGGAATTGCACCAGAATCCCGGCGGTACTGCGCGCAGCCGCACTTACCGCCCGCATATAGGCCATCGGCGTTTTATGCAACAACAGACCGGCAATCATAAACATCAGGTTGACGGTGTTGATGGTGATGTTGAATCCCTTCTCGGAGAAGTACAGCACCAGATAAGCAATGCCCAGAGCACCAATAATCAACGCCAGGATGCGACTTTCTTCCAGTTTCTCTGAAGGTGGGGCGTCTGCAGGGAGCTTCTTCTGGAAATCCGCTTCTTCCAACAACAGCTTCGGATCGATACTCACCACGTCGGAAGGCTTAGGCGTCATCATGCGGGTGATAAACGGCATCACCACAATCAGGGCCAGGGTGATAAAGATGTTGTAGCCAGTAAACAGGGTATCGCTGACCGGAATTAACCCGGCGACATGCTCAACGGGATTCCCCGGTGTTGCTGCCAGTAGCGGCATTGAGCCGGAAAAACCACCGCCCCAGGTGAGAAAGCCGATGTAGGCGCAAGCGATCAACAACGGATAGTCGGAGCCTGGTACCCGACGTGCAACTTCGCGAGCAAACATTGCGCCAACCACCAGACCGAATCCCCAGTTGATTACGCAGGCGACGGAACCAAAAAAGGTGACCAGCATGACCCCTTGGGTAGGCGTTTTGGCTGCTGACGCCGCAGTACGTAACAAACTTTTCACCGGACCAGAACTGGCGAGTGCATGTCCGGTCACGATGATGAGCGCCATTTGCATCCCGAATGCCAGCAGATTCCAGAAGCCGTCGCCCCAGAGCTTCACCATGCTGACTGGAGTTTGTGGCGTTAGCCAGAGTGCTACTGCAAAGGTGATTAATGTCAGTAGCATGGCGAAGATCAGGGGATCGGGAAGCCAGCGACTGACAAAGCGCGTCATAAAACGCGAGATGCGACCGATCATAGCGCCCCCTGTGGGAGCAAAAGATCATCAGCGACGGCGAACTGCGCTTCAGTTTTGGCACGCACAGTTTCTAAATCACAACCTTCGGCAATTTCAGTGAGCCACATCTTGCCATCGATAAAGCGGAACACCGCCAGTTCTGTCACCAGTATATGAACTGCGTGAAGCGCGGTTAGCGGCATGGTGCATTGACGTAAAATTTTTGCTGAACCATCTTTGGCGCAATGTTCCATGGCAATGATCACTTTGCGCGATCCGGTCACCAGATCCATCGCACCTCCCATACCAGGTACCATTTTTCCTGGCACGACCCAGTTGGCGAGATTGCCTTGTTCATCGACCTGTAAGCCACCGAGTACACAGGCATCAATATGACCACCACGAATCAGCGCAAATGACATCGCGCTGTCGAACATCGCTGCGCCGGGTAAAACGCCACACGGTTGTCCGCCTGCGTTAACCAGATCTGGATGCGCTGTTGTGACCGGGCCTAAACCGAGGAAGCCGTTTTCCGATTGCAGAGTAATATGAATACCCTCCGGCAAATAGTTGGCGACCATTGTGGGTAAACCGATCCCTAAGTTAACGATGTCACCATCACAAAGTTCCTGCGCCACGCGGCGCGCAATACGTTGTTTTGCGTCCATTATTTGCTCTCCTGCGGAATGATGATGTGGTCGATAACGGCACCGGGGGTGACAATGTGGTCAGGTTGCAATTCGCCGGTGTCGACCAGTTCGTCGGGTTCCACCAGCGTGATGTCTGCTGCGAGAGCAATCAGGGGGTTAAAGTTGCGGGCGCTGAGTTGGTAGGTGAGGTTTCCGAGTGCGTCGCAACGGTGGGCGCGGATCAACGCCAGGTCTGCCCGCAATGGACGTTCAAGCAACCAGGTTTTGCCATCGAGGGTGAGCGTTTGTTTGCCTTCTTCGACGACGGTGCCGACACCGGTTGGGGTGAGAAAACCACCAAGTCCGGCACCGCCACAGCGAATTTGCTCAATCAACGTACCTTGCGGTACGAGAACGACCTCCATTTCGCCAGAAATCATACGCCGTCCGGTTTCCGGGTTGGTGCCGATATGTGAAGCGATGACTTTGCTGACCCGACCGTTGACGATCAGCGGGCCAGTACCAGTATCAATAAATGCCGTGTCATTGGCGATTAATGTCAGATCCCTGACACCGGACTCCAGTAATGCCTCAACGAGGCGGGGAGGCGTGCCAATTCCCATAAAACCACCAACCATAATGGTCATGCCATCACGTAAGAAGCTGGCGGCGTCCTCTATGCTCATCAATTTTGTTTTCATTTTTTATCCCTCTTGAATACACCGTTGTGGGTACACAGAAGGCATAGCAAGGGGAGTGCCAGAATGAAGTTATTCGATGTCGATTTCTAATGTATTGAAAAAAAGGGAATTAAAAAAATAAGGAGGGAAGGAGGTAATACACTGCTATGCAGAAATTTGCGCACTGTGCAAATTTCTGCATAGCAGTTTTTGTCTTACGTACCAGCTGGATCAATACCGTATTCTTGCAGTTTGTACATTAACGCGCGGCGACTGATACCGAGCATCAGTGCGGTGCGGGTACGGTTTCCCTCCTGTTGCTCCAGCACTTCAATAATGATCCGTTTCTCTTCACGCTTAATCTCTTCTTTGAGATTGCGTTCGCCAACTGGAGTGCTCTTCGCATCGCTATTCAGGCTTACAGACTGGCGAAATTGTGGTGGTAGATCTTCTGCAAAAATCACCGGTCCTGAGTTCATTACCACGGCGCGTTCAATGACGTTGGAAAGCTCTCGGATATTGCCTGGCCACGACCAGCTGGCGAGCAACGACATCGCGCTGGGATCTATTTCGATAATATCGCGCTGGTTTTCGCTACTGAATTTTTGCAGAAAATGGTTGGCTAACAGGGAAATGTCTTCACGTCTCTCGCGAAGCGGCGGCAATATTAAATGAATTACGTTAAGGCGATAAAAGAGATCTTCACGGAAAGTCCCTTCTTTTACCATCGCGTCCAGGTCACGATTGGTAGCGGCAATAATGCGAATATCGACTTTGATGGTTTGATGACCACCAATCCGTTCAAATTCCCTTTCCTGTAAAATACGCAATAATTTGGCCTGCAATACCAATGGCATTTCACCTATTTCATCCAGGAATAACGTTCCGCTGTCGGCACGCTCAAAAAGCCCCTGACGTAGCGCTTGTGCACCAGTAAATGCGCCCTTTTCATGACCAAAAAGTTCGCTTTCAAGCAGGGATTCTGGTAGCGCGGCACAATTAATTTTAATAAATGGCCCATTGGCGCGTCGGGAGTTGTAATGGATCGCCCGGGCGATCAGCTCTTTACCCGTACCACTTTCGCCGCTGACTAATACGCTGGCCTGGGAGAGGGCGATTTTTGCCGTATCCTTGCAGATTTCCTTCATGGCCAGGCTGTTGGTTAATATGTGGCCCCACTGCCAACTGGCGCTTAGCGCTTGATGTAGCTGGCGAATCTCTTTCTTCATTGACTGCAGCTGTAATGCGCGCTGCACGACCAGGTTCAGTTCATCCAGATCAAACGGTTTGATTACGTAATCAAACGCACCGCTGCGTAAGGCTTCCACCGCCGTTTCGACCTCCGCATACGCGGTCATCAGGACAACGGGCGTACGAGGGTTGTGACCACGCATCGCTTTTAACGCGCTGATGCCATCCATTTCCGGCATCCGGATATCCATCAGCACTACGTCCGGCTGCACACGGGTGAACAGAGGCAAGGCTTCTTGTCCATTACTGGCGCAGTGAGTGTCATAACCCTGCAAAGAAAATGCGGTGGACAACATACGACGCACATTCTCTTCGTCGTCGACAATCAGGATTCGGTAAACAGCATTCATAAGGGCAAATTTTCCTGCGGATCAATCGGTAAGATAAGGGTAAATGTGGCACCACAGCCGGGGAGGCTGGCGACGCGTATATCGCCCTGATGCGCATTAATAATTCGTTGGCTTAGGGCGAGGCCAAGTCCCGTACCGGACGCTTTGGTGGTAAAGAAGGGATCAAAGATTTTTCTCTGTAGTGACAGGTCGATGCCGCAGCCGTTGTCTTCAATCGTGATCGCCTGCTGGTTAGCCGTATACATCCACGTGCGAATGCGGATTTCCCCGCGCGCGGTGATAGCTTGCACGGCATTGATCAACATATTCAGGATTACCTGCTTGAGTAGTTCTCGATCTGCCACGATCGCAGTGAGTGAAGGATCAAGCTCTGTAATAAAGTCGATCCGTGCCTGTACGCCGGAGGTTTGGGCAAGAATCAGCGTCTCTTCGATCAAGGCATTGAGATACACTTGTTGCCACTGGCTTTTACGCGGACGGGAAAAATCCAAAAGCTGCTGAATAACTTTATTAATGGAATCAATCTCATTCAGCACAATTGAGAGATATTCCTTGTGCTCTGACTGGGGAGTCTGTTGGCGAATGATTTGCACGTAACCCCGGATGGCGGTGAGAGGATTGCGCACTTCATGGGCTACGCCCGCCATCAGTTCCCCCAGGGTGGCGAGTCTTTCCGTCTGCGCCAGTCGCCGCTGGCCCTCTTTACGTGCCGTCAGATCGGAAAAAATCACTAAAGCGCCAATCATTTGGCCATGTCCGTCATGGATTCGGCTGGTGGTGGCGCTGATTTCAATGGTTCGGTCGCGTCCGGGATAGCTGATTTCCAGTGCCATATGTTCAATGCCGTGCGCCAGCGTATCGAGGACAGGGCTATAAAAATGGGTGTTGGCAAATAGCGTGGCGTAAGGCTGGCCTACCAGCTCGTGACGTTTGTATCCGGTAATGGCTTCCGCTGCGGGATTCATGGTGATCACATCGCCTTGTCGGTCAATGGCAATCACGGCATCGGCGGCATTTTCAATAATCAGGTCATTGAGTGTTTTCGATTCACGAAGCGCATCGGCAAGGTTATTCACACAACGGCTGATTTGCCCTAGTTCGCCAGGTAGCGGTGGCAATTGCGTAGGATTATTCTGCGCTAGCGTCGACAGACCCGCGGTGATGATATCGATGTTGGCGCTTAAACGACGGGAAAAAAGCACAATCAACAGCAGACTAATCAGCAGCCCGGCAGAAAGGACAATGATTATCCGCACGTCCATTTTCCATGCCTGACGACGAATATCCTCCGTTAATTCATTCGCCCATATATAACCAAGCACGATGCCCTGGCGTTCTATTGGGATCATGGAATTCATAATATCGCCGCGGACTTGCCTGCCGGAAAAGAGTTGTGGCGTGTTGGTTTGCATGACGATATTGCCGGGATGATCCGGGGTGATGCTAATACCTACATTGCTTTGATAGAGTGCCGACGGGGCATAAGTGATAATTGCATCCAGCCCTTTGTGGTAATAGCCAGCCCCGACACCGGGAAATGCTCGGGTAATACGTTCAGTGATGGGAGCCAACTCATGATTCAGTGCCTGGATGCGTGCCTCACGAGGCAGATGTTGGTAAAGCGCAAAGCGTTCTTCCAGTGCGGCGTTCAGCAACTGCACAACTGCCGCTAATTTTTTCTCTTTTTCAGATAAGACCGCTGACCGACCCTCTGTTTCTACGATATAACCAATAGATAGCGTCGGAATGATGACCATCAGGATTGCCATCATAATGAGCTGGTTGCGCAGACGACGTGGGTACAACCACTTCAGAGAGTGCATGCTGGGTATCCGGGTTTGTTTTTCAGGCAAACGACGATTATCAGGGGTTAAGGTAATGATTTCTCGGCGGTGTATCATATTCCAGAGAAGACAGAACATTGCGGTAACACGCTTTTACCGCTACCTTAACCACACTCCATCGGTCACCTGAGGCGGAGCTTCGCCCCTTTGAAATACCTTGCTTCTTTTCGCACAACCCTGAAAGTCTCGCGCTACATGTTCAGAGCGCTGGCGTTATTGATCTGGCTGTTGATTGCTTTTTCATCAGTGTTTTACATCGTCAACGCTTTACATCAACGAGAATCTGAGATTCGTCAGGAATTTAATCTGAGCTCCGATCAGGCCCAGCGGTTTATTCAGCGCACCTCTGATGTCATGAAAGAGCTGAAGTACATTGCTGAAAATCGCTTATCCGTGGAAAACGGCGTGCTTTCTCCGCGTGGGCGTGAAACGCAAGCAGATGTGCCGGTTTTCGAACCTCTGTTTGCTGATTCCGATTGTTCCGCAATGAGCAATACCTGGCGAGGCTCCCTGGAGTCACTGGCGTGGTTTATGCGCTACTGGCGCGATAATTTCTCTGCGGCTTACGATCTCAACCGCGTGTTTTTAATCGGCAGCGATAACCTCTGTATGGCTAACTTTGGCCTGCGTGATATGCCCGTCGAACGTGACACCGCTCTGAAAGCCCTGCATGAACGCATTAACAAATATCGTAACGCGCCACAGGATGACAGTGGCAGTAACCTTTTCTGGATCAGTGAAGGGCCGCGTCCTGGGGTGGGATATTTCTACGCGCTGACGCCGGTTTATCTGGCAAACCGTTTGCAAGCGCTTTTAGGCGTAGAACAGACAATTCGGATGGAGAACTTCTTCCTGCCGGGGACGTTGCCGATGGGCGTCACCATTCTTGATGAAAATGGCCATACCCTGATTTCGCTGACCGGACCGGAAAGTAAGATTAAAGCCGAACCGCGTTGGATGCAGGAGCGATCCTGGTTTGGCTATACGCCAGGTTTCCGTGAGCTGGTGCTGAAAAAAAATCTACCGCCGTCTTCGCTAAGTATTGTCTATTCCGTGCCTGTTGATCAGGTGCTGGAACGTATTCGCATGTTGATACTTAACGCGATTTTGCTGAACGTGATTGCGGGTGCTGCATTGTTTACCCTCGCACGGATGTATGAGCGACGTATTTTTATTCCGGCGGAAAGTGACGCCCAGCGACTGGAAGAGCATGAGCAGTTTAACCGCAAGATAGTCGCCTCAGCGCCTGTGGGGATCTGCATTTTGCGAACTGTCGATGGCGTTAATATTTTGAGTAACGAGCTGGCGCATACCTATCTCAACATGCTTACGCATGAGGATCGCCAACGGCTAACGCAAATTATTTGTGGCCAGCAGGTCAATTTTGTCGATGTCCTTACCAGTAACAATACCAACCTGCAAATCAGCTTTGTTCATTCGCGCTATCGTAATGAAAACGTGGCAATTTGCGTACTGGTCGATGTGTCTTCACGTGTGAAGATGGAAGAGTCGCTGCAAGAAATGGCGCAGGCAGCAGAACAGGCGAGCCAGTCAAAATCGATGTTCCTTGCTACCGTCAGTCACGAACTGCGAACGCCGCTGTATGGCATTATCGGCAACCTGGATCTATTACAAACCAAAGAGTTACCAAAAGGTGTCGACCGTCTGGTGACGGCAATGAATAACTCTTCCAGCCTGTTATTGAAAATTATTAGCGACATTCTCGATTTCTCGAAGATTGAATCGGAACAGTTGAAAATCGAACCTCGCGAGTTTTCACCGCGCGAAGTCATGAACCACATCACCGCCAACTATTTGCCGCTGGTGGTACGCAAGCAACTTGGTTTGTACTGTTTTATTGAGCCAGATGTACCGATGGCGCTCAATGGCGACCCAATGCGCTTACAGCAGGTGATCTCCAACCTGTTGAGTAATGCTATTAAATTTACCGATACCGGCTGCATTGTTCTGCATGTTCGCGTTGATGGTGATTATCTTTCTATTCGCGTACGCGATACCGGGGTGGGCATTCCAGCTAAAGAAGTGGTGCGGTTATTTGATCCATTCTTCCAGGTAGGGACGGGCGTACAGCGTAACTTCCAGGGTACTGGTCTGGGGCTGGCGATTTGTGAAAAACTGATCAGCATGATGGACGGTGACATCTCGGTGGATTCTGAACCGGGAATGGGCAGCCAGTTTGCGGTGCGTATTCCACTGTATGGCGCGCAGTATCCGCAGAAAAAAGGTGTCGAAGGATTAACGGGTAAACGTTGCTGGCTGGCGGTACGCAATGCGTCGCTCTGTCAGTTCCTTGAAACCAGTTTGCAGCGTAGCGGCATAGTCGTTGCTACATACGAAGGGCAGGAGCCGACTTCCGAAGATGTGTTGATCACCGATGATGTGATGAGTAAAAAATGGCAGGGCAGGGCGGTTGTGACTTTCTGTCGTCGCCATATCGGTATCCCTCTTGAGAAAGCGCCTGGTGAATGGGTACACAGTGTGGCAGCTCCGCACGAGCTACCGACATTGCTGGCGCGCATCTATCTGATAGAAATGGAGAGCGACGATCCTGCTAACTCTCTGCCGTCGACCGACAAAGTGGTCAGCAATAACGACGATATGATGATTCTGGTCGTGGACGATCATCCAATTAACCGTCGTCTGTTGGCCGATCAGCTTGGATCGTTGGGCTATCAGTGTAAGACGGCGAATGATGGTGTTGATGCGCTTAATGTTCTTAGTAAGAATCACATTGATATCGTGTTAAGTGATGTCAACATGCCGAATATGGATGGTTACCGGTTAACGCAACGTATCCGCCAGTTGGGACTCACGTTGCCGGTAATAGGGGTAACGGCCAATGCGTTGGCTGAAGAGAAACAGCGGTGTCTGGAGTCCGGTATGGATAGCTGTCTGTCTAAGCCAGTGACGTTGGATGTTATAAAACAGACGCTGACGATGTATGCCGAGAGGGTCAGGAAAGCGCGAGAATCGTAAGCCGGATAAGGCGTTTACGCCGCATCCGGCAATCGGAGCAAATGCCAGATGCGGCGCTGGCGCGTCTTATCTGGCCTACCTTATTGTAATCCATTGAAATAATGGAATTTGTAGGCCGGATAAGGCGTTTACGCTGCATCCGGTAATCGGAGTTTATCGGGAATGCGGGAAATTACTCTTTATCCGCCGGACTTAACGTCACAGAAGAGAGATAATTCAACAGAGCGATATCGTTCTCGACTCCCAGCTTCATCATTGCGGATTTTTTCTGGCTACTGATGGTTTTAATGCTTCGGTTCAGCTTTTTAGCAATCTCGGTAACCAGGAAGCCTTCGGCAAACAGGCGCAGAACTTCACTCTCTTTTGGTGAGAGGCGCTTGTCACCGTAACCGCCAGCACTGATTTTCTCTAACAGCCGAGAAACGCTTTCCGGAGTAAATTTCTTACCTTTCTGTAGCGCGGCGAGCGCTTTCGGCAGGTCGGTCGGCGCACCTTGTTTCAGAACGATCCCTTCGATATCCAGGTCCAGTACCGCGCTAAGAATAGCCGGGTTGTTGTTCATGGTCAGAACAATAATCGACAGACTTGGGAAGTGGCGCTTGATGTACTTGATTAAGGTAATGCCATCGCCGTATTTATCGCCAGGCATGGAGAGATCGGTAATCAAAACATGCGCATCCAGCTTCGGCAGGTTATTGATCAGTGCTGTAGAGTCCTCAAATTCGCCGACAACATTCACCCACTCGATTTGCTCAAGTGATTTGCGAATACCGAACAAGACTATCGGATGGTCATCAGCAATAATTACGTTCATATTGTTCATGTAATAGGCTACCTTGCTACAGCAAGCTCTTGACATAGCTGTCAATGTCGCTGATGTATTTTTCTATTCCTGGGACATCCTTCTCGCGAATAAGATGTTCCAGCGTTTCACATAACTGCTTGCCGGGTACCAGATTAAGCATGGCAAACACGCCTTTCAGACGATGAGCCGTTTGGGCTAACGCAGCAAAGTCACTGGTTGCTGCCTCAGTATATAGCCTCTTAACATCATCCGGTACTGTGTCTACAAAGAGCGCATAATAGCCGCTGGCATGGAGTTGTGCATTTTCATCTCCGCCCAGAGGCGATTCTGTCACCTCTTCCTGCGCCAGTTGCACTTCGATCAATTGTAAGACCGCTTCCTGCATAGCGTTGCTCATATTGAAGTTGACGCACAATTGACCAGGTCCAATTTCCCGTACGCCAGACTCATCATCGCTTAAAAGCAAGCCAGAGGCAGTAAGATTAGACGGATTATCCGTTAAAAAGATATCATAATCTTGACTAATTAATCTTTCATCCGGTGTAATGCAGGTTGCCCCCCAATTTTCTAACTGGCGAGTGACAATATTCCGAATTTCTGCGGAAGTTATGTCCATCATCACGCTAACATCATCCAGTAAACGCTCTTCTTCCTCTTCTACTTCCGGTTCCGCAGTGGGCATTTTGATATGCACGGAATAACGTGTACCAAGCTCGTCGCGCGTTTTGATGTTTAAATGACCGCCTAGCTTGCGCGCCAGTTGATCGCTCAACCAGAATGCTAACGGATCCGCCTTGCCGTAACGATCGCTTTGGGTCTGGTTGATGAACGGGAAGTGCAAATTATCCATTTCATGAATACTTATGCCATCTCCGGTGTCCAGAATGCGGAAAGTCAGACGTTCTTCGGAAGATTCGTCCTGGTCAACCTCAAGGGTAATTTTCCCCATTTGCGTTGAGGTGACAGCATATTGCATCAGTAACAGCAAAATACGGCGTAGGGCATCGCGATCGCCGCAGCGCATATCGTGTGCTTTTAGATGATTGTTAATCAATAGCTGCAAACCTTTACGCTTGATGGCTGGCAACACGGAAGGCACGACTTCATCAATTAAATCCTGCACGGAGAAAAGCTCGCTCTCGCTTTTCCAGCTATCGTCGGCAAGCATATTTGCTAACTGGATTTCATCGACCAGGCGCACCAGCACATCAGCCTGATTCGCCAGTTGTTTGCTTTCCGGTGTGTTGAGTTTGGCTGCGCTTTCCGCCAGGGAGCGTGCTGGTTCTTTTAGTGCATCGCCAATATTTTTCATAAAGGCCATCCGGCCTTGCTGATTTTTCTCGTACAGACGCTGCGCCTGCTTGAGTTTCTTGTTCACCAGTACTTCGCGATCTTGATCGCGAATAATGAAGATTTGTGTACGCGGCGCGACCTGGCTGCGGAACATACGGATCTCATACAGTTCGTTATTGATCGTCGCCTGAATGATGCCCTGATGCTGTTCTGCCATAGTGGTGATGTTTTGCAGATTCAAATGCGGCAGCAGGTGGTCGGCAATTTTGTTGCTTATTACTGTGCGATTCGATTCCTGATCGTGAACCAGCAGGCCGAGCGGCAGCAGTGACACGATCTCTTCATTGATGGCCCGCAAAACGCGCAGTTCATTGTTCACTGCCGTGCTGGGTACGCTTTCGGTGGGGCGGCCAGAGAAATGGCGGAAGGTGGTATAGCCAAACAGCGCCAGCGCCAGCAAACCGATGTTCAGCAGCAGCGGCAGGAGAATGTTTTGCAACGTATCCAGCAGCAATGTGCCATAAGGAACCTGCCAGACCAGACGCATATCCGTGGAGTTTAGCGCCGAAGAGATTTCAATCTTCGAACTATTAAAGTGGATACTGACGCTATCCGTCGCTTCTTTCTCATTATTATTGGTTCCCGCAGCTGTCGCGTCTGGCTCCAGACGGAAACTATCCAGCGGCATCCCCGGCGGGATCAAATCATTAATAGGCAGATCAAAAGCGACTACCGTCGCCAGATGCCCCGGCTGGTTAAAGGTGGTGCGCAGGGTAAAATAATGTCCGTTCTGCCAGGCCAGGCGGCGCAGGTTAGAAAAACTTTCGCGTTCATCCAGGGCGTTGGCCTGCTGCAACATCTCTGCGCGACGAGAATCAACAATGTCACTGACGGTCGACTCTTTAAATCCCGAGGTGAGATCTTTTAGCGGTAGGGTGGAGATCAAAACCAGGCTGTTATCCTGGCCGTTCAGATAGTACATCGACCAGGGTACATTCTCTGCGCCCCACAATGTGTCCAGATAAGTGGACATTCTTTGGGTCATTTCAAGCGTTGAGTTGTCGTGAGAACCAAAGATCAGGGCTTCCGTTTTGCGGCGCGGTTTTTCCAGATAATAGACATCCTGTTTCAGGCGCGTCTCCTGCAACCCTTCGCTGGAGGAGGTAGAGGCCGTCGCGGCAATGTTGTCGTAGATTTGCCAGGTCACATAACGCCATGTATCGACGCGCTTTTGTATGGCATGGGTAATATCAACGATCTGGTAGCTTTTATCTTTCAGCCAGGCGTTAACGGCGCTTTGTACCATTACACCCATCGTCACCAGTAACACGATGATCAGCAGTAAAAAGAAGCGGGTAATGCTCCCCGGTAGGAGTGAAAAGCGGGTCGTGGCCGTTGTCTCTTTCTGACGCATTCGTGTTTATGACCTGTTAAAACTTCGCAAAGTGATAGGGCAGTATAAAGGGTACAGTGTGAAATTCCAGACTCTTACCTGATTGATGTTAAGGCATTAGCCGACGATATTTCACATTTTGCGCTGCGGTAAATAAATGTACAA
The DNA here is from genome assembly GCF_005781065.1 of Escherichia sp. E1130. Classification (NCBI taxonomy): domain Bacteria; kingdom Pseudomonadati; phylum Pseudomonadota; class Gammaproteobacteria; order Enterobacterales; family Enterobacteriaceae; genus Escherichia; species Escherichia sp. E1130. Next base: position 115,345 of record NZ_VATL01000012.1, read on the forward strand.
ATGCGTTGTTAATGTACAAATAACCCACAGGCATGAAGAAAATTATCAGGAAAATAGTGCAGATAGATTTTGTCGGTAATTGTTGTCGTTTTTTACGAAATAGTTAACGATTGTTATAATTTTGCTACGGTAGCACAGGAAAATAAAAGATGTGTAAAGAATGGTAAAAAAAACCGGATGCGATGCATCCGGCCGAAATAGGGGTAAACAGACATTCAGAAATGAATGACGGTAATAAATAAAGTTAATGATGATAGCGAGAGATATTTTAGTTGCGAGTGAAGAATTTGTTTTAACATTCAGTGCGGTCAAAGACTTAAGATTAAGTTATTGTTTTAAAGGTCGAAATAATCTTACTTGATGTTTAGTGCGTTATTTGCTCAACCATTAGAATTTGAAAAAGTTCCATCACATTTACATTTTGAAATACCTATGTGGATATTTGAAACATCTTAAAAGTTTTAGTATCATATTCGTGTTGGATTATTCTGCATTTTTGGGGAGAATGGACCTGCCGACTGATTAATGAGGGTTAATCAGTATGCAGTGGCATAAAAAAGCAAATAAAGGCATATAACAGAGGGTTAATAACATGAAAGTTAAAGTACTGTCCCTCCTGGTCCCAGCTCTGCTGGTAGCAGGCGCAGCAAATGCTGCTGAAGTTTACAACAAAGACGGCAACAAATTAGATCTGTACGGTAAAGTAGACGGCCTGCACTATTTCTCTGACGACAAGTCTGTAGATGGCGACCAGACCTACATGCGTCTTGGCTTCAAAGGTGAAACTCAGGTTACTGACCAGCTGACCGGTTACGGCCAGTGGGAATATCAGATCCAGGGCAACGCTCCGGAAAGCGAAAACAACTCCTGGACCCGTGTGGCATTTGCTGGTCTGAAATTCCAGGACATCGGTTCTTTCGACTACGGTCGTAACTACGGCGTTGTTTACGACGTAACTTCCTGGACCGACGTACTGCCAGAATTCGGTGGCGATACTTACGGTTCTGACAACTTCATGCAGCAGCGTGGTAACGGCTTCGCGACCTACCGTAACACCGACTTCTTCGGTCTGGTTGACGGCCTGAACTTTGCAGTTCAGTACCAGGGCAAAAACGGTAGCGTAAGCGGCGAAGGCATGACCAACAACGGTCGTGGCGCTCTGCGTCAGAACGGCGACGGTGTCGGCGGTTCTATCACTTATGATTACGAAGGCTTCGGTATCGGTGCTGCAGTTTCCAGCTCCAAACGTACTGATGATCAGAACAGCATTGCTTACATCGGTAACGGCGACCGTGCTGAAACCTACACTGGTGGTCTGAAATACGACGCTAACAACATCTACCTGGCTGCTCAGTACACCCAGACCTACAACGCAACTCGCGTAGGTTCCCTGGGTTGGGCGAACAAAGCACAGAACTTCGAAGCTGTTGCTCAGTACCAGTTCGACTTCGGTCTGCGTCCGTCTGTAGCATACCTGCAGTCTAAAGGTAAAAACCTGGGTGTCGTTGCTGGTCGTAACTACGACGACGAAGATATCCTGAAATATGTTGATGTTGGTGCTACCTACTACTTCAACAAAAACATGTCCACCTACGTTGACTACAAAATCAACCTGCTGGACGACAACCAGTTCACCCGCGCTGCTGGCATCAACACTGATGACATCGTAGCTCTGGGTCTGGTTTACCAGTTCTAATTTCGATTTCTATCGACAAAGGGCCTTCGGGCCCTTTTTTCATTGTTTTCAGCGTACAAACGCGTTTTTTTGGTGTACTCTTGCGACCGTTCGCATGAGGATAATCACATATGGAAATAAACTTTACCCGCGTGGCATTGCTGGCTGCCACGCTCTTCTTTGTCGGTTGCGATCAAAAACCACAACCCGCCAACACCCACGCTACTGAAGTGACTGTTCTTGAAGGCAAAACCATGGGAACCTTCTGGCGTGCCAGCATCCCGGGCATTGACGCCAAACGTAGTGCCGAGCTCAAAGAGAAGATTCAGACCCAGCTGGACGCAGACGATCAGCTGCTTTCGACCTATAAAAAAGACTCCGCGCTGATGCGCTTTAACGACTCGCAAAGCCTGACACCGTGGCCGGTAAGTGAAGCGATGGCTGATATTATCACCACCTCGCTACGTATTGGCGCAAAGACCGATGGCGCGATGGATATTACTGTCGGGCCACTGGTGAATCTGTGGGGCTTTGGTCCGGAACAACAACCGGTACAAATTCCGAGCCAGGAACAAATTGATGTAATGAAAGCCAAAACCGGCTTACAGCACCTGACGGTCATCAATCAGTATCATCAGCAGTACCTGCAAAAAGATCTTCCGGATTTATATGTCGATCTCTCCACCGTCGGCGAAGGCTATGCCGCCGATCATCTGGCACGCTTGATGGAGCAGGAAGGTATTTCTCGCTACCTGGTGTCGGTGGGCGGGGCGCTGAACAGCCGCGGTATGAACGGCGAGGGCCAGCCGTGGCGAGTGGCGATTCAAAAACCAACCGATAAAGAAAACGCGGTTCAGGCGGTAGTGGATATCAATGGTCACGGTATCAGTACCTCCGGCAGCTATCGCAATTATTACGAACTGGACGGCAAACGCCTTTCTCATGTTATCGATCCGCAAACCGGACGACCTATCGAACATAATCTGGTGTCCGTGACTGTGATTGCTCCGACGGCACTGGAAGCTGACGCCTGGGATACAGGTTTGATGGTGCTCGGGCCAGAGAAAGCCAAAGAAGTCGTTCGCCGGGAAGGGCTGGCGGTTTATATGATCACCAAAGAAGGTGATAGTTTTAAAACCTGGATGTCGCCGCAGTTTAAAAGCTTCCTGGTGAGCGAAAAAAATTAAAGCGCAAGATTGTTGGTTTTTGCGTGATGGTGACCGGGCAGACTAAAGGCTATCCTTAACCAGGGAGCTGATTATGAAAAACGCCACACGCTTAACTGACGATCAACGCTGGCAATCGGTCTTAGCCCGCGACCCGAATGCCGACGGCGAATTCGTTTTCGCCGTGCGCACCACGGGTATCTTTTGCCGTCCGTCTTGCCGCGCGAGACATGCCTTGCGGGAAAACGTCTCCTTCTACGCAAATGCCAGCGAGGCAATCGTCGCCGGATTTCGCCCCTGCAAACGCTGCCAACCTGATAAAGCCAATGCCCAGCAACACCGGTTGGATAAAATCACCCACGCGTGTCGACTACTGGAACAGGAAACGCCTGTAACGCTGGAAGCCTTGGCCGACCAGGTGGCGATGAGTCCATTCCATCTGCATCGTTTATTTAAAGCCACCACCGGAATGACGCCAAAAGCCTGGCAACAGGCCTGGCGCGCTCGTCGCTTGCGCGAATCGCTGGCGAAAGGGGAGAGCGTCACCCAGGCGATTCTGAACGCTGGATTCCCCGACGGCAGCAGTTACTACCGCAAAGCTGACGAAACGTTGGGCATGACGGCTAAACAGTTTCGTCACGGTGGCGAAAACCTGGCAGTGCGTTATGCGCTGGCTGATTGTGAGCTGGGGCGTTGCCTGGTGGCGGAAAGCGAGCGGGGGATTTGCGCGATTCTGCTGGGCGACGATGACGGGACATTAATCAGCGAACTCCGTCAGATGTTTCCTGCCGCTGACAACGCGCCGGCGGATCCGATATTTCAGCAACATATACGTGAGGTTATCGCCAGCCTCAATAACCGCGATACGCCGCTGACGTTACCGCTGGATATTCGCGGCACCGCTTTTCAACAACAAGTCTGGCAGGCGCTTCGCACTATACCTTGTGGTGAAACGGTGAGTTACCAGCAACTGGCGAACGCGATTGGCAAACCAAAAGCCGTTCGCGCCGTAGCCAGTGCCTGCGCCGCCAATAGATTAGCTATTATTATCCCTTGTCATCGGGTAGTACGCGGTGATGGCGCACTTTCTGGTTACCGCTGGGGCGTGTCGCGCAAAGCGCACTTGCTGCGCCGCGAAGCTGATCATGAGGAGAGGTAATGTTGGATCTGTTTGCTGATGCTGAACCGTGGCACGAATCGCTGGCTTCCGGCGCGGTGATTTTGCGCCGTTTTGCTTTTAACGTTGCGGAACAACTGATGCACGATATCAGTGGCATTGCCAGCCAGTCGCCGTTTCGCCAGATGGTCACTCCTGGCGGATATACCATGTCGGTGGCGATGACCAACTGCGGGCATCTGGGCTGGACGACCAATCGGCAAGGTTATCTCTATTCGCCCATTGATCCGCAAACAAATAAACCGTGGCCCGCCATGCCGCAAAGTTTTTATGATTTATGTCGGCGCGCGGCCATGGCAGCGGGCTATCCAGATTTCCAGCCTGACGCTTGCCTTATCAACCGCTACGCCCCGGGCGCGAAACTGTCGCTGCATCAGGATAAAGACGAACCGGATCTGCGCGCGCCAATTGTTTCTGTTTCTCTGGGCTTACCCGCGATTTTTCAATTTGGTGGCCTGAAACGAAATGATCTGCTCAAACGACTGTTGCTGGAACATGGCGATGTAGTGGTGTGGGGCGGTGAATCACGGCTGTTTTATCACGGCATTCAACCGCTCAAAGCGGGGTTTCATCCACTCACCGCCGACTGCCGCTACAACCTGACATTCCGTCAGGCAGGTAAAAAAGAATAAAAATAAGAATTATTATTGCTGTGCACGCGGAGATGTTTAAACTGCGGGCTGTAATTCATTGTCCGGGTTTTCTGCATGGAACTTCTTGTACTTGTCTGGCGGCAGTATCGCTGGCCATTTATCAGTGTGATGGCGCTAAGCCTCGCCAGTGCGGCATTAGGCATTGGCTTAATTGCTTTTATCAATCAGCGCCTTATCGAAACGGCGGATACCAGTCTGCTGGTGTTGCCGGAGTTTCTGGGTTTATTGCTGCTGTTAATGGCGGTAACACTGGGATCGCAACTGGCACTTACTACGCTGGGCCATCACTTCGTTTACCGACTGCGTAGCGAATTTATCAAGCGGATACTGGATACCCACGTCGAGCGTATCGAACAACTTGGTAGCGCCTCGTTGCTGGCGGGGTTAACCAGCGATGTGCGCAATATCACCATTGCTTTTGTGCGTCTGCCGGAACTGGTGCAGGGGATCATTCTCACTATCGGTTCAGCGGCGTATCTCTGGATGTTGTCGGGCAAAATGTTGCTGGTAACGGCTATCTGGATGGCAGTCACCATCTGGGGCGGTTTTGTACTGGTGGCGCGGGTGTACAAGCATATGGCGACTCTGCGTGAAACCGAAGACAAACTGTACTCGGATTTTCAAACTGTGCTGGAAGGGCGCAAAGAGCTGACTCTGAACCGTGAGCGCGCCGAGTATGTGTTTAACAATCTCTACATTCCTGATGCGCAAGAGTATCGCCATCATATTATCCGCGCAGACACCTTCCATCTAAGTGCCGTGAACTGGTCGAACATTATGATGCTGGGTGCTATCGGCCTGGTATTCTGGATGGCAAATAGCCTGGGTTGGGCTGATACCAACGTTGCCGCGACCTATTCGTTGACGCTGTTATTCCTGCGTACGCCACTGCTTTCGGCGGTTGGCGCATTGCCGACGCTGCTGACGGCGCAGGTGGCGTTTAACAAGCTGAACAAATTCGCGCTCGCACCTTTCAAAGCTGAGTTTCCGCGCCCGCAGGCGTTTCCCAACTGGCAAACGCTTGAGCTGCGTAATGTTACGTTTAGCTATCAGGATAACGCGTTTTCCGTTGGGCCGATTAACCTCACCATTAAACGTGGCGAACTGCTGTTTCTGATTGGTGGCAATGGTAGCGGCAAATCGACGCTGGCGATGTTGCTGACTGGGTTGTATCAGCCACAAAGCGGCGAAATCTTGCTGGATGGCAAACCTGTCAGCGGCGAACAACCGGAAGATTATCGCAAACTGTTTTCGGCGGTGTTTACCGATGTCTGGTTATTTGATCAACTGCTGGGGCCGGAGGGCAAACCTGCTAACCCGCAACTGGTTGAGAAGTGGCTGGCGCAGCTGAAAATGGGTCATAAGCTTGAGTTAAGTAACGGGCGTATTGTTAACCTGAAGTTATCGAAAGGGCAGAAAAAACGCGTGGCGCTGTTGCTGGCTTTGGCAGAAGAACGCGATATTATTCTGCTGGATGAATGGGCGGCGGATCAGGATCCACACTTCCGTCGTGAGTTTTATCAGGTGCTGCTGCCGCTGATGCAGGAGATGGGTAAAACTATTTTCGCCATCAGTCATGATGATCATTACTTTATCCACGCCGACCGCCTGCTGGAAATGCGCAACGGACAACTTAGCGAGCTGACCGGCGAAGAGCGTGACGCTGCTTCGCGTGATGCCGTTGCCCGGACGGCATAATATTTTGGCGCTGACCTGGCGGGATACTGTCGCCAGGTCAATATTCTAAAAATCCCCCCGTTTCTAATAACCCTATAATTAATCAACGAAATTATAATGTTTATAAAATTAGAAGATAATTTATAAACATTATTTAAATGTTGTTACTTAAGTGTTACCGTTGATGCCGCGCAAATCTCACCTGCAATAAAGCGACTAAAAGTAAGGCATTAACAAGATGAAAAAAGTGACTGCCATGCTCTTCTCGATGGCCGTGGGGCTTAATGCCGTTTCGATGGCGGCAAAAGCGAAAGCGTCCGAGGAGCAGGAAACTGATGTACTGTTGATTGGCGGCGGCATTATGAGCGCCACGTTGGGGACCTATTTACGCGAGCTGGAGCCTGAATGGTCGATGACCATGGTGGAGCGCCTGGAGGGTGTCGCGCAGGAGAGTTCGAACGGCTGGAACAACGCCGGAACCGGGCATTCTGCACTGATGGAACTGAACTACACCCCGCAAAACGCCGATGGCAGCATCAGTATCGAAAAAGCAGTCGCCATTAACGAAGCATTTCAGATTTCCCGCCAGTTCTGGGCGCACCAGGTCGAGCGCGGCGTGCTGCGTACTCCGCGTTCATTTATCAATACCGTTCCGCACATGAGCTTTGTCTGGGGCGAAGATAACGTCAACTTCCTGCGCGCCCGTTACGCGGCCTTGCAACAAAGTTCGTTGTTCCGCGGTATGCGTTACTCCGAAGATCACGCGCAAATCAAAGAGTGGGCGCCACTCGTGATGGAAGGACGCGATCCGCAGCAGAAAGTGGCTGCGACACGTACAGAAATCGGCACCGATGTGAACTATGGTGAAATCACTCGCCAGTTAATTGCTTCCTTGCAGAAAAAATCCAACTTCTCGCTGCAACTCAGTAGCGAAGTCCGCGGCCTCAAACGTAATGACGACAACACCTGGACCGTCACCATTGCCGATCTGAAAAATGGCACAGTACAGAACATTCGCGCGAAATTTGTCTTTATCGGTGCGGGCGGTGCGGCGCTGAAGCTTTTGCAAGAATCCGGTATCCCGGAAGCGAAAGAGTACGCTGGTTTCCCGGTGGGCGGTCAGTTCCTCGTCTCGGAAAACCCTGACGTGGTTAATCACCATCTGGCGAAGGTTTACGGTAAAGCATCTGTCGGTGCGCCGCCGATGTCGGTTCCGCATATCGATACCCGTGTTCTGGACGGTAAACGCGTAGTGCTGTTTGGACCATTTGCCACCTTCTCAACCAAATTCCTCAAAAACGGTTCGTTGTGGGATCTGATGAGTTCCACCACCACCTCTAATGTGATGCCGATGATGCACGTCGGGCTGGATAATTTCGATCTGGTGAAATACCTGATTAGTCAGGTGATGTTGAGTGAAGAGGATCGTTTTGCAGCGCTGAAAGAGTACTATCCACAGGCGAAAAAAGAGGACTGGCGTTTGTGGCAAGCGGGGCAGCGCGTACAGATTATCAAGCGTGATGCCGACAAAGGCGGCGTACTGCGTCTGGGAACAGAAGTGGTCAGTGACCAGCAAGGAACCATTGCTGCGCTGCTGGGGGCATCGCCGGGGGCGTCAACCGCCGCACCGATTATGTTGAATCTGCTGGAAAAAGTGTTTGGTGATCGTGTTTCCAGCCCGCAATGGCAGGCCACGCTGAAAGCGATCGTTCCGTCTTATGGACGTAAGCTGAATGGTGATGTGGCAGCAACGGAACGTGAGTTGCAGTACACCAGCGAAGTGCTGGGGCTGAAATACGACAAACCGCAGGCGGCAGACAGTACGCCGAAACCGCAGTTGAAACCGCAACCCGTTCAAAAAGAAGTCGCGGATATTGCGTTGTAATGATGTGCCACATTCGGCATGGTATGCCGGATGTGGCGTATGCTGATAAGACGCGCCAGCGTCGCATCAGGCAACCGGCTCGGACGTTAGATGTCGGATGCGGCGTAACCGCCTTATCTAACCTACCGGTTGCCGCACTTCACAGCAGTTTAGTGGCGTAGGCCTGATAAGACGCGTCAGCGTCGCATCAGGCAACCGGCTCGGACGTTAGATGTCGGATGCGGTGTAACCGCCTTATCCGACCGACGGGCGGTACGCTGTGTTTAGCGAACTACCGCGTTGTCAATCTTCTCTTCCGCCTTCCAGATGCGGTACTTCACATCTACATTGTCTGGCGTATACACCACGATCGGCAGCTTGCTGTTGTAACGCAGCATTCCGGTATCGCCCAGATACGCGGTGACAAATTTCTTCTCTTTCTTGCCATCCGGGCAGGCCATCATCGTGGAAACCGGGGAGCTAACTTTATCAAAGACATAATAATCATAGCCCCAGCCTTCCAGCGTTTTGCTTTCCAGTTTCCCGCCGAGACGATGCAGATTGCAGTCAACTTCCAGCGTCTGACCGATTAACAGTTCTACTTTCAGGGTAGATTCATCTTCTTGCGGGGTTAACTGAATCACCTGACGCTTCATCCCTTTTTCAGCTTGCGGATAAGGGGCGATTTTTTCCAGTGGCTGAACGCTTTCTGCCGCCCAGGCTGAAGTTGTGGCGAAAGCGGCAAACAATACTGCAGGTAGAATGGTCTTCATTTTTGCTTTCCTTCTTCATTTATAGGTTTTCACCGATGATGTCGCTGAAGGTTAACATATTCATCAGATTTATTAATTTGCTTTATGAATAATGCATAGAATATTCAGACAACTTTACCTTCTCTTTTGGAGTTATATGCTGATGGGTGGCGAAGCCTGGAAGAATATCTTTGGTGAATTTATCGCTATGTAAAATTGTTTATAACCGGTTGAAATGTGAATAAAAGCCCATTTTTGCCAGCCTTCCCGCCACTCTTTTGATCCTGCTACAGGTTTTACCCCGATCGGGGTATGCATCTTTGACACATCCTTTAATATCTTAGCGCCTATAAAAATGGCTTATTAATTACGCGGTTTCTTTGGTCGCTCTCAATTTTCAGAGCGCGTTAATGATGGAAGGTCAATGTGAAGATTGATGCATCCCGTCGGGGCATACTCACTGGTCGCTGGCGCAAAGCCAGTAACGGTATCCGTCCGCCCTGGTCCGGTGATGAATCTCATTTTCTGGCCCATTGCACCCGCTGCGATGCCTGTATTAATGCTTGTGAAAACAACATTCTGCAACGCGGCGCGGGTGGCTATCCGAGCGTTAATTTCAAAAATAACGAGTGCAGCTTCTGTTACGCCTGCGCGCAGGCTTGCCCCGAATCGCTATTTTCTCCGCGCCACACCAGGGCCTGGGATTTGCAGTTCACCATTGGGGACGCGTGCCTGGCGTATCAGTCAGTTGAATGTCGCCGCTGTCAGGATAGCTGTGAGCCAATGGCAATTATCTTTCGCCCGACGCTCTCCGGGATCTACCAGCCGCAACTTAATAGCCAACTTTGCAACGGATGTGGAGCATGTGCAGCCAGTTGTCCGGTATCAGCCATAACTGCGGAGTATCTCCATGCACACTAACTGGCAAGTTTGCAGCCTGGTCGTGCAGGCCAAAAGCGAACGAATTTCAGACATCAGCACCCAACTGAACGCCTTTCCCGGCTGTGAAGTTGCTGTCAGCGACGCGCCGAGCGGTCAGTTGATTGTGGTGGTGGAAGCAGAAGACAGCGAAACGCTGATCCAAACCATTGAGTCAGTACGCAACGTAGAGGGCGTGCTGGCGGTGTCGCTGGTTTATCACCAGCAGGAAGAGCAAGGTGAGGAAACACCATGAAACTCAGTCGTCGTAGCTTTATGAAAGCTAACGCCGTTGCGGCCGCTGCGGCGGCTGCCGGTCTCAGCGTGCCGGGCGTTGCCCGCGCCGTTGTTGGTCAGCAGGAAGCCATTAAATGGGATAAAGCGCCGTGCCGTTTCTGCGGTACTGGTTGCGGCGTTCTGGTCGGAACGCAGCAGGGGCGTGTGGTGGCTTGTCAGGGCGACCCGGACGCACCGGTTAACCGTGGCCTGAACTGCATTAAGGGCTATTTCCTGCCCAAAATCATGTACGGTAAAGACCGTTTGACGCAGCCGCTTCTGCGTATGAAAAACGGTAAATATGACAAAGAAGGCGAGTTCACCCCAATCACCTGGGATCAAGCCTTTGATGTGATGGAAGAGAAATTCAAAACCGCCCTGAAAGAAAAAGGGCCGGAATCGATCGGTATGTTCGGTTCTGGTCAGTGGACTATCTGGGAAGGTTATGCCGCGTCCAAGCTGTTCAAAGCGGGCTTCCGCTCGAACAACATCGACCCGAACGCGCGTCACTGTATGGCGTCGGCAGTAGTTGGCTTTATGCGTACCTTTGGTATGGATGAGCCGATGGGCTGCTATGACGACATCGAGCAGGCTGACGCGTTTGTGCTGTGGGGCGCAAACATGGCGGAGATGCACCCGATCCTCTGGTCGCGCATCACTAACCGTCGTCTCTCTAACCAGAACGTCACCGTGGCGGTGCTTTCTACCTACCAGCATCGTAGCTTCGAGCTGGCGGATAACGGCATCATCTTTACGCCGCAATCTGACCTGGTGATCCTGAACTACATCGCCAACTATATCATTCAAAACAATGCGATAAATCAGGACTTCTTCAGCAAGCACGTTAATCTGCGCAAAGGGGCGACGGACATCGGCTACGGTTTACGTCCGACCCATCCGCTGGAAAAAGCAGCGAAGAATCCGGGTTCTGACGCCTCCGAACCGATGAGCTTTGAAGATTACAAAGCCTTCGTTGCCGAGTATACGCTGGAAAAAACCGCCGAAATGACTGGCGTACCAAAAGATCAGCTGGAACAGCTGGCGCAGCTGTATGCCGATCCGAACAAGAAAGTCATCTCCTACTGGACGATGGGCTTCAACCAGCATACCCGCGGTGTGTGGGCCAACAACCTGGTCTACAACCTGCACCTGCTGACCGGCAAAATTTCCCAGCCGGGTTGCGGTCCGTTCTCCCTGACCGGGCAGCCTTCCGCGTGTGGTACTGCGCGTGAAGTGGGCACCTTTGCTCACCGTCTGCCTGCGGACATGGTGGTGACTAACGAGAAACACCGTGATATCTGCGAGAAGAAGTGGAATATCCCGAGCGGCACCATTCCGGCGAAAATCGGTCTGCACGCGGTGGCACAAGACCGTGCGCTGAAAGACGGCAAGCTGAATGTTTACTGGACCATGTGTACCAACAACATGCAGGCCGGGCCGAATATTAATGAAGAGCGTATGCCGGGCTGGCGCGATCCGCGCAACTTTATCATCGTCTCCGATCCGTATCCGACAGTCAGTGCGCTGGCCGCCGACTTGATCCTGCCGACCGCAATGTGGGTAGAGAAAGAGGGGGCTTACGGTAACGCCGAACGCCGTACTCAATTCTGGCGTCAGCAGGTACAGGCTCCGGGCGAAGCGAAATCGGATCTCTGGCAGTTAGTTCAGTTCTCCCGCCGCTTCAAAACTGAAGAAGTATGGCCGGAAGAGCTGCTGGCGAAGAAACCGGAACTGCGTGGCAAAACGCTGTACGAAGTTCTGTATGCCACTCCGGAAGTGAGCAAATTCCCGGTATCCGAACTGGCAGAAGATCAGCTGAACGATGAATCCCGCGAGCTGGGCTTCTATCTGCAAAAAGGGCTGTTCGAAGAGTACGCATGGTTTGGTCGCGGTCACGGTCACGATCTGGCACCGTTCGATGACTACCACAAAGCGCGCGGTCTGCGCTGGCCGGTGGTGAACGGTAAAGAAACGCAGTGGCGTTACAGCGAAGGTAACGACCCGTACGTGAAAGCGGGCGAAGGCTATAAGTTCTACGGTAAACCGGATGGCAAAGCGGTGATCTTCGCGCTGCCGTTCGAACCGGCGGCGGAAGCACCGGATGAAGAGTACGACCTGTGGCTCTCTACCGGACGCGTTCTGGAGCACTGGCATACCGGCAGTATGACTCGTCGTGTACCGGAACTGCACCGTGCCTTCCCGGAAGCGGTCCTGTTTATTCACCCGCTGGATGCGAAAGCGCGCGATCTGCGTCGTGGCGACAAAGTGAAAGTGGTTTCTCGCCGTGGCGAAGTGATCTCGATTGTCGAAACGCGCGGTCGTAACCGTCCGCCGCAGGGCCTGGTGTACATGCCGTTCTTCGACGCCGCACAACTGGTTAACAAACTGACGCTGGACGCGACCGATCCGCTCTCGAAAGAGACGGACTTCAAGAAGTGCGCGGTCAAACTGGAGAAGGTGTAAGCCATTATGTCCCGGTCAGCGAAACCTCAAAATGGTCGCCGCCGCTTTCTGCGCGATGTTGTTCGCACAGCAGGCGGGCTGGCAGCCGTGGGTGTGGCGCTGGGGTTACAACAGCAAACCGCACGCGCATCTGGCGTGCGGTTGCGCCCGCCCGGAGCCATAAACGAGAACGCCTTTGCCAGTGCCTGTGTGCGTTGCGGTCAGTGTGTTCAGGCTTGCCCTTACGACACATTAAAACTGGCGACGCTGGCCTCTGGTCTGTCGGCAGGTACGCCGTATTTTGTCGCGCGGGATATTCCTTGCGAAATGTGTGAGGACATTCCGTGCGCCAAAGTGTGCCCAAGCGGTGCGCTGGATCGTGAGATCGAATCGATCGACGACGCGCGGATGGGGCTGGCGGTGCTGGTGGACCAAGAAAACTGTCTCAACTTTCAGGGGCTGCGCTGTGATGTTTGTTATCGCGAATGCCCGAAAATTGATGAGGCAATCACCCTGGAGCTGGAGCGCAACACGCGTACCGGTAAGCACGCCCGTTTTCTGCCGACGGTTCACAGCGACGCCTGTACCGGCTGCGGTAAGTGCGAAAAGGTGTGTGTGCTGGAACAACCGGCAATCAAGGTGTTACCGCTGTCACTGGCGAAAGGGGAGTTAGGTCACCATTACCGCTTCGGCTGGCTGGAGGGGAACAATGGCAAATCGTAAACGTGACGCCGGGCGCGAGGCACTGGCGAAGAAAGGCTGGTGGCGCAGTCACCGTTGGCTGGTGTTGCGTCGCCTTTGTCAGTTCTTCGTGCTGGGGATGTTTTTGAGCGGCCCGTGGTTTGGTGTGTGGATCTTGCATGGCAACTACAGCAGTAGCCTGTTATTCGACACCGTTCCGCTGACCGATCCGCTGATGACGCTGCAAAGCCTTGCCAGCGGCCATCTGCCTGCCACGGTGGCGCTGATCGGTGCGGTGATTATCACCGTGCTCTACGCCCTGGCAGGAAAGCGATTATTTTGCAGCTGGGTCTGCCCGCTGAACCCGATTACCGATTTAGCGAACTGGTTGCGCAGGCGCTTTGACCTCAATCAGTCTGCGACGATCCCTCGCCACATTCGCTACGTGCTGTTGGTGGTCATTCTGGTGGGCTCAGCCTTAACTGGCACGCTCATCTGGGAATGGATCAACCCCGTTTCTCTGATGGGGCGTAGCCTGGTAATGGGATTCGGCAGCGGCGCGCTGCTTATTCTCGCGCTGTTTTTATTTGATCTACTGGTCGTTGAACACGGCTGGTGCGGCCATATTTGTCCGGTCGGCGCGCTGTATGGCGTGTTGGGTAGCAAAGGTGTTGTCACCGTTGCGGCCACCGATCGACAGAAATGTAACCGCTGTATGGATTGTTTTCATGTTTGCCCGGAACCGCATGTGCTACGTGCCCCGGTGCTGGATGAACAAAGCCCGGTGCAGGTCACCAGCCGCGATTGCATGACATGCGGTCGCTGCGTGGATGTCTGTTCTGAGGATGTATTTACAATAACTACACGATGGAGTTCGGGAGCGAAATCATGAAAAGCCATGACCTGAAGAAAGCGCTGTGTCAATGGACGGCGATGCTGGCCCTGGTGGTGAGCGGCGCGGTTTGGGCGGCAAATGGCGTCGATTTTAGCCAGTCGCCGGAAGTATCCGGGACGCAGGAAGGGGCCATTCGGATGCCAAAAGAGCAGGATCGGATGCCGCTGAACTATGTGAATCAGCCGCCAATGATCCCGCATAGCGTTGAAGGTTATCAGGTAACGACCAATACCAACCGCTGCTTGCAGTGCCACGGTGTCGAAAGCTATCGCACCACTGGCGCACCGCGCATCAGTCCTACTCACTTTATGGACAGCGACGGCAAAGTGGGCGCGGAAGTGGCTCCACGTCGTTATTTCTGTCTGCAATGTCACGTACCGCAGGCCGATACCGCGCCAATCGTGGGGAATACCTTTACCCCATCAAAAGGTTACGGGAAATAAGAGGTTATTATGGGAAATTCTGACCGTAAGCCTGGTCTGATTAAGCGCCTGTGGAAATGGTGGCGTACCCCCAGCCGTCTGGCGCTGGGGACGCTGCTGTTGATCGGCTTTGTTGGCGGCATCGTCTTCTGGGGCGGCTTTAACACCGGGATGGAAAAAGCTAACACTGAAGAGTTTTGCATTAGCTGCCACGAAATGCGCAACACGGTGTATCAGGAATACATGGATTCCGTGCATTACAACAACCGTAGCGGCGTCCGTGCGACCTGTCCGGATTGTCACGTTCCGCACGAGTTTGTGCCGAAAATGATACGCAAGCTCAAAGCAAGTAAAGAGCTGTATGGTAAAATTCTGGGCGTTATTGACACGCCGCAGAAATTCGAAGCTCATCGCCTGACTATGGCACAGAATGAGTGGCGGCGAATGAAGGACAACAACTCGCAGGAGTGCCGTAACTGTCACAACTTCGAGTTTATGGATTTAACCGCCCAGAAAGGTGTTGCCGCGAAGATGCACGATCAAGCGGTGAAAGATGGGCAAACCTGTATTGACTGCCATAAAGGGATCGCGCACAAGCTACCCGATATGCGCGAAGTTGAACCAGGTTTTTAACAGGATGTCATTGCGTGGGGATGCTTGAAGCCAGAGAATTGCTCTGCGAGCGGGATGAACGAACCTTGTTTAGTGGTTTGTCATTTACGCTGAACGCAGGAGAGTGGGTACAAATCACCGGCAGCAACGGCGCGGGGAAGACAACGCTTCTCCGTTTGCTGACGGGGTTGTCTCGCCCTGATGCGGGAGACGTTCTCTGGCAAGGGCAGCCCTTGCATCAGGTACGCGACAGCTACCATCAAAACCTGTTATGGATAGGCCATCAGCCGGGGATTAAAACCCGGCTGACGGCGTTAGAAAATCTGCATTTCTATCACCGTGACGGTGATACCGCACAATGTCTGGACGCCCTGGCGCAGGCCGGGCTTGCCGGATTCGAAGATATTCCCGTAAACCAGCTCTCTGCCGGGCAACAACGCCGCGTCGCGCTGGCGCGATTATGGCTGACCCGCGCTACGTTGTGGATCCTCGACGAACCTTTTACCGCGATTGACGTCAACGGCGTCGATCGTCTGACCCAGCGCATGGCGCAGCATACGGAGCAGGGGGGAATTGTGATTCTGACCACCCACCAGCCGCTCAACGTTGCTGAAAGTAAAATCCGCCGCATTTCTCTGACGCATACAAGGGGCGCATGATGTTCTGGCGCATTTTCCGTCTTGAGCTGCGCGTGGCGTTTCGCCATAGCGCCGAAATCGCTAACCCGCTGTGGTTCTTCCTGATTGTTATTACCCTTTTTCCACTTAGTATCGGTCCGGAGCCGCAATTGTTGGCGAGGATTGCACCGGGCATTATCTGGGTGGCGGCGCTGCTTTCCTCTTTGCTGGCGCTGGAGCGACTGTTTCGTGACGATTTGCAGGACGGCAGTCTTGAACAACTGATGTTGTTGCCATTACCCTTGCCCGCCGTTGTGCTGGCGAAGGTGATGGCGCACTGGATGGTGACAGGTTTGCCTCTGCTCATTCTCTCACCACTGGTGGCATTGCTACTGGGAATGGACGTGTACGGTTGGCAAGTGATGGCGCTAACGCTGTTGTTGGGAACCCCCACGCTTGGCTTTCTTGGTGCACCAGGCGTGGCGCTGACGGTCGGACTTAAGCGCGGTGGAGTGCTACTCAGCATTCTCGTGTTACCACTCACCATCCCCTTACTCATCTTTGCCACCGCTGCGATGGACGCGGCTTCGATGCATTTGCCCGTGGACGGGTATCTGGCAATTTTAGGCGCGTTGCTGGCTGGCACCGCGACATTAAGTCCTTTTGCGACGGCGGCAGCGTTACGAATCAGCATTCAATAACGCTGGATTACTGATTTTTGTTCGAGTCTGGTATCGAAATTATGTGGAAAACACTACATCAACTGGCGATCCCTCCACGGTTATATCAAATCTGTGGCTGGTTTATACCGTGGCTGGCAATCGCCAGTGTGGTCGTGCTCACCGTCGGCTGGATCTGGGGATTCGGCTTTGCTCCGGCGGATTATCAGCAAGGAAATAGCTATCGCATTATTTATCTACATGTGCCTGCGGCAATCTGGTCGATGGGTATTTATGCCTCGATGGCGGTAGCGGCGTTCATCGGCCTTGTCTGGCAGATGAAAATGGCTAACCTGGCGGTCGCGGCGATGGCACCTATTGGCGCGGTATTTACTTTTATTGCCCTGGTTACTGGCTCCGCATGGGGAAAACCGATGTGGGGTACCTGGTGGGTATGGGACGCGCGTCTGACTTCCGAACTGGTGCTGCTGTTTTTGTATGTGGGTGTGATTGCCCTGTGGCACTCCTTCGACGACCGCCGTCTGGCGGGCCGTGCGGCAGGTATTCTGGTGCTAATTGGCGTGGTGAACCTGCCGATTATTCATTATTCCGTGGAATGGTGGAACACCCTACATCAGGGATCAACGCGGATGCAGCAAAGTATCGATCCGGCAATGCGTTCGCCGCTGCGCTGGTCGATTTTTGGCTTCCTGCTGCTGTCTGCCACGCTGACGCTAATGCGGATGCGCAATTTGATTTTGCTGATGGAAAAACGCCGTCCGTGGGTGAGTGAACTGATACTGAAAAGAGGCCGTAAATGACCCCTGCATTTGCTTCCTGGAATGAATTTTTCGCAATGGGCGGTTACGCCTTTTTTGTCTGGCTGGCAGTGGTGATGACCGTTATTCCGCTGGTGGCTTTGGTCGTGCACTCGGTGATGCGGCATCGCGCAATTTTGCGTGGCGTGGCGCAACAGCGGGCGCGTGAGGCGCGGTTACGTGCCATGCAACAGCAGGAGGCTGCATGAATATTCGCCGTAAAAATCGTTTGTGGATTGCCTGCGCCGTGTTGGCAGGTTTGGCGCTGACCATCGGTCTGGTGCTGTATGCGCTGCGCTCTAATATCGATCTTTTCTATACACCGGGAGAAATTCTCTACGGTAAGCGTGAAACGCAGCAGATGCCGGAAGTCGGTCAGCGTCTGCGCGTTGGCGGGATGGTGATGCCGGGTAGCGTGCAGCGCGATCCTGACTCACTGAAAGTAACGTTTACCATTTACGATGCTGAAGGTTCAGTAGATGTCTCTTACGAAGGCATTTTGCCGGACCTGTTCCGTGAAGGGCAGGGCGTTGTGGTTCAGGGCGAACTGGAAAAAGGCAATCATATCCTCGCTAAAGAAGTACTGGCGAAACACGACGAAAACTACACGCCGCCAGAAGTTGAAAAGGCGATGGATGCTAACCACCGTCGCCCGGCAAGTGCTTATAAGGATCCCGCATCATGATGCCAGAAATTGGTAACGGACTGCTGTGCCTGGCGTTAGGGATTGCACTTTTGCTGTCTGTTTATCCGCTATGGGGTGTGGCGCGTGGTGATGCGCGGATGATGGCCTCCTCCCGGCTGTTTGCCTGGCTGCTGTTTATGTGCGTGGCTGGCGCGTTTCTGGTGCTGGTTAACGCCTTCGTGGTCAACGACTTCACCGTCACCTATGTCGCCAGTAACTCCAATACCCAGCTTCCGGTGTGGTATCGCGTGGCGGCTACCTGGGGCGCGCATGAAGGCTCGCTACTGCTGTGGGTGCTGCTGATGAGCGGCTGGACCTTTGCGGTGGCGATTTTTAGTCAGCGTATTCCGCTGGATATTGTGGCCCGTGTACTGGCGGTAATGGGTATGGTCAGCGTCGGCTTTTTGCTGTTCATTCTCTTTACCTCTAACCCGTTCTCTCGCACATTGCCGAACTTCCCGATTGAAGGGCGCGATCTTAACCCGTTGTTGCAGGATCCGGGGCTGATCTTCCATCCGCCTCTGCTTTATATGGGGTACGTTGGTTTCTCGGTGGCATTTGCTTTTGCTATTGCTTCTTTGCTGAGTGGGCGTCTGGACAGCACTTATGCGCGTTTTACTCGTCCGTGGACGCTGGCAGCGTGGATCTTCCTGACGCTCGGCATTGTGCTCGGTTCCGCATGGGCTTATTACGAACTCGGCTGGGGCGGCTGGTGGTTCTGGGATCCGGTAGAAAATGCCTCGTTTATGCCATGGCTGGTGGGTACTGCGCTGATGCACTCGCTGGCGGTCACTGAACAACGCGCCAGTTTCAAAGCGTGGACATTACTGCTGGCAATCAGTGCTTTCTCGCTGTGTCTGCTGGGGACTTTCCTGGTGCGTTCTGGCGTGCTGGTATCGGTACACGCGTTTGCGTCTGATCCGGCGCGCGGTATGTTTATCCTCGCCTTTATGGTGCTGGTGATTGGCGGTTCGCTGCTGCTGTTTGCCGCGCGTGGACACAAAGTTCGCTCACGCGTAAACAATGCGCTGTGGTCGCGGGAATCTTTGCTGTTAGCGAACAACGTTTTGCTGGTCGCCGCGATGCTGGTGGTATTGCTGGGGACGCTGCTACCGCTGGTGCACAAGCAACTGGGACTGGGCAGCATTTCGATTGGCGAACCGTTCTTTAACAGCATGTTTACCTGGCTGATGGTGCCATTTGCACTGGTGCTGGGCATTGGTCCGCTGGTGCGTTGGGGGCGCGATCGCCCGCGTAAAATCCGCAATTTATTGATTATCGCCTTCTTCTCTACGCTGGTGCTGTCGCTGCTGTTGCCGTGGCTGTTCGAAAGCAAAGTTGTGGCGATGACGGTGCTCGGCCTGGCAATGGCCTGCTGGATTGCGGTGCTGGCAATTGCGGAAGCTGTGCTGCGTATTTCACGCGGCACGAAAACCACCTTCAGTTATTGGGGGATGGTGGCGGCTCACCTGGGGCTGGCGGTGACAATTGTTGGCATTGCCTTTAGCCAGAACTATAGCGTTGAGCGTGATGTGCGCATGAAGTCCGGCGATAGCGTCGATATTCATGAATATCGCTTCACCTTCCGTGATGTCAAAGAGGTGACTGGCCCGAACTGGCGTGGCGGTGTGGCGACTATCGGCGTAACGCGAGATGGCAAGCCGGAGACGGTGCTGTATGCGGAAAAACGTTATTACAACACCGCCGGTTCAATGATGACTGAAGCGGCGATTGACGGCGGCATCACGCGTGACCTGTACGCGGCGCTCGGTGAAGAGCTGGAAAACGGCGCGTGGGCTGTGCGCCTTTACTACAAACCGTTTGTTCGCTGGATTTGGGCGGGCGGGCTGATGATGGCGTTGGGCGGGCTGCTGTGCCTGTTTGATCCTCGCTATCGTAAGCGCGTGAGTCCGCAAACAACTGCGCCGGAGGCTGTATGAAGCGCAAAGTATTGTTACTTCCTTTGATTATCTTCCTGGCGATTGCCGCGGCGCTGCTGTGGCAGCTGGCGCGTAATGCCGAAGGGGATGATCCGACCAATCTGGAATCGGCGCTCATTGGCAAGCCTGTGCCGAAATTTCGCCTCGAATCACTGGACAATCCGGGCCAGTTTTATCAGGCGGATGTGCTGACTCAGGGTAAACCAGTGCTGCTTAACGTTTGGGCGACCTGGTGTCCGACCTGTCGTGCGGAACATCAATACCTGAATCAGCTTTCTGCGCAGGGTATCCGCGTGGTCGGCATGAACTATAAAGACGATCGCCAGAAAGCGATTAGCTGGCTGAAAGAGTTGGGTAATCCTTACGCGCTAAGTCTGTTTGATGGCGACGGCATGTTAGGGCTGGATCTCGGTGTCTATGGCGCGCCAGAAACGTTCCTTATTGACGGCAACGGCATCATTCGCTATCGCCATGCAGGCGATCTCAACCCTCGCGTCTGGGAAGAAGAGATCAAGCCGCTGTGGGAGAAATACAGTACGGAGGCCGCACAATGAGGTTTTTATTGGGCGTGCTGATGCTAATGATCTCCGGCTCAGCGCTGGCGACCATCGACGTGTTGCAGTTTAAAGATGAAGCACAGGAACAACAGTTCCGTCAGCTTACTGAAGAACTGCGCTGCCCGAAATGCCAGAACAACAGCATTGCCGATTCCAACTCGATGATTGCCACCGACCTGCGCCAGAAAGTGTACGAACTGATGCAGGAAGGTAAAAGTAAGAAAGAGATTGTCGATTATATGGTGGCGCGTTACGGCAACTTCGTCACTTACGATCCGCCGTTAACGCCGCTGACCGTCTTGCTGTGGGTGCTGCCAGTGGTGGCTATTGGTATCGGCGGTTGGGTTATTTATGCCCGCTCGCGGCGGCGTGTACGGCTGGCGGTGGAGGAGTTTCCTGAACAAAGCGTGCCGGAAGGTAAGCGTGCCGGATTTGCTGTTTACCTGCCGGGTATTGTTGTGGCATTGATTGTGGCAGGTGTCGGCTACTACCAGACTGGCAATTATCAGCAGGTAAAAATCTGGCAGCAGGCCACTGCGCAGGCTCCGGCATTGCTGGACAGGGCGCTGGATCCGAAAGCCGATCCGCTCAATGAAGAAGATATGTCGCGCCTTGCACTTGGAATGCGTACTCAACTGCAAAAAAATCCGGGAGATATAGAAGGCTGGATTATGTTGGGCCGCGTTGGGATGGCGCTGGGTAACGCCAGTATCGCGACCGATGCATACGCTACTGCGTATCGCCTCGATCCGAAAAACAGCGATGCCGCACTGGGTTACGCGGAAGCGTTGACACGTTCATCTGATCCCAGCGACAACCGCCTCGGCGGCGAACTGCTACGCCAGTTGGTAAGAACGGACCACAGCAATATTCGTGTGTTAAGTATGTATGCGTTTAATGCCTTTGAGCAGCAGCGATTTGGCGAAGCCGTTGCCGCGTGGGAGATGATGTTGAAACTCTTACCTGCTAACGATACTCGCCGTGCGGTGATTGAACGCAGTATCGCGCAGGCGATGCAGCATTTATCACCACACGAAAGTAAATAAGAAGAAGCCCGATGGTGATGCCATCGGGGCCAGATTGATAACAAAGTGCGCTTTGTTTATGCCGGATGCGGCGTAAACGCTTTATCCGACCTACAAAATCGTGCGAATTCAATACATTGCTCGGTCCGCGTAGGCCTGATAAGCGTAGCGCATCAGGCAGTGTTGCGTTTGTCATCAATATCAGCCCGATGGTAAAACCATCGGGCTATTTTTTTATTGCGCCCCGCGTTGTTGCAGGAACAGAATGGTGGCCGCCACGCGTGAGCGGACGTTGAGTTTACGCAGCAGATTGCGGATATGGACTTTTACCGTCTGCTCAGAAATATTCAGTACCGAAGCGATCTGCTTATTGGACAGTCCTTGTGCCAGTTCGTGCAGAACATCTAATTCACGCTCCGTTAGCACGCTGAAGGGGTCTTCTTCAGCGCCAAACATTTCACGCTCGCGTAAGTACTGACTGACGCGTTCACTAAAGACTTTGCTACCTTTTGCTCCGGCGCGAATCGCTTCCAGCAACACTTCCGGATCGCTATCTTTCAACAGATAACCGTCAGCGCCTGCGTCTATCAATGCAAAGATATCGCTGGAGGCATCTGAAACGGTCAGGATTATAATTTGCGCGGTAACGCCATCCCTGCGCAAGGCATTGAGGGTATCCAGGCCACTCATACCTTTCATATTGAGATCCAGCAAGATCACGTCGATATCCAGTCTATTCGCCAGATCGATAGCACTAGCGCCGTCGCCTGCTTCGGCGACCACTTCAAAGCCAGGGTCAAGCTCCAGTAACTGACGAACACCGCGTCGCATAAGTGGATGATCATCCACAATCAGCACCTGAAAAGGCGTTGCTTCAGGCATAGTAGTCTCCTGAGGTTTTATTAGAATCATTATGTTTGAGCGTAGCGTTGGTAACGCTACCAGGCGCGTGAATGTTACCCCATTTTATGTATGGGCATGTAGTGAAAACTGTAAGTGTGGGTAGAGGGGGATTGACGTAGATATAAAAAAACCAACCTTTGTGGTTGGTTTTCTTGGGATTTTTGGTCGGCACGAGAGGATTTGAACCTCCGACCCCCGACACCCCATGACGGTGCGCTACCAGGCTGCGCTACGTGCCGACTCGTGGCTGCTTATACTACCGTTTTCCACACCGATTGCAAGTAAGATATTTTGCTAACTGATTTATAATTAATCAGTTAGCGATAAAACGCTTCTCGTCTGTCAGCACCTGCAATAACAAACTCAACTGTGGTTTTTCGTCTCTCACTCTTTCACCACGTAAGTTGTAAGTGCGGTATTTACCGTTATTGTTCAGTACTAGCGTCATTTTCGGTGTGGTAATTGCCAGCGTATCGTTATCCGCGGCTGTTACCCAGTAATGACGGCGCTCAGGGTTGAACAAGTCCTGACCTTGTGAGTATTCGCTGGCAGGCGTGCTGACGTGTAGCAGGCGTTGCATCAGCGTGGTCATAAGATCAGTATGATCGGTCAGGGCATTAATACGCTGTGCCGGTGTGCCTGGCCAGTGAATGACTAATGGCACCTGAAGATGGCCACGTGACCAGTCAAAGGTTTCTTCATCTTCGCTCAGCGGAATGCCGCGACCAGCAGTGATAATCACCACAGTGTTGTCCAGTTTCCCGGATTCACGTAACGCATTCAGGACGCGATTGATCTGGTCATCGACATTACCAGCCGCGCGGCTATATTTCCGGGCAAATGCTTGCTGATTGCTGTCGTCAATATTGGTGCCATTGAAAGATACCCAAGAGAACCAGCGGTTATCTTCTTGCGCGTAGCGGCCAAGCCAGTTGATCCACTGCGTGGCGGTCTGCTCATCGGATTGTGTATGTACGCTCGGCATCGAGAAGTCTGACAACAATGCCTGGCGATACAGTGGACTGGTAAAGCCATCTGACGAGAATAAGCCCAACTGATAGCCTTGCTGGTTGAGCGCGGTAATTAACGCCGCAGGCGTACGGGTCGACAGAATACCGTCCATATAGCTTGGCGAGATGCCATAGAACAAGCCAAAGATACCGTTGTCGGTGGCGTTGCCTGAACTCATATGGCGCGTGAACGAAATATTTTGTTCGGCAAAACCCGCCAGTGCAGGCATCTGCTTCTCGTAGCGTGAGTAGTTCAGGCCATCGACAGTAATCAACAACACATTCTGCCCGGTGCCCATATCGCGGTAGCGCAATTCGCTTAACGGATACTGTACGGAAACAGCGTCTGGATTGCCTTGCTCGATTAGACGGCGTTGATACTCCTGCGCATCAAGCAGACCATGCTTCTCAAGAAAACGTCGCGCCGTCATCGGGTACGAAAGCGGCAGGTTAGCGCGCTGCATGGTGATAGGGCGATAGAAGTTAGCATCGGCCCAGATATACACCATGTGTGAGGCGACAAAGGCGATAAATAAGAATGCGGCCAGCGGACGGGCGAAGCGTCGACGACGCGTCAGACTGCGCAGCTTTTGCCAGCTCCACGTCGCAAACACCAGTTCAATCAATAAAATAACTGGCACGCTGATAAACATTAGCTGCCAGTCGCGCGCCATCTCATTCTCGTCCGGATTGATAACCAACTGCCAGACGATGGGATTAAGATGGAGATGGAAACGGGTAAAGACTTCGCTGTCGATCAGTAACAGCGTCATTCCCACAGTGGCCAGAATGACGGACAAAAACCTCATTAGCCTCTGTGAGCCGACGATAAAGGTCAGCGGGAAGAGGATCAGCAAGTAGGTGGCGAACACCAGAAAGCTGAAGTGGCCGATAATGCTTACATAGGAATAAATACGACCCGCAAGCGTTGTCGGCCAGTCGGCGATAAACAGGTAACGACTGCCAATGACAAGTGAGAGCAGAATGTTGAACAGTGCAAACCAGTGCCCCCAGCTGACCATCTGGGAGACTTTTTCACGGTAGCGCTGACGATGAGTTACCATAACCTGTTATCTGTTTCCCTTAGTGCGCTTTGTCTTCGTTGATCGAGGACTGCAAAGCGCGGGCAAAAGAGTTGGCAATTGCCTGGCGTTGAGCCGGGGCAATGCTGGTATTGATAAGGTTAGTGACCATGTTGCCTAACACCATCAGGGAAAGGTCGGTCGGAGCCTTATGTTTTTCTAGTACGTTGAGCAGCTCTGCGAGCAATTGTTCAACCTGTTCATCACTGTAGCGGGAAATTTGTGGCATAAATCGAAATCAGTTAGTTGATGAAAGGGCAATATATTACCGTAGCAACGGTTTTTTTTCTGCTTTTTTATGCTTTCAATCATTCTCCTTACGCAGTCTTCTGTAAAATGGCCGCCAACTTTTATTGCGTCGCTTTACCGGTGGTGGTTGAATACCGCCCGGTCTTAAAGGAGAGTTTATCATGAGTCTGGATATCAACCAGATTGCTCTGCACCAGCTTATCAAGCGTGATGAGCAGAACCTTGAGCTGGTGTTGCGCGATTCATTGCTGGAACCGACGGAAACCGTCGTTGAGATGGTGGCAGAGTTGCATCGGGTCTATAGCGCCAAGAACAAAGCCTACGGATTGTTCAGCGAAGAGAGTGAACTGGCGCAGACGCTGCGCTTGCAACGTCAGGGCGAAGAGGACTTTCTGGCATTTAGCCGCGCGGCAACCGGTCGCCTGCGTGACGAATTGGCAAAATATCCATTTGCTGATGGCGGTTTCGTCCTGTTTTGCCACTATCGTTATCTGGCAGTTGAGTATTTGCTGATTTGCGTGCTGAGCAATTTAAGCAGTATGCGCGTCAACGAAAATCTCGACATCAACCCGACCCATTATCTTGATATCAATCATGCGGATATTGTGGCGCGTATTGATTTAACTGAGTGGGAAACCAATCCGGAATCGACACGCTACCTGACTTTCCTGAAAGGGCGAGTCGGACGCAAAGTCGCCGATTTCTTTATGGATTTCCTCGGTGCCAGCGAAGGGTTGAACGCCAAAGCGCAAAACCGCGGTCTGTTGCAAGCGGTCGACGACTTCACCGCAGAAGCGCAACTGGATAAAGCAGAACGGCAGAACGTTCGCCAGCAAGTTTATAGCTATTGTAATGAGCAATTGCAGGCGGGCGAGGAGATTGAACTGGAGTCGCTGTCAAAAGAGTTGGCGGGCGTCAGCGAAGTGAGCTTCACGGAGTTTGCTGCTGAAAAAGGGTATGAACTGGAAGAGAGCTTCCCGGCAGACCGCAGCACGCTGCGTCAGTTGACGAAGTTTGCCGGTAGCGGCGGTGGCTTGACCATTAACTTTGATGCGATGCTGTTAGGTGAACGCATCTTCTGGGATCCAGCGACCGATACGCTGACCATTAAAGGTACGCCGCCAAACCTGCGTGATCAATTGCAGCGTCGGACCTCTGGCGGCAATTAATCGGGGTTGTGTTATGAATGTCAGATGCGGCGTGAACGCCTTATCTGGCCTACCCAAAATAGCAATGCCGTAATCAGGCATTGCAAAGAAGCTAATCTGCAGATACAAAAAACCCCGCCGGAGCGGGGTTTTTTACAACTTATTCAGCGATTAAGCGCGAACGAAGTCGATGTGCTGCAGCTTCGGTTTGTACGGATGACGCTGTACGTCCTGAGCTTTAACTTTGATTTCTTTACCGTCAACAACGATGGTCAGAACTTCGCTGTAGAATTCAGCTTTAGCTTGCATGTTCATGACTTTGTCGTGATCCAGCTCGATAGCCAGCGGCGCTTCTTTGCCACCGTAGATGATTGCCGGGAACTTGTTAGCGGCACGCAGGCGGCGGCTCGCACCCTTACCCTGCTCTTTACGTACTTCTGCGTTGATAGTAAACATTTCTTTCTCTCTTAAATGATTCCTGCTACAGGCGACCCAGCAACAGGTAAGTGATCTGCTTTGCGTATGCAAAAGCGGGCGAGATTCTATACTCAATCGCCTTATACATCAATCAAAACTACCATTAACCGCGTAATTCGTGCGCCCGCCGAAAACGACCTTCGTAATCGAATATTTTTTCACGCACCTGCCAGTACTGGCCTTTCATTCGTGCGACGACAAAATCCGGATGGCGCAATAAGGCTTGTTGGGCGAGGATATCGGCAGCGGTGATCCAGCGTATAGGGATGCCCGGTGTACGCGTATGTGGGCGGATAAAAAGCTGCTCGAAGGCAGTACGCTGGGCGGGCGTTTGCAGACGGAAACGCTCACTCACATCAGCGCCGTCTTCATCGTAATAGGTGATTTTCAACCATTCGCCTTTCTCGTCGTGCCCATGCTGCAAAGACATGCCGCTACAGCGTAATACCAGCGCGTCTTTCAGTCGTAGCGCCGCTTTTAACATATCATCCGGGTCAACCAGAATGGTGTCACATTCGCGGCAACGGCGGGCGGCAATATCGTTTTCCGCGTTACATTGCGGACAATTTTTAAAACGGAAACGGAAGTCACACTGTTCGCGATGGCCGTCGTCATCTTCAAACCATCCCTGACAGCGGCGACCAAAGTGTTCAATCAATGTCCCATCGGCGGTAGTTTTGCCCCAAAAGGTGTTGGCAAAGCCACAGGCAGGGCAGAAAACCTGCACCGGGACGTTGTCACTTTTGCCTTTCGGTGTACCAACTTCCGGTGTGTAGAGGTCATGAGGATTGCCCGCATAATCGAGAATTAAGCAATCTGTTTTACCCGGCGCCAGACGCAGACCGCGCCCGACAATTTGTTGGTAAAGACTCACTGATTCGGTAGGGCGCAGAATGGCGATAAGATCGACGTGCGGGGCGTCAAATCCGGTGGTCAGCACCGCAACATTGACCAGATAGCGAAAACGTTGGGCTTTAAAATCTTCAATTAATACATCGCGCTCAGCGCCGGGCGTGTCGCCAGTAATCAGTGCAGCATCTTCTGCGGGTAGCAAACCGACAATCTCTTTTGCGTGTTCAACCGTCGCGGCGAAAATCATCACCCCTTTACGTTTTTCGGCGAACTCCATAATCTGGCTGATGATGTGCGGTGTAATGCGTTGCTGTTTTTTCAGCTCGCGGTTGAGATCAGCTTCGCTGAACAGCCCGTTACTCTGTGCCTGCAAGCGGCTGAAATCGTATTGCACTACCGGCATATCCAGCCGTTCTGGTGGCGTCAGATAGCCGTGTTTAATCATATAACGCAGCGGTAGCTCATAAATGCAGTCACGGAAAAGGGCTTTCTCATCGCCGCGTACCATGCCGTGATAATGAAACTGGTAAATCCAGCCTTTGCCCAGCCGAAAGGGCGTGGCAGTCAGCCCCAGCAGGCGTAAGTGGGGATTCACTTTTGTCAGGTGAGTGAGGATTTGCTGATACTGGCTCTCTTCGTCGTCACCAATACGGTGGCATTCATCGACAATCAACAGCGAAAATTCACCCTGAAAGGCATCAAGATTACGGGCGACCGATTGCACGCTGCCAAATACCACTTTACCGTGGCTCTCCTTGCGTTTTAGCCCGGCGGCAAAAATATCGGCTTCCAGCCCCAACGCCTGGTATTTAGCATGGTTCTGCGCCACCAGTTCTTTGACGTGTGCCAGCACCAGAACTCGACCACGCGCCAGCCGTGCCAGTTCGGCAATCACCAGGCTTTTACCTGCTCCGGTAGGCAGCACGATAACGGCAGGGGTTTTATGACGACGAAAATGGTTGAGCGTGGCATCCACGGCTTCTTGCTGGTATGGACGAAGTGTAAAAATCATGGTTTAGCGTAGGTAGATTAATCTACTAATAGTATGCCACGGATCTTTTTCCCTTGAGGGAAGTTATTAGACCGCTATACTGGGCAGACAACAGTTCTGATTTTCGGGTCTATGCCCGACCTCCGTTTTTTACAGGCAAAATCACACACATGCGACTTGATAAATTTATCGCACAGCAACTCGGTGTTAGCCGTGCTATTGCCGGGCGTGAAATCCGCGGCAATCGTGTCACCGTCGATGGCGAAATCGTCCGCAATGCAGCGTTCAAACTGCTCCCTGAGCACGATGTAGCTTATGACGGCAATCCGCTGGCGCAGCAACACGGCCCGCGTTATTTCATGCTCAACAAGCCACAGGGCTATGTTTGCTCAACTGATGACCCGGATCACCCAACGGTGCTCTATTTTCTGGATGAACCTGTGGCGTGGAAACTGCACGCGGCGGGGCGGTTGGATATTGATACCACCGGTCTGGTGCTGATGACTGACGACGGTCAGTGGTCGCATCGCATTACTTCTCCGCGTCATCATTGCGAGAAGACATATCTGGTGACGCTTGAATCACCCGTAGCTGACGATACGGCAGAGCAATTTGCTAAAGGCGTACAGCTGCATAACGAAAAAGATCTCACTAAGCCAGCGGTGCTGGAAGTGATTACCCCTACGCAGGTCCGTCTGACCATCAGTGAAGGGCGTTATCATCAGGTGAAACGCATGTTCGCCGCCGTGGGTAACCACGTGGTTGAGCTGCATCGTGAACGCATTGGCGGTATTACTCTGGATGAAGATTTAGCCCCAGGTGAATATCGTCCATTAACTGCAGAAGAAATTGCCAGCGTCGGTTAACACTTTCATTTTATTCAGGAGCCCGTTGTGACCACTCGACAGCATTCGTCGTTTGCTATTGTCTTTATCCTTGGCCTTTTGGCCATGTTAATGCCGCTGTCGATTGATATGTATCTGCCCGCGCTGCCAGTGATTTCAGCGCAGTTTGGTGTGCCAGCGGGCAGCACGCAGATGACCCTGAGTACTTATATTCTGGGTTTTGCGTTGGGGCAGTTAATCTACGGGCCGATGGCGGATAGCTTCGGGCGCAAGCCGGTTGTCCTCGGTGGTACGCTGGTGTTTGCCGCGGCGGCGGTGGCGTGCGCGCTGGCGCAAACCATCGATCAGCTGATTGTGATGCGTTTCTTCCACGGTCTGGCGGCGGCTGCGGCCAGCGTGGTTATCAACGCTTTGATGCGCGATATCTACCCGAAAGAAGAGTTCTCGCGGATGATGTCGTTTGTCATGCTGGTGACCACCATTGCACCGTTGATGGCACCGATTGTTGGCGGTTGGGTGCTGGTGTGGTTGAGCTGGCATTACATCTTCTGGATCCTCGCTGTGGCGGCAATTCTGGCTTCGGCAATGATCTTCTTCCTGATCAAAGAAACGTTACCGCCGGAGCGTCGCCAACCGTTCCACATTCGTACCACTATCGGTAACTTTGCTGCGCTGTTCCGCCATAAGCGTGTCCTGAGTTATATGCTGGCCAGTGGTTTCAGCTTTGCCGGGATGTTCTCGTTCTTAAGCGCCGGACCGTTTGTCTACATTGAAATCAACCACGTTGCGCCGGAAAACTTTGGTTATTACTTTGCGCTAAACATTGTTTTCCTGTTCGTGATGACCATCTTTAACAGCCGCTTCGTTCGCCGTATTGGCGCGTTAAATATGTTCCGCTCGGGATTGTGGATACAATTTATTATGGCGGCGTGGATGGTTATCAGCGCGCTACTGGGGCTGGGATTCTGGTCGCTGGTGGTTGGCGTTGCGGCGTTTGTGGGCTGCGTATCGATGGTGTCTTCTAACGCGATGGCGGTCATTCTGGATGAGTTCCCCCATATGGCGGGAACTGCGTCGTCGCTGGCAGGAACCTTCCGTTTTGGTATTGGCGCCATTGTTGGCGCACTGCTTTCGCTGGCGACGTTTAACTCTGCATGGCCAATGATCTGGTCCATTGCTTTCTGTGCGACCAGTTCCATTCTCTTCTGTCTTTACGCCAGTCGACCGAAAAAACGGTGATCTATTGCACAACGGGGAAGCTAAAAGGCTTCCTTTGTTGATGCATGTCAACCGCAAATCTATCATTCCCCCGATATATGTTTATTTTATGTAAACTCAATTTATGTAAAAAGTCACATCATTGTAGTTAAAAAGGTTGAGTTAGATCGCAGAAACGGGTACATATAGCCCCGCAAACGTGACCACGCCCGCAGATATCATTTAAATCAGAACAATAGCGGCCACGCAGGCGAGGCATCAATCTTTACGATCTGTTGAAGGACAGATTGTTGATGATGTGTTAAAATTAATGTAAATAAATTGTGAAGTAAATGTGCTTCCGGGGAAAATAAGTGACTTCATTACAACTCTCAATCGTCCATCGACTGCCGCAGAACTATCGTTGGTCTGCAGGTTTCGCAGGTTCGAAAGTTGAACCGATTCCGCAAAATGGACAGTGCGGCGACAACAGCCTGGTGGCGCTTAAATTACTTAGCCCGGATGGCGATAACGCATGGTCGGTGATGTACAAACTCAGCCAGGCATTAAGCGATATTGAAGTTCCGTGCTCTGTTCTCGAGTGCGAAGGTGAGCCATGTCTGTTTGTGAATCGTCAGGACGAGTTTGCGGCGACGTGTCGACTGAAAAATTTTGGTGTGGCCATTGCCGAACCTTTCTCAAACTACAATCCATTTTAAGCGTCAGCTCAACGCCAGTAGCTGACGCGTATACTCCTGCTGCGGTGCGGCAAACACGCGCGCGCACGGTCCTTGTTCCACCACTTCTCCCTGTCGCAGCACGATAACCTGATGACACAACGCGCGGACAACGTGCAAATCATGGCTGATAAACAAATAGGCCAGTTGATGCTTTTGTTGCAATGATTTCAATAGCGTCAATATTTGCGCTTGTACCGTTTTGTCGAGCGATGATGTCGGTTCATCAAGAATGATCAGCGAAGGCTTAAGAATCAATGCCCTGGCAATCGCAATACGTTGCCGCTGACCACCAGAGAATTCCGCCGGATAACGGTGGCGCGTTTCAGGATCTAACCCCACTTCATGCATCACGGCTATCACTTGTTCTTCGCGTTGCACGGCAGAGAGCGTCGGCTGGTGAACCCGTAACCCTTCCTCAATAATCTGCAACACGTTGAGTCGTGGGTTGAGCGAGGAGTTTGGATCCTGAAATACCACCTGAATGCGATGGCGAATGGGCAATAGCTGGCGACGAGTTAAATTTTGTAATGGCTGACCGTCAAAAACGATGTTGCCCTGAGAGTTAATCAACCGCAGTAGCGCCAGCCCCGTTGTGCTTTTACCGGAACCAGACTCGCCTACTAAGCCCAGCGTTTCACCCGCTTGCAGCGTAAAACTGATGTTTTTGACGACCACGTTATGATCGACGACACGTTTCAGTAGCCCTTTGCGAATGGGGAAGGCAACCTGAAGCTGTTCAACATCAAGCAACGTTGAGGCCGGTTCTGGCAACGGCACCGGGTCGCCTGACGGTTCACTGTTGAGTAGTTTTTGCGTGTAAGGATGTTCAGGGGAGGCAAAGAGCGTAACGGCGTTATTTTGCTCCACACAGCGACCATTTTGCATTACCGCCACGCGGTGGGCCAGTTTTCTGACAATACTGAGGTTATGAGTAATAAACAGCATCCCCATATTCAGCTCGCCTTGCAGTTCGCGCAACAGCTGCAAAATCTGCGCCTGGACAGAGACGTCCAGTGCGGTGGTTGGTTCATCGGCAATTAATAATTCCGGTCGCGTTAACAGCGCCATCGCAATCATCACCCGCTGGCGTTCACCGCCGGAGAGCTGATGCGGGTAATCTGTCAGCCGCTTTGCCGCTTGGCGGATACCGACGCGATCAAGGCAGTTAAGAATTTCGCCACGAGCCGCTTCCCGACGCATTCCGCGGTGGAGTGAAAGCACTTCATAAAGCTGCTTTTCCAGTGTATGCAATGGGTTTAACGACACCATCGGTTCCTGGAAAATCATGGCAATCTTATTACCGCGTACGCCACGCAATGTTTGCTCGCTAGCATGAAGCAGCGATTCTCCATGAAAACGGATATCGCCAGAGAGATATTCAACCGGCGGGGAAGGGAGCAGACGTAAAATTGACAGCGCGGTAACGCTTTTGCCAGAACCTGACTCACCCACCAGCGCCAGCGTTTCGCCAGCCTCAATGTGTAGTGAAACATCATTCACTACGGTACGAACAGTTTGCTGATGGCGAAAACCCACCGACAAATTTTCAATCGCTAACAGAGTTTGCGTCATGTTACACCGCCTTATTAGGATCAAATGCGTCGCGGACGGCTTCACCAATAAAGATCAGCAAAGACAACAATATCGCCACCGACAAGAAGGCAGTGATCCCAAGCCACGGAGCCTGAAGGTTATTTTTCCCTTGTAGCAGCAGTTCGCCGAGTGATGGTGAACCGAGCGGCAGACCGAAGCCGAGGAAATCGAGCGAGGTCAGGGTGGTTATCGAACTACATAAAATAAACGGTAAAAAGGTGAGAGTAGCGACCATGGCATTCGGCAACATATGACGCAGGATGATACTGCGATCGCTGACGCCAAGCGCCTGCGCTGCGCGGATGTAGTCGAAATTACGGGTACGTAAAAACTCAGCCCGTACCACGCCGACCAGACTCATCCAGCCAAATAAGACAGTAATTGCCAGCAGCCACCAGAAGTTAGGCTGTACGACGCTGGAAAGTAAAATAAGCAAAAACAGCGTCGGCATCCCCGACCATACTTCAATAAAGCGTTGCCCCCAGAGATCCACTTTCCCACCGTAATAGCCTTGCAGCGCCCCCGCCAGCACGCCCATTACACTGGAGCAGAGTGTCAACATCAGACCAAACAGAACCGAGATCCGCGTGCCATACAGAATGCGCGCCAGCACATCGCCACCGTTGGCATCCGTTCCCAGCCAGTTTTGCCAGGAAGGTGGGGAGGGGAAGGGCTTGTCAGTGGAAAAGTTGATACTGGTAGCGCCAAAGCGAATCGGCGCCCACAGTACCCAGCCTTTATCTTCCAGCCGTTGTTTCAGCCACGGGTCCTGATAATCAGCCTGACTTGCCAGCGGGCCGCCAAAATCACTCTCACTGTAGTTTTTCAGCAACGGGAAATACCAGCTGCCGTCATAACGTACCAGCAATGGCTTATCGTTGGCGATCAGTTCAGAACACAAACTCAAACCAAACAAGATGAGGAAAATCCATAACGACCAGTAGCCGCGGCGATTATGACGAAAACGTGCCCAACGGGCCTGATTGACGGGGCTGAGTCGCGACATTAGCGTCCCTCAAAATCAATACGAGGATCGACCAGCGTATAGCTGATATCACTGACAATATTCAGCAGCAGGCCAATCAGGGTGAAAATGTACAGGGTGCCAAACATCACCGGATAATCGCGCGAGACGGTCGCTTCGTAGCCCAGTAAACCGAGGCCATTGAGCGAAAACATCACCTCAATCAGCAGCGAGCCGGTAAAAAACATGCTGATAAACGTTGCCGGAAAACCGGCAATCACCAGCAGCATGGCGTTGCGGAACACATGTTTCCAGAGAATATTTTTTTCGCTTACCCCTTTCGCACGCGCGGTCACCACGTATTGCTTACGCACTTCATCAAGGAATGAGTTTTTTGTCAGCATGGTCAGCGCCGCAAAGCCGCCAATCACCGTCGCCAGCACCGGCAGCGTGATATGCCACAGATAATCCGTGATTTTCTGATACCACGGCAGCGAATCAAAGTTAGCGGAAACCAGGCCGCGTAGAGGGAACAGGTCGAAATAGCTGCCGCCCGCGAAGAAGACAATCAGCAGGATGGCGAACAAAAAGGCTGGAATGGCGTAGCCGATGATGATAAATGCGCTGCTCCAGACATCAAAGCGGCTGCCGTTATAAACGGCTTTGCGAATACCCAGCGGAATCGACACCAGATAGATAATCAGCGTGCTCCACAATCCGAGGGTGATGGAAACAGGCAGACTGTCTTTAATCAGCGCCAGCACCGAGGCGCTGCGAAACAGGCTGTCGCCAAAATCAAAGCGAATGTAGTCCCAAAGCATTTTGAAGTAACGTTCGTGGATCGGCTTATCGAAACCGTAGCGATGGGTGATCTCAGCGATCACTTCGGGATCTAACCCGCGTCCGCCGCGGTAGTTACTGTCGCTGATATTGCCGACGCCCGTTTGCGCATGGCTGGCACGAACGCCTTCGCCGCCTGCGCCGGGTAATACTCCGGCATTACCAAACTCAATGGCGGCGATAGCCTGGTCGACGGGGCCGCCAGGCGCAATTTGCACGATGAAAAAATTGATGGTGATAATCGCCCATAATGTTGGGATCACCAGCAACAGACGGCGAATCAGGTAAGCGCCCATCTACTCTCCCTGTTTGCTGGCGGACGGCAGTTTGGCCGCTTTATTGACGTCATACCACCAGGTATCGATACCGAGGCTATAGATGGGGCGCACGGCTGGCTGGGAGAATTTATCCCACCAGGCGAGACGGTCTTCCGCCATGTACCACATCGGCAACATGTAATAATTCCACGTTAATACGCGATCCAGGGCGCGCCCCAGAGGCAGTAATTTTTCTTTATTTCCCTGGGCGGCAATAATTTGGTTAATTAGCGAGTCGATAACCGGGCTTTGCACGCCGGGGGCATTATAAGTGGAGTTGATATATTCCGATGACCAGGAAATCTGTAAATCGGAACTGGGCCACGGCATCGCCCGCCACACGCGCGGCATCATGTCATAGTCGCGGCTGCGCATTCGGTTGGTGATTTGCGAGTTATCCACCTTGCGAATGTCCATGTTGATACCCAGCCGTTGCAGGCTATGTTGGAACGGCAATACCCACTGACTATTGCTGCTTGCAGGAAGCAATAATTCAAAGCTGAGTGGCTGGCCTGTGGTGGCATTAACGCGTTGCTGACCTTTCAGCACCCAGCCTGCATCGTTGAGAAGTTTGTCGGCTTTTAACAGGTTGTCACGGTCGTAGCCATCGCCTTTGGACACTGGTGGCTGGTAGATTTGCGTGAACACTTCTGGCGGTAGATCTTTTTTCATTGGCGCCAGAAGCACCAGCTCAGCGGCGTCGGGGTAATTTCTGGCCGCGTATTCGGTATTCTGAAAATAACTGTTCGTGCGACTCCAGGCATTGTAAAACAACGCCTTATTCATCCATTCAAAGTCAAAGGCGAGGGTGATGGCTTCCCGGACCCGGCGATCGCTGAATACCGGTCGTTGAATATTAAACGCCAGCCAGCGCGTATCCTGGGCTGATTCGTTCTTTTGCTCATCTTTGATAATGTATTTTTTATCGAAATTCTTACCGGTATAGCGCGTAGCCCAGTTTTTGGCGTCGTTTTCCATACGCAAATCAAAGGCACCGGATTTAAACGCTTCAAAGGCGACATTATCATCGAGGTAATAATCATAGCGAATGGTATCGAAATTCCAGCGACCACGATTTACCGGTAAATCGGCCGCCCAGTAATCTTTAACGCGAGAATAAACAATATTCTGGCCCATTTTCCAGGATGTAATGCGGTACGGACCACTGGCCAGCGGAGGCGTAGAGAGCGGGTCGCTAAGTTTATGATCCTTCCAGTACTTTTCTGGAAATACCGGCAGCGAAAACAGACTCAGCATATCTTCTTTGCCTGGTTTGGCTAATTCAATACGCACGGTTAATGGCGCTATGGCTTTGACCGTTGTGCCTTTGTATACCAGGCGAAACTGCGGCACGCCCTCGGTCATAAATTTTTGAAAAGTAAACTCAACGTCGCGCGCGGTAATCGGCGAACCATCATGAAAACGGGCGCGCGGATTGATAGCGACTTCTACCCATGAATAATCGTCAGCATAGCGTGCGCTTTCGGCAATCAGCGGGTAATAACTGCCGGGTTCGTCATCGGAAGTGGTAAATAGCGTGTCGTACAGTTGCTCGGTGCGTGCGCCGGGGTTTCCGCGTAGTGCATAGCGGTTAAAATTATCGAAGGTACCAATGGAGGATAACGTTATTTGCCCGCCCTTCGGCGCAGCAGGATTCACATAATCAAAATGGTTGAAATTAAAAGCATACCGGGGTTCCCCCAGCACCGCAAAGGCATAGCTTTCCTTGATAGCTTGCGCCTGCGCACCGAAGGTGAACAGGGTGATAAACAGCAGCAGTATGCGCACAATCATCTGCAACGGATTTCCTTTTACTCATCATTAGCCGCAATCCGGCATGCTTCAACTATGAATAATAAGGGACACAAGCACACCTTACCACTGCGGCGTATGCGGTTTCTCCAGCCAGCGGACAAAATCATCTATCGGTAAGGGACGGCTAATCCAATAGCCTTGCAGGAAATTAACACCGTGCTCACGTAGCCAGCGCGCCTGTTCCGGTGTTTCGACACCTTCAGCAACCGTCAGCATATTGAGACGTTTCGCCAGCGTGAGCACCGCGTCAAGCACCGGAGATGTGACCGTTTCCGTACCTATAGCATTGATAAACCCACGGTCAATT
This sequence comes from Escherichia sp. E1130, assembly GCF_005781065.1. Taxonomy (NCBI): domain Bacteria; kingdom Pseudomonadati; phylum Pseudomonadota; class Gammaproteobacteria; order Enterobacterales; family Enterobacteriaceae; genus Escherichia; species Escherichia sp. E1130. The sequence continues at coordinate 152,186 of NZ_VATL01000012.1, forward strand.
TTCAGATACTCGAGCGTGAAGCGTTCCAGATAGATAAGCGCACTGTGTCCGGTGCCGAAGTCATCAATAGCAATTTCCACGCCGACAGAGTGCAGCCAGGCGAACAGTTTTGTGGCCTCATGCTCTTTCAGCATATCGCGCTCGGTTATCTCCAGTACAATCTGGAAATGGTGCGCGGGTAGGGAGGCGAGCAGCCGATGTATATCCGCTTTAAAGCTCTCGCTGTGCAGATGTTCCGGTGCGATATTAATGCCAAACTTTATGCCCACCGGCAGTACGTTTTGTAATTCAGCCGCATCACGGGCTATAAGCTCAAACAGATGCTGGGTCAGCGGCACGATCATCTTTTGCGATTCGGCATATTGAATGAAGGCATCCGGCGGGATTTCACCTGCAACAGGATGACGCCAGCGTAGCAGCACTTCCAGGCCCGTGACCCGCAGCGTTGGTGTATCAACCACCGGTTGATACACCAGGTAAAATTGCTCACGTTTGATAGCAGCCATAATTTCTCTGCCAGGGCGCATACGCACACTCATCAGGTAATAGCAGAGCAGGCCAACGACAGTTCCACTCATACCGCCCAGTAAAAACGCATACCACACATCGTTCCATGTCCAGTCATCAGCATAAAGACGCACAGTCAGCGGAATGCCTGTTATTTTGGTTTCGCGTACGGGTTTGCCGGATAACTCACGGACGTTCATCAAATGCGACGAAAATGTCGAAAGCACGGTATCGCCAATAATGAGTGCGATCCCGTCGAAATCTTGCTGACGAGAGCTATAGAGAAGATATGGCGTCAGGTGCAGGTTTAATGCTGCAAAAACGCCGCTATTTTTCAATAAAGGGTTGCGATACCAGATGACGATAGCGGGTTTGTTGGGCACCATTGGCGTGCCAGGCAACATCGCCATATCGACGTCTTTGTTAATATCGAGCGCCGGGATCAACTCATTGAGCGGTATATCCATCTCCCCCGTTGCTGATGAACAAAAGCTCTTTTTATCCTTCACCAGCACAAATGTGCGAACATTCATGCTAAACGCCGCGCGGGCAGTTAGTTCAGGGTTAGCCTGCTGACAGGTATCTAAGGTGAGCGGCTGTAGGCGGTCAGTGGTTAATTTCAGGTCGGCGAAGTAGGTATCGAGATACTTTTGTACGTCGGTAATCAGTGTGTCGTATTTGACTTCGTGTTTATGCCAGGCAACCAAAAACTGAAGACAGCTGACCAGTATTGCAATCATCACGCCCGCAATAATGCAGGTAAGCAGGATCTTACGTCCGGAAGAGGGAGCGCGTATGAACATGGTTCCGTTAATATTCCCGAGATTACGACAACGCTGAAGTGGAAGAGAATGACGGGACTATAGCCTGGTTCAAGGCACGGAAACATCATTTTCTATGATGAATGAAAACAAAAAAGCACTGCTTAAGCAGTGCCTTCAGTTAACTCGTCAAGATAGCCAAGGGATTGCATCCAAACGGTTTATTAGCTGCGGCTAAGAACCCGACGTGCTTCGTTGTAACGCTTTTTCCAGTACGGCTCATTCATGCTGGAAATAATAACACCACTGCTGGTGGAAGCATGAACGAACTGATTGTTGCCGATATAAATACCGACATGGCGTCCAGTTGAACCAGCACGGAACAGAACTAAGTCACCTGTACGCAAATTACTGCGGGAAACTGACTTGCCCATTTCCTGCTGTTCATAAGTTGAACGAGGAAGTTCTAAGCCAAATTGTTCGCGGAATGTACGCTGTACGAAACCAGAACAATCGATACCTTTTTTAGTGCTGCCACCCAGACGATAACGTACGCCTTTCCAGTCAGCATACTGATCCATAATTCGCGATTTTACGTCGACATTACGAACCAGATTTTCAAATTCATCCTGAGAAGCTTGCAGTGATGATGTTTCACTACCCACTGCACGTGTCTCAGGATGCATATTCTTTGCGGTGTTATTTGCACTACATGCAGAAAGCAGAACCGCTACTGCAATCGCGGGAATCCCGCGCAAGATATATCTCAAAATCGGTTGAGATTTGACCATGTTGTTTGTTTTCCCTTGAAGTCCTTAACGACAAATATCGTTATAAAAAAATGCCAAGCGACACGAGACTAATTACCTGGGCACGTTGAAACAATTCCTTAAGGCCAAATCTGTGGACTAACGCACAAAATTATATGCTGTGAGGATAATCTACCGCCGAGGCAAAACGTGTTCGAGATTACCCGATTGACGCGGTCTTGGCGAGCGGTTTTACATGATTTTTTATAAGAAAAAGTGATACAGAAAGTTAATAAACGGGAATGGTCAATTAAAGCACTGTTGTCTAAAAGATGCGCAATCCATTCATTTGCTTAGAGAATGATCATTTCACTTAATGAACGAGAGCAAAGTCGCACATCATCAGGATTATCCCTACTATGAAAATAAACCTGATGATGTTAATTACTGTGAGTTATTTGTTTTATGAATGTTTATTTTTTCCAGGCAGTGATTTGTCAAAAAAGGCGATTAATTGATCACTTAAAGGTGTCATTAGCCACCAGGGCAACCCAATCAATATCACCGTCATGGAACCGACAATGATATCGGTAAACCAATGTGCGCCAATCATCACTCTGGGAAATGCAAAAACCACAAATATAATAAGGGCGATTACTCCTGCGACTTTTCCGAAATATCGCCACATAAAAGCGGAAAAAATAAGCAGCATCATGCCATGATCGCCGGGAAAACTATCTCGTGAGGCATCTTTCGTTGGAACAGATAGCAGTTCGCTGACGCGGTTAATATCTGTAAAGGTCAATGTCGGACTGGCCCGTTTTACCGGAATAAATGCCTGGCCCAACTGGTTTAATACCACTGCGGTTAACAGCATGACCAGACAAATAATCACAATACGCCGTCTGCCGGGTGCGTTTTCTTTCAGCCAGAAACTCAGCATCAGTATTCCCATCGCCAGCAGTGAACAACCGTCGAAGGCGCGATTATTAGTCAACGCAACCAGCCATAAAAGAGTCTTGCTTTCGACCAGTTTCTGATTAAAAAAATAAAAAATATCCGCGTCAATTGGCAACCAGAATCCATGATTGACGGGAATGTACCAGGAAAGAAACAGCGCGAGGCCGACAATATTTAACAGCACTATTTGCGGCAAATTTTTGATCATATTTTCTCTAATTATCTTACTGAAAAACGCAGGCAACCTTACGCGTTGGTCGCTAAACGAAGCTTCAACAGCGCGCTCTGTAAGGCGTTCCAGTCAGTTTCGCTGCTGGAAATCAGCTCAATGCGGCTATCTGGTGGTGCAACGTTTTGCGTTTCAATGTGCAGGTCATCGCCCTGACGGTTGATGCGCACAAGACCTTCTGGTATCCGCATCACGCCTTTTACGCGTCCGACCGGCGCAAGTCGCGCCCATTCCAGAATGCCAATGGTGTCGAACACGGTATCAGCGTCGAATATCCAACCGCAGGCCTGGTGTCCTTGTCCGCTATTCAGACTGCGACGCCAGCGTTGATGCTCTGGCAGGCTTAATGCCGCTAATCCTTTTTTCTCGTTATGTTGATGCGAATGGGCAGCGCTGGCGGGTAACTCAGTTAAATTTCGACGAGGTAAATCCAGAAGATGACCTTCAATTTGCCCATGATCGCTGTGAATTAATTGCCGTTCGCCACCGTTTTGTTGCCACCAGCGTTGTAACGCTTGCTCGCTTTCTGGCGTAGCACGGTCGGATTTATTGGCGACAATGATGTCTGCGGCAGCCAGTTGATCACGGAAGTTTTCATTACCGACGCTTTTTTCGTCCAGCAGCAGGCGCGGATCGAGAATGCACAACGTGGCGCGCAGATCGATCCACGGTTCATAGACCGGCGCGGTTAACAGATCGAGGATCTGTTTCGGATGACCCAGTCCGGTCGGCTCTATCAGCAAGCGGTCTGGTTTTCCCTGGCGCAGTAAGGTATTCAACCCTACCTGCATGGGTAAACCATTAACGCAGCACATGCAGCCGCCGGGGATCTCTTTCAGCAATGCGCCGCTATCAGCGAGCAAAGCACCATCAATTCCGACTTCCCCAAATTCATTAACCAGAACCGCCCATTTTTCGTTGGGATCTTTGTGGGCTAGCAGATGAAGAATAGAGGTTGTTTTCCCGCTGCCGAGAAAACCGGTGATGAGGTTGGTCCTGGTCACAACGGCTCCGCAATAATCAGATGAGTTAACTGTGCGTTAATCCTGGCTAAAAAAGGCGGAAAAGAGAAGAGAGAGGGCGGACGAAGCGATGCTCCATCCGCTTTAACCGCAGAAATCGTTAAATTTTGAGGGTGTTTAATAGCGCCTGATGCGCGCCGAACTGCGTGATTTGTTGCCAGGCTTGTTCGATGGCCTGCACAAAATGCGGGTTATCTGGCAGATCATCACCGAACACTTCACGCAGGGAAAGCAGGGTGGTGACGCGTTGTTCACTACTGCTGCCCGCAACAAGTTCGCGAATTTTATCGCTAAGCGGATCGCGAACATCAATGGCATTTCCGGCATCATCAACGCCGCTGACGTAACGCATCCAGCCAGCAACGCCTAATGCCAGCAACGACCAGTCCGTTTTGCGCGCCAGATGGATGCGAATCCCTGCCAACATGCGTTGCGGTAATTTTTGACTGCCATCCATCGCGATTTGCCAGGTCCTATGTTTCAGCGCTGGATTGGCAAAACGTTCAATTAACGTATCCGCATAGTATGTTAAATCGACATCTTTAATCCGTAGCGTTGGCGCTTGCTCCTCCAGCATTAATGTTCTGGCGGCATGGCGAAATGCGCGGTCCTGCATGCAATCACTAATATGGGCGAATCCAGCCAGGTAGCCCAGATAAGCGAGAAAAGAGTGGCTGCCATTAAGCATGCGCAGTTTCATCTCTTCCCACGGCAGGACATCATCCACCATTTGTACACCTGCGATTTCCCAGGCTGGGCGCCCTGCGACGAAGTTATCTTCTACCACCCACTGGATAAACGGCTCGCAGCTAATTGCACAGGGATCATTCACGCCCAGATATTGGCTAATTTCTGCCAGTGATTCTTCCGTTGCTGCCGGGACAATGCGGTCGACCATGGTTCCCGGAAAGCTGACGTGTTCTTTTATCCACTCGGCAAGTTCTGGAGAGCGTTTTTCAGCCATCCCCAGCACCGCATTTTTCACCACATGACCATTGTCGGGAATATTATCGCAGGAAAGTACGGTAAACGGCGCAAGGCCACGTTCACGACGGCGTTTCAGCGCTTCGACAAGAATGCCTGGCGCGGAGTGAGGTTCTTCCGGGCTTTGTAAGTCATGAATAATCCGCGAATTATTGGTATCAAGTGCACCGGTGGCCGGGTCGATACAATAACCTTTTTCGGTAATGGTCAGGGACACAATTGCCACCTGCGGTTCGCAAAACTTCTCAATAATCGCCGCTAAGGAATCCAGTTTTGCATTCAGGCATTCATGAACGGCCCCGACAATAATCGCCTGATTGCCGTCTGCGCCTTTCTCCAACACGGTATATAAATGATCCTGTTCGCGAAGTTGGCTCATTAGCCGATCGCCGCTGAACAAACTGATTTCACAGATCCCCCAATCGCTGCTCTGGGCATTCAGCACACGGTCGGTCAGTAACGCCTGATGTGCGCGGTGAAAGGCTCCAAAGCCAAAATGAACGATACGGGATTTCAATTGCTGGCGATCGTAACGTGGAGTGTGAATGTGAGGCGGGAACGTAGTGGAGGCAATTGTGTTCATAGAAGTCACGTCTTAGTAACGATTGATTAACAACGCTAGTGTAAAGTTATATGACAGCAATTGAAATTGGTCTGGATTGTTAATGCGATGAAGTGTGAGGACGATCAATTTACAAGTGAATATTGCAGGCGAAAGGTGTTCAGGAGGCGCAAAATGAAGGATTGGTATAATAAATTAAAAAGGGACAGTCTGAGCTGTCCCTTTTCTGAATGTGGCTGAAGTTAGTCAGCACGCCCCATATAACGGCGTTCTTCGATATGGATACGAATTTTTTCGCCCGGGCTTAAGTATTCTGGTACCTGAATCACCAGTCCGGTGCTCAAGGTCGCCGGTTTGTTACGGGCACTGGCAGAAGCGCCTTTGATGCCAGGAGCGGTTTCAACGATTTCCAGATCAACGGTCTGCGGCAGTTCAAGCGCCAGCAGTTGACCGTCCCAGGTCAGAACCTGCATGTCTGGCATGCCGCCTTCCGGCATAAACAGCAGTTCTTCTTCAATCTGATCTTTGGTGAAGGTATACGGGGTATAGTCTTCTTTATCCATAAAGACATATTCGTTGCCATCGACGTAGGAGAAGTCAACGTAGCGGCGGGTCAGCGTCACGGTATCAACGATATCATCGCCTTTAAAGCGTTCTTCCACTTTCAGCCCGGTACGGACGTCTGAAAAACGCATTTTGTACAGCGTAGCGGCACCGCGGGCGGTAGGCGACTGAATATCAATGTCCTTAACCAGCAGCAGTTTGCCGTTGTAATTCAGTACCATACCTTTTTTAATTTCGTTCGCTCTTGGCATCGAAAAATTCCTGTTGTCGAAAATGTCAAAAATATCGCGACAAACTACTCGCGACGGGCCTTTCAGGCAAGTGGTATTCGCACTTTTGCTGGTGCCAAAAAGGTGGTAATGTGCGCGCTCCTCAATCCGGTGGTTAACCTTAAGAGAACAACGTATGGAATGCCGTCCGGGTTGCGGGGCGTGTTGCACCGCCCCCTCAATCTCCAGTCCTATTCCCGGTATGCCAGATGGCAAGCCCGCCAATACGCCCTGCATTCAGCTTGATGAACAGCAACGCTGTAAAATTTTCACATCTCCACTACGGCCGAAAGTTTGCGCAGGCTTGCAGGCCAGTGCTGAAATGTGCGGTAACACGCGTCAGCAGGCCATGACCTGGCTTATCGATCTGGAAATGTTGACCGCGCCTTAAACATCTTTAATCCGCAGCAAGCAAAACAGGGTGGCGATAACCATCACCATCGCAAACCAGAACACCGCGTGATAATTCCAGATCTCGGCGACGATGCCCGCCACTGAACCAGCGATGATCCAGCCCACGCGCGACGTATTGGTATAGAGCGTGGTGGCTGAACCTGCCTGACCGGGCATCAGGTCCTGGAAATAGAGCATCCCGATACCGCCCAGAATGCCGATAAAAATAGCATTCAGCAGCTGCAAGCCCAACAGAATGGCAGGTGAATGCGCCATCAGCATTCCTGCGTAAAAACAGACGCCACCCACGGCAGCAACGCGCATTAAGAAACGCTTACCCAGACGTTTGGCAAAATATCCGGCAATCAACATGGTCGGGATTTCCAGCCCGGCGGCGGTCCCCATCATCACACCGGCCAGTTTCTCAGGAAGATGCAGTTCGTTGATAATAAATAGCGGCATGTTGATGATGTACAGGCTGTTCGAGCCCCACATCAATGTACAAATGACAAACAGCAACAGCGTATCGCGACGGTTACGGCGCGGCGCTTCAACCGTGCCGGTCGCCAACGGAAGCTCTTTTTGCATCGACGGTAAAAACAGCCACACCATCACGCCGCAAACAATAAACGCCACCGCCGCGCTGAGATACATTACCGTAAAGCTGAATCCCATCGCTAAGGCATACGCCAGCGGCGGGCCAATGACCCACGCTAACGATACCTGGGCGCGTAAAAAAGAGCTGAACATCACCGCTTCACGCCCGGTTTTGTCGGCATGTTCACGAGCAAGAGCAAACATTTGCGGGTTGGCGGTAGAACCAAAGCTGCTTAAAAAAACGCCCACGAATAACAAAACAAAGTAGTTGCGATTCCAGGCAAAAAGGGTACAGGCCAGCATGCCTAACAGGCAGCAAAAGACAATCAGCGATTTACGATCGCCGCGTTTATCAGAGCGTCCGGCGAGAAACTGACTGACCAGAATTCCGATAACGGCGCTGCCGGTAAAGAAGAATCCCACCATCGCCGGGCGCGCGTGCACTTCATCAGTGAGGAAAATACTTAGCGTCGGGGTTTGCAGGGCACCTGCAATACCGGTGAGAAAGGCAACAATTAAAAACGCCGCTGACGTCAGGTCAAACGATTTCGCGCTGGAAACTGCGGGGGAGTTATGCATGCTGGTCGATCAGTGAAAGATGAAGACGCGGAGTTTACGCTGCCTGTCAGAAAATAAACAGTCAGTGAAATCAAACTCGCTACGAATAATCAAAATGGCATTTCACTCTTGCTGATCCTCAGCTGACGCCGCCGAAATGCTAATGCTGATGGCTAATTTCACTGTCAGCATTTCAGATTTTTGGCAAAAAAATGTGCAGCACATCAAACTTTTGGACATAATTTAGCGGCTTCCCTTGCGTGCTGAAGAAGAAGTATTATTCTTGATTGAAACGTTTCAGCGCGATCTTGTCTTTAATCCTAAGCCAGGTTGGCGCTTTTTTTCTCATAGAAGCTGAATCGTTTCAATTCAGCAAGAGAGGAGAACTATGTTCCAGTTATCCGTACAGGACATCCATCCGGGCGAGAAGGCCGGAGACAAAGAAGAGGCTATTCGCAAGGTCGCCGCGGCGCTGGTGCAAGCCGGTAATGTAGCGGAAGGCTACGTCAATGGCATGCTGGCGCGCGAACAGCAAACCTCAACCTTTCTCGGCAACGGGATTGCTATTCCACACGGTACTACCGACACCCGCGATCAGGTACTGAAAACCGGCGTTCAGGTATTTCAGTTCCCGGAAGGTGTGACATGGGGTGAAGGTCAAGTCGCGTACGTGGCTATCGGTATTGCCGCCAGCTCCGATGAACATCTGGGCTTGCTGCGCCAACTAACCCATGTACTGAGCGATGATTCCGTTGCTGAACAACTGAAGTCAGCAACAACAGCAGAAGAACTTCGCGCATTGCTGATGGGCGAAAAGCAGAGTGAGCAGCTGAAGCTTGATAACGAAATGCTGACACTGGATATCGTTGCCAGTGATTTGCTGACCCTGCAAGCGTTAAACGCCGCTCGTCTGAAAGAAGCGGGCGCAGTTGACGCTACCTTCGTCACCAAAGCCATCAACGAGCAGCCATTAAATCTCGGGCAAGGCATCTGGCTGAGCGATAGCGCCGAAGGTAATCTGCGTAGCGCGATTGCGGTAAGCCGTGCGGCAAATGCTTTTGATGTGGACGGCGAAACGGCTGCCATGCTGGTGAGTGTGGCGATGAATGACGATCAGCCCGTCGCGGTTCTTAAGCGTCTCGCCGATTTGCTGCTCGACAATAAAGCTGACCGCTTGCTGAAAGCAGATGCGGCAACGCTGCTGGCACTGCTGACCAGCGATGATGCGCCGACCGACGACGTGTTAAGCGCGGAGTTTGTGGTGCGCAATGAACACGGCCTGCATGCCCGTCCAGGCACCATGTTGGTCAATACCATTAAACAATTTAACAGTGATATTACCGTGACAAACCTTGATGGCACCGGCAAACCGGCAAACGGACGTAGTCTGATGAAAGTTGTAGCACTTGGCGTTAAGAAAGGTCATCGCCTACGCTTTACCGCCCAGGGACCAGATGCTGAACAGGCGCTGAACGCCATTGGCGACGCCATCGCCGCAGGTCTTGGGGAGGGCGCGTAATGAGCAGACGTGTTGCTACGATCACCCTTAATCCGGCTTATGACCTTGTTGGTTTCTGCCCGGAAATTGAACGCGGCGAAGTGAACCTGGTAAAAACCACCGGTCTGCATGCGGCGGGTAAAGGTATCAACGTTGCCAAAGTTCTGAAAGATCTGGGTATTGATGTCACTGTTGGCGGCTTCCTCGGTAAAGATAACCAGGATGGGTTTCAGCAATTGTTCAGCGAGCTGGGCATTGCCAACCGTTTCCAGGTTGTACAGGGGCGCACCCGTATTAATGTCAAGTTGACGGAAAAAGACGGCGAAGTGACCGACCTCAACTTCTCGGGTTTTGAAGTCACTCCAGCCGACTGGGAACGCTTTGTGACGGATTCTCTGAGTTGGCTTGGTCAGTTCGATATGGTCTGTGTCAGCGGCAGTTTACCATCAGGCGTCAGCCCGGAAGCCTTCACCGACTGGATGACTCGCCTGCGTAGTCAGTGTCCTTGCATTATCTTTGATAGTAGTCGTGAAGCGTTAGTGGCAGGTTTGAAAGCGGCACCGTGGCTGGTGAAACCTAACCGCCGCGAGCTGGAAATCTGGGCTGGCCGTAAACTGCCTGAAATGAAAGATGTGATTGAAGCTGCGCATGCGCTGCGTGAACAAGGTATCGCGCATGTCGTTATTTCACTGGGTGCCGAAGGCGCGCTTTGGGTTAATGCCTCCGGCGAATGGATCGCCAAACCACCGTCAGTCGATGTCGTAAGCACCGTTGGCGCAGGGGATTCTATGGTTGGTGGCCTGATTTATGGCTTGCTGATGCGTGAATCCAGTGAACACACTCTGCGTCTGGCGACAGCTGTTGCTGCCCTGGCGGTAAGTCAAAGCAATGTGGGTATTACCGATCGTCCGCAGTTGGCCGCAATGATGGCGCGCGTCGACTTACAACCTTTTAACTGACAGCAGGAGAGGCATAATGAAAACGCTGCTGATTATTGACGCTAATCTCGGTCAGGCACGCGCCTATATGGCGAAGACCCTGCTGGGCGCGGCGGCGCGAAAAGCAAAACTGGAAATCATCGACAATCCGAACGACGCTGAAATGGCGATTGTTCTCGGTGATTCCATCCCGAACGACAGCGCGCTGAACGGTAAAAATGTCTGGCTGGGCGATATTTCCCGGGCAGTTGCGCACCCTGAGCTGTTCCTGAGTGAAGCCAAAGGCCATGCGAAACCTTACACTGCGCCGGTCGCTGCGACAGCACCGGTTGCTGCCAGTGGTCCGAAACGCGTAGTTGCGGTGACTGCTTGCCCGACTGGGGTGGCGCACACTTTTATGGCGGCAGAAGCCATTGAAACCGAAGCGAAAAAACGTGGCTGGTGGGTGAAAGTTGAAACTCGTGGCTCTGTAGGCGCGGGTAATGCCATCACCCCTGAAGAAGTGGCAGCGGCGGATCTGGTGATTGTGGCGGCAGATATTGAAGTCGATCTGGCGAAATTTGCTGGTAAACCGATGTATCGCACCTCTACCGGTTTGGCGCTGAAGAAAACCGCGCAGGAACTGGATAAAGCCGTTGCTGAAGCGACGCCTTACGAACCAGCAGGCAAAGCTCAAACGGCGGCGACTGAAGGCAAGAAAGAGAGTGCAGGCGCGTATCGTCACTTGCTGACGGGCGTTTCCTACATGTTGCCGATGGTGGTTGCTGGCGGTCTGTGTATCGCGCTTTCTTTTGCTTTTGGTATCGAAGCGTTTAAAGAGCCGGGTACGTTGGCAGCGGCGCTGATGCAGATTGGTGGCGGTTCAGCCTTTGCGCTGATGGTGCCGGTACTGGCAGGTTATATTGCCTTCTCTATTGCCGACCGTCCGGGTCTCACGCCTGGCCTGATTGGCGGTATGCTGGCGGTCAGCACTGGTTCTGGTTTCATTGGCGGTATTATTGCGGGCTTCCTGGCTGGTTACATTGCGAAGTTAATCAGTACGCAATTGAAACTGCCGCAGAGTATGGAGGCGCTGAAACCGATCCTGATCATTCCGCTGATTTCCAGTCTGGTGGTTGGTCTGGCGATGATCTACCTGATCGGTAAACCGGTTGCTGGCATCCTCGAAGCTCTGACTCACTGGCTGCAAACGATGGGGACTGCGAATGCGGTTCTGCTGGGCGCGATCCTTGGCGGCATGATGTGTACTGACATGGGGGGCCCGGTTAACAAAGCGGCATACGCGTTCGGTGTGGGTCTGCTGAGTACCCAAACCTATGGCCCAATGGCAGCGATTATGGCGGCAGGTATGGTGCCACCGCTGGCAATGGGGCTGGCAACGATGGTGGCACGTCGCAAATTCGACAAAGCGCAGCAGGAAGGCGGCAAAGCAGCTCTGGTACTGGGACTGTGCTTTATTTCCGAAGGTGCAATTCCGTTTGCTGCCCGTGATCCGATGCGTGTGCTGCCGTGCTGTATCGTTGGTGGGGCGTTGACTGGTGCAATCTCTATGGCGATTGGTGCGAAACTGATGGCACCGCACGGTGGTCTGTTTGTGCTGCTGATCCCGGGCGCAATTACGCCGGTACTGGGTTACCTGCTGGCAATTATTGCCGGTACGCTGGTGGCGGGTTTGGCTTATGCCTTCCTGAAACGTCCGGAAGTGGACGCGGTAGCGAAAGCAGCGTAATAAAAGGTGTGTTACAGGGCAGAAATTTCCTGCCCTGTATCATGTGAAGATCGCAAGGTGATTGACCCGTTCTTGAGGGTAACTCTATGAATTTATCTATTTTATCTTTAAGTTGAAACCTGAAATCTTCATCAAACATTAACATTATTTCCTCAAGGGCAGATTAATTTCTGCCCTTTTTTATTGCTTCCGTTCTGTGCATCCCGTCACAAATTCTCCGTTTTTTTAATCCATGCATTTAATAGCGTTTTGTGAGCCTGTTCAAATCTGCCCATTTTGCCCATCTGGCGGCAATTTACTTTAAGTAAAACATGCATACTATGAGCACATGTTTAAATACGAACACATGTTTAAACGTTATTTGCAGTACCTATATTCTTGTGGATTGACAGAGTTGGTAATTTTTTACCAGGGGATGTGCTATGCGCGAAAAGGAATATGTCGTAATTATAGGTTCGGCGAATATTGATGTCGCCGGATATTCACATGAATCATTAAATTATGCGGATTCAAATCCAGGTAAAATAAAATTTACTCCTGGTGGAGTAGGGCGCAATATCGCGCAAAATCTGGCGTTACTGGGGAATAAAGTCTGGCTACTTAGCGCTGTAGGCAGTGATTTTTATGGTCAATCACTCCTGACGCAAACCAATCAATCCGGTGTTTATGTCGAGAAATGCCTGATTGTGCCAGGGGAAAATACGTCGAGCTATTTATCATTGCTCGATAATACCGGTGAAATGTTGGTTGCTATAAATGACATGAATATTAGTAACTGTATTTCTGCGGAATATCTCGCACAGCACCGTGAATTTATCCAGGGAGCAAAGGTCATTGTCGCTGACTGTAATATCAGTGAAGAGGCGTTGGTCTGGATTCTGGATAATGCCGCCGACGTACCTGTATTTGTCGATCCAGTTTCGGCATGGAAATGTGTCAAAGTGCGCGACCGTCTAAGTCAGATCCACACCCTGAAGCCAAACCGCCTTGAAGCAGAAACCCTGAGCGGGATTGCGTTGTCAGGGCGTGAAGATGTCGCAAAAGTTGCCGCCTGGTTCCATCAACATGGCCTGAACCGCCTGGTACTGAGTATGGGCGGAGACGGTGTTTACTACAGTGAAATCGGCGGTGAAAACGGCTGGTCTGCACCGATTAAAACCAATGTCATTAATGTTACCGGAGCGGGCGATGCCATGATGGCAGGTCTTGCTTCGTGTTGGGTCGACGGTATGCCGTTTGCCGAATCTGTTCGTTTTGCACAGGGATGTTCGTCAATGGCGCTCTCCTGTGAATACACCAATAACCCCAATTTATCGATTGCCAACGTTATATCGTTAGTGGAGAACGCAGAATGTCTGAATTAAACATTTCCCCTGAATTATTACAAATTTCCCCGGAAGTTCAGGATGCTTTAAAAAGCAAAAAACCAGTAGTTGCGCTGGAATCGACCATTATCTCTCACGGTATGCCGTTTCCACAAAATGCCCAGACGGCAATTGAAGTGGAAGAAACTATTCGTAAACAGGGCGCTGTACCTGCCACTATCGCCATTATTGGCGGCGTGATGAAAGTGGGTTTAAGCAAAGAAGAAATTGAATTGCTGGGTCGTGAAGGGCATAACGTGACTAAAGTTAGTCGTCGCGATTTACCTTTTGTTGTTGCCGCCGGAAAAAATGGCGCAACCACCGTTGCTTCAACGATGATTATTGCGGCGCTTGCCGGAATTAAAGTATTTGCCACTGGGGGAATTGGTGGTGTGCATCGCGGGGCGGAACATACCTTCGATATTTCTGCCGATTTGCAAGAACTGGGGCACACCAATGTCACCGTCGTTTGTGCCGGGGCGAAATCTATTCTCGATTTAGGCTTAACTACCGAATATTTAGAAACTTTCGGTGTACCTCTAATTGGCTATCAGACCAAAGCGCTGCCTGCGTTTTTCTGCCGGACCAGCCCGTTTGACGTCAGCATTCGTCTCGACAGTGCCACAGAAATTGCCCGCGCGATGGCGGTGAAATGGCAAAGCGGGCTGAACGGTGGCCTCGTGGTAGCGAACCCGATCCCGGAACAGTTTGCTATGCCGGAACACACTATCAATGCGGCGATCGATCAGGCGGTAGCTGAAGCTGAAGCGCAGGGTGTTATTGGTAAAGAAAGTACGCCGTTCTTGCTGGCGCGCGTTGCTGAACTGACCGGCGGTGACAGCCTGAAATCCAACATCCAGCTGGTGTTCAACAACGCCATTCTGGCGAGTGAAATTGCCAAAGAATACCAGCGTCTCGCGGGTTAATTTCCGACGGGCAGAAAGCCGTCGCCCGTACTGATCATACATACCGAAACCTGGCGCTGGCGCCGGGTTTACTGGCATAAAGGGAAAATCATTATGGATATAATGAGAAGTTTGGTGGGTATGGTGGTATTGCTGGCAATTGCGTTTGTGTTGTCGGTGAATAAAAAGGGCATCAGTTTGCGCACTGTTGGGGCCGCGCTGCTGCTGCAAATCGCCATTGGAGGCATCATGCTCTATTTTCCGCCGGGAAAATGGGCAGTAGAACAGGCGGCATTAGGCGTTCATAAAGTGATGTCTTACAGTGATGCCGGTAGCGCCTTCATTTTTGGTTCGCTGGTTGGGCCGAAAATGGATGTTCTCTTTGATGGCGCGGGCTTTATCTTCGCCTTTCGCGTACTCCCGGCGATTATCTTCGTCACTGCGCTTATCAGCCTACTGTACTACATTGGCGTAATGGGACTGCTGATTCGTATTCTTGGCAGTATTTTCCAGAAAGCCCTCAACATCAGCAAAATCGAATCTTTTGTTGCGGTTACCACTATTTTCCTCGGGCAAAACGAGATCCCGGCGATCGTAAAACCGTTTATCGATCGCATGAATCGCAACGAGTTGTTTACCGCAATTTGTAGCGGGATGGCGTCCATTGCTGGTTCGATGATGATTGGTTATGCCGGAATGGGCGTGCCGATTGACTACCTGTTAGCGGCATCGCTGATGGCTATCCCCGGCGGTATTTTGTTTGCGCGTATTCTTAGCCCAGCAACCGAGCCTTCGCAGGTGACATTTGAAAACCTGTCATTCAGCGAAACGCCGCCAAAAAGCTTTATCGAAGCGGCGGCGAGCGGTGCGATGACCGGGCTGAAAATCGCCGCTGGTGTGGCGACGGTGGTAATGGCGTTTGTCGCAATTATTGCGCTGATCAACGGCATTATCGGCGGAATTGGCGGCTGGTTTGGTTTCGCCAATGCTTCTCTGGAAAGTATTTTTGGCTATGTGCTGGCACCGCTGGCGTGGATCATGGGGGTAGACTGGAGCGATGCTAACCTTGCGGGTAGTCTGATTGGGCAGAAACTGGCGATAAACGAATTTGTTGCTTACCTGAGTTTCTCACCGTATCTGCAAACGGGTGGCACGCTGGAAGTGAAAACCGTGGCAATTATCTCCTTTGCGCTGTGTGGTTTTGCTAACTTTGGTTCTATCGGCGTTGTCGTTGGGGCGTTTTCGGCTATTTCGCCAAAACGTGCTCCGGAAATCGCCCAGCTTGGTTTACGGGCGCTGGCAGCAGCGACGCTTTCCAACCTGATGAGTGCGACTATTGCCGGGTTCTTTCTTGGGCTGGCGTAATGCTCGATTTGTAGTCCGGATAAGACGTATCCGGCAATCGCGCTATTGCAAATAATTTTTACTGCATCATCCCGGAGAATTTATTCTCCGGGTCCATCTCCAGCGCCAGTCCTGACAACTGCTTTCTGTTTTTAATTAGATACCCTTTCTTGTTTTTAATTAATAAACCGTCGTGAATGAATTGCGCGAGAACATATAAAAGATGTCGATAAGAAACGCCCAAATACTCTGCGGCTTGCGTGTGCTTTTCGTGATAAAGATCACTTTCCTGCGAGAGTAATATAAATGCTGCCAGGCGATTCACTAACGGAAATGATTGGTTCTGAGTTAAAGAAACAATATTGCGATAATTTTTATGACTTAAGGTGACGCAGAGTTTTCGTAAAAATAGCGTGTCGTTTAATAACAGCGGGCGGTAATGTTTCATGGGGAGCGCAATACACCAACACTCTTCAATAGCCTGTACCGCACGCGGTTCATGGTCTTTGTCGATTAACTCAATCTCGCCAATAAAACAGGGCGCGGCAAAGAAATCGATCAGCGACACGCGACCATTGGCCAGCGTGGCGTAAAGCCTGGCACGGCCTCGCGTCAGGTAAAACAGCCAGGACGGCTGTTGCCCTTCCTGCACAATGTAGTCACGCGCTAAAAAATGAAACAGTCGCGTATCGGCTGAAACATCCGTTGAAAAGCAATCCTTAAATGCGGATTCGTTTATCAGTTGTTGCTTCAATTCATTATTGTGGATTTCTTTCACGATGTTTATCCGCTATGAGATTTCTCATATTTAGCATACGTACGCTGTTGTTAAGATTCAATCATCGACCCGGTCGAATTTTCTTTGCTGTAGAAAAAATAACGCAACTGGAAACAGAGGAAATAAACAATGGAAAAGAGAAAAATTATTCTGGATTGTGATCCGGGTCATGATGATGCTATTGCCATAATGATGGCTGCGAAACATCCGGCGATTGATTTATTAGGTATCACTATTGTGGCGGGTAATCAGACGCTTGATAAAACATTAATTAATGGCCTGAATGTTTGCCAGAAACTGGAGATTAATGTTCCGGTTTATGCGGGGATGCCGCAGCCCATTATGCGTCAACAAATTGTTGCCGATAATATTCACGGTGAAACCGGACTGGATGGCCCGGTATTCGAGCCGTTGACCCGCCAGGCAGAAAACACTCATGCGGTGAAATACATCATCGATACCCTGATGGCAAGCGATGGCGATATCACTCTGGTGCCGGTTGGTCCATTGTCAAACATCGCGGTGGCAATGCGCATGCAACCCGCAATCCTGCCCAAAATCCGTGAAATTGTACTGATGGGCGGCGCTTATGGTACTGGCAACTTTACGCCGTCTGCCGAGTTCAACATCTTTGCTGACCCGGAAGCCGCACGCGTGGTGTTCACCTCCGGCGTTCCGTTGGTGATGATGGGCCTCGATCTCACCAACCAGACCGTTTGCACCCCGGACGTGATTGCACGGATGGAAAGGGCAGGCGGCCCTGCCGGGGAGCTGTTCAGCGACATCATGAACTTCACTCTCAAAACGCAGTTCGAAAACTACGGTCTGGCTGGCGGCCCGGTGCACGACGCCACCTGCATCGGTTATCTGATTAACCCGAATGGCATTAAAACCCAGGATATGTACGTCGAAGTGGACGTTAATAGCGGCCCTTGCTACGGGCGTACCGTCTGCGACGAGTTGGGCGTTCTTGGCAAGCCCGCCAATGCCAAAGTCGGCATCACTATTGATACCGACTGGTTCTGGGGCTTAGTCGAAGAGTGCGTTCGCGGCTACATCAAAACCCATTAAGTGTTGATAACAAGCCGGGTCAGTATCGCAAGATGCAGGCCCGGCTATTTCTGATGGGCAGAAAGCCGTCGCCCAAAATGACATGAAGAGATAATAACTATGGATGTCATGAGAAGTGTTCTGGGAATGGTGGTATTGCTGACGATTGCGTTTTTACTGTCAGTAAACAAGAAGAAGATCAGCCTGCGTACCGTTGGCGCGGCGTTAGTGTTACAGGTCGTGATTGGCGGCATAATGCTTTGGTTACCGCCAGGGCGTTGGCTCGCTGAAAAAGTCGCTTTTGGCGTCCATAAAGTGATGGCGTACAGCGACGCGGGTAGCGCATTTATCTTCGGTTCTCTGGTCGGACCGAAGATGGATACCTTATTTGATGGCGCAGGATTTATCTTTGGTTTCAGGGTATTACCGGCAATTATCTTCGTCACTGCACTGGTGAGTATTCTCTACTACATCGGCGTGATGGGGATCTTAATTCGCATTCTTGGCGGTATCTTCCAGAAAGCATTAAATATCAGCAAGATTGAGTCATTCGTCGCGGTTACTACCATTTTCCTTGGGCAAAACGAAATTCCGGCGATCGTGAAGCCCTTTATCGATCGTCTGAATCGCAATGAGCTGTTTACAGCTATTTGCAGCGGTATGGCCTCAATTGCCGGTTCGACGATGATTGGTTACGCTGCACTGGGCGTGCCTGTGGAATATTTGCTGGCGGCATCGTTAATGGCGATCCCCGGCGGGATCTTGTTTGCCCGCCTGTTAAGCCCGGCTACGGAATCTTCGCAGGTTTCCTTTAATAACCTCTCTTTCACCGAAACACCGCCAAAAAGCATTATTGAGGCCGCTGCTACAGGGGCAATGACCGGGCTGAAAATCGCTGCGGGTGTGGCGACAGTAGTCATGGCATTTGTTGCCATCATTGCGTTAATTAACGGTATTATCGGCGGCGTTGGCGGCTGGTTTGGTTTTGAGCAAGCCTCGCTGGAGTCCATTTTAGGTTATCTGCTGGCCCCGCTGGCGTGGGTGATGGGTGTTGACTGGAGTGATGCAAATCTTGCCGGGAGTTTGATTGGGCAGAAGCTGGCGATCAATGAATTTGTTGCTTATCTCAATTTCTCGCCATATCTGCAAACGGGTGGCACTCTGGATGCAAAAACCGTGGCGATTATTTCTTTTGCTCTGTGCGGTTTCGCTAACTTTGGTTCTATCGGGGTAGTGGTTGGGGCATTTTCTGCGGTTGCGCCACACCGTGCGCCGGAAATCGCCCAGCTTGGTTTACGGGCGCTGGCGGCGGCGACGCTTTCCAACCTGATGAGTGCGACCATTGCCGGGTTCTTTATTGGTTTAGCGTAGTGCGCGATTTATGAGCCGGATAAGACGCGTTAAGCGTCGCATCCGGCAACATTGTTACACCATTGGCACTAATGAAAGCGCGTTATCGGCAGACAGGGTTGGGTTGTTTAAGCTGCCGCTGGCGCGCGAAATTGCCGCGCAGGCCATCGCAAAATGGGCGCTATCACGGAAACTGCTTCCTTCCAGAAAGCTATACACCAGGCCCGCCATAAAACCATCGTCAGCACCAAAACTGTCTACCGTCGTATGTGCTGGCGGAGTCAGCAAAAATTGTTCACCATCCTTTTCGCTGCAATAAACTGACTCATCGGGCAAATAAACAAACAGATGCTGAACACCTTGCTGATGCAACGCATTCACGGCGGCATTACGATCAGCATCGCTGGTTATCGGCTGGCCCCATAAAATTTCCAGCTCTGGCAAAGTGGGTTTCAGAGTGTGAATATGCGCCAGCCAGTGTTTGATTTTGCCCGCTTTAAATTCTGAAACGGTGTCGACAAACACCGGGATTTCATCGGCAAGGGTGAAGACCCACTCCAGCGCCTCGGCAGTCAGGTTACAATCTGCCAGCACCACGCCCGCATGATGAAGTAAATCGCGCGACCCGTTCAGTAGTTGCGGTGTCAACTGTTCCAGCAGATGGGTATCGTTAATCGCCAGCACGGTTTCATCGTCTCGATTGGCAATTGCCAGATACGTCGATGTGCTTTGGCCGTGTAAACGAACACAGCCGGAGACATTCACTCCGGCGCGGCGCGTCTCTTCCAGGAGCATTTCGCCATAAAAGTCATCGCCAATCACCGAGAGTAAATGGACGTCGCGGCCTAACAGCGCCAGATTGTGGGCAATGTTGCGCCCAACGCCGCCCGCCGAGCAATGAATCGTACCGGGATTAGAGGCCGCTTGCGGATAACGGATATCCGCCATCCCGCGAATATCCATATTGATTGTTCCCACCACCACGCAATATTCCTGCTCGGTGAGAATGTAACCTTTGCCTTTAATCCGCCCTTTGCGCATTAAATCCATAATATGCGCCGCTACGCGCGAACGGCTAATTTGCAGCATATCCGCAATTTCATTCTGCTGAATCAGCGGGTTACGCCGTAAAATTGCAAGGATTTCCTTCTCCCGGTTGTTCATTTTCAGGCTACCGCTTTTTCAGTTTGTTGCGCTTTCAGCCAGGCGATCTCTTCTGCCCAGATATCCGGGTTGATGGTTTCGAGGATCAGCGGAATGCCGTCGAAGCGGTCGTCCTGCATGATCCAGCGGAACGCATCATGACCGATATTGCCTTCACCAAGGCTATGATGGCGATCAACGCGGCTGCCAAAGGTACTTTTCGCATCGTTGAGGTGCATCCCGCGCAGATACTTAAAGCCAACAATACGAGCAAAATCAGCGAACGTTTTCTCGCATTCGGCTGGAGTACGCAAATCATACCCGGCAGCGAAAGCATGGCAGGTATCAATGCAGACGCCGACGCGGGATTTATCTTCCACACCGTCGATAATCGCCGCGAGATGTTCGAATTTAAATCCAAGGTTGCTGCCCTGACCGGCGGTATTTTCAATAACCGCGGTCACACCTTGTGTTTTATCCAGTGCAATGTTGATGGATTCGGCAATACGCGCAAGGCAATCCTCTTCTGAAATCTGCATCAGATGGCTGCCAGGGTGGAAGTTGAGCAAAGAAAGTCCCAGTTGTTTGCAACGCTGCATTTCATCTATAAAGGCATCGCGCGATTTTTCCAGGGCTTCAGCGACCGGATGTCCGAGGTTAATCAGATAACTGTCGTGGGGAAGAATTTGCGCCGATGTGTAGTGATATTTTTCACAGGCGGCTTTGAATTCATCGATGGTTTGCGTCGTGAGCGGTGCGGCACGCCACTGACGTTGGTTTTTGGTGAACAAGGCAAACGCGGTTGCGTCGATTTCGGCGGCGCGAATTGCGGCATTTGCCAGACCGCCAGCAGCACTAACGTGCGCTCCAATGTATTTCATGCGAGGACTCCTGTTAAACCCGCTGGAGGAAAACGGTAATGATAGCGGGTTAACAGGAGCAAGATGTAGTGGTTTATGCGATGACGCTTTGAATCACATAGTTAATTGCACCACCACCAACAATCAGCCAGGCAAACAGTACCAGTGCCATCAGCAGAGGTTTCGCCCCGGCTTTTTTCAGCGCGCTGACGTGAGTGGTCAGACCCAGCGCCGCCATCGCCATTGCCAGCAGGAAGGTATCCAGCGTTACCAGCATGTTCACCACGCTCTGCGGTAACAGGTGGAACGAGTTAAAGATGGCAACTACGATGAACAAGATGGCAAACCACGGAATAGTGATTTTGCTTTTCTCGCCGCTGTTCGCCCCAGACAGCTGTTTAACACGCGCCGCCAGCAGAATGAGGAACGGGGCCAGCATCATCACGCGCAGCATTTTGGAAATAACTGCTGCGTTTTCTGCATCCGGGCTGATGGCATGACCTGCCGCCACCACCTGCGCCACTTCGTGCACAGTAGAACCAATGTAGATACCGAAAGTTTCCGGGCTAAACCATTGAGACATCAGCGGATATATCGCCGGGTAGAGGAAAATCGCGACGGTCCCGAAGATAACAACGGTTGCAACAGCCACGGTTACTTTACTGGCTTCCGCTTTCACTACCGGCTCAGTCGCCAGTACCGCTGCAGCACCACAGATACTGCTACCGGCACCGATCAACCAGCTGGTGTGCTTATCCAGACCAAACACTTTCTGCCCCAGGAAGCAAGCCAGCAGGAAGGTACTGGACAGCGTCAGCACGTCAATGATGATCCCACTGATACCGACATCGGCAATTTGTGAGAACGTCAGACGGAAGCCATAAAGAATGATACCCAGACGTAATAAATATTGCTTGGCAAACAGCACGCCACCGTCACAGCTTTTCCAGATGTGCGGATAGATGGTGTTGCCTAAAACCATCCCCAACAAGATTGCGAGGGTGAGGGCACTAAACCCGGCACCCGCAATCGCGGGAATGGAACCACCCCACAGGGCGACCCCGGTGATAACTGCACTCAGGGCTAACCCCGGAATAAAATGCCACAGTGTACGATGTTGTTTCTGTAAGGTGATATTCGTCATAACCCTCTCCTTTAACCGGGCATAAGGTTACGACTAACTGGTTTAAAAATAAAATTGATTATATATTTATAATTAATCTTTATAAGTGGTAAGCGACTATGCACATCACCCTCCGGCAGTTGGAAGTTTTTGCAGAAGTATTGAAAAGTGGATCAACCACCCAGGCGTCGGTGATGCTGGCGTTGTCGCAATCAGCAGTGAGCGCAGCCTTGACCGACCTGGAAGGGCAGCTTGGCGTGCAACTATTTGATCGCGTGGGTAAAAGACTGGTTGTTAATGAACACGGGCGGCTGCTCTATCCGCGTGCGTTGGCACTGCTTGAACAGGCGATTGAAATCGAACAACTGTTTCGCGAAGACAACGGCGCGATTCGTGTCTATGCCAGTAGTACCATCGGTAACTACATTCTGCCTGCAGTCATCGCCCGTTATCGCCATGATTATCCGCAGTTGCCGATTGAACTGAGCGTTGGGAACAGCCAGGACGTGATGCAAGCGGTGCTGGATTTCCGCGTTGATATTGGCTTTATTGAAGGACCGTGCCACAGCACTGAAATCATTTCTGAACCGTGGCTGGAAGACGAGCTGGTGGTTTTCGCCGCGCCGACTTCGCCGCTGGCTCGTGGTCCGGTCACTTTAGAACAGCTGGCCGCTGCGCCGTGGATCCTGCGTGAACGCGGTTCCGGCACGCGGGAGATCGTCGATTATCTGTTACTGTCGCATTTACCGAAGTTTGAGATGGCGATGGAATTAGGTAACTCCGAGGCAATCAAACATGCGGTGCGTCATGGGTTGGGAATTAGTTGCCTGTCGCGAAGGGTCATTGAAGATCAATTGCAGGCTGGCACATTAAGTGAAGTTGCTGTCCCTCTGCCGCGCCTGATGCGTACGTTGTGGCGTATACATCATCGGCAGAAACACCTTTCCAACGCGTTACGGCGCTTTCTGGAGTACTGCGATTCCTCCACTTTGCCGCGTTAATCTGTTGTACAGAAACCTACGGGGGCTGTGTCGATTTCGCGACGCAGCACCACCGGTATACATTCGCCGGAAAAGAGATTGGTTGCTTTACTTATAATCCCTGGACGATCATGAAGGTGTCTTATAAAAGCGTATTTCTACCGGAAGGATTGCAAATCGTCTGCTACAATCGCGCCTCATTTTTAAGATGGATAGCATTTTCGTATGGTTTCCGAAACTAAAACCACAGAAGCGCCGGGCTTACGCCGTGAATTAAAGGCGCGTCACCTGACGATGATTGCCATTGGCGGTTCCATCGGTACGGGTCTTTTTGTTGCCTCTGGCGCAACGATCTCTCAGGCAGGTCCAGGTGGGGCGCTGCTCTCGTATATTCTGATCGGCCTGATGGTTTACTTCCTGATGACCAGTCTTGGTGAACTGGCGGCATATATGCCGGTTTCTGGTTCCTTTGCCACTTACGGTCAGAACTATGTTGAAGAAGGCTTTGGCTTCGCGCTGGGCTGGAACTACTGGTACAACTGGGCGGTAACTATCGCCGTTGACCTGGTGGCCGCTCAGTTGGTCATGAGCTGGTGGTTCCCGGACACCCCGGGTTGGATCTGGAGTGCGCTGTTCCTCGGCGTTATCTTCCTCCTGAACTACATTTCAGTTCGTGGCTTTGGCGAGGCGGAATACTGGTTCTCACTGATCAAAGTCACCACGGTCATTGTCTTTATCATCGTCGGCGTGATGATGATTATCGGCATCTTCAAAGGCGCACAGCCTGCGGGCTGGAGCAACTGGACGATTGGCGAAGCACCATTTGCTGGTGGTTTTGCGGCGATGATCGGTGTGGCAATGATTGTCGGCTTCTCTTTCCAGGGAACCGAGCTGATCGGTATTGCTGCAGGCGAGTCCGAAGAACCGGCGAAAAACATTCCACGCGCGGTACGTCAGGTGTTCTGGCGAATCCTGCTGTTCTATGTGTTCGCAATCCTGATCATCAGCCTGATCATTCCATACACCGATCCGAGCCTGCTGCGTAATGATGTTAAAGACATCAGCGTCAGCCCGTTCACCCTGGTGTTCCAGCATGCGGGTCTGCTCTCTGCGGCGGCGGTGATGAACGCGGTTATTCTGACGGCGGTGCTGTCAGCGGGTAACTCCGGTATGTATGCGTCTACTCGTATGCTGTACACCCTGGCGTGTGACGGTAAAGCACCGCGCATTTTCGCTAAATTGTCGCGTGGCGGCGTACCGCGTAACGCACTGTATGCGACCACGGTAATTGCAGGTCTGTGCTTCCTGACCTCCATGTTTGGTAACCAGACGGTATACCTGTGGCTGCTGAACACCTCCGGTATGACAGGCTTTATCGCCTGGCTGGGAATTGCGATCAGCCATTATCGTTTCCGTCGCGGTTATGTGCTGCAGGGGCATGATATTAACGATCTGCCGTACCGTTCAGGCTTCTTCCCGCTGGGACCGATCTTCGCTTTTGTGCTGTGCCTGATTATCACTCTGGGCCAGAACTACGAAGCGTTCCTGAAAGACACTATCGACTGGGGTGGCGTAGCGGCAACCTATATTGGCATCCCGCTGTTCCTTATGATCTGGTTTGGCTATAAGTTGATTAAAGGAACCCACTTCGTACGCTACAGCGAAATGAAGTTCCCGCAGAACGATAAGAAATAAGTTTTACCCCTTCCTTAATAAAGCCCTCTCAACCGAGAGGGCTTTTTCTTTTCCTTAGTATTCATACGGATATAAAATTTAACATTTGGATTGATAATTGTTATCGTTTGCATTATCGTTACGCCGAAATCAAAAAAGGCTGACAAATCAGAGGCTGTTCAGGCTTTTGGGATGATCACCTGCATACAAAAAAGTCTACCGCGATGCTGCCGTACGCAAGGGGACATGAAGAAGATGTGAGCGATAACCCATTTTATTTTCGTAGTTACCTCATGGAGATATGGAATGTTTAGGTTGAACCCTTTCGTACGGGTCGGGCTGTGTTTGTCCGCAGTTTCATGTGCATGGCCTGTGTTAGCGGTTGATGATGATGGCGAAACGATGGTAGTCACGGCATCTTCCGTTGAACAAAACCTCAAAGATGCGCCCGCCAGTATCAGTGTCATTACCCAGCAAGATTTGCAACGTAAACCAGTGCAAAATTTGAAGGATGTCCTCAAAGAAGTGCCGGGCGTACAACTGACTAACGAAGGGGACAACCGTAAGGGCGTCAGTATTCGTGGTCTTGATAGCAGCTACACCCTGATTCTTGTCGATGGTAAACGTGTTAACTCGCGCAATGCCGTCTTCCGCCATAATGACTTTGACCTGAACTGGATCCCGGTCGATTCCATCGAACGTATCGAAGTGGTACGTGGCCCGATGTCTTCACTGTATGGTTCCGATGCGCTCGGCGGCGTGGTGAACATCATCACCAAAAAAATCGGCCAGAAATGGTCAGGTACGGTAACGGTAGATACCACCATTCAGGAACATCGCGATCGCGGTGACACCTACAACGGCCAGTTCTTCACGAGTGGACCGCTGATTGACGGCGTGCTGGGAATGAAAGTTTACGGCAGCCTGGCAAAACGTGAAAAGGATGACCCGCAGAGTTCCTCTACTACCGACACGGGAGAAACGCCGCGTATTGAAGGATTCTCCAGCCGCGACGGCAATGTCGAATTTGCCTGGACGCCGAATCAAAATCACGATTTTACCGCTGGTTACGGTTTCGACCGCCAGGATCGCGATTCTGACTCGCTGGACAAAAACCGCCTCGAACGCCAGAACTACTCCGTAAGCCATAATGGGCGCTGGGATTACGGCACCAGCGAACTGAAATATTATGGTGAGAAAGTCGAGAACAAAAACCCTGGCAACAGTAGCCCGATTACTTCCGAAAGTAACACGGTCGATGGTAAATACACGCTGCCGCTGACGGCTATCAATCAGTTTGTCACGGTAGGTGGTGAATGGCGCCACGACAAACTTAGCGATGCGGTGAACCTGACCGGTGGCACCAGCACTAAAACGTCCGCCAGTCAGTACGCGCTGTTTGTGGAAGATGAATGGCGGATCTTCGAGCCGCTGGCGCTGACGACCGGCGTGCGTATGGACGATCACGAAACCTACGGAGAACACTGGAGCCCGCGTGCCTATCTGGTCTATAACGCCACTGATACCGTAACAGTAAAAGGCGGCTGGGCGACGGCTTTTAAAGCACCTTCTCTGTTGCAACTTAGCCCCGACTGGACGACCAACTCCTGCCGTGGCGCATGCAAGATTATTGGTAGCCCGGACCTGAAACCAGAAACCAGCGAAAGTTGGGAGCTGGGGCTTTACTACATGGGCGAAGAAGGTTGGTTGGAAGGCGTTGAATCCAGTGTGACCGTCTTCCGCAATGATGTGAAAGATCGTATTAGCATCAGCCGTACATCTGACGTCAATGCTGCGCCGGGTTACCAAAACTTTGTTGGTTTTGAAACGGGGGCAAACGGTCGACGTATACCGGTGTTCAGTTACTACAACGTCAATAAAGCACGTATCCAGGGTGTGGAAACTGAGTTGAAAATCCCGTTCAACGATGAATGGAAGCTGTCACTCAACTACACCTACAACGATGGACGCGATGTCAGCAACGGTGAAAACAAACCGCTATCCGATCTGCCGTTCCATACCGCTAACGGTACGCTGGACTGGAAACCGCTGGCGCTGGAAGACTGGTCGTTCTATGTTTCTGGTCACTACACCGGTCAGAAACGTGCCGACAGCGATACCGCTAAAACACCGGGCGGTTATACCATCTGGAATACCGGCGCGGCCTGGCAGGTGACCAAAGACGTCAAACTGCGCGCAGGCGTGCTGAACCTGGGCGACAAAGATCTGAGTCGTGATGACTACAGCTATAACGAAGACGGGCGTCGTTACTTTATGGCAGTGGATTATCGCTTCTGATGAAGAGATGCCCGGCGAACCGGGCGAACTTTCACTTCAGTAAATACTGCGCATGGAAGCGCAGATGATCCTCTATAAAAGAAGCAATGAAGTAATAACTGTGATCATAACCAGGTTGAATACGTAGCGTCATCGGCCACGCTTTCTGGCGCGCAGCTTCTGCCAGTACCGCGGGTTGAAGCTGGTCGGCAAGAAACTGATCGTTATCACCCTGATCGATAAGCGTCGGAATCACATCTTGCGCATTGCTGGCGTACATCAGCGCGCAACTGTCCCATTCCAGCCATGCATTTTTGTCCTCACCTAAATAGGCGCTAAATGCTTTGATTCCCCACGGGACGCTGCACGGATTCACAATCGGCGCAAAGGCCGAAACGCTGGTGTATTTGCCCGGATTTTTCAGCGCCATAATCAATGCGCCATGACCCCCCATCGAATGACCGCTAATAGCACAGCGATCGCTGACGTTAAATTGCGATTGAATCAGCATCGGTAATTCATCGCGCAGATAATCATACATCCGGTAATGCGTCGCCCACGGTGGTTGCGTGGCGTTGAGATAAAACCCTGCACCCTGGCCTAAATCGTAGCCATCATCGTTGGCAACCTGTTCGCCGCGCGGGCTGGTGTCTGGCATCACCAGCACAATCCCCAGTTCTGCCGCTACGCGCTGAGCGTCTGCTTTGGTGGTGAAGTTCTCGTCATTGCAGGTTAAACCTGAAAGCCAGTACAGCACAGGCGGAGGGGCGTTGTCGCGGGGCGGTGGGAGAAAGATGCTGAACGTCATCGGGCAATTTAAGGTACTGGAGTCGTGCCGCCAGCGTTGCTGCCAGCCTTCAAAACAGCGGTGCTCTTCGAGCATTTCCATGCGTGGCTCCTTGTTGTGTTGTTTGCATTTTAGTCATCATACCGTTTATTCAATGCGCTGTGAGTAACTTTCACTTCCGCATATGCATAACGATGTTTTAACATCTAACGCTGAAAGGCAGCGGCAATTACAATAATTATCGCTGTGAATACTGGATTATGTGCGCCACCTCACGCACAATAATCGGGCTGCTAATCAGCTTAATAACTTTGCCCCCACGCAGGGCGGAGGCGTCACACCTGCAGGAGAAAACATAAATGCCATCACTCAGTAAAGAAGCGGCCCTGGTTCATGAAGCGTTAGTTGCGCGAGGACTGGAAACACCGCTGCGCCCGCCCGTGCATGAAATGGATAACGAAACGCGCAAAAGCCTTATCGCCGGTCATATGACTGAAATCATGCAGCTATTGAATCTCGACCTCGCTGATGACAGTTTGATGGAAACGCCGCATCGCATCGCTAAAATGTATGTCGATGAAATTTTCTCCGGTCTGGATTACGCCAATTTCCCGAAAATCACCCTCATTGAAAACAAAATGAAGGTCGATGAAATGGTCACCGTGCGCGATATCACCCTGACCAGCACCTGCGAGCACCATTTTGTCACTATCGATGGCAAAGCGACGGTAGCCTATATCCCGAAAGATTCGGTGATTGGCCTGTCGAAAATTAACCGCATCGTGCAGTTCTTTGCCCAGCGCCCGCAGGTGCAGGAACGTCTGACTCAGCAAATCCTCATTGCGCTGCAAACGCTGCTGGGCACCAATAACGTGGCTGTCTCCATCGACGCGGTGCATTACTGCGTGAAAGCGCGTGGCATCCGCGATGCAACCAGCGCCACGACAACGACCTCCCTCGGTGGTTTGTTCAAATCCAGTCAGAATACGCGGCACGAGTTTCTGCGCGCTGTGCGTCATCACAACTGATTAAAAGGCAGGAACCATGGAGCGCAACGTCACGCTCGATTTTGTTCGCGGCGTCGCCATTCTGGGGATCCTGCTATTAAACATCAGCGCCTTTGGTTTACCAAAGGCGGCTTATCTCAATCCCGCCTGGTATGGCACTATTGCCCCGTCCGACGCCTGGACCTGGGCGTTTTTGGATCTCATCGGTCAGGTAAAATTCCTCACGCTTTTTGCGCTGCTGTTTGGCGCGGGCCTACAAATGTTGCTGCCGCGCGGCAGACGCTGGATTCAGTCGCGGTTAACACTGTTAGTCTTGCTGGGCTTTATTCACGGTTTATTGTTCTGGGACGGCGATATCCTGCTGGCTTACGGGTTGGTGGGCTTAATCAGTTGGCGACTGGTGCGCGATGCGCCATCGGTAAAAAGTTTATTTAATACTGGCGTGATGCTGTATCTGGTGGGGATTGGCGTTTTGCTGTTGCTGGGGTTGATTTCTGACAGCCAGACCAGCCGCGCCTGGACGCCAGATGCATCGGCCATTTTGTATGAAAAATACTGGAAACTTCATGGCGGCGTTGAAGCGATCAGTAACCGCGCCGATGGCGTAGGCAACAGTTTACTGGCACTGGGCGCGCAGTATGGCTGGCAACTGGCGGGGATGATGTTAATTGGCGCGGCGCTGATGCGTAGCGGCTGGCTGAAAGGGCAGTTCAGCTTAGGTCACTATCGTCGTACCGGTTTTGTGCTGGTGGCAATTGGTGTGCTGATTAACCTTCCTGCTATCGCACTGCAATGGTGGCTGGACTGGGCGTATCGCTGGTGTGCCTTCTTACTTCAAATGCCGCGTGAACTTAGCGCGCCGTTTCAGGCAATTGGCTATGCGTCGCTGTTTTATGGCTTTTGGCCGCAATTAAGCCGCTTTAAGCTGGTATTGGCAATCGCCTGCGTCGGACGGATGGCGCTAACCAATTATCTACTGCAAACGCTGATTTGTACCACGCTGTTTTACCACCTCGGTTTGTTTATGCAGTTTGACCGCCTGGAGTTGCTGGTGTTTGTCGTTCCGGTATGGCTGGCGAACCTGCTTTTCTCTGTTATCTGGCTGCGTTACTTCCGTCAGGGGCCGGTGGAATGGCTCTGGCGTCAGTTAACCTTGCGCGCTGCCGGACCTGCATTATCTAAAACATCCAGATAACGATCTGGATCACATTCATTAACAAAACGGCTGTAACCGTTTCCATTGCTGTGACTCGATTCACGAAGTCCTGTATTCAGTGCTGACAAAATAGCCGCCAGCAAGCAGTAACCTACTGCAATCTCATAACAGGTAGTGAATATGATCACCATTCGTGATGTAGCGCGTCAGGCTGGCGTCTCTGTGGCAACGGTTTCCCGGGTGCTCAATAACAGCACGCTGGTAAGTGCCGACACGCGTGAAGCAGTTATGAAAGCGGTGAGTGAGTTGGATTATCGGCCAAATGCCAATGCACAGGCGCTGGCAACTCAGGTGAGCGATACCATCGGTGTGGTGGTCATGGATGTTTCAGATGCATTTTTCGGCGCATTGGTTAAAGCCGTCGATCTCGTTGCCCAGCAACATCAGAAATATGTGTTGATTGGCAATAGCTATCATGAAGCGGAAAAAGAGCGTCACGCCATCGAAGTGCTAATCCGCCAGCGTTGTAACGCGTTGATCGTTCATTCAAAAGCGTTAAGTGACGACGAGCTGGCGCAATTTATGGACAACATTCCCGGCATGGTGCTCATCAATCGGGTTGTGCCAGGCTATGCCCATCGCTGTGTTTGTCTGGATAATATCAGCGGTGCCAGAATGGCGACGCGCATGTTGCTGAATAACGGTCATCAACGTATCGGCTATCTCTCTTCCAGCCACAGCATTGAAGATGACGCAATGCGTAAAGCGGGCTGGATAAGCGCGCTGAAAGAGCAGGATATTGTTCCGCCGGAAAGCTGGATTGGCACGGGGACGCCGGATATGCCAGGCGGCGAGGCGGCGATGGTTGAACTACTCGGGCGCAATCTACAACTTACCGCTGTATTTGCCTATAACGACAATATGGCCGCTGGCGCTCTGACGGCATTAAAAGATAATGGCATTGCGATTCCGTTACATCTCTCAATCATCGGTTTCGATGATATCCCCATTGCTCGTTACACCGACCCGCAATTAACGACTGTGCGTTACCCCATTGCTTCGATGGCAAAATTAGCCACGGAACTGGCCTTGCAGGGGGCAGCAGGCAACATTGATCCGCGTGCCAGCCACTGTTTTATGCCGACGTTAGTGCGCCGCCATTCTGTCGCAATACGCCAGAATGCGGCGGCGATCACTAACTGAGCAAATCAGAGGATGTAACCGCTTTCAATTTGTGAGTGATTTCACAGTATGTTAACAATGTGGTAGCTATGATTGCACCGTTTTAACGTTGTAACTTGTATGTAACATCGAATAATCGCTTTTACCGAGGTTATGGCGTCGTAACAACAATTAGAGCCGTTTTATGGAGCGTTACCGGGCATGGACGAACGGATTTTTAAAAATGAGCTTCGGCGTTCAGTAACACTTCATTAACCATACTGGCCCGCCGAGCATTTATCTCAAGCACTACCCTGCATAAGAAAAACCGGAGATACCATGAATAAGAAGGTGTTAACCCTGTCTGCTGTGATGGCCAGCATGTTATTCGGCGCCGCTGCACACGCTGCTGATACCCGTATTGGTGTGACGATTTATAAATATGACGATAATTTTATGTCTGTTGTGCGTAAGGCTATCGAACAGGATGCGAAAGCAGCACCAGACGTCCAGTTGCTGATGAATGATTCACAGAATGACCAGTCCAAGCAGAACGATCAGATTGACGTGCTGTTGGCGAAAGGGGTGAAGGCGCTGGCAATCAACCTGGTTGACCCGGCAGCTGCGGGTACGGTGATTGAGAAAGCGCGCGGGCAAAACGTGCCGGTGGTTTTCTTCAACAAAGAACCTTCCCGTAAGGCACTGGATAGCTACGACAAAGCCTACTACGTTGGTACTGACTCCAAAGAGTCCGGCATTATCCAGGGCGATCTGATTGCTAAACACTGGGCGGCGAATCAGGGGTGGGATCTGAACAAAGACGGTCAGATTCAGTTCGTACTGCTGAAAGGCGAGCCGGGCCATCCGGACGCAGAAGCACGCACCACTTACGTGATTAAAGAACTGAACGACAAAGGCATCAAAACTGAACAGTTACAGTTAGATACCGCTATGTGGGACACTGCTCAGGCGAAAGATAAGATGGACGCCTGGCTGTCTGGCCCGAACGCCAACAAAATCGAAGTGGTTATTGCTAACAACGATGCGATGGCAATGGGTGCGGTTGAAGCGCTGAAAGCACACAACAAGTCCAGCATTCCGGTGTTTGGCGTCGATGCGCTGCCAGAAGCTCTGGCGCTGGTGAAATCCGGTGCGCTGGCGGGTACCGTACTGAATGATGCCAACAACCAGGCGAAAGCGACTTTTGATCTGGCGAAAAACCTGGCCGATGGCAAGGGCGCCGCTGACGGCACCAACTGGAAAATCGACAACAAAGTGGTTCGCGTACCTTATGTTGGCGTAGACAAAGATAACCTGGCTGAATTCAGCAAGAAATAAGACTGAACGGGCGCAATAGTTTATTGCGCCCTTATTGTATGACCAACAAGGTAAAATTATATGGTCAGCTCAACGACTCCGTCATCAGGTGAATACTTGTTGGAAATGAGCGGTATCAACAAGTCCTTTCCCGGTGTTAAGGCACTTGATAACGTTAATTTAAATGTCCGGCCACATTCTATCCATGCATTAATGGGGGAAAACGGCGCGGGAAAATCAACATTATTAAAATGCCTGTTTGGTATTTATCAAAAAGATTCCGGCACCATTTTATTTCAGGGTAAAGAGATCGATTTTCATTCTGCCAAAGAAGCACTGGAAAATGGTATTTCGATGGTACACCAGGAGTTAAACCTGGTATTACAACGTTCGGTGATGGACAACATGTGGCTGGGGCGATATCCCACCAAAGGCATGTTTGTTGATCAGGACAAAATGTACCGCGAAACTAAAGCGATTTTTGATGAACTGGATATTGATATCGATCCGCGTGCGCGCGTCGGTACATTATCTGTTTCGCAAATGCAGATGATCGAAATTGCTAAAGCGTTTTCCTATAACGCGAAAATTGTGATTATGGATGAACCGACTTCTTCGTTAACCGAAAAAGAGGTCAATCATCTGTTTACTATTATTCGTAAATTAAAAGAACGCGGCTGCGGTATTGTCTATATCTCGCATAAAATGGAAGAGATTTTCCAGTTATGTGATGAAGTCACCGTATTGCGCGACGGTCAGTGGATCGCTACCGAACCGCTGGAAGGGCTGACGATGGACAAGATCATCGCCATGATGGTTGGTCGTTCTCTTAACCAGCGTTTCCCGGATAAAGAAAACAAGCCGGGCGAAGTGATCCTCGAAGTGCGTAACCTGACGTCACTACGCCAGCCATCGATTCGCGATGTCTCGTTTGACCTGCATAAAGGGGAGATCCTCGGTATTGCCGGGCTGGTGGGGGCGAAACGTACCGATATTGTTGAGACGTTATTTGGCATTCGCGAGAAATCTGCTGGCACCATTACGTTGCATGGCAAAAAGATCAATAACCATAATGCCAACGAAGCCATTAACCACGGATTTGCACTAGTAACTGAAGAACGCCGTTCAACGGGAATTTATGCCTATCTGGATATTGGCTTTAACTCATTAATTTCCAATATTCGCAACTACAAAAATAAAGTGGGCTTGTTGGATAACTCGCGGATGAAAAGCGATACCCAGTGGGTGATTGATTCGATGCGGGTAAAAACGCCAGGGCATCGTACGCAAATTGGTTCGCTCTCAGGTGGTAATCAGCAAAAGGTGATTATTGGTCGCTGGCTGTTAACGCAACCAGAAATATTAATGCTCGACGAACCGACGCGCGGTATTGATGTCGGAGCGAAGTTTGAAATTTATCAGTTAATTGCCGAACTGGCGAAGAAAGGCAAGGGGATTATTATTATCTCCTCTGAAATGCCAGAGTTGTTAGGGATAACAGACCGTATTCTGGTTATGAGCAATGGCCTCGTTTCCGGAATTGTCGATACAAAAACAACAACGCAAAACGAAATTCTACGTCTTGCGTCTTTGCACCTTTAAGATTAGGGGCTTCCCATGAGTGCGTTAAATAAGAAAAGTTTTCTTACTTACCTGAAAGAGGGCGGTATTTACGTCGTTCTTTTAGTTTTGCTGGCGATTATTATTTTCCAGGACCCAACATTTTTAAGTCTGTTGAACTTGAGTAATATTCTCACCCAGTCATCGGTGCGTATTATTATTGCGCTCGGCGTGGCAGGGTTAATTGTCACCCAGGGGACTGACCTTTCCGCTGGTCGTCAGGTGGGGTTGGCGGCAGTTGTAGCGGCGACGTTATTGCAGTCCATGGATAACGCCAACAAAGTGTTCCCGGAAATGGCGACGATGCCGATTGCGCTGGTTATTCTGATTGTCTGTGCTATTGGCGCGGTTATCGGTTTGATCAACGGGCTGATTATCGCCTATCTCAACGTAACGCCGTTCATAACCACTCTCGGCACGATGATCATCGTTTATGGCATTAACTCGCTCTATTACGACTTTGTTGGTGCGTCGCCTATTTCTGGTTTTGACAGTGGTTTCTCCACTTTTGCCCAGGGCTTTATTGCGCTGGGGAGCTTCCGTCTCTCTTACATCACCTTCTACGCCCTGATTGCGGTGGCATTCGTCTGGGTGCTGTGGAACAAAACCCGTTTCGGTAAGAACATTTTTGCCATTGGCGGTAACCCGGAAGCGGCGAAAGTTTCTGGTGTCAACGTTGGCCTGAACCTGCTGATGATCTACGCGTTGTCTGGCGTGTTCTATGCCTTCGGCGGGATGTTAGAAGCCGGACGTATCGGCTCTGCCACCAACAACCTCGGCTTCATGTATGAGCTGGATGCTATCGCGGCGTGCGTGGTGGGCGGCGTATCGTTCAGCGGCGGTGTGGGGACGGTCATTGGTGTAGTGACCGGGGTAATTATCTTTACGGTCATTAACTATGGCCTGACGTACATCGGCGTAAACCCGTACTGGCAGTACATCATCAAAGGGGCGATTATTATCTTCGCCGTGGCGCTGGATTCACTGAAGTACGCGCGTAAGAAGTGATATGAATGTGGGTATTGCCGGATGCAACGCTGGCGCGTTTTATCCGGTCTACAATGAGCGCAATATACTGATTTATATGGTTTTGTATGCCGGATAAGGCGTTCACGCCACATCCGGCGACAGGAGCCAAATGCCGGATGCAACGCTGGCGCGTTTATCCGGCCTACAATGAGCACAACATACTGATTTATATGGTTTTGTATGCCGGATAAGGCGTTCGCGCCGCATCCGGCGACAGATGCCAAATGCCGGATGCAACGCTGGTTTTACAACGTTACCGGGTGTTCTTTCTCTCCCTTCTTAAACTTCACTTCCCCGAGATCGATACAACCCACCGGGCAAACATGACCGCAAAGCAAACAACCAACGCATTTTTCGGTATTACAATGCGGCGTGCGCGTTTTCTCGTTCCATTCCATCGCCTGATGACCGCCGTCATAACAGGAAATGTAACAGCGTCCACAGCCAACACATTTATCGAGATTGATATGGGGATAGACGATATAGCTGCGGTCTAAATCTTCTGCCGGAACAATATTATGATTCGCCAGCCCCACCATCTCTTGCAACGAATCAAATCCCTGATCGGCAAGGTAATGCGACAACCCGCTCGTCATATCCTCCACAATGCGATAACCGTACTGCATAATGCCGGTGGTCACCTGCAAGGTTGCCGCGCCGAGCAATAAAAACTCCGCCGCATCTTCCCAGGTTTCAATACCGCCGATACCGCTGATCGGGAAATCGCGCAGCTCTGGATGGGTGCGCATTTGCTGAATAAAGCGCAGGGCGATCGGTTTCACTGCTTTACCGGAATAACCGGAAATACTCGATTTACCGTTGACGATCGGCATACCGATTTTCTGATTAAGATCGATATTGGTGATGGATTTGACGGTGTTAATCGCCGCAATGCCATCTGCGCCACCGCGTTTTGCCGCCAGCGCCACTTCGCACATATCACCGATATTCGGCGTCATCTTCGCCAGCATTGGCAGCGTGGAACCACGTTTCACTGCCCGACAATATTTTTCTACCAGCTCCGGGCTTTGCCCGACATCGCTACCCATCGCATGGGAGGTCATCTGCGGACAGGAGAAGTTACACTCGATCATATCCGCGCCAGCTTCTTGTACCAGACGCGCCAGCTCTTCCCACTGCTGCTCATTTTCCCCCATGATCGAGGCGATCAATACTTTGTCCGGGTAATCTTCTTTCAGCCGACGCAGGGCGGCCAGATTCTCTTCCAACGGATGTTCAGCAATCTGCTCCATATTTTTGAAGCCGATAAAACCGGTATCTTCTTTCACCAGATGATCAAAACGCGGTGAGACTTCATTAGCGATAAAAAAGCCGATCGTTTTGAACACCACGCCACCCCAGCCGGTGTCGTAGGCTTTGGCGCACATCTCGTAGCAATTGCCAACCGGCGAAGAAGAGAGGCAGAACGGGTTGGGAAACTTCACGCCGCAAAAGGTAATAGAAAGATCTTTCGTTAACATGAGCAAGCTCCCTCTAAATAATGATGAATCGCCTCGGCGGCTTCTTTCCCGGTTTTCACTGCATAAACCACGGTTTTGTCACCCTCAACAATATCGCCAGCGGCAAACAGTTGCGGGTCGCGGGTCTGGTAATTTTGCGTTTCGATGGTGTTGCGCTGTGGTTCCAGTGCGGAAAAAGCGGCAAGTTCGGCATGTTGACCTACAGCGAGAATAATTTTGTCCGCAGCCATCGTCAGTTCGCCCGGTAAACGAACATGTTTAAACGTCACTTTATTGCCGTCTACAGCCAATGGCGTAAAGCCATCGATAATCGATACACCCAATTTTTGAGCGCTGGTGAACTCTTTCTTGCTTGCCGGAAACTCATCTAACTCTTCACGCGCTATGCAAGTTACTGCCTGGCAACCGAGAACTTTCAGCGTGCTGGCAACGTCCATTGCGACATCGCCGCCACCAATAATTAATGCGTTTTGCGGGACGCTGATATCGCCTTGTGCCTGGCGTGCGCGTTGCAGGAAATCGACGGCGATCTCAACATCGCTATGCTCAAACAGCGGCAGGGTGGCACCGCGCGATAAACCGACAGTCACCAGTACCGCTCGGTTTTCCGCTTTCAATTGTTCCAGCGTGAGTGTTTTACCAATCTCGCAATTGCACTTAATGGTCACCCCCATTTTTTCGATACGGGCGATTTCTGCATCCAGCACCGATTGCGGCAAACGAAATTGTGGAATGCCATTACGCAGCCAACCACCTGGCTGTGCTTCTTTTTCATAAATAGTGACGTCGTATCCCCGGTTGGTCAGTGTCACACTCGCTTGTAGCCCGGCGGGGCCTGCACCAATAATCGCCACTTTGCCGAGTGTTTTACTACCGGGCTGATAAATCTCCATTCCGGTTTGCTGTTCGAAATCAGTAACAAAACGCTGTAAGCGACCAATATCAATTGGGTCGTCGACACCGGCTCGTGTACAACCGCGCTGGCATAATTTTTCCGTCGGGCATACTCTGGCGCAAACGGCACCGAGCGCGTTATTTTCGCGAATTGTCTCGGCAGCACCTTTAAAATTACGAAAATAAATTGAGCGAATAAATTTTCCCGGATCGGTTTGCGCCGGGCAAGCCTGACTACAGGGCGCGTCGTGACATAATAAACAGCGAGAGGCTTCTTTAATCGCCAGTAAAGGCGTAAAAGCCGGAGTGAGTTCATCCAGATAATTTTGTTGCGGCATGTGATCTTCCTTAATGCTATAGGTAATTAAGGCGAGCGTTTAGTGAATAATAATGTATTGATATTAAGGCTAAGCGTGCGGGGAAATTTAAACTGTGAAAGGATTCACAAATAGCCGCGGTTAAGAATGTGATATCCGCAGCTTATCAGGTGAAGTAATAATTATTCTCAATAATTAACTGGAGAGGGAGATATTAACGATAGAAAATAAGATAAATAATCATGCCAATAGATAAAATTCCGAAACCGCAATACGCCACCATATAAGCAAAGAAGAGTCCCGGATTTTTTTCGCGCCAGACATACACCGGTTCCGGCGAATTTTTAACCCGTTTATCAATCGCGCCAGCACGCCAGCCTTTCCACGCTTCGCGAAAACAAAATACAGGGATTAGGAAAAAAACGGCAACGACAAAAAACTGCTGTACATCCATAACTACTTTCCTTGTTTCTTTTGTAATTCAAGTAACTGCTCGGGCGTGACGGCGGGATAGCCCTGCGCATCTTCCGGCACTTGATGCATTGCCGGAATAGGGACCAATGGACCTAAAAAGCGCGGCTCACGTTTAAAAATATAAAGGTCAGCCAGCGCGCCGAAACGGGCGGCAAATTCGCGAATACGGACAGACCACATATCTTTTGGTGATGGTACGGCATAACACTGGGCCTGAATACCCATATGTAAAGCGATAAATAATGCCCGCTCACAGTGAAAACGCTGGGTGATAATAATGAAATCGTTAGTATCGAACACTTTGCGCGTGCGTACGATGGAATCCAGCGTTCGGAAGCCCGCGTAATCGAGAACAATATCAGAGGGGTCGACGCCAGCGGCTATTAAATCTTTGCGCATGGTCATCGGCTCGTTATAACTTTGCAACGCGTTATCGCCGCTAAGTAATAGATAGTTCACCTTACCGCTGTTATAGGCATTAATCGCCCCCTGAATACGGTAGCGGTAATACTGATTAATGACTCCGGTGCGATAATACTTTGCTGTGCCAAGCACCACGCCGACCTGACGGTAGGGGAGATCCTGCAACTCGTCGTAGATATAAGGCGCGGTTTTCCAACTCATCCAGCGATCGAGGCCGAGCACAGTCAACAGCAGCAAGCCGATCATGACTAACAGGCTGTAGAACAGACGCTTTAACATGCAGAAGACTCGATCTCGGGAAATTTTTATCAGGCTACTTTACCCGCTGCTTTTGCGCAAGAAACGGTAAACTGTTTGCCGGGATTTTCGACATCAGGAGAGCGCTGACAAGCCTGAGGCAACGCTTATCAGCGTGCCAGACCTGTAGGCCGGACAAGGCGTTCACGCCGCATCCGGCACCAGGCTTAAGCGAGAAGAACGCGGTCGATACTGTGACAACCGAGAGCTTTCAGCGTTGCGGAGGTTGCATCCCATTGAATCAACGGCGCATCGGCTTTTTCTGCCAGAACCGCGCGCTGGATATCCGGGTAATCATAACCCTTGAGATTCAACAGAATTAACGCACCCTGCAACGGCGGCAGAGTCGGGTTGAATGCGGCGTTTTCAGCGTAGCTGCCGCTGAAAATACGACCGTCTTTGCATTCCAGCGCTACACCGCTTGGCGACTTACTGTAAGGCATGTGCGAACGGTTTGCCGCGGCAATCGCTGCCTGAGAAAGCGCATCACCAGTGAGCGTAAAGCCGTGATCCTGCTCGTCCATCAGCAGCGTTTTTATCTCCAGATCTTTTGGTCCAAAGGCATCCGGCAGATAGTCACGCAGTGCGTGCGCTTCGCGACCCGGCAGATGAATACGCAGATCCAGACCGCTGTTCAGTTCATTCATAAACTGACGGCAGTGACCACAAGGCGTGTAGTTAACGGTGATGGCCGCGAGAGCTTTCTCACCGCTTAACCAGGCGTGGCTGATAGCACTTTGTTCGGCATGAACAGTTTGCTGCATTGTTGCACCAATAAATTCCATATTGGCACCGAAATACCATGTACCACTCACGCCGCGTGCAATAGCGCCGACGTTAAAATTCGACAATGGCGTACGCGCACAGGCCGCAGCCAGCGGTAGCAGTGCGAAAGCCAACGCGTCTTCGTCCAGCCCGGTTGCGCTCTTAAGCGAAGAGACTTGCTCCCCGGTCAACAAAGCGGAGAAGTACTTGTCTGCCAGAATAGGTTCCAGCGCAGATTGCAAGTTATCCGCAAGTTGGGCAAAAGCAGTTTGAAAACGTGGATGCATGGCGTTGCCTCATAATCATGTAATGGGATAACAGTTTACGAACCTGCTATGGCTTTATATGTGATCTGAATCTCATTAATTATGCAACAAGTGAAACGTACATCAAAAATGCGCGACGCATCGCAAATTTTAGCCCATTACTGCCAGAATAATTGGGAAAAGGAACGGCGCGATCAGCGAAGTAATAATCCCGCATAACACCAGCGCCAGCGAACTAAATGCGCCTTCCTGATAATCCAGCTCAGCACAGCGCGCCGTACCGAGGGCGTGGGAAGCCGTCCCCATCGCCAGACCGCGCGCCGCTTTGGTACGAATACGCATCGCATTAAGTAACGTATGACCAAAGACCGCGCCGAGGATCCCGACGAAAATGACACAAACTGCGCTGATTGCCGGAATACCGCCAATACTGCCGCCGACAGCCATCGCAATTGG
The DNA here is from genome assembly GCF_005781065.1 of Escherichia sp. E1130. NCBI lineage: Bacteria > Pseudomonadati > Pseudomonadota > Gammaproteobacteria > Enterobacterales > Enterobacteriaceae > Escherichia > Escherichia sp. E1130. Next base: position 192,804 of record NZ_VATL01000012.1, read on the forward strand.
CGTAGTGACTGATTTCGGTAATATTGACGCAGCAATTTCCGGTGAAGCCCCCATCAACAATGCCACGCAAGTCCCTGTTACCATCGCTACCACGCTGCCGATAAAACAGATGGTGATGATTGATTTCCAGCGGGCGCGGATCTGATGCAACTGTTCATATAAAGGATAGGCCAGCGCGACGACCGCCGGTTGCAGCAGATCGTTTAGCACTTCGCTACCTTTAAAGTAGCTGTCGTAAGAGATGCCGGTTAGCATTAAAAAAGGAATGATCACCACCATTGCCACCAGCAACGGGTTAAGCAAGGGAAACTTATACCGCGCCGCCAGCTTGCGGGCGGCAAAAAAGACAATCAACGTCAGCGGTAATGACCACCAGATATTTGCCATCATTCTTCTGATCCTTTCTGACCTACGACTTTACGTTCACCGTGCACCAGTTGAGAACTCCAGCTCACCACCAGAAAAACCACCAGCGTACTGACTGCACAGGAAACCACTACCGGGCCAAACTGCGCGCGTAGTAAATCAAAATATTGCATTACGCCTACGCCAATCGGCACAAACAATAGCGCCATATAGCGAATTAAAACGTAACACCCCGGATTGACCCACTTCGCCGGAAGAATTTGCAAGGCCAGCAGGACAAACAGGATCAGCATCCCGATAATGCTGCCCGGAATGGTTACCGGTAGCAGGGATGCAATGAAAATGCCTGCATACAGGCAGGCATAAATCAGGACGAAAGCGCGTAAATATTGCCAGATAATGTTCAGTGTCTTACTCATGATCAATACCCCAGATGAGATGGATTCATCATACAATTAATCCGTAAAACGTGCTACCGATCACATTAAGAATTCATCGCTATTTTTCGCGCCTGGGTATGACGATGTGAGCAGCGAACTCAGGCAAATCTGCTTTTTCGCAACAGAAAGTGTGTTTGCCATAGATCAAGCATAGAGAGGGATTGCAGCTTTGCAGCAATCTCACTCGGCAGACCTTTAATCCGCTGACCGGAGGCGCTAACATAGCGCCTCATTTTTTTGCGGGTGATGATATGCGTGTGTTACTGGCGCCAATGGAGGGGGTACTTGACTCTCTGGTGCGCGAATTGCTGACCGAAGTTAACGACTACGATCTGTGCATCACTGAGTTTGTTCGCGTGGTGGATCAACTGCTGCCGGTAAAAGTTTTTCATCGCATTTGTCCTGAGCTACAAAACGCCAGCCGTACTCCTTCAGGTACGCTGGTGCGCGTACAGTTGCTGGGGCAGTTCCCGCAATGGCTGGCAGAGAACGCCGCCCGTGCGGTGGAATTAGGTTCCTGGGGCGTGGATCTTAACTGCGGCTGCCCGTCGAAAACGGTTAACGGCAGCGGTGGTGGGGCAACGTTACTGAAAGATCCCGAACTCATCTACCAGGGCGCGAAAGCGATGCGCGAAGCCGTACCGGCGCATTTGCCCGTCAGCGTGAAAGTGCGTTTGGGCTGGGACAGTGGCGAGAAAAAATTTGAAATTGCCGATGCTGTTCAACAGGCTGGCGCTACGGAGCTGGTGGTGCATGGGCGGACAAAAGAGCAGGGGTACCGCGCGGAGCATATTGACTGGCGGGCGATTGGCGAGATTCGCCAGCGGCTGAATATTCCGGTAATTGCCAATGGTGAAATCTGGGACTGGCAGAGTGCGCAACAATGCATGGCTATCAGCGGCTGCGACGCGGTGATGATTGGGCGCGGGGCGCTCAATATTCCCAACCTGAGTCGGGTGGTGAAATATAACGAACCGCGAATGCCATGGCCGGAGGTCGTTGCATTGCTGCAAAAGTATACCCGTCTGGAGAAACAGGGGGATACCGGGTTATATCACGTCGCGCGGATCAAGCAGTGGTTGAGTTATTTACGTAAAGAATATGATGAAGCAACGGAATTATTTCAGCATGTGCGGGTGTTGAATAATTCCCCTGATATTGCAAGGGCTATTCAGGCAATTGATATCGAGAAACTCTAAAAAACTATAGTGATGTTTTTTTGACAATGTGTTAGCTCTTTATCAATAGGCCGCACGGTTGTTTGGTGGCGTCAAAATCGCCGAGGCGTTCCCTGAAGGCCGGGGCAGCCCACATGGATGTGGGCTGAGGGCGCGTCTTACAGGGATGTTACCTCGCGCCCGACCCGGTAGCCGTAAGGGATAAGCCGAGGGCACCGCGCAGCGGCGATTTTGTTCGCCAGAGCCCGGGGGTGCAGGGGGCGGCGGCGATTGGCCGCCCCTTGCGCGCTCCTTGCGCCAGTGATTATATGAAGCAATGCACATGACAGGAGCGCAACAGGATGAGAGACTGAAATATTCTCGTTATTTTCGAATCTGATGACATTAATTAATTTTAAAATATCATCTTAAATACGCCAGTCACCACCAGTAGCCCAATCAGGAAAATAATCAATACTGCCCAGAGTATAATTTTCATTGGCGTTCCTTTATTTGTGAGTGCTGAATAAGTATAGGAAAAAATGAAACTCTTTGCCGTCATTCATAAACGATTAAGATAAATCAGAGGATATCATTCACTTATTGTATATTTTTCTGGATATGTCGTTTTATTTCCGCTGATGTATTGCCACGTGAAACTAAAAAATATTTCGCCGCACACGGTAATCTCCGCGCACCGTTTCTTACCTGATTATTCCCCATGAATCGTGATTCATTTAATGCAGCAAGCTTCTGTTTTCCGCTTTTAATTTTGTTGGCTGGGTGTGCGCCTGTGCACGAAACTCGTCAGGCGTTAAACCTGCAAACGCCTGCCACGCAAGTGGACACTGCGTTACCGGCGGCATTGAAAAACGGTTGGCCAGACAGCCAGTGGTGGCTGGAATACCACGATAATCAACTCACTTCCTTAATTAATAATGCAATACAGAACGCGCCGGATATGCAGGTGGCTGAACAGCGCATTCAACTGGCTGAAGCGCAGGCGAAAGCAGCAGCGACCCAGGATGGCCCGCAGGTAGATTTTTCTGCGGATATGCAACGGCAAAAAATGTCGGCTGAAGGTTTAATGGGGCCGTTTGCCCTGAACGATCCTGCCGCAGGAACTACGGGGCCGTGGTATACCAACGGTACTTTTGGTTTAACGGCGGGCTGGCATCTTGATATCTGGGGAAAGAATCGGGCGGAAGTTACTGCTCGCCTCGGTTCAGTAAAAGCTCGGGTGGCGGAACGTGAGCAGACCCGGCAATTGCTGGCTGGCAGCGTGGCCCGTTTGTACTGGGATTGGCAAACTCAGGCGGCGTTGAACACGGTTTTGCTGCAAATCGAAAAAGAGCAGAACACCATTATTGCGACCGATCGCCAGCTCTATCAGCGTGGAATTACCTCTTCGGTTGAAGGTGTGGAAACCGATATTAATGCCAGTAAAACCCAGCAACAGCTCAACGATGTCGCGGGTAAAATGAAAATTATCGAGGCGCGATTAAGTGCGCTCACCAACCATCAGAAAAGCGCATTGAAGCTGCATCCGGTCACGTTGCCGAAAGTGGCAAGCCAGCTTCCTGATGAACTGGGATATTCCTTGCTGGCCCGGCGGGCAGATTTGCAGGCGGCGCATTGGTATGTCGAGTCGTCGTTAAGTACCATCGACGCAGCAAAAGCGGCATTTTATCCCGACATCAATCTGATGGCCTTCCTGCAACAGGATGCCTTGCATTTAAGCGATCTTTTTCGTAGTTCCGCCCAACAGATGGGCGTCACGGCGGGGCTGACATTGCCAATATTCGACAGCGGCAGACTTAATGCCAATCTTGATATTGCGAAAGCCGAAAGCAACTTGTCGATTGCCAACTACAACAAAGCAGTGGTCGAGGCGGTGAACGATGTGGCGCGGGCGGCGAGTCAGGTGCAGATACTGGCAGAGAAAAACCAGCATCAGGCACAAATTGAGCGCGATGCCATGCGAGTGGTGGGGCTGGCACAGGCGCGATTTAACGCGGGCATCATCGCGGGTTCCCGCGTCAGTGAAGCCAGAATTCCGGCGCTTCGCGAACGAGCCAACGGCCTGCTTTTGCAAGGGCAATGGCTGGATGCCTCCATTCAACTCACCAGTGCGCTGGGCGGGGGCTATAAACGCGGTTGATGTCTCATTTATCAAGTATTAAGCAGAGAAACGTTGGACCTCACCGGCGTTTCATTTCCCGCGCCGTTTCAGCCACCAGCGAACACCAACCACCAGAGCCACAACCAGAATCAACCAAACCCAGTGCTTCAAATGTTGGTCAAGTTCGTGCAACCACGGCGCAATCACCTGGCCACCTGCGTAGCCAATGGTGGTAAAAATCAGCGCCCAGGCAAATGCGCCGAGAATATTCAGCGGTAGAAATATTTTCGGCGGTAGCTGACTAGCGCCAATCAGCGTCGGACCAATCACCCGAAAGCCATACATAAAACGTGTACCAATAACAAACAGATACGGATGACGTTGGATCAGCTTCTGCGCCCGTTCAATTTTGTCCTGATGTTTTGATAAACGTCGTAACAGCTTGCCGCCAAACCGCCGTCCACACAGATAAAGCGCCTGGTCGCCAATCATGCCGCCAAGTGCTACGGAAAGTACCACCAACGGGAATTTCAGCAGCCCCTGATGCGCGGCAACACCACCGAGCAAGGTGACGGTTTCACCCTCTGCCAGACTGCCAAGTACCAGCGCGGCATAACCATATTGTGAAATAAGCGTATTAATATCCATAGGCCAGTCTGTCTCCCTTTGGTTGCCTGTAAGCATACACCCAGTAAATCATTCACGCAGAAAAAGCCCCGCAGGGCAGTGCACTAATTTAGTGATCGCGCAAAAAATAATCACAAGCTGACTTATACTTGAACTGTCAGGTTCATGAACTCACAACAAGGGGGCGGTATGAGCCATGTCTGGGGACTGTTTTCCCATCCCGATCGTGAAATGCAGGTAATTAATCGTGAAAACGAAACGATTTCTCACCACTACACCCACCACGTTTTGCTGATGGCGGCGATTCCGGTGATTTGCGCCTTCATTGGCACCACGCAAATCGGCTGGAATTTTGGCGATGGCACTATCCTGAAGTTATCCTGGTTTACCGGACTGGCGTTGGCTGTCTTGTTTTATGGCGTGATGCTGGCTGGGGTCGCGGTGATGGGGCGGGTCATTTGGTGGATGGCGCGCAATTACCCACAGCGCCCGTCGCTTGCGCACTGTATGGTCTTCGCGGGATACGTCGCGACGCCGCTGTTTCTAAGCGGTCTGGTAGCGCTTTACCCGCTGGTCTGGCTGTGTGCTCTGGTCGGCACGGTGGCGCTGTTTTACACGGGGTATCTGCTTTATCTCGGTATTCCAAGCTTCCTGAATATCAACAAAGAGGAAGGTCTTAGCTTCTCCAGTTCGACACTGGCGATTGGTGTGCTGGTACTGGAAGTCCTGCTCGCCCTTACCGTCATACTTTGGGGGTACGGTTATCGTCTGTTCTAGAAAGTTCTTTTGTGTTGCATTGCTGGCGTAAATGTCAGCAATGCAGCATTTCCTCACGATTCTCCTTTGACGACCGCACTTTTTGCTCGTTATGATGGCTTCGCTAGCCTCAGTAAATCCTTACTCCGGCGGTGCGCAACCCGTGCGCGTGAACCACTATTTGAATGCTCATCATGCCGAAATTTCGAGTTTCTTTATTTAGCCTGGCCCTGATGCTGGCTGTGCCTTTTGCACCGCAGGCCGCTGCGAAAACGGCAGCCGCTACCACTGCTTCGCAGCCGGAAATTGCTTCCGGTAGCGCGATGATTGTTGATCTTAATACCAACAAAGTGATCTATTCGAACCACCCGGATCTGGTGCGTCCGATTGCCTCAATCACCAAATTAATGACTGCGATGGTTGTGCTGGATGCACGACTGCCGCTGGATGAGAAACTAAAAGTAGACATCAGCCAGACGCCGGAGATGAAAGGGGTCTATTCGCGCGTACGACTGAACAGTGAAATCAGCCGTAAAGATATGCTGCTGCTGGCGTTGATGTCTTCGGAAAACCGCGCGGCGGCGAGCCTGGCACATCATTATCCTGGCGGTTATAACGCATTTATTAAAGCAATGAATGCGAAAGCAAAAGCTCTCGGGATGAATAACACGCGCTTCGTTGAACCGACCGGGCTATCAGTGCATAACGTTTCGACTGCCCGTGATCTGACCAAATTGTTGATTGCCACCAAACAATATCCGTTGATCGGTCAGTTAAGTACCACCCGTGAAGATATGGCGACCTTCTCTAATCCGTCGTATACGCTGCCATTCCGCAATACTAACCATCTGGTGTATCGCGATAACTGGAATATCCAGCTAACCAAAACGGGCTTTACCAATGCCGCAGGGCATTGCCTGGTGATGCGCACGGTTTTCAATAATAAACCAGTGGCGCTGGTGGTGATGGATGCGTTTGGCAAATATACCCATTTTGCCGATGCCAGCCGCCTGCGAACATGGATTGAAACCGGCAAAGTGATGCCCGTTCCGGCTGCGGCGTTGAGTTATAAAAAACAAAAAGCCGCCCAGATGGCGGCGGCAGGGCAGACGGCACAGAACGATTAAGTTTGCTTGCCCGTAGGCCGGAGAAGGCGTTCACGCCGCATCCGGCATTCGTTGACCGTGCCTGATGCGGTGCTTGCGCATCAGGCATCCAGCCGTATTTACTCCACTTCTTGCCAGTTTTTCCGCTTACTGGTTTTACCGATCCCCGGATTCATACTGTTAGTTGGATCGTTTTCACGATAAAACTTTTGCAGCGTCTCCGGTGCTTTATACAAATGACCGACGTTATGCTCGGCAGGATATTGCGCGCCGCGCTGGCGTAACAATTCCAGCATCTGTTCCTTCAGCGCATGCACATCCACGCCTTTCTTAACGATGTAATCCTGGTGGAAGACGTAGCACATAAAATGCCCGTAATAGAGCTTATGCACCAGCTGGCTGTCGATTTCCGGCGGCAGATGTTCATACCACTCGGTGTCATTACGCCGCAGAGCAATATCCAGCGCCAGAATGTCTTCGACTTCATCGGAATGCACGGCCTGATAACGTATCGCTGCGCCTGCCGCCGCGAAACGGTGTAAAAACGCTTTACTGCCTTCTTCCGGCGTACAGACAAAGAAATCGCCTTCGGCCTGTTTGAAAAAATCTACCAGCCAGGATTTGGCTTCGCCCACGCCATCGCCCGCCATTTTTAACAGCAGATGATGTTCATATTTATCGCGCCAGCTTTTCATGCGCGGTGGCAAATGACTGGGGAACAAATGACTGAATTTCTGCATTGCGAGATCGGTAAAGTGTGGGCGGAAGAACTTCACCTTCTCCAGCATCGCATCGGTACGTCCCTTGATGTTAAAGAATAACGGCATCTTGTCGGTGCCTAGTTTGTCGATCATCAGGAAGGTGTCTTTGCCGTATTTTTCCGCGATATCGTAGATATCCCGGTGCATGTATTCCCCGGCAACCGGCAGATTTTCGAAATTAGCCAGAATATGGCGGCGGATTTCGGTCAGCACGTCCGGCTGGTTGGTGCCGATATAAAACACCTGCTGATTTTTTTCCGCTGCAAAGGTGTCGAGACGCACGGCGAAGACGGCCAGTTTTCCGGCGCAACCGGAGGATTCAAACAGGCGATCCGGATCGGCGTTATAACGTGCAGGTGTGTCGGCTTCGATATCACGCACGCGATGAACATAGTCATAATCGTGGGCGTGGCGACCATCGTGGTGCACATCATCCTCTTTGATGCGATCGTCATCCAGCCTGCTGAGGATCTGCTCCGGCGTTTCGCCCAGATCAATCCCCAGATGGTTGACCAGCGTCAGTTTGCCGTTTTCATCAATGCGTGCAAACAACGACATTTCGGTATACGCAGGACCACGCTGCACCAGTGAGCCGCCGGAGTTGTTACAGATACCGCCGATAACCGATGCGCCAATACACGATGAACCAATTACCGAGTGCGGTTCGCGGCCTAATGGTTTGAGAGCTTTTTCCAGCGAATAGAGCGTAGTGCCAGGATACGCCAGTACCTGTTCGCCCTTGCCGAGAACGTGCAGTTTGTCGAGGCGTAGGGTGCTGATGATCACAATATCGCGATCATAGTCGTTACCATTTGGTGTCGAGCCTTCGGTCAGACCCGTATTGGCGGCCTGCATCAGAATAATTTTGTCGGCGGTGACGCAGGCTTTTAGTACTCGCCACAATTCCAGTAGCGAGCCTGGAAGAACAACGGCCAGCGCGTCACCCTGACCGGAGCGGAAGCCCTTGCGATAGCGGGCCGTTTTTGCGGGATCGGTGAGCAGGTATGAAGAACCGACCAGACGGGCAAGTTCATTCAAAAAGGTTTTATTATCAGTTGTTGTCATGGAAGACATTTTCCACTCCTTGTGGTGGCGAAAAAACATCACAAACTAGAATAGCGCCTTGTATGACAATTCAGCGAGTGAATATTTTGAAAATTCAGACAATAAACTGAGCTTTCTTTTTCTCTCTCCATCAGGGTTATGGCAAACTACCGCTTTTGCACCATTTTCGCTGCCACGTCGGGCAACAGAGGAAGAATAATCCACATGAAATGGCTATGTTCAGTAGGTATCGCGGTGAGTCTGGCCCTACAGCCAGCACTGGCGGATGATTTATTCGGCAACCATCCATTAACGCCCGAAGCGCGGGATGCGTTCGTCACCGAGCTGCTCAAGAAAATGACGGTTGATGAGAAAATTGGTCAGCTGCGTTTAATCAGCGTTGGTCCGGATAACCCGAAAGAGGCGATCCGCGAGATGATCAAAGACGGGCAGGTTGGAGCGATTTTTAATACCGTAACCCGTCAGGATATCCGCGCCATGCAGGATCAAGTGATGGAACTGAGCCGCCTGAAAATTCCTCTCTTCTTTGCCTACGACGTGCTGCACGGTCAGCGCACAGTTTTCCCGATTAGCCTCGGTCTGGCGTCCTCTTTTAACCTCGACGCAGTGAAAACCGTCGGGCGCGTTTCAGCTTATGAAGCGGCGGACGATGGCCTGAACATGACCTGGGCGCCGATGGTCGATGTCTCGCGCGATCCTCGCTGGGGTCGCGCTTCCGAAGGTTTTGGTGAAGATACCTATCTCACCTCAATTATGGGTAAAACCATGGTTGAAGCGATGCAGGGTAAAAGCCCGGCAGATCGCTACTCGGTGATGACCAGCGTCAAACACTTTGCTGCTTACGGTGCGGTTGAAGGCGGTAAAGAGTACAACACCGTCGATATGAGCCCGCAGCGCCTGTTTAATGACTATATGCCGCCGTACAAAGCGGGGCTGGACGCAGGCAGCGGCGCGGTGATGGTGGCGCTGAACTCACTCAACGGCACGCCTGCAACTTCTGATTCTTGGCTGCTGAAAGATGTTCTGCGCGACCAGTGGGGCTTTAAAGGCATCACGGTTTCCGATCACGGTGCAATCAAAGAGCTGATTAAACATGGCACGGCGGCAGACCCGGAAGATGCGGTGCGCGTGGCGCTTAAGTCCGGGATCAACATGAGCATGAGTGACGAGTATTACTCGAAGTATCTGCCTGGGTTGATCAAGTCCGGCAAAGTGACGATGGAAGAGCTGGACGACGCTGCCCGCCATGTACTGAACGTTAAATATGATATGGGGTTGTTTAACGACCCATACAGCCATCTTGGTCCGAAAGAGTCTGACCCGGTTGATACCAATGCCGAAAGCCGCCTGCACCGCAAAGAAGCACGTGAAGTAGCGCGCGAAAGCCTGGTGTTGCTGAAAAACCGCCTTGAAACCCTGCCGCTGAAAAAGTCGGCAACCATTGCGGTGGTTGGTCCACTGGCGGACAGCAAACGTGACGTGATGGGCAGCTGGTCCGCAGCTGGTGTTGCCGATCAATCCGTTACTGTACTGACCGGGATTAAAAATGCCGTCGGGGAAAACGGCAAGGTGCTGTATGCCAAAGGGGCGAACGTTACCAGTGACAAAGGTATTATCGATTTCCTGAATCAGTATGAAGAAGCAGTCAAAGTCGATCCGCGCTCGCCGCAAGAGATGATTGATGAAGCGGTGCAGACGGCGAAACAATCTGATGTGGTAGTGGCTGTGGTCGGTGAAGCCCAGGGGATGGCGCACGAAGCCTCCAGCCGGACCGATATCACTATTCCGCAAAGCCAGCGCGATTTGATTGCGGCGCTGAAAGCCACCGGAAAACCGCTGGTGCTGGTGCTGATGAACGGTCGCCCGCTGGCGTTGGTGAAAGAAGATCAGCAGGCCGACGCGATTCTGGAAACCTGGTTTGCGGGTACGGAAGGGGGTAATGCGATTGCCGATGTGTTGTTTGGTGATTACAACCCGTCCGGTAAGCTGCCGATGTCCTTCCCGCGTTCTGTCGGGCAGATCCCGGTTTACTACAGCCATCTGAATACCGGTCGTCCGTATAATGCCGACAAGCCGAACAAATACACTTCGCGCTATTTTGACGAAGCTAACGGGGCGCTTTATCCGTTCGGCTATGGTCTGAGCTACACCACTTTTACCGTCTCTGATGTGAAACTTTCTGCGCCGACCATGAAGCGTGACGGTAAAGTGACCGCCAGCGTGCAGGTGACGAACACCGGAAAACGCGAAGGGGCAACGGTGATTCAGATGTACCTGCAGGATGTGACGGCTTCCATGAGTCGTCCGGTGAAGCAGCTGAAAGGTTTTGAGAAAATCACCCTGAAACCGGGCGAAACTCAGACCGTCAGCTTCCCAATCGATATTGAGGCGCTGAAGTTCTGGAATCAGCAGATGAAGTATGATGCCGAGCCTGGTAAGTTCAATGTCTTTATCGGCACTGATTCCGCACGCGTTAAGAAAGGCGAGTTTGAGTTGCTGTAATGCTTTAGTAAGGGCGCGAAATTTGCGCCCTTTGCCTGATGCGCTGCGCTTATCAGGCCTACAGGGTGTGTTTGCAACTTGTTTAATTTTCACCCTTTGTAGCGCCGCATCCGGCAAGATACACCGGGCAAGATATGCCCTTTAAGTATTTATCTGATTCTGCAACTGAATCCTTCCGCTCAGGCTAACCCCGCCATTATCAACTATGCTTTTCTCTTAATTCGCTGAAAACAACAGTAAAAGAATGAGGAAAGCATCATGCCACTCTCAAAGCTCTGGGCGGGTTCACTGGTTATGTTGGCAGCTGTGAGCCTGCCGCTACAGGCGGCTTCCCCCGTTAAAGTCGGTTCGAAAATCGATACTGAAGGCGCACTACTCGGCAACATCATCTTGCAGGTACTCGAAAGCCACGGCGTACCGACGGTGAATAAAGTCCAGTTGGGAACGACACCCGTGGTGCGCGGGGCAATTACTTCCGGCGAACTGGATATCTATCCGGAATATACCGGCAATGGTGCTTTCTTCTTTAAAGATGAAAACGATGCAGCGTGGAAAAATGCCGGGCAGGGCTACGAGAAAGTCAAAAAGCTCGATGCGGAGCAAAACAAGTTAATCTGGCTGACGCCCGCACCTGCGAATAACACCTGGACCATCGCCGTGCGCCAGGATGTGGCAGAGAAAAACAAACTCACTTCGCTTGCCGACCTGAGCCGTTATCTGAAAGAGGGCGGCACCTTCAAACTGGCAGCCTCGGCAGAGTTTATCGAACGCGCCGATGCGTTACCCGCTTTTGAAAAAGCCTATGGCTTTAAACTCGATCAGGATCAGTTGCTGTCACTGGCCGGTGGCGACACGGCGGTGACGATCAAAGCCGCTGCCCAGCAAACCTCTGGCGTTAATGCGGCGATGGCTTACGGCACTGACGGCCCGGTCGCGGCGCTGGGGCTGCAAACCTTAAGCGATCCGCAGGGTGTTCAACCGATCTACGCACCTGCACCAGTGGTGCGTGAGTCGGTGTTGAAAGAGTATCCGCAAATGGCACAGTGGCTACAGCCAGTCTTCGCCAGCCTCGATGAAAAAACGTTACAAAAACTGAATGCCAGCATTGCTGTGGAAGGACTGGATGCCAAAAAAGTGGCTGCCGACTATCTGAAACAAAAAGGGTGGACGAAGTAATTTCCCGTGTCTTATCTACGTATTAATCCTGTTCTGGCGCTGCTGCTGTTGCTGACGGCAATCGCAGCGGCGCTGCCGTTTATCAGCTATGCACCTAACAGGTTAGTCTCTGGTGAGGGACGTTATCTCTGGCAACTGTGGCCACAAACGATCTGGATGCTGGTGGGCGTTGGTTGCGCCTGGCTGGCTGCCTGTTTTATTCCCGGTAGAAAAGGCAGCATTTTTGCACTCATTCTGGCGCAATTCGTCTTCGTATTGCTGGTGTGGGGAGCTGGAAAGGCGGCGACACAACTGGCGCAAAATGGCAGTGCGCTGGCGCGAACCAGCCTCGGCAGTGGTTTCTGGCTGGCTGCGGCGCTGGCATTGCTGGCCTGTAGCGATGCCATCCGCCGAATTTCCACGCATCCGCTGTGGCGCTGGTTGTTGCATATGCAGATTGCCATCATTCCGCTCTGGTTACTGTTCTCCGGTACACTTAACGATCTCTCGCTAATGAAAGAATACGCCAACCGTCAGGATGTGTTTGACGACGCGCTGGCACAACATCTGACGTTGCTGTTTGGTGCGGTGCTGCCTGCGTTAGTGATTGGCGTGCCGCTGGGCGTCTGGTGCTACTTTTCCACTGCGCGGCAGGGGGCGATTTTTTCTCTGCTCAATGTCATTCAGACCGTGCCTTCGGTGGCGCTTTTTGGCCTGTTGATTGCGCCGCTTGCCGCGCTGGTTACTGCCTTTCCGTGGCTGGGTACGCTTGGTGTGGCAGGAACAGGCATGACGCCAGCACTGATAGCGCTGGTGCTCTATGCTTTGCTGCCTCTGGTGCGCGGCGTGGTAGTCGGCTTGAACCAGATCCCGCGTGATGTGCTGGAGAGCGCCACAGCGATGGGCATGAGCGGGGCGCAGCGATTCCTGCATGTTCAGTTACCGCTGGCGATGCCAGTATTTCTGCGCAGCCTGCGGGTGGTGATGGTGCAGACCGTCGGTATGGCGGTGATTGCGGCGTTAATTGGTGCGGGTGGCTTTGGGGCGTTGGTTTTCCAGGGGCTGCTAAGCAGTGCCATTGATTTAGTGTTGCTGGGGGTGATCCCGGTAATTGTTCTGGCGGTGCTGATCGACGCGCTGTTCGATTTGCTTATCGCACTGCTGAAGGTGAAACGTAATGATTGAATTTAGCCATGTCAGCAAACTGTTTGGCGCACAAAAAGCCGTTAACGATCTCAATCTCAATTTTCAGGAAGGGAGTTTTTCGGTGCTGATCGGTACATCTGGCTCCGGTAAATCCACCACCCTGAAAATGATTAACCGCCTGGTGGAGCATGACAGCGGAGTGATCCGCTTTGCCGGAGAAGAAATTCGCTCGCTGCCAGTGCTGGAGCTGCGCCGCCGGATGGGCTATGCCATTCAATCTATTGGCCTGTTTCCCCACTGGAGCGTGGCGCAAAACATCGCCACCGTGCCGCAATTACAAAAATGGTCGCGGGCGCGGATTGACGATCGTATCGACGAACTAATGGCGTTACTGGGGCTGGAACCGAATTTGCGTGAGCGTTATCCGCACCAGCTTTCCGGCGGTCAACAGCAACGTGTGGGGGTGGCGCGCGCGTTGGCTGCCGATCCGCAAGTCTTACTGATGGATGAACCCTTTGGCGCGCTGGACCCGGTAACGCGCGGCGCGTTGCAACAAGAGATGACGCGCATTCACCGTTTGCTGGGGCGCACCATTGTGCTGGTCACTCATGATATTGATGAAGCACTACGGCTGGCAGAACATCTGGTGTTAATGGATCACGGTGAAGTGGTGCAGCAGGGCAATCCGCTGGCGATGCTGACTCGTCCGGCAAACGATTTTGTCCGCCAGTTTTTTGGGCGCAGCGAACTGGGTGTGCGTCTGTTGTCATTGCGTAGCGTAGCGGATTACGTGCGCCGCGAAGAACGGGCTGAAGGTGAGGCGCTGGCAGAAGAGATGACGCTACGCGATGCGCTCTCCCTGTTTGTTGCGCGGGGATGCGAAGTGCTGCCGGTGGTCAACACGCAGGGCCAGCCTTGCGGCACGCTGCATTTTCAGGATCTGCTGGTGGAGGCGTAAGCGTATGAAGATGTTGCGCGATCCGCTGTTCTGGCTCATTGCTCTGTTTGTGGCGCTGATCTTCTGGCTGCCTTACAGCCAGCCGCTGTTTGCTGCCTTGTTCCCACAACTGCCACGACCCGTTTATCAACAAGAAAGTTTTGCAGCTCTGGCACTGGCTCATTTCTGGTTGGTGGGAATTTCGAGTTTATTTGCGGTGATCATTGGCACTGGTGCTGGAATTGCTGTCACTCGCCCGTGGGGCGCGGAATTTCGCCCGATGGTGGAAACTATTGCCGCCGTTGGGCAGACTTTTCCGCCCGTCGCGGTGCTGGCGATTGCCGTTCCAGTAATCGGCTTTGGTCAGCAACCGGCGATTATCGCGCTGATCCTTTACGGCGTGCTACCCATCTTGCAGGCGACACTTGCCGGGTTGGGATCGATTGATGCCAGCGTGACCGAAGTTGCCAAAGGCATGGGAATGAGCCGTAGTCAGCGACTGCGCAAAGTCGAGTTACCGCTGGCTTCGCCGGTGATTCTGGCAGGCGTGCGGACTTCAGTAATTATCAACATTGGCACGGCGACCATTGCCTCAACGGTTGGGGCCAGTACGCTGGGTACGCCCATCATCATCGGGCTTAGCGGATTTAATACCGCGTATGTGATTCAGGGGGCGTTACTGGTGGCACTGGCGGCGATCATCGTAGACCGCCTGTTTGAACGGCTGGTGCAGGCGCTTAGCCAGCACGCAAAATAAAGGTATAACCTGCGAGCATTACGCCACCGATACCGCCTAACGCCATAAACAGGAACAGGGCGATAACCCCAATTTTAGCTATGCGCATAATGCACTCCTTATGTTAACGAAAGGATTGTACAGTAAAGCGCATTTGTTAACGAATCATTAAATGCCGAGTGAGAAAATATCATGCCCTTGTTCCTGCCAACTGGTGAGTTGCTGCTGTTGGGCGGAGGTTCGATTTTCGCCGCACCACACCAGCAATGTACGGCCTTCGAACAGTTCAGGGCGTAGTTGATTGAGCGAGTGGGCGAGGACATCAATGCGCCATCCTTGTTGACTGGCAATCCAGCCCTCCAGCCACAGACGAGTGGTATCCTGAATATTCCAGCCAACCACCAGCGCATCTTTGCCCTGTTTTTTACGTGCCGAAGCCAGGCAAATGGCGATGTAGTTGATCAGTACGCCGTCCAGAATCGCCAGCAGTGCCTGGAGAGTCGGTTGTTGGCACTGAAGCCGTCGGCGCAGAGGAATGAACAGATGTGTGGTGAGCGTCTGGGCGGGATAATCCTGACCACGCTCTTTGATCCACATTCGCAGACTTTGCAGGTTGCCACTTTGCAGGTAACTAAGCAGAGTTTCTTGCTGATCGCGCCAGCCGTTCTGCACATCAACATTCTCATTACTGAGTAGCATTTTAACTTTGCTGACCTGCACACCGTTGTCGATCCAGCGTTTGATCTCCCGGATCCGGTCGATATCGGCATCGTTGAACAGGCGATGACCGCCGTCTGTGCGCTGCGGTTTTAACAGCCCATAACGCCTCTGCCACGCGCGTAACGTGACAGGGTTGATATCACAAAGCAACGCCACTTCACCAATCGTGTAAAGCGCCATCGTCCCACCCTTGCTTGCGAGGTCCCAGCATAACTGTAGACGTTCTTTTATGAACCAGGTAGTTTTGGCCGTTTTTTGATCTCGATTAGGATGATTTTGTTTTTGCCAGGTTGTTTTGAGTGATCGTACTCACGATTTTTCATTTTTCTGCAACAGTTCAAAGAAAGTTGAACGCGAGCAATGTATGTTACGCGTTTTAAAGGGACGTGTGGTTTGCGGGTATGTACGATTTTAATCTGGTGTTGCTGCTGCTTCAGCAGATGTGCGTTTTTCTGGTTATTGCGTGGTTGATGAGTAAAACGCCATTATTCATACCGTTAATGCAGGTCACTGTTCGTCTGCCGCATAAATTTCTCTGCTATATCGTCTTTTCCATCTTCTGCATCATGGGCACCTGGTTCGGGTTACACATCGACGACTCGATTGCTAATACGCGAGCGATTGGCGCGGTGATGGGCGGCTTACTCGGCGGCCCAGTCGTAGGCGGGTTGGTTGGGTTGACCGGAGGATTACATCGATACTCAATGGGGGGCATGACCGCGCTGAGTTGCATGATCTCGACGATCGTCGAAGGATTGCTCGGCGGGCTGGTACATAGCATCCTGATCCGCCGCGGGCGTACCGATAAAGTCTTTAACCCCATTACCGCTGGTGCCGTCACGTTCGTCGCGGAAATGGTGCAAATGCTGATCATCCTGGCGATTGCCCGGCCTTATGAAGATGCGGTGCGTCTGGTGAGTAATATCGCTGCGCCGATGATGGTAACCAACACCGTGGGCGCGGCGCTGTTTATGCGCATTTTGCTCGATAAGCGCGCGATGTTTGAAAAATACACCTCGGCTTTTTCCGCTACCGCGCTGAAAGTTGCGGCCTCGACGGAAGGCATTTTGCGCCAGGGCTTTAACGAAGTGAACAGCATGAAGGTGGCCCAGGTGCTGTATCAGGAGCTGGATATTGGCGCGGTAGCGATTACCGATCGCGAGAAACTGTTGGCTTTTACTGGTATTGGTGACGACCATCATTTACCCGGCAAACCGATTTCTTCGGCTTATACCTTAAAAGCCATTGAAACCGGAGAAGTGGTTTACGCCGATGGCAACGAAGTGCCCTATCGTTGCTCTTTGCATCCGCAGTGCAAGTTAGGCTCAACGCTGGTGATCCCTCTGCGTGGTGAAAATCAGCGGGTGATGGGTACCATCAAATTGTATGAAGCTAAAAATCGGCTGTTCAGCTCGATCAACCGCACGCTGGGGGAGGGGATTGCACAACTGCTTTCGGCGCAGATCCTCGCCGGGCAGTATGAGCGGCAAAAAGCGATGCTCACCCAGTCAGAGATCAAACTGCTTCACGCCCAGGTCAATCCCCATTTTTTGTTTAATGCGCTTAACACCATCAAAGCCGTGATCCGCCGTGACAGCGAACAGGCCAGTCAACTGGTGCAGTATCTTTCCACTTTTTTCCGCAAAAACTTAAAGCGGCCTTCGGAGTTTGTTACTCTCGCCGACGAAATTGAACATGTGAATGCTTATCTGCAAATTGAAAAGGCGCGCTTCCAGTCTCGGTTGCAGGTCAACATTTCTATTCCGGAGGCGTTATCTCAGCAGCAATTGCCCGCGTTTACCCTACAACCGATAGTGGAAAACGCCATTAAACATGGGACATCACAACTCCTGGATACGGGGAGAGTGGCAATTAGCGCCCGACGTGATGGGCAACATTTAATGCTGGAGATCGAAGACAATGCCGGTTTGTATCAACCGGCAACCAATCCCAGCGGGCTGGGGATGAATCTGGTGGATAAGCGTTTACGTGAACGGTTTGGCGATGACTACGGGATAAGCGTCGCCTGTGAGCCTGATAGTTACACCCGAATAACGTTACGACTGCCATGGAGGGATGAGGCATGATTAAAGTCTTAATTGTTGATGATGAACCGTTAGCTCGGGAAAACCTGCGTGTGTTTCTGCAGGAGCAGAGTGATATTGAAATTGTCGGCGAATGTTCAAACGCCGTAGAAGGGATCGGCGCGGTGCATAAACTGCGCCCGGATGTGCTGTTTCTCGATATCCAGATGCCGCGTATCAGCGGTCTGGAAATGGTGGGCATGCTTGACCCGGAACATCGCCCATATATTGTTTTTCTCACCGCGTTTGACGAATACGCTATAAAAGCCTTTGAAGAACATGCCTTTGATTATCTATTGAAGCCGATTGATGAAGCGCGGCTGGAGAAAACACTGGTGCGTTTGCGACAGGAGCGCAGCAAGCAGGATGTTTCACTGTTACCGGAAAATCAGCAGGCGCTGAAATTTATCCCTTGTACCGGTCATAGTCGTATTTATTTGCTGCAAATGAAAGACGTGGCGTTTGTTAGTAGTCGAATGAGCGGTGTTTACGTTATCAGCCAGGAAGGGAAAGAGGGCTTCACAGAATTAACTTTGCGCACGCTGGAGAGCCGCACACCGCTACTGCGCTGCCATCGACAGTATCTGGTTAACCTCGCGCATTTACAGGAGATTCGCCTGGAAGATAACGGTCAGGCTGAGTTGATTTTGCGTAATGGATTAACCGTCCCTGTCAGCCGCCGTTATCTGAAAAGTTTAAAAGAGGCGATTGGCCTGTAAAAGACTGCTAAAATGGCTTTTTGCCTCATTAACACCCGAAGGCCTCATGCTAAGTAACGATATTCTGCGCAGCGTGCGCTACATTTTGAAAGCCAACAATAATGATCTGGTGCGTATCCTGGCGCTGGCTAATGTTGAAGCCACCGCGGAACAGATCGCCGTCTGGCTACGTAAAGAAGACGAAGAGGGTTTTCAGCGTTGTCCGGACATTGTTTTGTCTTCATTCCTGAATGGTTTGATTTACGAAAAACGCGGCAAGGATGAGTCTGCTCCGGCACTGGAGCCGGAACGTCGCATTAATAACAACATCGTGCTGAAAAAATTACGCATCGCGTTTTCGCTTAAAACCGATGACATTCTGGCGATCCTGACCGAACAGCAGTTCCGCGTTTCCATGCCGGAAATTACTGCAATGATGCGTGCCCCGGATCATAAAAACTTCCGCGAATGCGGCGATCAATTCTTGCGTTATTTTCTGCGTGGACTGGCAGCGCGCCAGCATGTGAAGAAAAGCTAAGGCGAGATGGCGGCCATGCAAGAACATGGCCGCCGACAGATTATTTCACTTCTTTAAAACCAGCAGCAGCCATGACCAGTTCAATCTGCTTCATGCTGACACCTTTGCTGGTATCTTCATCACCCATCTTGATACCGGAAATGCCCTGCAGGGCTTTCAGATCAACTTTTTCCATATCGATATTTACATTTTCCTGCGCGTAAGTATCGGTATAGGTTAATTTTTCTTCAACGCCCGGAATGTTTTTGTATTTGGCGCTTAATGGCTCAAGTTTCTTAGCTGCATCTTCTTTGGTGGTTGCACCAATGGTTGCAAACTGAATTTTGGTTTCTGAAGATTGCTTAATCACTTTGTCGCCTTTGTAGACATAAGTAATGGCAATTTCAGTACCGTTCAGGTTAGCGCTAAATTTCTTAGATTCTTCTTTGTCACCGCAGCCTGCGAGAGAGAAAACCAGAACAGATGCAACAACGAGGGAAAACAGCTTGTTGAAAGCCTTCATGTAAAACTCCATTTTATCAAAATCAGGAAACTGGTGACTCTCACCAGGGCGCTATAGAATATGCTTTATACCTTGTTTTGAGCAGTCCGGAAATGGAGTAGAACTCTTAATAAAAAGCATCTTTCCCTCCTTGTTACTCAAGCATCAGTAATAACTGCTCGCAAAGTAAAACACAGTTATTCAATGCTTCTACCCTTGAATCGCATTCCGGGTTACGCAATTGTGCCAACACATGCGCCAGCCGATAAAAACCCACTGCGGAAAGTTCATTCGCCAGCAATTCGGCCTGACCAATAGCGCTTTGTTCCTGATAGTGCCAACCGTTATGTAGCAGTTGAATGAGCAATGTCTGGCAGCGCATCAGCAACTGATGCGCGGTGGATGGCGCAGGAAGAACGTTGGCAGAAGGTAGTGCTGCAACAGGCGCAGTTTCAGCGTCCAGCGCCCAGGCGCGGGTTAGCGTCATCATTACCCGCGGCTCCAGCGTTAACTGCCCGTCGACAAAACGGACAAACCCAGAAACCAGATTCACGGGATCATCCGTCTGCTGCAAAAGCGCCGCCATGCGTTCAACCGCAAAGGGGGCACAGGCAGAGGCTGGCAGCGATAACGTCAGCACATTATTTTCACCTTCGCCGCTAATCACCTGCGCATCCAGCGTCTGGCGGCTGCTGTCCCATCCCAGCGAAATACACTCCGCCACCGGCAGAATAAATAAATTATCCACCTGGTTAAGCGGCCGGACGCAGACTGGCGGGCGCTGGTGTAAGTATTCCCGTAAAGCTTCAATGCCGGGCTGGCGCAACGGCGCACTCAGCATTTGCCAGGCATCGGGCGACAGTGGGACAACACTGCTTAAGCGGTTGCGGGTAGCTAACAGCAGCTCGCCTTCGGCACTGCGACGCGCGGCTTGTGAAACAATTTGCCCACCTGCCAGTGCGCCAGCCTGAAAACTAAACAGCCGACGTGTGGCTGCCGGTGAGTTTTCCTGTTCGTTTCTCGGCCAACTGCGCGAAAGGTGCAAAATACTGCCGGTGTCGGGATCGGTAAACCAGATGCGTAAACCATACTGCTCAATATCCTGCCAGCAACGCATACCTAAAGACACCAGCCGCAGATGATCAAGCTTTGCTTCTCCGGCAATGCCTGCGCCAACCACCGTGCGCCACGGCATGGGAGGAATTTCACCAACACTGTCGCGGCGTGCCATTTCTTGTGCACTGTTCAAGCGACTGGTTAACGCCGCAAGCTGACGCAAGCATTCTCCGGCGTGGTAGTGGCTGGCGCGGGCGTGGAAGGCATCAACGCTTGCCCGTAGCTGTCGTATTGATTCACTCACCCAGCGCCAGTTGCAGGTCTCTGCCGCCTGCAATGTGCGGTTGAATGCTGCCTCGTAATGGATGAGCGGCTGGCTGATACCGCCAAGCCATAATGCCTGGCTTAATTGCTGAACATATTGACGACACGCGTTGCCCTCGTTGCTGGCAAATGGGTCATCATTCGCGGCAACTTGCTCGCTGCGCATCTGCCAGATCAAATGGGTAAATTCTGTTTGCTGCGCTTTGGCCTGGACAAAGGCCTGTACCGCCAGCACGACATGTTCGCAAAGTGTTCCTTCAATGCAATCACAGCGCGCGAAGCGAATACTGCTGCGGGAATAAAAACGAACGTCACTCATTGGTAAGCGAGCAGAGGGAATCTCTCCTGGCGAACAGAACAACTCAATGGTGATGCCTTTAGCGACCAGCGCCTGTGCGCGTTTACGGGTGGCATCGGGTAGGGTTGCCAGCTCTCCCAGCCAGATTGCTGGATCCCACTCTTCTTCTTTTTCCGTGGGCAGGGCGGTAGCGCAAAGTCGTTGATAACTTAACACCAGCATCACGCGATGGCGGCACATGCCGCTGGCCCCGCAGCTGCACTGAGCCTCTTTCAGTGCCTGACCGTTCGTCAGCTGGGTACGGACACCGTCACTGAAGGTGGCGATTAAAGCGCCGTTCTCATGACTGATTTCTGGAACATTGCCATTTTCCAGTTCCTTAAGGCTGCGCTTAACAAAACCGGCATTGCTTAACGCCGTCAGTGCCTGTGGTGTCAGTTCTAATAATTCCGGGCGTAGTGAATTCATGACTGCAAATTCTCCGCCAGCCATGAAGCCAGTTCGCCCGGCGTCATCGCGGCTATTTGTGCGCCGACATTAACCAGCGCCTGGGCCATATCGCGGTCATAGCAAGGTGTTGCGGTGCTATCGAGCGCTGCCAGTCCCAGCACTTTGATGCCGCTCTGGACACACTTTTTCACCTGATGCGTCAGCAATGATGATGAACCCCCTTCATAAAAATCGCTCACGAGGATAATGATGCTTTTTGCTGGTTGTTCAATAAGTTGCCGACCATACTCCACGGCACTGGCGATATTGGTCCCGCCGCCTAATTGTACTTTCATTAATAACTCTACCGGATCGGCAACGTCGGCGGTGAGATCAACCACGCTGGTGTCAAAAGCGACCAGATGGGTACGAATGCCGGGTAACTGCCATAAACAGGCCGCCATCACCGCTGAGTGGATCACCGAATCGACCATCGATCCGCTTTGATCAACCAGTAAGACCAGTTGCCATTGTTCACTGTGGCGCTTAATACGGCTGTTAAAGCGGGGGGATTCGATATACAACTTGCCGTGTTGTGGGTGCCAGTGTTGCAGGTTGGCGCGCAGAGTACTTTTGAAATCGAAATTACGCGCCAGTGGAATAAATGAACGGCGACGGCGATCGCGGACACCAGAAAAAGCCTGACGAACTTCCTTTGCCAGTCGCGCCATAATTTCTTCAACAACCTGGCGCACTATCCGGCGGGCGGCAACCAGCACTTCAGGATTCATCAGATGATTGGTGTGCAAAACGGCGCGTAGCAGGCTTTCAGAAGGCTGCATACGTTCCAGCACGTCGAGATTCGTCACCACATCTTCAATGCCGTAGCGTAGCACGGCATCGCTTTCCAGCCGCTCAATTACCTGTTGCGGAAACAGCGTGTGAATACTGTTGATCCACTCAGGCGTGGTGAGATTTGAGCCACCTAATCCGCCGGAACGTTCACCTCGCTGGATCCGTTCAGGATCGCGCCCGTACAGCCACTCCAGCGCGTGGTCTATTTGTCGGGCGTTGTCATCCAGTCCACAAAGCGTCGTTTCTGCCGCTTCGCCAAGAATCAATCGCCAGCGTTGTAGCTCACGGGTGGTCAGAAGAGCGTTCAGTTCAGACATGGAAAACTCCCCAGTGTTGCAGCGATGCCAGTGCCTGCTGTTCGAGTTGTTGATGATGTGCAATGGCTTGCGGTGGGCAATGCAACGGCATTTGCAGCGCCGAAACGGGAAGTTGCGCCAGTTGATAATGCTCAAGCACCTGATGCGCCAGCGTCCCGCGTTCTCGTGGCGGTAGCCAGGCCATCGCCGCGCGTAAATCGGGCAGGGCGTTGATAAAATCGGCGTCACTTAGTTGATTTAAATGACTGCTGAAACCGGCGATAAATGCAGGCTGACAGGCCAGTTGATGGCGGGCCAGCGCCAGCAAACCGTGCAGCGCCTCGCCGGATTGTGCCGGGGATAACTGCGTCAGCATCGTCAGCGCCGCTTCGGCACTGGCGTTGGGATGTTCCAGACGCATCAGTGCGCCAAGAGCCGCACCGCGATCCAGTGCCGGGGCATGAATCGCCTGACTGCGGCGCTCCAGTAAGGTCACCGCCGCAGAAAGAGAAACGCCGGGGAGCTGCACACCGCTATGTAGATCGCGCAGGATATGACACAACGCTTGCCAGCTATGCAGGTGAGCGTGAAACTCCTTTTCATCCGGTCTTCCGTTAGATTCACACAGCCACAGCGTGCGATCGATAGCCGCGCATAACGTCGTTTGTAATATCTGCGCGCCTTGCATACCGCTAATTTCATCCAGCCGCCATAAGGCATATAGCACTTCCAGCGCCTGGCCCATTTCGGCAAATTGATTTTCCTGGGCGATTAATAATGTGAGTTGCTCCAGTAATTGTTGACTGAAGGACGCCAGACCCGCTAACGCCGCCTGGCTAAGACATGTGGTGATACTGCCGATTCCACCCGCGTCCAGCATATCGGCTTCTAATTTATTGCGTGCGGCTTCCTGGAGTGTGGCACCAAAACAGGCGGCCTCAATCAATGCCGCATGTTGGCTAAGCGGGCGGGTTAATTTCCAGTGTTCTTCACCGTTGCCTGCGAGCGTCAGCGTACTTCCGTGCTGGCGCACAATGCCGGGAATCTCGAGTATTGCCAGCCGATGTAACACCTGACTTTGTGCCAGCCCATCGGAGGTAAAGCGATTTAAGGTAAGCTCAGTCGGAAGAGTGATTCCGGTACGTTCCAGTTCGCAGGTGACATCTTTTGGCAGAGGCGGTTGTGGCGTGGAGGGGGCAAGTTTACCGAATCCGTCACCCGCTAATGTGTCTATCAACGTAACCAGAATCGGATCGGTATCGGGATGAATAACTCCGCGATAGCTCCACGGCAACGGCGCGTTCAAGGCTTCTTTAATCAGCGATCCTGCTATAGCATCCAGCCAGTCAGTGCGTAACGGTAGTGTATGACCACGCAACTGTGCCAGAGCCATCGCATGCAGATGAGCGGCAGCCATATCAGCGGTTGAAGCAGGCAAGTGGTGCTGGCGCAAACGGGTAAGAACCGTTTTTAGCAGTTGTTCTCCCGCCTGCCGCAAGCCCCACTGCCAGCACCAGTTTTGCCAGACCGGGGCAGGCATACCGGAAAGGTATCCAGCCAGCACATCAAGGCGCTTTTCACTGTATGGCGTGAGATAGCAACCTGTAACGGCATCTGCCAGCGAGGGCAATTCTGGCTTGTTAATTTCCTGCGGACATTCTCGCCACATTTTTGCCAGTGCAGGAGCGTGCCAGCCGCCGCAGACGACTAACACGTCGCCATTGTTTTGCTGCATCGCCCATCCAATCCAGCGGGCCATAAAGGCTTCGCGCTGACGATTGAGTGCATCGCCGGGGAAGTCGCCCCGCAGTTGGGCAAAATAGCGCGCCAGTGCAGAGGGTAATGCAGTTTGCTGGCTTTCATCTTCGAACAAGTGATCCCACAGGGTGTCGCTGTTATCCATGCGGGTGGCACGCAGCAGCAAGGTCTGGCTTTCCTCTTGCGTATCAGGCGAATCGCCCTCTTCTTCACCTTGCGCCCAGCAAGGCAAATCAATGAAGTAAGTTTGTGCCTGAATACGACGTGCGGCTTGTAGCGCCTGCCACTCCGGCGAAAATTCAGCAAATGGCGTCCAGGCACCACGCCCGGGGGCCGCACCGTCCTGATACTGGCAATAACTGTAAATAGCTACCGGAAGCTGGTGGGCTAAAAACAGTTCGTCTACCCGGTCATTAAAATCAGCCGGGCCTTCAATCAACACGTATCTCGGGCGCTGGCTTTCGATTAACGATTTCACCAGCCGGGCGCAGGCCGGACTATGATGCCGGATACCGACAATTAACGGCTCGCTCATGCTCTTTCCTCACGGCAGGCGGTGGCGGGCTTGATAATAAGCCTGCCAGTGAGCTTCTTTATGTGTGGCGACACGCTGTTCGAAGTAACGGCGCAGACGAGCGCGATCTTCTTCGTTATCTTTGACGATGGTTCCGGCAATACAGTCCACCAGGTCGGCTGGCTCCCCCGCGCGATTCGCTAAAAACCAGGCACGGACGCCCACAGCGTGGGCCACGTTAACGGCTTCAGCGGTGGACATAATCGCTGTTAGTGTATCCATTGACGTTTTCTTTTCGCCGTTGGCACGCAAGTCGCGGAAAGTGCGTACCAGTAACTCCAGTACCGCGTCAGGCACTTTATGCGGAATACCGCTATGGGCCAGCAAACGCGCCGAAGCACTGGCGACCAGCTCCAGCTCCTGGGCGAAATCCATAATCGGAAAAACCGTTTCAAAATCGAAGCGACGCTTTAGCGCGGCACTCATTTCATTGACGCCGCGATCGCGGGTATTGGCAGTGGCAATAATATTAAAGCCTTCTCGCGCATAGAGCTGACTGGCTTCACCAGTGAGTTCCGGCACCGTCATTACCCTGTCAGAAAGCATACCTAACAGACAGTCTTGTACTTCCAGCGGTGTACGCGTTATCTCTTCAAAACGGACAATTTTGCCGTCGCGCATTCCCTGGTAAAGCGGGGCAGGGACCAGCGCTTCCGTTGACGGGCCATGGTTGATAAGCAGGGCGTAGTTCCAGCCGTACTTGATTTGATCTTCGGTGGTAGATGCGCCGCCCTGGATGGTTAACCCGGCATCGCCGCTAATAGCGGTTGCCAGTAATTCAGACAGGAGAGATTTTGCGGTGCCGGGTTCTCCCACCAACATCAAACCGCGTCCGGTGGCAAGAGTGACTAACATACGTTCGACAGCGGAGGGACTAATCACGACTTTACGGCTAATATTTTGCGCTTCGTCGCCAAGGATAAAAGCACGGGCTGCAGGCAAACTTAACTGCCAACCGGGCGGGCAAGGTGCGTTATCATTTTGCTTTAATTTTGCCAGTTCAACGGCGTATAACACAGCAGCAGGCGGACGCTGCAGATGATTATTCTGCGGTGACATATATTCATCCCTGAAATGTATTAAGAAAATAAACGATATTTTACGCGCAATAAATGTTTGGCGCATTCGTTGTGTGAGCGGAAAATATCTGGAAAGCAGATCACAGTAAATAAAAAAACCTGCTGGTGAGGCAGGTTCTTTTATTTACTACTTTGATGTTAAGTTACTGATAGTGCAACATGGCATCTCAACGAACGAATTATAACCACCTCTGGACCGTGTTGCAATTAAGATAATGAGATTTATAATCCTGACTGTTGGGAAGTTGCGCCGGATCGAACCAATTTCAAGTCCTGGCTACCGGACGGGTGGTGCCGCAGGTGGTGCCCTGATCCGGAGTGCAACATGGCGACTCAACATACGTAAACCAGTATCGACAGGCAGTGTAAGGGTAAGGTACTGGTGTTGCGCTCCTTAATAAGGAGAGCGGATGGACACGCTGACACAAAAGTTAACCGTGCTCATTGCCGTACTGGAGTTATTAGTGGCTCTGTTACGGTTGATTGATTTGTTGAAGTAACGGGCAAATTGAAACGCATCTAAGGGGGAATACCGCTTCCCCCTTTAATAAAGCTTTACTTGTCATACTTCAAGTTGCATGTGCTGCGACTGCGGGTTATTCGGCCCATCCATGGACCTCGCCCCTTACGGGGCCGCTACAAGTAGCGTTCAAATCCACTCCATGCGGATTTGTCGTTCACCCCAGTCACTTACTTTAGTAAGCTCCTGGGGATTCACTCGCTTATCGCCTTCCTGCAACTCGAATTATTTAGAGTATATTATTCTATTTCTTGTTTGAATATATTCTGTAGTTCACGATTAAAAATTGCTATTACAGTTTCAGGTGATTCACCTCGTAATTTCCGCTCATCAATACACTCATCTCTTATATAAATCAACGCATCATTTATTAGCGGGTCAGCATCTTCTCGATCACGTTGATGAAATGTTGGATGTAGCCGGAATCGCTCCAGTCGATAGACGGAACCTGTAAATAATTCAGAGCATTTATGGATCTCAAGTCTGAAGGAAAACGGATCTTCAGGTACAGGGACCTCATAATCGTAAATAGCAACCAGCTCTTTTTGCACGATCATCGCTTTCCCCGCTGGTAAGTCGTGTAGATAACGGGCAGTTGCATCACTGCCCGCTGTGTTTTAATGGAAAATGACGTCAGGTGCGCTTAACGCCTCACTTAAATCAAACGTATCGAGTTCGGCAAAAGTGACGGATTTATTGTCACGGTACACCCGAAGAGAATGGAAGCTCATCAGCGCTTTGCTATCAGCACTGTAGTGGTTAAAACCGGGTGAAAACTTAAGGACCAGCCGGTACGCGCCCAGGTCATAGACAAATGCGTCCTCATAGCCTGACTCCCAGCCTTTGTATCGCATTCCCATAAGTTGCCCAACGGTAGCGGATTTACCTTCCCAGCGAGTCAGGCTGTTACTGGTTGACTCGTCAGGTGTGAGCAGTACCGTGCGCCGCGCCAACTGGCGAAAAGGCGGCATAATTTCGTAATCGGCAAAAAGCAGTGCAAATTCACTGCGCATTTCTGCTGTCATTTCTAACGGGTGGGCAATGCCAATCAGGGCGTCCGCAGGCAGGTCAATTGGCTCATCTTGTGCATTGCAGAATTCCCCCTCTGCAGCCACACGAAAGGCGTTGAGTAAACGTCGCGGTTCATTTGCCAGATAAACGCCCCATATCAGTTGCTGGGTAACCAGGCGAGTAAATGGATGATTAACAAAGAGAGAATGAAAATCTGCCAGCGACCAGCGTCGGGTGGTACGTAGGGCAGCTTCAAGACGCGGGAGCAGGTTTTTGCTCACCTGAGTAGCATCTTTTTTTAGCCCTTTTAGTCGGGCCAGTGCCTCGGGCGCTTTCAGTTGATCGTCATCGGCGCGCAACCGGGGAACGCTTTTCTGGCGAACGTTTTGCTGATCAAAGATAACCGGGTTGAGGTTTTCATCGAAGCGAACGGTAAACTGCCGGGGACCAAAATCAAAACTCAACGCCTGCGGATCATCAAGGCCCAGTGTTGGGACTAATCTGTCCGCTAACTCTTCCTGGCTTAGCCCGCGATTTTCTGCGACCACCTGAAGTAATTCCGCCGCGTTATCACGTAAGGGGCGGGATTTCGCCCGTTGCGATATATGATGCAGCTGTATCAGCGCCATATCATTATTCATCAGGGTGAGTATATTCAGACCACTGACAGCACGGGCAGATTTGCCCTCTTGTGGCCAGGCGAGGATCTGTGTCGTTAGATCCCGTGCCGTGCTTTCGTCGCCAAAGAGACTTAACGCCAGAAATGCCCAGTTGTCTTTTGCGGGGGCGCCAGCTTGTTGCCACGCGGTAAAGAGATCCCAGGCAAAAGTGGCCAGCGTTTGTGGCTGGCAAAACGTTTTCAGTTGTTCCAGCCCGCTATAAAAACGTCCCCCCAGGGTAAAGCGCAGCATTTCGCCGATAATTTCCAGAGCGTCATCGGTAACAGGCTGATTATTAGTGATAAGTCGAGGCCTGGACCACATTGCCGGATGCCAGAAATCAGGAGCTTTTGGAATGCGTGCCGGGTAAATCTCTATTGGACTCTGTTTAAGTAAATGCTCCAGGGCAGGCCATACATCAGCGCGTTGCCAGCGGTTTGCCACAGTTTGCAGCAATTCGCCATATCCTTGTTCGTAAAGTAAACGCAGGGCAAGTAATGCGGCTTCACTGTTGTCGCTGGATTTGGTGAAGACAAGAGGGATGAGTGCAGTAGCCGTATGCTCTGGCCATTGTAAAATCCACTGGCGTGCCAGATTACGCTGGCCCGCAAAACGGTGCCAGACGCGGGCAACGGGCAGCGCCAGTTCTGTTGCGCCGAAATGAATCAGCAGCGGAAATATCTCTTTTGGATGTCGTGCAAAGGCGGTGTTTAATCCAGGCAAAGCATCGGTACCCAGCACACTTAACAGATATTCCACCCCGGTGTAATGAAAATCAGCCTCAACAATTTGTTGCCAGCACGATACCGTCATTTCGCGCGGCATCTGCGCGATAAGGTACAGATTCCAAATCCCCCAACGCTTTTCATTACCATAGTAAAATCCGTGCTGAAAAGTTCGCCACCCTCCCATCAATGCAATGCTATCTTGTGCAAGTAATGATTTGGTGGCTTCTTCCCGGTACTGTTTAGATTTGGCCTGATGCGCGTGATAAGTACGCAATAGTCCTATTGATGTGTATTCTTGCAGTTGCTGAGCATCAAAGGCATCCAACTGTCCTTTAAGAAGACACTTATTAAATTTCAGGCTATGAACGTCAAAACCTAATTCCCGCAAGAAGGTATCCGCCCCTCTGTTAGCAAGACGTTCGTCAAAAGACATGGCGCTAAAATGGTCAATTGCAGCTTGCTGTTCCGGCGTCCAGTGTTTATTCGGCGACCTGTACGTTTGCGGTGCAAGCGTAAGATCAGGCAGCGAAAAGTGAGTTATGGAAGTCTTTTTCTTCCTCCCACGCCACGGTGGTGAAACGAGGATTTCAGGCAGATTGCTGTTATCGGTGCTATCAATAACCGGTTTGGGCTGTGCCGATAAATAACTATTCAGCACTGTCCGGGCTTGAATACTTAACCATGGCATGACGTCTTCTGCCAGTTGTGGCAGCGATGCCATCAGCGTTTGTAACAGCGTATGCCAGAATTCATCTCGAGCTTTTTGCTGTGCAGGCAGCTTTTTGTCTTCGATGGTGGGATAACCAG
Organism: Escherichia sp. E1130; assembly: GCF_005781065.1. NCBI lineage: Bacteria > Pseudomonadati > Pseudomonadota > Gammaproteobacteria > Enterobacterales > Enterobacteriaceae > Escherichia > Escherichia sp. E1130. The sequence goes on from NZ_VATL01000012.1 coordinate 222,595, forward strand.
GGCGCGCAGGTGGTTCTTTTAACGCCAGCAGTTCTGCCAGTGCGGCGAGTGTTGCATGGGGGAAATTTTTACTAAATTTAGCAACACGTTGCAGGCTGGGTTTATTTTTATCGGCAACTAGTAGCAAAGTGCGGATGACCTGCGGATGGTTAATTTGCACCAGCAAGCTGCCGCAATCTTCTTTATGCGCATACATCGCGAGGCGCGGAACGGCTGCCAATCCTTGTTCGCGCAAAAGGGCAGCGCAGGCCGCGTAGCCGAAGTGGTTTTCATGCGACATGTAGCTGGCTTCTCGATCGCTAAATATATCCTGGCTCCAGTAGCGTTCGAGTTTTCTCACCGCTTTGGGGTCAGTAGCAACAACTTTTAACCACTCCTTAGAATGAAAATGAGTCCGCGGGCATTCAAGACCTACCAACTCATTGGCGATTTCTGTTTTTTCAGGGAGGATCAGCGCAATAAAAGGGCGGCGAACTTTGGTTATTCCTGGCAGTGCGGCAATGAGTTTGTCGGCGCATCGCTGCCAGCAGCTTTCCTCTGCCAGAGAGAGATGCTTACGCAGTCGGAGATCGAATTCGTTATAGGTTTCTGAGCGGTAACCATAGCCATAATCCTCGTTCTGATACTGCAATGTGACAACCAGAGGATCACTCTCATAACATCGTGCAATAAACTGGCGTGCAATCACCACCTCAGTCGCATATTCCAGCCCCTCTTGTTGGACGATTTCGTCGAGCAACTGTTGGCTGTCCTTTTGCGCGATACAGGCTAGCGCCGCCATTGTGCGGGCCGGGATTGTGGGTTTGTGTTCGCCGATCAAGTTGATGGCCTGCGTAATGGCGGACTGCCACTCCAGTGAAAAATTTTCATAACGCCAGATAATGTTTTTTTTCTTCTCAGCTTTTTGTAGCAATTCATCACCCAGTGTCTGGATGAGGCTTTCAGTGATAACAGGCACCGGTTCGCCCGGCCAATTGCGATGGCTGAGTGGTGTTTTGCCTTTTTTATATTTCAGTTCCACTTGGGCGTTATCCGCCAGCCACGGTAATTCCTCGTCCATGCTCTTTCCTTATTCAAACAGAGCTTCAATATCGTTAATCAACTCGCTGGCGGTGATGGCATCGAGTACGGAGAACTGCGCTTCCTGAGTTGAATGACTCCCCCAGCCATAGCTTTCTGCTTTGCCTTCCCATAGCCACAGCTTGCTTAAGAGTTGCTCGGCGCTAAGTTCGGCTGGCGACATACCAACTGCAAAGCCTTCATCGATTTCCATGATTAACGACCAGCGGCCCAGAGGTTTGATCATCCAGCCGATCCAGCCACCATCCTGCGGTTCACCACGCACCCAACCTTTATTCGCCAGCCCCATGACCCGACCACTCGGGCATTTTCTGCCTGCCCAGCGGGTCAGTTCGCTGGCATCGCGCTCGGCTTCTGTCAGCGCGTAACTGTTACGGTCAAGCTGGCGGAACGGCGGTAACAGTTCATAGTCGGCAAAAAGCTGCCCAAAGGCGGCGGCATCCGTCGGTGATATCTCCAGAATGTGAGGAATACCAATAGAGATATCGCCTTCCGGCAAAGTGAAAAGGTCATCGTCAGCGGTGCTGTAGCTGTTATCTTCAGCCACGCGAAAGCAAGCCAGTAGCTGGTTGTCGGCGCTATAAACGCCCCAAATCAGACGGCGGGTTAAGTGGCGTACCAGCGGATGCTCAACCAGAAAGAGCTGGAAGTTTTCCGGCGACCAGCGGCGGCGCAGGCACATGGCGGATTCCAGCCTTGCCACCTGCTGGGCAGCAACGGTACGCGCGTCTTTTTTCAGCAGTTTGTAGCGGTTAACAGCGTCGTCTGCCAGTGTTTCATCATCGCTTTTATTGGGTTTAGGTAAGTCTTTCAGGCGGCTGCCGGAAACATCACGCACAAAAGGTTTTAAGGTTTCATCAAAGCTGACGGTGAACTGGCGTGGGCCAAAATCCAGCAGCAGCGAACCGTTATCATCCAGACCGAGATCGGGCGCTAAGCGATCTTCAAGCTCCGCGACCGTGAGCTCGCGGCTCTCGGCAATATCGGCAATTTTCTCTTTTGCCCGCTCCTGTAATGCTTTGAATTTCAGTTTCTGGGCGATGCCGTTAAGCTGCATCAGGGCGATATCGCTGCCGATAGCTGCGAGAATATCCAACCCAACGGTGGCGCGTTTATGCTGGGATTCGCCAGGCCAGGCGCGGATTAATGGCGTCAGTTTGCGGGCGGTGTCATCGTTGCCGAGAACACCTAACGCACTGAACGCCCAGCTCTCTTTCGACGGAGCTCCCGCAGTCAGCCAGGCGGTAAACAGATCCCAGACAAATCCAGCCAGTGAGTCGGTGGTACAGGCGTCTTTCACCTGCAATAATCCCGGATACAGCACCTCTTCCTGAGGGAAGCGGAGCATTTCACCGAGGTGGAGGAGGGCGCTATCTGGCAGTGATTGGGCATTTGCTATTAATACCGGGCGGTTCCAGAGCGATGGCTGATAAAAGGCCGGAAGAGTGGGGATTTTTGTCGGGTGATTATCTAAGGGATCGAGCGCAAGCAGAGCGTTCACCGCATCGGTTACTTCCGGCTGGTTATAACGCCGGGCGATTTCTTGCAGTAATGGCTGATGACCGTTTTCAGTAAGCATACGCAAGGCAGCGCGGGCGTTATCCTGGGCTTCACCGGATTTGCCGAGCGCCGAAGGCAGCAGGCCGGTAATGGCATGTTCCGGGTACTTCAACAGCCAGGTGCGGGCGTCTTGTCGTAATGTTTTGAGTTTGTTGAAGGCGCGGGCGATCAGTGGCGCTAATTCGATAGCCGCAAAATATTGTGCTACAGGCAGCGCTTCTTGCGGATAGCGTGAAAAGGAGTGAATAAAACCCTGTAACCCAGCGAGTTGCAGGTGCGTCATGACAAACTCGACACCGACGTGTGGCTCTTTACTAAGGACATTCCACGCCTGCGCTGTTTTTTCGATAGGCAGGGCGACTAACATGTAAAGCTGCCATTCCCGTTGATAGGGGCGCCAGAAGGTTTTAAATTCGCCGATCAGCGCGGAATAATCTCCCCTCTGCCAAATCTCTACAACAGCATCAGGCGCTTTCATATAGTGACCATTATTCCAGCGATTGAAACCCAGACGTGTCAGGTAGTCCTGAATATCCTCTTTTTGGCCGATGTCTATTTGATGTGCGTACCAGCGATGCCCTGCATGAATCTCTTTTTCTGCCGCCTCGGTCAATGTGCAGCATGAGTCCAGCGATAATGGCGTGAAATCCAATACCGACATTACAGATTTTTTCTTTTTCGAAAGCCACGGGGGCGAGACTAATACGGCAGGCAGCATATCGGCGCAGGCATGGTTTGAGGGCTGTGTCAGTTGTTGCAGGCATGATTTCAGCACTTCAACTGCGGGTGTAGATAGCCATGGTATGACCCGGTCTGCTAGTGCAGGTTGCGAGATAAGCATTGTCATTAGCATCATGCGCCAGCGCTTTACATCTTTTTGTGCCAGAAGTTCTGCTAATGCCGCCAGCGCTGCATGTGGAAAGCGAACGAAAACCTTTGTCATGCGATCGTGGCAACGCTTTCCCTGCTCGCTTGCATGGATAAGTAGTGTAAGTGCTTGCGGGTGGTTGACATGCATCAACACTTCACCACATGTGTCACCAGCAGCGTAAGGAGCAAAACGGGCCAGCGCAGCGACACCTTGCTCCTTGAGTATCGTTGCGCACCAGATTTTACCACCGTAATAATCATCAAATACCTGCCCAGGCTGTCCTGGATAGTATTTTCCCAGTTCTGCCAATACCTGCTTGTCGGCGGCCGTCAGTTTTAGCCATTCCAGCGCATATAACCCTTTTTGTGCGCAAAGGTGTCTGGCTATCTCATGAGCTACTTCTGGTTTTTCAGGCAACAATAACGCAACTAGCGGCTGGTTCCAGGCGGGCATGTTTCCAAGCGCAGTAATCAGTTTGTCGGCGCAACGCTGCCATACATCGTCATTTGCTAGTGAGAGATGTTTACGCAGGCGCGTTTCAACCGAGGCAAAACGTGACAGGCAGCCCGGTGGCTTGTTATCTGGGGTAAACGTAATGAGATGGGCATCATAATCCCAACCACCGCGGATAGATTGCAATGCAATGACAACCTCAGTGGCATATTCCAGACCACCTTCCTGGACAATTTGATCCATTAGCTCTTCATGATCGTTACGATTGAAGCCTTGTTCCAGCGCAACCAGTACCGCCAGAACCATCGGTGGTAGCGTGGTGCTAATCGGCGAGTCGATAAGGTCTACTGCTTGTGTAATCGCCTGCTGCCAGTCCAGTGAACAGGTGCTGTAATTGAAGGTCATCACCTTTTTAAAACGTCGGTGAGTATTCGCGGCGACGGTGCGTAGCAGGGTTAATTCATCCTCCAGCTGCACCGGATCGCCAGGCCAGCGTCGATGACTGAGTGTGGTTGGCGCAACCTCTGTCGGTAAAATGATTTGGGCGCCGTCTGCCAGCCAGGGGAGGAGGTCACCAGCAAATGCTGGTTTGTCTTGTGGCAAAGGGGCAATTTCAGGGCATTCAATAACCTGGCCGGGTGCAGACGTCTGTGCCATCACGGATACTTCTTCTACGTAGCCTTTTTTCACCTTCTCCGTAATCAGCTTCAGTTCCGCTTTTTCCGCCGCCGCAGCATCTGCAAAGCTTTTTACTTGGCTTTGCCCGTTGGTGCCGACTTTACCCCAACTAATATGCAGTTCGTTTCCATGCTGCTCCACCGTCCAGAATTTATGTGATTTTTCGTCATGATAAATATAGGTTTTCATTGCAAAGTCCTTTTAATCAAACAGTGATTCAATATCGTTAATCAGCTCGCTGGCGGTGATGTCGTCGAGCATGGAGAAAGTGAGTGAGGATTGTTTACCGTAGCGATCATCAAGTGCGGTGATTTTTACGCTTTCAACAGGCAGCAGGTCGCTATACCCCGTTTCGCCATAAATTAATGAAAAAGGTTCTGTTTCAAGTTCGAGAGCGCCATAAAGGGTAGATTTGCGCATCGCATAGACGCTGCCGCTTTCTTCCAGACGTTGCCAGCCTTTGCGTTCCAGACCGACAATGCGACCAGCCTGGCAAAGCCGTCCTTGCCAGCGTGTCAGTTCGTGAATATTACGGTCATTGTCCGTAAGGTGGTAACAACCACGATCAAGCTGTTGGAAAGGGGGAAGCAGTTCGTAATCAGCGTAAATTTGCCTGAATGCAGAGGCGGATTCAGGGGGGATTTCCAGCACATGCGGAATACCGATGTTTCCTGCTGGCAGCGTGAATAGCTCATCCTGCGCATCGCTGTAAGTGCTGTCTTCTGCCACGCGGAAACATGTCATAAGGGCGTTTTCATCGCTATATACCCCCCATAACAGCCGTCGGGTTAAGTGACGTACCAGCGGATGCTCCACCAGGAACAGGCGGAACTGCTCTGCCGTCCAGCGTCTGCGCTGGCACATAGCCTGTTCCAGACGATCAATCTGCTGGCTGGCTATGGCGCGTACATCTTTTTTCAACTGTTTGAAGAGATTAACCGCGTCAGTTGCCTGAGCTTTTTCATCGCTCTGGTTTGGTTTGGGTAAATCTTTCAGGACTTTGCCGTTTGCGTCGCAAACCACGGGTTTTAAAGTTTCGTCAAAACTAACGGTGAATTGACGTGGGCCGAAATCCAGTGTCAGCGAGCCGTTGATATCAAGTCCTAAATCCGGTGCCAGGCGGTCTTCCAGTTCAGCCATAGTCAGCCCACGGTTTTCAGCAACTATGTTGATTTTCTCGCGGGCATGTTCCTGTAATGCAACGAATTTAATCTTTTGCGCAAAGCCATTAAGCAACATTAGCGCAATGTCGCTACCGATACTGGCTAACACATCCAGCCCGTAAACCGCCCGTTTATGCTGGGATTCCCCAGGCCAGGCACGGATAAGCGGGGTTAATTTACGCGCGGTGTCGTCATTGCCTAAAATCCCAAGCGCAGTAAATGCCCAGTTTTCTTTTGCGGGAGCGCCAGCCTCCGTCCAGGCGGTATACAGATCCCAGCCAAAGTCAGCCAGTGATTCGCGGGTGAAGGTCTCTTTGATGATCGCCAGCCCAGCGTAGGAGGTAATGTCGCGTGGAAAGCTCAACATTGTGCCGAGGTGGCGCATAGCGTCATCTGGCAGAGGCAGGTTGTTACTTTTAAGCCGAGGTCTGCGCCATAAGGTGAACTCATAAAAGCCGGGCAGTGGGGCGATTTTTGCGGGATATTCTTCCAGCGGGTCGCTATCAAATAATGTTGCCAGCGTAGCTAAAACATCAGGTTGGTTATACCCCTGGGCGATTTCCTCAATCGTTTCTCGCTGGTTTAATTTCACTAGCAGGCGGAGCGCCTGGCGAGCACAATCACGATCTTTTCCCTGTTTGCCCAGTGCCACAGGCAGTAGCCCGGCGGCGGCATGGCGTGGGAAATTAGCCAGCCATTTTCGGGCATCTTCAGCAGACATTTTTTTCTGTAATCGCTGCGCCATCGGTAATGCTAATTCGCTGACGCCCAGGAAGAGGGTGAATATCCACAACTGTTGTGGCTTACGTCGCAGACATTTCATAAACGCAGGAATGGCCGCATTACCAAAGATCGCCAGAATTTCTCTCTCGCCGGAGAATTGCTCTTCATTAATTATTTGATTGAGAAAAGAAATAGCATGCTGAGTGGGTAGGAAGCAGAGCGCGTACAACTGCCAGTGTCTGCTTCCTTTGTTATGGTATTTCGCAAACTCAGCTTTCAGCGCAGGGAAATCGAAACGTAACAGGGCGTCAACTGCGCTTTGTGGCATTATTTTTTTTTCGTATTGTTCTTCTCCGGTTCTGTGCCACTCCTTAAACCCCAGTCGCCAAAGGATTTGTTGTTCTGGTGTAAAAGGAATGAAAGATGTCTCCCAACTTTCTTTTTCAATTAGTGGCAGATCGGTAAATAAGGTTTGCTGTGATGCCTGATATTGCGCGATTTCACTGAATCTGGATATGTCAGTATGACTGATTAACTCTGTAATTCCTGGTGTGATATCCGTGACGGCAGGAACAGGAAGCACAGTTAAATCAAATACGGGTATTACATTTTTCTTTTTATTTATTACCCACGGTGGAGCGACAAATAACTCCGGCAACATATCCGCAGTGGCGTAATCACATTCTTCAGCTACTGACTGAGGACGACATTCAGATAAGATGCCTGCCGCCTTAGCATTAACCCAGGGAATGACGTCAGTGACTAACTCTGGCGTGGCGGTAATCAGTTTGATAAGCGCTTTACGCCAGTCTTTATCTTCATGTATTGCCAGCAAAGTTGCATAAGCGGCAATAGCCGCAGCGGGATGTTTGTGACAAGCTTTGCTTAAGTATTCCAGGTGCTTTTTCTTGCCAATCACACCGAGGATCAGAATTTGAATCGCATCCGGGTGGTTCGTTTTCCATAGCCATTTGACAAGATTTTCAGTCTCGCTGATGCGCTCGAAGAGATAAGTGGGATTGTCAGAATGCTCTTCCATAAACTCAGTAAGTATACGGCCTGCACCGCGAATTCCATTATTTGCCAGCAACATTGCCAGATAAGCGCGAAAATCACGATGTAATGGCGGGAAGTCGTATTTTTCCGCTGTAGTCAGAGCGGCATCATCGGTTACCACCAGTCTTAACCAGGTCATCGCCGGAACGTTTTGGTCTGCATAGCGTAGAGCCATAGCATTGGCAATATCTGGGCGTTCAGGGAGCAGTAACGCCGCAAAAGGTTGCCGTGCCGGGGATAGCGTTGGAATGGCGGTGAGTACTTTATCTACACAGCGTTGCCACTCATCTTCTGAGGCGAGTGAAAGATGATGACAAAGTCGTTGGTGCCAATTCGGTAGTGATTCTGCTTCGTGAGCTGGAGGAATAATGGTCGTGACGACGCCTTTTACTGATTTATATTTTAGTTGAAGAGCGAGAAGGGCAATTTCAACGGCACTTTCCAGACCACAGCGAATGACTAAGTCATCGACCAGTTCATCTGCAGAGTAAGAGTTCCTAAAGTGCCAGAGTAATGCTGCGTCAGACTGCGCACTCCCTGTCTGTAGATTATCCCGGATTCGCAACTGTAATTCGGCAAACGCCTGCTTCCAGTTTTCCGGATAAGAACTGTAGTATTGTTTTAAATCATATGCATTGGTGTTATCTGCAATACGCTTCCATATCTCTCCTTTATTGCGCGGATAATTAATTTCTCTTGGCCTGCGGCGATGAGGAAAAGCAAATCGATTAATATCGTCAGTTACCGGAATGACTGCATCATCAGCCAGCCATGGGCGTTTATTTTGACTCACAGGGGGAGTTTTAACTTCAGGAGTGGCTTTGGTGACTGGAGGGATATATACGTTTGCCGAATCGCCTTCCACATAGCCTTTTTTCGTTTTCTCTGCGATCAGCTTCTGTTCCGCTTTTGCCGCCGCAGCAGCATCAGCAAAACTTTTTACCTGGCTTTGCCCGTTGGTGCCGACTTTGCCCCAACTGATATGCAACTCGTTGCCTTGCTGCTCCACCGCCCAAAATTTATGTGATTTTTCGTCCTGATAGATAAAGTGTCTCATTCTGCATCCCTGTAATTTTATCCAGTTGAATGCAGATGCTACCAGTATTTATGCGGGTTAGAGAGAGACAAAATCGCAAGAAAACAACTTTAGGAATTTATAAAGAAAAGGCGCTGTCGATGCAGCGCCTTGAAGGGGGATTATTTCACCTGATGGCCTGGTTTAGCACCAGCATCCGGGCTTAACAGGAAGATATCTTTCCCGCCAGGACCAGCAGCCATTACCATGCCTTCGGAGATACCAAAGCGCATTTTACGTGGTGCCAGGTTGGCCACCATAATGGTGTGACGCCCGATCAGTGCCTGCGGATCCGGGTAAGCAGAACGAATGCCGGAGAAGACATTACGTTTTTCGCCGCCGAGATCCAGCGTCAGGCGCAGCAGTTTGTCAGAACCTTCAACAAACTCTGCGTTTTCAATCAGCGCCACGCGCAGGTCAACTTTGGCGAAGTCGTCAAAGGTGATGGTTTCCTGAATCGGATCGTCTGCCAGCGGGCCAGTAACTGGTGCAGCAGTGGCTTTTACTTCCTCTTTGGATGCTTCCACCAGTGCTTCAACCTGTTTCATGTCGATGCGGTTATACAGCGCCTTGAACGGATTCACTTTATGGCCCAGCAGCGGTTGCTGGATACCATCCCAGCTCAGTTCCGTATTCAGGAATGCTTCTGCACGTTCAGTCAGTTTCGGCAGAACCGGCTTCAGATATGTCATCAGCACACGGAACAGGTTAATGCCCATTGAGCAAATCGCCTGCAGGTCAGCATCGCGACCTTCCTGTTTTGCGACTACCCACGGAGCCTGTTCATCGACATAGCGGTTAGCCAGGTCAGCCAGCGCCATGATTTCGCGCACTGCTTTACCAAATTCGCGGCTTTCCCACGCTTCGCCAATCACTTCAGCGGCATCGGTAAAGGTTTTGTACAGCTCAGGGTCAGCCAGCTCGCTTGCCAGCACACCGTCAAAACGCTTGTTGATAAAGCCCGCATTACGGGAGGCCAGGTTAACCACTTTGTTCACGATATCGGCATTCACACGCTGAACGAAATCTTCCAGGTTGAGATCGATATCATCAATGCGCGAAGAGAGTTTTGCCGTGTAGTAGTAACGCAGGCTGTCGGCGTCAAAATGATTCAGCCAGGTGCTGGCTTTAATAAAGGTGCCGCGAGACTTGGACATTTTCGCGCCGTTCACTGTCACATAGCCGTGAACAAACAGGTTGGTCGGCTTGCGGAAGTTGCTACCTTCCAGCATGGCAGGCCAGAACAGGCTGTGGAAGTAAACAATATCTTTACCGATGAAGTGGTACAGCTCGGCGGTGGAATCTTTCTTCCAGTATTCATCGAAGCTTACGCTGTCGCCGCGCTTGTCGCACAGATTCTTGAAGGAACCCATGTAGCCAATCGGCGCGTCCAGCCAGACGTAGAAGTATTTGCCCGGTGCGTTCGGAATTTCAAAACCGAAGTAAGGCGCATCGCGAGAGATATCCCATTGTTGCAGGCCGGATTCAAACCATTCCTGCATTTTGTTTGCCACCTGCTCCTGCAACGCGCCGCTGCGAGTCCACGCCTGCAACATTTCGCTGAAAGAGGGCAGATCAAAGAAGAAGTGTTCAGAATCACGCATTACCGGCGTAGCGCCAGAAACCACCGATTTCGGTTCGATCAATTCAGTCGGGCTATATGTTGCGCCGCAGACTTCGCAGTTATCGCCGTATTGATCCGGTGATTTACATTTCGGGCAGGTGCCTTTTACAAAACGGTCCGGCAGGAACATGCCTTTTTCCGGATCGTACAGTTGAGAGATGGTGCGGTTTTTAATAAAACCGTTCTCTTTCAGGCGGCTGTATATAAGCTCCGACAGCTGACGGTTCTCTTCGCTGTGCGTAGAGTGGTAATTGTCGTAGCTGATGTTAAAGCCTGCGAAATCAGTCTGATGCTCCTGACTCATTTCGCCAATCATCTGCTCCGGTGTGATACCAAGTTGCTGGGCTTTCAGCATGATTGGCGTACCGTGGGCATCGTCGGCGCAGATGAAGTTGACCTCGTGGCCGCGCATTCGCTGGTAACGGACCCAGACATCAGCCTGGATGTGCTCCAGCATATGGCCGAGGTGGATTGAGCCGTTGGCGTACGGCAGTGCGCACGTTACCAGAATTTTCTTCGCGACTTGAGTCATAGTAGGCATTACTTCTTTGTAGTGAAAAGGGCTTAGATAGTACCAAATGGGGCATGGTTACGTAAGTCCTGTGCAAGCATCTTATGATGCATTATTAGGTAAGTACTTAGCTGTTAACTTCAGGTAAACTAATAGCGATAAGTTATCTTTATAAATAAGGAGTCGGGATGAACGAACAATCCCAGGCCAAATCACCAGAAGCCCTGCGCGCAATGGTCGCCGGGACACTGGCCAATTTTCAGCACCCAACCCTCAAGCATAACCTCACTACGCTAAAAGCGTTGCACCATGTTGCCTGGATGGACGACACGTTGCATGTGGAACTGGTTATGCCGTTTGTCTGGCATAGTGCGTTTGAAGAGTTAAAAGAGCAATGTAGCGCCGAATTGCTGCGTATCACCGGGGCGAAAGCTATCGACTGGAAATTGTCGCATAACATCGCCACTCTGAAACGCGTGAAGAATCAGCCGGGTATTAATGGCGTGAAGAACATTATTGCAGTCAGTTCCGGTAAGGGCGGCGTGGGTAAATCCTCCACGGCGGTAAACCTGGCGCTGGCACTGGCGGCAGAAGGGGCGAAAGTTGGTATTCTGGATGCCGATATCTACGGCCCATCAATCCCAACCATGCTGGGGGCGGAAAATCAGCGTCCAACCTCGCCGGATGGTACTCACATGGCACCGATTATGTCTCATGGCCTGGCAACCAATTCAATTGGTTATCTGGTCACTGACGACAATGCGATGGTATGGCGGGGTCCAATGGCCAGCAAGGCGCTAATGCAGATGTTGCAAGAAACCTTATGGCCAGACCTCGACTATCTGGTGCTCGACATGCCGCCAGGAACTGGTGACATTCAGCTGACGCTGGCGCAGAACATTCCGGTAACCGGTGCTGTCGTGGTCACCACCCCGCAGGATATCGCGCTGATTGATGCCAAAAAAGGCATCGTGATGTTTGAAAAGGTCGAAGTTCCTGTGCTCGGTATTGTCGAGAACATGAGTGTGCATATTTGCAGCAACTGTGGTCACCACGAGCCGATTTTCGGCACTGGCGGCGCAGAGAAACTGGCAGAGAAATACCACACGCAACTGCTGGGGCAGATGCCTTTACACATCTCCCTGCGTGAAGATCTCGATAAAGGCACGCCAACGGTTATCAGCCGTCCGGAGAGCGAATTTACCGCTATCTACCGCCAGCTGGCGGACCGTGTTGCAGCCCAGCTCTACTGGCAGGGCGAAGTCATTCCTGGCGAGATTGCCTTTCGCGCCGTATAACGCGTATTAATCTTTCTGGTTATTATTCATTCACCGCATCAATGTTAAATTGATGCGGTGAATTTTTTGCAGCTTTAATAACCCCTTTTTTAATGCTGCGAATATTCAGCGGATTTTAGTCCGAAACTGTACAAAGGCGATTGATTGTGCAAGCACTGTCTCTTTATCATCCCTCGTGGCTGTGTAGCGGATGTACAGCTATAGTTTGTTATGCACTCAATCTACCCGGCATAACCTTTACTACAGGGATAACGTTCAATGAATAAGTATTGGTTGTCAGGAGTTGTTTTTCTTGCTTATGGACTAGCATCACCCGCGTTCTCTTCTGATACTGCAACATTAACCATCAATGGCAGGATTAGTTCCCCTACATGCAGTATGGATGTTGTTAATAATCATCTTCAGCAACGTTGTGGGCGGTTGTTACAACGAGTTGAAACCAACTATCGCGCTTCTTCTACTGCAAAAGGCGTTACGACAGAAGTGGTTGCTGTGGGTAATAATGACAAACGCAAAATCGTGTTAAATCGTTACGATTAATTTGGCAACACCGTTTAAGCATATTTAGAAAGCCAAAATCATTCTCGTGAATGATTTTGGCTTTTTTATTTATTTAATAAATGTTATTTACGGTAATTTGCGGTAATTAATCAGTTTCAAAAATGTTTGTTATGGCGAATTATTTGTTGTAATTATATTGCATTAGTTAATTTGTTTTAAATCAACAAAACAATATGTTTACATTGCGGCAACCTTTTGGGTGTGAGAAATTTGTTTCCAAGAGATACAGACTCTTAACAAAACAAAATAAACCTATTAAGGAATGCATTATGAAAAATTCAATTATTGCTGCCGCTGTCTTATCTTCTGTATTTATGAGTGCTGGTATTTTCGCTGCTGAAGTAGATACCGGAACTTTAACCATTAAAGGTAATATTGCTGAATCTCCATGTACATTTGTCGCTGGTGGTGATTCAGTCAGTATTAATATGCCGACTGTACCAACCACTGTATTTGATGGTAAAGCGAAATATTCAACTTATGATAACGCGGTTGGTGTAACCAGCAGTATGCTGAAAATTTCTTGTCCGAAGACTATTGATGGCGTAAAACTTTCATTGATCACCAACGAGAAAATTCTTGGTAATGATAAGGCGATATCCAGTAGTAATGACACCGTTGGATACTATCTCTATTTGGGTGATAGTAGTGACGTACTGGATATTTCCGCACCGTTTAATATTGAAAGTTATAAAACTGCTGATGGGCAATATGCCATACCGTTTAAGGCAAAATATCTGAAGTTGACTGACAGTAGTGTTGCATCTGGTACTGTTAACTCTTCATTGGTTATGCGTGTTGCCCAGGATTAAACATTTAAAATAATCATCTTATTTTTTCAGCAAATTAAAATGGCCGCCATGTTCATGGCGGTCAGAATAAATATAAGAGGCATTAAGATGAAAGGATTATTATCTTTACTCATCTCTTCTATGATATTTCCTGCGCATGCCGGAATGGTTATTTTCGGGACACGTATCATTTACCCGGCAGAGCAGAAAGAAGTCATGGTACAACTGATGAATCAGGGAAACCGCTCTTCGCTGGTGCAGACGTGGATTGATGATGGTGACACGTCTCTGCCGCCAGAAAAGATTCAGGTTCCTTTCATGTTAACGCCACCAGTAGTGAAAGTAGCGGCCAATTCTGGGCAACAAATAAAAATTAAAATCATGCCTAATAAATTACCTGTTAATAAGGAGAGTATTTTCTATCTAAACGTTCTGGATATTCCACCGAATAGCCCAGAAGATGAAGGAAAGAATGCGTTAAAATTTGCCATGCAAAACAGAATCAAGTTGTTTTACCGACCTGCAGGTGTTGCCCCAGTAAATAAAACGACCTTTAAAAAATTGCGGGTGAGTCGTAGCGGTAATAACGTAGTCATAAAAAATGACTCGCCAAATTGGGTAACGATTTCTGACGTTAAAGCTAATAATGTCAAAGTGAATTATGAAACTATCATGATTGCACCACTAGAAAGTCAGAATATCAGTGTAAAAAATAATAATACGGATGGTTGGCAACTGACCATTATCGATGATCACGGCAACTATATTAGTGACAAAATTTAATTGCAGGAGCTTCCTATGTTGAGAATGACCCCGCTTGCATCAGCAATAGTCGCGTTATTGCTCGGCATTGAAGCACATGCAACAGAAGAAACCTTTGACACCCATTTTATGATGGGAGGAATGAAAGGTGAGCAAGTAACAAATTTGCGTCTTGATGATAATCAGCCTTTACCCGGCCAGTACGACATTGATATTTATGTTAATAAGCAATGGCGTGGAAAATATGAGATTATCGTAAAAGATAACCCAGATGAAACTTGCCTGACGCGTGAAATTGTAAAGCGGTTAGGTATAAATAGCGATAATTTTGCACGCGACAAACAATGTTTAACATTTGAGCAACTTGTACAGGGTGGAAGCTACGCCTGGGATATTGGAATTTTTCGTTTGGATCTTGCTGTCCCGCAAGCCTGGGTCGAAGAACTGGAAAATGGTTACGTTCCGCCAGAAAACTGGGAACGGGGAATTAATGCGTTTTATACGTCTTATTATGTAAGTCAGTATTACAGTGACTATAAAGCCTCGGGTAATAGTAAGAGTACCTATGTGCGTTTTAACAGTGGGCTAAATTTGCTGGGATGGCAGCTGCATTCTGATGCCAGTTTTAGCAAAACGGATAATAATCCAGGGGAGTGGAAAAGCAACACACTGTATCTGGAGCGTGGATTTTCTCAAATTCTCGGTACGCTGCGTATTGGTGATATGTACACGTCAGCCGATATATTTGATTCCGTTCGCTTCAGCGGGGTTCGGTTATTTCGTGATATGCAGATGTTGCCAAACTCGAGGCAAAATTTTACCCCACGGGTACAGGGGATTGCCCAGAGTAACGCGTTGGTAACTATTGAACAGAACGGTTTTGTCGTTTATCAGAAAGAGGTTCCACCTGGCCCGTTTTCGATTAGTGATTTGCAGTTAGCGGGCGGAGGTGCGGATCTTGATGTGAGTGTTAAGGAAGCCGATGGTTCTGTGACTACATATCTGGTGCCTTATGCGGCAGTACCTAATATGCTGCAACCTGGCGTATCAAAATATGATTTTGCAGCGGGCCGTAGTCATATTGAAGGTGCGAGCAAGCAAAGTGATTTTGTCCAGGCAGGTTATCAGTATGGTTTTAATAATTTATTGACGCTGTATGGCGGCACGATGGTTGCTAATAATTACTACGCGTTTACCCTCGGAACAGGTTGGAACACGCGCATTGGCGCAATTTCAGTCGATGCAACTAAATCGCACAGTAAACAAGACAATGGTGATGTGTTTGACGGGCAAAGTTATCAAATTGCCTACAACAAATTTGTGAGCCAAACGTCGACGCGTTTTGGTCTGGCGGCCTGGCGTTATTCGTCGCGTGATTACCGGACGTTTAACGATTATGTGTGGGCAAATAATAAAGATAATTATCGTCGTGATAAAAACGATGTCTATGACATTGCCGATTATTACCAGAATGATTTTGGTCGCAAAAATAGTTTTTCCGCCAATATGAGTCAGTCATTGCCAGAAGGCTGGGGATCTGTGTCATTAAGTACTTTATGGCGTGATTACTGGGGGCGCAGTGGCAGTAGTAAAGATTATCAACTGAGTTATTCCAATAACTGGCGGCAGATAAGCTATACCCTCGCGGCAAGCCAGGCGTATGACGAGAACCACGCCGAAGAGAAACGTTTTAATATTTTTATATCGATTCCCTTTGACTGGGGTGATGACGTTACGACGTCGCGGCGACAAATATATATGTCTAACTCAACGACCTTTGATGATCAGGGTTTTTCCTCAAATAATACCGGATTATCGGGAACCGTTGGTAATCGCGATCAGTTTAACTATGGGATCAACTTGAGCCATCAACACCAGGGAAATGAAACGACAGCTGGAGCGAATTTAACCTGGAACGCGCCGGTGGCAACAGTGAATGGCAGCTATAGTCAGTCGAGTACTTATCGACAGGCTGGAGCAAGTGTTTCAGGGGGCATTGTCGCCTGGTCGGGTGGCGTTAATCTGGCGAACCGTCTTTCCGAAACGTTTGCTGTGATGAAGGCGCCAGGAATTAAAGATGCTTATGTCAATGGGCAAAAATATCGCACAACAAACCGTAATGGAGTGGTGGTATACGACGGAATGACACCTTATCGGGAAAATCACCTGATGCTGGATGTGTCGCAAAGCGATAGCGAAGCAGAATTGCGCGGTAACCGGAAAATTGCCGCACCTTATCGCGGCGCGGTTGTATTGGTTAATTTTGATACCGATCAGCGCAAGCCCTGGTTTATAAAAGCGTCAAGAGCGGATGGGCAACCATTAACGTTTGGTTATGAAGTCAATGATATCCACGGTCACAATATTGGTGTTGTCGGCCAGGGAAGTCAGATATTTATTCGCACTAATGACGTACCGCCATCGGTTAATGTGGCAATTGATAAGCAACAAGGGCTTTCATGCACAATCACCTTCGGTAAAGAGATTGATGAAAGTAGAAATTATATTTGCCAGTAATAGTCAGGTGGTTCTATGAAAATTCGTATAATGCTATTTATATTAATGATGATGGTTATCCCCGTGAGCTATGCGGCATGTTATGGTGAACTATCCGTGCAGCACAATTTGGTTGTTCAGGGGGATTTTGCACTTACTCAAACACAAACGGCGACATATGAGCATAATTTTAATGATTCGTCATGCGTGAGTACAAATACTATCACTCCCATGAGTCCGTCGGATATTATTGTTGGGCTTTATAACGATACCATTAAATTAAATTTACATTTTGAATGGACCAACAAAAACAACATCACGTTGTCAAATAACCAGACCAGTTTCACCAGTGGTTATTCGGTAACGGTGACACCTGCGACCAGTAATGCAAAAGTGAATGTTTCTGCGGGGGGCGGCGGTTCAGTGATGATTAATGGAGTCGCGACATTATCCAGTGCTTCCTCAACAACGCGTGGGAGTGCCGCAGTACAATTTTTACTGTGTTTATTAGGTGGGAAGTCATGGGATGCATGTGTAAATAGCTACAGAAATGCCTTGGCTCAAAATGCAGGTGTCTATTCCTTTAATCTGACATTGTCATACAACCCGTTAAACACAACCTGCAAACCTGATGATTTATTAATTACTTTAGAGAGTATACCTGTTTCACAACTACCAGAAGCTGGCAATAAAACATCAATTAACAGTAACAAAGGGAATATTGTTCTGCGTTGTAAAAATTTATTAGGCCAACAGAATCAAACATCACGGAAAATGCAGATGTATTTATCAAGTTCTGATTTGTTGGGCAGTAGTAACACGATCCTTAAAGGTGCGGAAGATAATGGTGTAGGATTTATTCTTGAAAGTAATGGTTCGCCAGTCACATTTTTAAATATCACTGACAGCAGTAAAGGATACACAAATTTAAAAGAAATTGCGGCGAAGTCAAAAATTACAGATACAACGGTCTCAATTCCGGTAACTGCCAGCTACTATGTTTATGATAAAAATAAAGTAAAATCTGGCGCACTGCAGGCAACCGCATTAATCAACGTGAAATACGACTAATAACAAGCAAGACGAGCAAGTGGCTAATAATAAAAAATAATAAGGTGTCTGCATTTCCCCCTCTCTCCGAGGGGGCTTTTTTTAGCGATGATAAAAAATCTCACCGTCGTAGGCTTTAATGATTTTTCCGTCGGTATCATTGATCAGCACATATGCACCGCCCATATAGGTCCAGTGGGTTCCGGCGTCAGGTGCGGGCAGGTTACGCAACTGCCACTGCTTAATGTTGTACTCATCGGTACGGTACATTTCTGGTACGGTGTCACCTGGTTTGAAATGCTTGAAGTCAGCAATGAAACTGCTTAACTCATACTTCGAAATTCCCGAGGCATTGGTCGAACCCGCGGTGGCTGGTGCGGCCCATGCTGCGCTGGTTATCAGCAAAAGCGCACCCAGCAACATCTTATTTTTTATGGTCATATACTCTCCACTTTGGGGATCAGTAAAATCAGTCGCATATCTTTCCTGCCATACAATATAACCGACAAGAGATATTTTGTTAGTGATCCCATGATTTCGTAAAAAGTGTAAATGAAAGGATGCAGCAAAAGCATCCTCATTGAGCGAGAAGCGAGCGGAATAAGCTGATTTAAGAATCATCCTGGGCTAAAGGGATAACGAAGCCCAGGTGTTTGTTTTATCTCATAATACCCATAAAACCATGCACTCCCATATACAACCCGACTAAACCAATTAATAGACTGGAAAAATAGGGGGCGCGTTTAGCGAGAGTGTTAAATCCGCTCCAGCGTTTTGCAACTTGTTGAACACTGATTGCCGCCCCAACGCCTACTGTTACCAGCGTTAATGCCAGGCCGATGCTGAAACTGACGACCAGCGTTGCTCCCAGCGTGAGGGCTTTCAACTGAATACAAATCAACAGTACTGTTATCGCTGCGGGGCAGGGGATAAGCCCGCCGGTTAAGCCAAACAGCAAAATTTGCCAGTTGGTGACCTCTCTACCATCAAAGCGTCGTTTAATGTCACTGGCATGGGCCAGCGCATGAGCATCCTGATACTCGTCACTCTGACCATGTTCGTGATGATGATGTTCGTGGTCGTGATGATGCTCATGATCATGCCCGTGCATATCCTCAAGCCAGTTGCGTTCGCCGCGCCAGGTACGCCAGAACATCCAGAAAGCGGTGCCAATAATGATCACCGCGGAAATCAACTGAAGCCACGGCTCCGCTGACTGTGCAGTAAAGCGTTTGCTGATCACCATCCCACCAAAAGCAATCAACCAGACTACTGCCGTATGCGAAATGGTTGCCGCCAGTCCAAGCATCACCGCCTGTTTAATGGTGCCTTTAATGGCGATGATAAACGCCGCCATCATCGTTTTTGAGTGCCCTGGTTCCAGGCCATGAAGCGCACCAAGTAAGATGGCGCTAGGGATGAAGAACCAGGCGTTTCCTTGCTGAAGAAGAGTGGTAAATTCGGTCATGATAATAATTCTTAGTATTAATTCGGCAATCTGATTCTACTCCCCCCCAGTACCTGATACTACCCCCCAGTAGATTAATAGTGCTATGATTTTTCATGTTCTTGTTAACCAGGTGTTGCCATGTCTCATACAATCCGTGATAAACAGAAACTGAAAGCGCGTGCCAGTAAGATTCAGGGCCAGGTCGTGGCGCTCAAGAAAATGCTCGACGAACCGCATGAATGCGCTGCAGTTTTACAACAGATTGCTGCTATCCGTGGCGCGGTAAACGGTCTGATGCGGGAAGTGATTAAAGGTCATCTGACGGAACACATCGTTCACCAGGGGGATGAGCTAAAACGTGAAGAAGATCTGGATGTCGTTCTGAAGGTGCTAGATTCTTATATCAAATAATTTATTAACGCGATTGTAAAACTGCGGTTTTTCCTCGTTTACAACACGTGCGCTGGACATTACCATCCTCCTCTGCGATTTATCATCGCAACCAAACGACTCGGGGTGCCCTTCCTTGTGAAGGCTGAGAAATACCCGTATCACCTGATCTGGATAATGCCAGCGTAGGGAAGTCACAGACCATCAGGTCATTGCTTCTTCACGTTATGGCAGGAGCAAACTATGCAAGTCGACCTGCTGAGTTCCGCGCAATCTGCGCACGCGTTACACCTCTTTCACCAACACTCTCCCCTTGTGCACTGCATGACCAATGATGTGGTGCAAACCTTTACTGCCAATACCTTACTGGCGCTCGGTGCATCGCCAGCGATGGTTATTGAAGCCGAAGAGGCCAGTCAGTTTGCGGCCATCGCCAGTGCCTTGTTGATTAACGTTGGCACGCTGACGCAGCCACGCGCACAGGCGATGCGTGCCGCCGTTGAGCAGGCAACACGATCACAAACGCCCTGGACGCTTGATCCGGTTGCGGTTGGTGCGCTCGATTATCGCCGCTGTTTTTGTCATGAACTTTTATCTTTTAAACCGGCAGCGATACGCGGTAATGCTTCGGAAATCATGGCATTAGCTGGCATTGCTAATGGTGGACGTGGTGTGGATACCACTGACGACGTAGCTAACGCGTTGCCCGCCGCACAAACACTGGCACGGGAAACTGGCGCAGTTGTCGTGGTCACTGGCGAGGTAGATTATGTTACCGATGGTCGTCGCACCGTTGGCATTCACGGCGGCGATCCGTTAATGACCAAAGTGGTAGGAACTGGCTGTGCATTATCGGCAGTCGTCGCCGCCAGTTGTGCATTACCGGGTGATACGCTGGAAAATGTCGCATCTACCTGTCACTGGATGAAACAAGCGGGAGAACGCGCAGTCGCCAGAAGCGAGGGGCCGGGTAGTTTTGTTCCACATTTCCTTGACGCGCTCTGGCAGCTGACGCAGGAGGTGCAGGCATGAAACGGATTAACGCTCTGACGATTGCCGGTACTGATCCGAGTGGTGGTGCGGGGATTCAGGCCGATCTTAAAACCTTCTCGGCACTTGGCGCTTATGGTTGCTCAGTTATTACTGCACTGGTGGCGCAAAATACCCGTGGCGTACAGTCGGTGTATCGCATTGAGCCTGATTTTGTCGCCGCCCAGCTCGATTCGGTGTTCAGCGATGTGCGAATCGACACCACTAAAATTGGTATGTTGGCGGAAACCGATATTGTTGAAGCGGTGGCAGAACGGCTGCAACGTTATCAGATCCAAAACGTGGTACTCGACACCGTTATGCTGGCAAAAAGTGGCGATCCGCTGCTTTCACCTTCGGCGGTTGCCACGCTGCGCGGTCGATTATTGCCACTGGTTTCATTAATAACGCCAAACTTGCCCGAAGCTGCCGCCTTGCTCGATGCGCCACACGCGCGTAACGAACAGGAAATGCTGGAACAGGGACGTGAATTATTGGCGATGGGCTGCGGTGCAGTGCTGATGAAAGGCGGTCATCTGGATGACGAGCAAAGCCCGGACTGGCTGTTTACTCGTGAGGGAGAACAACGATTTACCGCACCGCGCATTATGACCAAAAACACCCACGGCACCGGTTGTACGCTCTCTGCGGCGCTGGCTGCACTAAGCCCGCGCCATACAAACTGGGCTGACACCGTACAGGAGGCAAAAAGCTGGCTTTCTGCGGCGTTAGCGCAGGCAGACACGCTGGAAGTTGGCCACGGGATTGGTCCGGTTCACCACTTTCACGCCTGGTGGTGAGCACCGTAGTATAGCTGCTTTGGCATTTTTCAGCTTTTTCGCGCTGAAATTCAGGGATGAAACCAATGCAGCTAAGAATCGCCAGTCGAAAAAAATTCACCGCTTTGATATGCGCTCTGGGGCTAATTTCCATCGTTGCGATTCATCCCCGTCAGACGGTGAATTTTTTCTATTCGACAGCAATTCAGATTAAAGACTACATCCACTTTTATGGTTATCGCCCGGTCAAATCTTTTGCTATTCGCATTCCTGCCAATTACACCATTCATGGTATTGATGTTTCACGCTGGCAGGAGCGGATCGACTGGCAGCGTGTCGCAAAAATGCGCGACAACGGTATCCGCTTACAGTTTGCTTTTATTAAGGCTACGGAAGGTGAAAAGCTGGTTGACCCGTATTTTTCGCGCAACTGGCAAAGAAGCCGTGAAAATGGCCTGCTGCGTGGGGCGTATCACTATTTTTCTCCGTCGGTATCCGCTTCAGTTCAGGCAAGATTATTTCTGCAAACGGTGGATTTTGCCCACGGCGATTTCCCTGCCGTGCTGGACGTAGAAGAGCGAGGAAAATTATCGGCAAAAGAATTACGCAAACGGGTAAGTCAGTGGCTAAAAATGGTCGAAAAACGCACGGGAAAAAAGCCAATTATTTACTCAGGAGCCGTGTTTTATCACACGAACCTGGCGGGGTATTTCAATGAGTATCCGTGGTGGGTAGCGCACTACTATCAACGTCGTCCGGACAGTGACGGCATGGCCTGGCGCTTCTGGCAGCATTCCGACCGTGGACAGGTAGATGGCATTAATGGTCCGGTGGATTTTAATGTGTTTAATGGCAAGGCGGAGGAATTGCAGGCTTTCGTTGATGGCATTAAAGAAACGCCTTAAATAACCAGCAGTGATATACTTCCTCCAGACTCATCGCCTGGAAAAAGACAAATGGAACAAGCGCATACCCAGCTTATCGCTCAACTGAATGAGCGTATTTTAGCGGCGGACAACACGCCGCTTTATATTAAGTTTGCCGAAACGGTAAAAAATGCCGTGCGCAGCGGGGTGCTGGAACATGGCAATATTTTACCCGGCGAGCGTGATTTAAGTCAGTTAACCGGCGTTTCGCGTATTACGGTGCGCAAGGCGATGCAGGCGCTGGAAGAAGAGGGCGTGGTGACGCGTTCGCGTGGCTACGGCACGCAGATCAACAACATCTTTGAATACTCGTTGAAAGAAGCGCGAGGATTTTCTCAACAGGTGGTGTTGCGCGGGAAAAAGCCCGATACGCTATGGGTTAACAAGCGTGTCGTGAAATGTCCTGAAGAAGTCGCACAGCAACTGGCGGTCGAAGCGGGCAGTGATGTCTTTTTATTGAAGCGTATTCGTTATGTCGATGAAGAAGCGGTATCGATTGAAGAGTCGTGGGTTCCGGCGCATTTAATTCATGATGTTGATGCCATCGGGATTTCTCTTTATGACTACTTCCGCAGTCAGCATATTTTTCCACAACGTACGCGTTCCCGCGTTAGCGCCCGGATGCCGGATGCCGAGTTTCAGTCACATATTCAGTTAGATAGCAAAATACCGGTGCTGGTGATCAAGCAAGTGGCACTTGACCAACAGCAACGGCCTATTGAGTACAGCATCAGCCACTGTCGCAGCGATCTATACGTTTTTGTGTGCGAGGAGTAGTTCCTCGCGCGTTGGCGCACAATCACCGCCGCGATGCCCGACAACCCACGACGCCACTGCATTGCCCACTAATACGGCATCCGCCAGTGGCAGACCAGAGGCCAGCCCGGCAAGTACGCCACCTGCATGGCTATCACCTGCGCCAATGGTGTCTACAACTTGCGTTGGATATGCCGGAACGCAGCCAGAAGCGTTGTTGCTGAAATACCAGGCACCTTCTTTATCGAGACGGACGATCAACGGCGCGACAAATTTCTCCTGCCATTGCTTGCCAAGCGTTGTTATCTCTGCGGATAAAGCAAAACGTTCGGCGGCAATCTCAGCCTCTTGACGATTGAGTGACACTAAAGGTCGACAGGCCATGATCCGCGCAAGTAATGCATCCGGGATATCGCCAATACGTGGGCCAAAATCGATAAACGGCGTCACGTTTTTCAGCCCTTCCAGCCATTCCACTAACAATTCGCCGCAGGGCGAGGCCAGTTGATAACCGGAAAAATAGAGCAGGCTGCCAGGCGCAACGGTTAATCGCGCCAGCCATTGGCGATTCCACTGATTTTCCACACCACTGAACGACATAAACGTGCGTTCGCCATCCGGCTCAACCAGCGCCAGACACCATCCGTTATCGCCTTCGGCGTTATCGATCAGGCTGATTAACCCCTCTTTCGCCATCCGGTTGTGAATAATCTCCGCCCACACCCCCTGACCGAGCGGCAGGGCATTACCCGCTTCGATGCCGAGGCGCTTTAACGCCACGGCAATATTCAGTGCGCAGCCGCCAACGTTAACGCTCTGCTGTTTCAGCTCGATATCGCACCCGCGCCAGGGCAGGGCGTAAGCGTCGGCGATCACATCAATGACCGCCGCGCCAATCACCATAACTGGCTGACGCGTGGTTAATTCAGGCAGCAGCGTGTGTAATCGAGCGCCGCTCATACCGCCTCCCGTTGTTGGCGATACTTCGCCAGCGCTGTGGCATAGCGGTTGAAATCAAGCTGATTTACCGCATCCAGTTCCGCCTTTAACGCAGGATCGATAGCGTTAACGCCATGCAACGCGCCGCAAATTGCCGTCGCCATAGCACCGATGGTGTCTGTGTCGCCGCCAAGGTTAGCGCACAGGACGGCGCAACGGTTCGGGTCGGTTTGTGCCAGTTCAACCAGCGCAATGGCGCATGGCACGGACTCAATGGTGCTGGTGCCTGCGCCAACGACCTGGTAAAGCTGTTCGCTGGCGGATTCGGTGCCGTCGGCATTGCGCACAATTTTCAGCGCAATCTCCAGGCGCGCCGCCAGTGAGGCGCTGAAGGTAGTGATGCGTTTTTGTTGAGCATGTCGCGCAATTGAGGGTAGAGAATCCACAATCGCTGACCAGCTTTCGCCGTCAATGGCACGAGAAATCGCCCATGCAATAACCACCGCCCCCGCAATCGCCAGATCGGATTTATGGGTCGGGCTGGACGCTAGCGCCACATCATCAATAAAGGAATCAACATCACGCGCCGGAAGTAAACACCCCAATGGTGAGACGCGCATCGCCGCACCGTTAGTCACGCCGTTGTTTTCCAGTTCAGCAACGGGTTTACCGTCGCGAATGGCGTTAAGCGCAATCTTCGAGGTTGGGCCAAGCACGTTTTTGTTGAAGGCGTCGAAATGCAGCGCCCAGTCGAGAATATTACGCCCAATCAGATCCGGATCGATCTCGCCTTCACGTTCCAGCAACGCATCCGCCAGACACAGCGCCATCGAGGTATCGTCGGTGAATTCGGCGCGGTTAAAATAACAGGCCGCGTTATTCTCCTTTGGTCCAGGCAGAAAACGGTCAATCCAGCCAAAGTGTGCTTTAACGCGGCTGCGTGGCCAAAGCTCGGAGGGCATCCCCATCGCATCCCCTAACGCCTGCCCATAAAGAGCACCGAGAATACGTTCTGTTTTCATTTAACTTCCCCTTGTGTCAACGCAATATCGCGATCATCGACCTTGATAGCCGTAATTTCGCTGTCGGATTCGCGGAAAAAAATCATGAACAGCACGGCGATAATGGCAATCATCACCGCGCCAAAAGTCCACATCCCGGCCCAGTTGAAGGTCAGCCCGTTTACCGGTTCCTGATAAGCAAACATCTTCTCCATCATCACGCCGCCAAGACGATAACCGAGCAAACTGCCGAAGCCCTGGCAGCAGAGCGTAATCAGCCCCTGCGCGGCGGTACGCATATGCACGGGCGCTTTTTTATCGACATAGATGTAGGCGGTAACGTAGTAAAAATCGTAGCTTACGCCGTGCAGCAAAATGCCGAGGAACAGTAACGCGTAGGTAAAATATTCATCCGCGCTGCCATAAATAAAGAAGCCATAGCGGATCGCGGCGGTGACCAGACCAAGCAATAATACCTTTTTGATACCAAAGCGTTTGGTGAAAAACGGCAATGCCAGCATAAAGAAGATTTCAGAGAACTGGCCGAGCGTCATCCAGCCAGTGGCGTTTTTCATGCCGACTTCAGTCAGATAACCGTTGGCAAAGATGTAATAGAACGCCAGTGGCATCGCAAACAGGAATGAGCAGAAGAAAAAGACGAGGAAATTTTTATCGCGCAGCAGGATCAGCGCATCCAGGCCGAGCATGACTTTAATGTCCATTTTGCCGGTGCTTTTTGGCGGCGTGTCTGGCAGGAATAAGGCAAACGCACCGAGCAATGCGGAGCTTCCTGCGGTAATTAACAGCGGAATATTGGTCGGTGAGATATCGTCATATCCCAGCATCTGAGGCAAGAATCCGCAGACCAGGCCAGAGGCAATCCAGCCGATAGTCCCCAGTACGCGAATGCGCGGAAAATAACGCTCCACATCCGGCACGTTAGCAAACGCGATGCTGTTAGTCAGCGCAATGGTCGGCATATAAGTTAGCGAGTAGGCCAGCAGTAACGGGAAGAACCCGGCAAAGGTGGTCTGTTGCGCGGCGAAATACATCAGCACCGCACCGGCGAACATCAATACCGCCAGCACTTTCTGCGCCGAGAAAAAGCGGTCAGTGATGGAGCCAACCAGAATAGGCGACAGGATCGCCGCAATGGCGGTACATGCATAGGACCAGCCAATTTCTCCGGCACTGAAACCGCTTTTACTTAGCCACAGCCACAATGGCACAAACCACGCGCCCCAGATAAACCATTCAACAAACATCATGAACGACAGCTTTGCTGTTGTTTTCATCTTTTAATTCCTTCATGACAGGTAATGTAAGGTACGCGCTGACAATACCACTTAACAATACCTTTTAAATACCTTTGCGGTGAAAGCTTGACCGCTGTAACATTTTTTCTGATGAATCGTGCCAACAGAAAACGCTGAAAAAACATCCAAAAGATGGCAAAACCAGCCCGTAACGACCAGGATTATGATTGCCCGCAAAAGGTGGGCCAGGACAATCCATAGCCGATATCCAATCGGAATTTACGGGAGCATAGTAATGACAGATATTGCGCAGTTGCTTGGCAAAGACGCCGACAACCTTTTACAGCACCGTTGTATGACTATTCCTTCTGACCAGCTTTATCTCCCCGGACATGATTACGTAGACCGCGTGATGATTGACAATAATCGTCCGCCAGCGGTGTTACGTAATATGCAGACGCTCTACAACACCGGGCGTCTGGCCGGCACAGGATACCTTTCTATTCTGCCGGTTGACCAGGGCGTCGAGCACTCCGCCGGAGCTTCATTCGCCGCCAATCCGCTCTACTTTGACCCGAAAAACATTGTGGAACTGGCGATCGAAGCGGGCTGCAACTGTGTGGCGTCAACTTACGGCGTGCTGGCATCGGTATCGCGGCGTTATGCGCACCGCATTCCATTCCTCGTCAAACTTAATCACAACGAGACGCTAAGTTACCCGAACACCTACGATCAAACGCTGTATGCCAGCGTGGAGCAGGCGTTCAACATGGGTGCGGTGGCGGTTGGTGCGACTATCTATTTTGGCTCGGAAGAGTCACGTCGCCAGATTGAAGAAATTTCTGCGGCCTTTGAACGTGCGCACGAGCTGGGCATGGTGACAGTGCTGTGGGCCTATTTGCGTAACTCCGCCTTTAAGAAAGATGGCGTTGATTACCATGTTTCCGCCGACCTGACTGGTCAGGCGAACCATCTGGCGGCGACCATCGGTGCAGATATCGTCAAACAAAAAATGGCGGAAAATAACGGCGGCTATAAAGCGATTAATTACGGTTATACCGACGATCGCGTGTACAGCAAGCTGACCAGTGAAAACCCGATTGATCTGGTGCGTTATCAGTTAGCTAACTGCTATATGGGGCGTGCAGGGCTGATTAACTCCGGCGGTGCTGCAGGCGGTGAAACCGACCTTAGTGATGCGGTGCGTACTGCGGTTATCAACAAACGCGCAGGCGGAATGGGGCTGATTCTTGGACGTAAAGCGTTCAAGAAATCGATGGCCGACGGCGTGAAACTGATTAACGCCGTGCAGGACGTTTATCTCGATAGCAAAATTACTATCGCCTGATACGCTTCATACGAACAGCACAGCCCCGTAGGACGGATAAGGCGTTCTCGCCGCATCCGGCAACCTATGCCTGATGCGACGCTGAAGCGTCTTATCATGCCTACGCACAGCACAGCCCCGTAGGCCGGATAAGGTGTTTACACCGCATCCGGCATAACTGATTTTCCCTAATTCAAGAGAGAATAATTTGATTAACGCAATAACGGACAATCCGGTGGTAATCGACAACGCAGCGCCGCCGGAAGTATTTCAATATGAAAGTTTTGTCCACTCAACGGTTCGCCATCAAGATTAAACGTAATTTCGTGTGGTGCTTGTATATCGAACCACGCCGAAGCGGCTTCGATAATATTCGGGTTATCTTCGTCAGATTTTAATGTGGATACGAGGGCCGGAAGAATTTCATCTCCGGTGAAAATACGCAACTGCAACAAGCCATCATTAATCAGCGCATTTGGGCACAACTGCTGTCCGCCACCGGCCTGACGCCCGTTGCCAATGCCAATAACCAGGGCATCTCCTTGCCAGTGAAAATTTTCACCACGGATCTCACAACGGTCCGGTTGCAATGTATCCATGCGCATTAAGCCATGAATGATGTAAGAGACTCCCCCCAGCGCGGCTTTTAATTTTTCCGGTGTTTCGGTGGTGATACGCGTACCAAACCCGCCCGTTGCCATATTGATAAAACAGGTGCGCCTGTTAACCTGCGCCATATCAATCGCAATAGCGTTACCGGCAATCGCCAGTTTCAACGCCTTATCCAGCGCCTCAGGGATCCCCACGCTGGTGGCGAAATCATTCGCTGTACCTAGCGGCAAAATCCCCAAAGCAGGAATGTCATCGCCTTCACACTGAATCAACGCCGTGGAGACTTCATTAATGGTGCCATCACCACCGCCTGCTATCACTGTCGCGACGCCGAGTTGGCGCGCTTCAGTCACAAAACGCGCGGCATCACCTTTCTCCCAGGTGACCCGTACATAGATCGTTATTCCCTCCTCACGCAACAGCATAATCGCCTCGCGCAATGTTTCATTGTCAGCACTTTTGCCGTTAAGAATCAGCAAACTGGCGGGAAAATCGGCCATCGTCGTATGCCTTTATTATTGATCTTTAGAAAGTGTAGAGCAGAAAAGAGAAGGTGGAGTCAGAACAGGATGAAAGTCGTGGTGCAAAAAAATAAGCCTGCGTAAGGGAGATTACACAGGCTAAGGAGGTGGTTCCTGGTACAGCTAGCATTTTATGGGTTATGTTTTTCAGCGAAACGGATGATAACCTTAATAAATGCAGCTGTATGTGATCGGTTTCTAAGAATTTTCTATCAGGGAAAAATACTTGAAATTAATCACTTGCCGTGCGGGTTACGCGTGGTTTCCCCAGAGAAATTACGCATCAGCAGCGCGTAGTTCAGTTCGAGATCCTGCGGGACTGGGATCCACACAGTATAACCATCGCCCGGCGCAACCGGCATAGCTTCGCCTTTGGCGTTTTCCATATGCTCAAGGGTAAAGTTGATATTGCCCTGTGGAGTCATCAGCTCAAGGCTGTCGCCAACGGAGAATTTGTTTTTAACCGCTACCGCCGCGAGGTCGCCTTTACGCTCACCGGTAAACTCACCAACAAACTGCTGGCGGTCAGAAACGGAATAACCGTATTCGTAGTTCTGATAATCATCATGCGTATGGCGACGCAGGAAACCTTCGGTATAGCCGCGATGCGCCAGACCTTCCAGCGTCTCCAGCAGGCTGGTGTCGAACGGTTTGCCCGCAGCGGCATCATCGATAGCTTTACGATAAACCTGCGCGGTGCGTGCACAATAGTAGAAAGATTTGGTGCGGCCTTCGATTTTCAGCGAATGCACGCCCATTTTGGTCAGGCGTTCAACGTGTGCGATAGCGCGCAGATCTTTCGAGTTCATGATGTAAGTGCCGTGTTCGTCTTCAAACGCGGTCATATACTCGCCCGGACGCTGGGCCTCTTCGATCATAAACACTTTGTCGGTTGGCGCGCCGATACCCAGCGTCGGTTCAACGTTTTGCACCGGAATCGGCTCGTATTTGTGTACGATGTTGCCGACGTCATCTTCTTTACCTTCCTGGACGTTGTACTCCCAGCGGCAGGCGTTGGTGCAGGTGCCCTGGTTCGGGTCGCGTTTGTTGATATAGCCAGAGAGCAGGCAGCGACCGGAGTAGGCCATGCACAGTGCGCCGTGAACGAAGATTTCGAGCTCCATATCTGGCACCTGATTGCGGATCTCTTCAATCTCTTCCAGTGATAGTTCACGGGAGAGGATCACGCGGGTCAGGCCCATTTGCTGCCAGAATTTTACCGTCGCCCAGTTTACGGCGTTAGCCTGCACGGAAAGGTGGATCGGCATTTCAGGGAAGTGCTCACGCACCAGCATAATCAGCCCAGGATCGGACATAATCAGCGCATCCGGCCCCATTTCCACTACCGGTTTCAGGTCACGGATAAAGGTTTTCAGCTTAGCGTTGTGCGGCGCAATGTTGACCACGACATAAAACTTTTTCCCCAGCGCATGGGCTTCATTGATGCCGAGCTGAAGATTTTCGTGGTTGAATTCGTTGTTGCGCACACGCAGGGAGTAACGCGGCTGGCCCGCATAAACAGCATCTGCGCCATAAGCGAAAGCGTAACGCATATTTTTCAGCGTTCCCGCCGGGGAAAGGAGTTCCGGTTTAAACATAATTCTCTCGTTCTGATGACAGGTCAGATCCGCTTCACCTGATGAAGCGGTTAGGGGAGTGTCCCCACTTTAAGGGCGGGCATTGTAGCGCAATCGGTGGGGTTGGCTCCAGTGTAAATGTCTGGTCGTCTCCTGGTTTTGGTAAGGATGCGAATAACGATAATTTCTTCGGCACTTGCAGGAAATAAATAACGTGGCGTTCAAAAAGAAGAACAAAAATTCTTTCACCGAATATGAAACTTATCCTCTCATTATTTTAATGGCGCGGATTGATCCTTAGCATCAATAAGCCAGTGTTTATTAGAAATAAAGCCGGGCGCGTCATCCGCGCCCGGCACAATGATTAAGTCTTATCTTTCACCGTCTGGCTTACGCCATTGGTTTTTACAGAGGCAATTCCGACTTCGCGTGATTGAGCGGTAGCATACATCTGGCTGGAACCAATTATCTGATGATTGGCCGCTTTCAGATTGAAATAAAACTTGCCGTTGCTCGCCGTCTTTTTCTCATAGCGTTCATCCTGCGGACTGTTGCTTTGTACCGAGGCGATGCCCTTTTCCGCAGAGGCTTTTGAGGCATACAATTCGCTTGTGAGAATGATTTCTCCGTTTCCCGCTTTTAACACAAAACGGAACTGATTATCACTGCTCTTATTAAGTTCAAACCAACCAGCCATATTGACTCCTTGCTTGAAATTGCGTATCGAAAACAGTATGTAACGATTTAAGTATGGGTGATATTCAGGTGGTTGCCAATCAGGGGAATACCCTCTAATGCATGGGGGAGATTACTGATAAATATGCTGAAATCTGAATACGAGCACGGCTTTATCCCTCTCTTTTTCAGAGAGGGTAATAATACTCAGTGGGCGACGGAACGGTACGCGTTGTAGTCTGAGACTGCCATTAAAAGGAACAGGCTAAACAATACGGCAGGCGTCAGCTTCCCAACGGTAACCGACGCCGTAAACGGCGCGGATAAATGACTGTTCGGCGTCGAGAGATTCCAGTTTGCGGCGCAGGTTTTTAATGTGGCTGTCGATAGTTCGGTCAGTTACCACGCGGTAGTCGTCGTAAAGATGATTGAGCAATTGTTCGCGGGAGAATACTTTACCCGGTTCATGGGAGAGCGTTTTCAGCAGACGAAATTCCGCAGGCGTCAGGTCAAGCATTTTGCCACGCCATGAAGCCTGAAAACGACCTTCGTCGATAATCAACGGATTTTCGGCATCCTGTTGCTGCAACTCGCGCTGCGGTTTGCAGCGGCGCAAAATGGTTTTGACGCGCGCCACTACTTCACGCGGGCTGTACGGCTTGCAGATATAGTCATCAGCACCAATTTCCAGCCCCAGCAGGCGATCGATCTCTTCGATTTTCGCCGTCACCATCACAATTGGGACATCGGAAAAACGACGAATTTCCCGGCACAGCGTCAGACCATCGGTGCCTGGGAGCATCAGATCCAACAGGATCAGATCCGGCGGCGTCTGGCGCACGTACGGCAGTACCTGATCGCCGTGGCTGATAAGTATTGGCGCGTAGCTCGCGGCACGCAGATAATCAATGAGCAACTGCCCCAGCTTGGGTTCATCTTCCACGATCAAAATACGCGGCGTGTTTTCGTCGATAGGTAACTCGGTCATACTTCTCTCTGTAAATCCCGTTCCAGCGGTAACTCTACTGTAATGCTTACCCCGCCAAAAGGCGAATGGGCGGCAACAATGCGGCCATTATGCGCTTCAACAATGTTCAGGCAAATCGCCAGCCCCAGCCCGGAACCGCCGCTGGCACGGTTGCGGGAACCTTCGGTGCGATAAAAACGCTCAAACAGTTTTTGCAGCTGATCATCACTGACGCCCGGCGCGCTGTCGGCAAAGGTCAGGCGCACCGTTTTATCGTGCTGCTCGGCAGAGATTTGCAGGCTGCCGCCGCTGTCGGTGTAGCGCAGGCTGTTTTCCAGTAAATTATTGAACAACTGCATTAAACGGTCGCGATCGCCAAATACGGTAATGCTGTCTGGCAGGGAAAATTGCAGTTTCAGGCCACGGCTGGCGAATCGTTCGCGAAATGCGCCGCCCGCCACTTCCAGCAGTGGGATCAAATCTACCGGTGCTTTTTGGTAGGCGAGAGCGCCCTCATCAGACATCGACAACTGATGGAGATCGTCAACCAGTTTGGTCAGTGTGCCGACCTCCGCCTGTAAAGACGCCACCGTCTCCGGCGTGAATTTACGCACGCCATCCTGAATGGCTTCCAGTTCACCGCGCAGCACCGCTAATGGCGTACGCAGTTCGTGAGAAATATCGGCCATAAAATCGCGGCGCATTTGCTGGTTTTTCTCCAGCGTGCTGGCAAGCTGGTTGAAGTCTTGTGCCAGTTTCCCCAGTTCATCTTCGCTGGTGGGCGTCACGCGAGTGGTGAAATCGCCCGCCGCCAGTTTGTGCGTGCCGTCAACTAACCGTTTTACCGGAGCCAGCAAACCGCGTGCCAGTGGAAATGTCGCTAGCGCCGCCAATAAAGTAGATAAAGCCACAATCAGCCAGCTGGTTTGCCGCTGTTGCTTATCAAAATTGATATCGGTATTGCGCGTCAGGCGTTCAACGGGGGAAGCGATCACCGCGCCGACTTCCACACCATTGACCAGAATAGGTCGCCGTGTACCGTCCGGTGGAATGGGGGCGCGTGGGCCAACCAGCACTTTGTTATTTTGATCGACCACCCAGAACTGGGTACGCCAGCCGTGTGGTGGCATACCGGGGCCGGGCTTATCGTCGTTGCTATCGTGTTCAAGCGAACGCAGGATCTGAAATACGAAGCGATCGTTATTACGCAGAAAACGCCAGTTACCGTGCTGGGCGTATTGCTCGCCAAGCGCGTCGCCAAGCATTTGCAGCCGTTGCTCATTGCCATGCTTGATGTAATCAATAAAACCACGCTCAAAACTAATACGTACCGCCCAGTGCATCGTGATCAGCAAGACGATGCAGGTGGCGAAGATCGCCAGAAACAGTTTGCCGGTAATGCCGGGCCGCCAGAACTTCATTCAGTGCTCCTTTTGCGCCGCGAAATAGCTACATTTTGATGCGTATCGTTCGGCACTCTGGCAAAGATGAACGCCGGAAGGGCGATAAGAAACGCCATACTAAGCCAGGTGTACATAAAGACAGTTTGTGTGGTGCCGCTGTCGACGCTGACATGCTGCGAACCAAAAAGTCCCAGCAACAGCCCGGCGATGGTGACGCCGATACTCATCGACAATTGCATAATCATCGACAGCAGGCTGTTGCCACTGCTCGCCAGATTGTCCGGGAGATCTTTCAGCGTCAGGGTGTTCATGGAGGAGAAACGCGTCGAGTTGACCATTCCTTGTAAAAACAGGACGAACGGCAAAACGTAGTACCAGCCCAGCAGCGCGGTGGTCATAAACAACAGGGTGACCAGCGACAGACCCAGCGTGGTCGCCACCAGCACCCGACGATAACCAAAGCGATTCACCACCTGCACCACAATTCGCTTCATCCCCATGCTGCCGAGTACCATCGGGATCATCATCAATCCGGCATGAAACGGTGAGAAACCAAGGCCAATTTGCAGGAAAACCGGCGTCATAAAGGGCAACATGCCGCTACCGATGCGTCCGGCAAAGCTCCCCGCCAGGCCCAGCGAAAAGGTACGAGTGCGGAACAGTTTCAGACTGAAAAGAGCTCGGTGGTTATTTCTGGCGTGTAGCAGATAAAGCACCAGTGCCACCACGCCAACCGCCACCAGTCCGGCGATGGTTAGCGGCGACAGTCCTGTACCTTTACTGCCGTCCAGCGCCAGCGTTAATACCGCCATGCCAACCGCCAGCAACAGAAAGCCGGAGAGATCGAAGCGCCGCGTCTGCATGGTGTAGTTCGGCATTAACATCAGCGTGGCGATCGCACCGATAATTCCTACTGGAATGTTGATCAAAAAGATCCAGTGCCACGATGCGTATTCCACCAGCAAACCGCCGAGCGCCGGGCCAAGCAGTGGGCCGACTTGCCCGGGCAGCGTAACAAAGGTCATCGCCGCCATATATTGCTCGCGCGGTACGATTTTCATCACCGTCAACCTGCCGACCGGCACCATCATCGCACCGCCAACGCCCTGTAACGCGCGTGCCAGCAACAGTTCGTTCAGCGTGCCGGAAAGCGCGCAAAACAGTGAACCGAGGGTAAACAACACGATGGCGGTAAAGAAAATATTGCGCACGCCGATTTTATCCGCCAGCCAGCCGCTGGCGGGTAGCATCACCGCCACGGTCAGCACATAAGAGACAATGACCATGTGCATATGCAGCGGGCTTTCCCCGAGGCTTTGCGCCATTGAGGGAAGGGCGGTGTTAACGATGGTGGTGTCCAGCGACTGCATAAAGAAGCCGAAAGCCACAATCCACAATTGCCAGCGGGTGCTGTCGGGAAGATCTGTCATTTACTCGGTTACCGTTTGTTTAGGTTTACGCGAAAAACGCAGCCGCAGACGGTCGAAAAAGAGATATACCACCGGCGTGGTATACAGCGTCAGGAGCTGACTCATTACCAGACCGCCGACAATGGTGATCCCCAGGGGTTGCCGCAGCTCCGAGCCGTCACCGCCCGACAATACCAGCGGCAGCGCGCCAAACAGTGCTGCCAGGGTGGTCATCATAATCGGGCGAAAACGCAGCAGACAGGCCTGGAAAATAGCTTCCTGCGGCGTCAGGTTACCGTGCCGTTGGGCTTCAAGCGCAAAATCGACCATCATAATGGCGTTTTTCTTCACGATGCCGATTAATAGCATGATCCCTATCAGGGCGATTAGGCTGAATGGGGCATTGAACAGCTCCAGCGCCAGCAGCGCCCCGACGCCCGCCGAAGGCAATGTGGAGAGAATCGTCAGCGGATGTACGTAACTCTCATACAGCATCCCCAGTACGATATACACCGTGGCGATCGCTGCGATAATCAGGATCACTTGCGAGTTCATCGTCTCCTGGAACACCTGCGCTGTTCCGGCAAAACTGCCGCGCACCGTCGAAGGCACACCAAGCTGGGTCATTGCTCGGTCGATCGCCGCACTGGCGTCCGAGAGCGATTTCCCGGTCGGCAGGTTGAACGAGATGGTCGAGGCTGCCGATAATCCTTGATGATTCACCGACAATGGCGCGTTCGCCGGTTGCCATTTAGCGAAATACGACAGCGGGATCGCTTTGCCTTCGTTATTGATAACGAACATTTTTTCCAGCGCACTGATGTCCTGGGTATAGCGCGGATCAACTTCCATAACCACTTTGTATTGGTTCATCGGCTGGTAAATGGTCGAGATTTGTCGCTGACCGAAGGCGTTATTCAGCAGGCTGTTGGCAGCCTGCACGTCGATTCCCAGCCGCGCCATGGTGTCGCGGTCGTAAACCAGATTCATCTCCGCGCCGTTGTCCTGCTGGTCGGAGTTCACGTCCGCCAGTTCCGGCAACGTTGCCAGTTTTTTGCGGATTTTCGGCTCCCATTCGCGCAGTGCCGCCAGGTCGTCGGACAGCAACGTGTACTGGTAACTGGCGTTCGACTGACGTCCGCCAACGCGAATATCCTGTACCGCCATCAGGAACAGATTCGCTCCTGGCTCTTTTGCGAGCTTCACGCGCAGACGGTCGATAATTTGCTGCGCCGTTTCGCTGCGTTCGTCGCGTGGCTTGAGGGTGATAAACATCATCCCGCTGTTCACTCGCGAACCGCCGGTAAAGCCGGTGACATTATCCACTGCCGGATCGTCACGAATAATTTTCATGAAGTCCTGCAATTTGCCGCGCATCGCCTGAAACGAAATACTTTGGTCAGCCTGAATCCCGCCCATCAGTACGCCGGTGTCCTGCTCAGGGAAGAAGGTTTTCGGAATCGAGATATATAGCCAGATATTCAGCGCAATGGTGCCAAGCAGCACCACGCCCACCAGACGGGTATGATTGAGCACCCATTTCAGCGACTTGCCGTAGCCTTGTTGCAGGGCTACCAACATGCGACCAAAACCACGCAGTCGCTTTTGCTCACGCGGCTTGCTCGCTTTCAGCATCCAGCCGCACATCATCGGCGTTAGCGTCAGGGAAACCAGCAACGAAATAGCAATGGCGACAGAAAGCGTCACGGCAAACTCGCGTAACAGGCGGCCCGGCAATCCGCCCATCAACAGCAGCGGCAGGAACACCGCCACCAGTGACAGACTCATCGACAGCACCGTAAAACCGACTTCGCGAGTACCTTGTAGCGCGGCCTGTAGTGGTTTCATCCCCGCTTCCAGATGGCGGGCAATGTTTTCCAGCACCACGATGGCGTCATCCACCACGAAACCAGTAGCAATGGTGAGCGCCATTAACGAAAGGTTATTGAGACTGAATCCGCACAGGTACATCGCCGCAAACGTACCAATCAGCGAAACTGGCACCGCAACGGCGGGAATAATAGTGGCGCGACCCGAGCGCAGGAATAAAAACACCACCAGAATCACCAGCGCCACCGAGATAATTAGCGTTTGCTCGACTTCTTCCAGCGAGGCGCGAATGGTGGGGGAGCGATCCTGGGCAATTTGCAGATCAATTGCCGCCGGAATGGTTTCCTGCAACTCCGGTAATTTCGCCCGGATGCTGTCTACCGTCTGGATAATATTGGCTTCTGGCAGTTTGCGGATCATCAGCAAAATAGCCGGTTTGGCGTTGGTCATCCCGGCGTTGCGCACATCCTGCACTGAATCCGTCACCGTCGCCACATCGCCCAGACGAACCGCGCCGCCGTTGTTGTAATGAATAATCAACGGCTGATATTCGGCGGCGGTTTTCAGTTCATCGTTGGTCTGGATCTGCCAGCGATGAGTATCATCTTCCAGCGCCCCCTGCGGTTTACGCACGTTGGCATTGCTGATGGCGGAGCGTACGTCGTCCAGCGAGACGCCCTGATTAAACAGCGCCTGCGGATTCAGCCCGACGCGCACGGCGGGCAGCGAGCTGCCACCGACATCGACATCACCGACACCGTCGATTTGCGCAATCGTCGGGGCAAGCTGTGTTGAGGCGAAATCGTACAGTTCACCTTGCGAATAAGTATCGGAGGTTAGCGTCAGGATCATAATTGGCGCATCCGACGGGTTCGCTTTGCGATAGGTCGGACGGCTTGGCATCCCGCTGGGCAGCAAACTTTGCGCGGCGTTGATTGCCGCCTGCACATCACGCGCCGCGCCGTTGATATCCCGGTCAAAATCAAACTGCAAAATAATGCGTGTGCTGCCGAGCGAACTGCTGGAGGTCATTTCACTGACTCCGGCAATGCGCCCAAGCGAACGTTCCAGTGGCGTGGCAACGGAAGACGCCATTGTCTCTGGCGATGCACCGGGCAGCGAGGCGCTGACCATAATCACCGGAAAATCAACCTGCGGCAGCGGGGCGACCGGCAGCATACGGAAGCCCAGAATGCCGCACAGGGTAATGGCAACCGACAGTAAAATCGTCGCCACCGGGCGGTAAATGAAGAGGGCAAAAAACTTCACTTACGCCTCCTCTTCATGATGGGCAAAGCGGCTTTTGGTCCACAATGCCAGGCGGTCGAACAGCAGATAAATCACCGGCGTGGTAAACAGCGTCAGCACCTGGCTGACAACCAGACCGCCGACCATACCGATGCCTAAAGGACGACGTAGTTCCGCACCGACCCCGGTACTCAACATCAGCGGCAGCGCGCCAAGCAGAGCCGCCAGGGTGGTCATCAGGATCGGACGAAAACGCAACAGACAAGCCTGGTAAATAGCATCGCGCGGCGACATGCCTTGCTCGCGCTCGGCAGCCAGCGCGAAGTCGATCATCATGATGGCGTTCTTCTTCACGATACCGATCAGCAAAATAATGCCGATAATCGCAATCACATCCAGTTCGCTACCGGCAATCATTAACGCCAGCAGTGCGCCGACCCCTGCGGTGGGTAGCGTCGAGAGAATAGTGATGGGGTGAATAAAGCTCTCGTACAGAATGCCGAGCACGATATACATCGCCACCACCGCTGCGACAATCAGCCAGACAGTGCTGCCCAGCGCCGACTGGAAGGCGAGGGTGCTGCCCTGGAACTGCGTGGTGATATCCACTGGCAGATTCAGCGTCTTTTCGGTGTCCATAATCGCCTGCACCGCATCGCCCAACGAATAGTTATCCGGCACGTTAAAGGAGATGGTCGTTACCGGGAACTGATCCAGATGGTTGATGGAGAGCGGGGCAAAACGCTGCTCAATTTTGGCAATTGAGCTTAGCGGCACTACGCCACCGTCGCTGCTGGTCAGGCGAATAGTATCCAGCGCCGCAATCCCAGGAGTATTTTCGGTGTTGTGCTCCAGCACCACGCGATACTGGTTAGCCTGAGTATAAATAGTGGAAATCAGTCGCTGACCAAACGCGTTGTACAAGGCGTTATCGACGTCCGCCATGCTGATCCCCAGACGGCTGGCGCTGTCGCGATCAACATTGACATACGCCACCAGCCCTTTGTCCTGCCAGTCGCTGGAGACATCAGAAAGCTGTGGTAGTTGCTGGAGTTTTTCCATCAACTGTGGCACCCAGGTACTGAGCGCATCCAGTGACGTGGCCTGCAAGGTAAACTGGTACTGGGTGCGGCTGACCTGAGTATCGATGGTCAGGTCCTGCGTTGGTTGCAGGAAGAGATCGACGCCCGGCACTTTATCTACCGCCGTTTGCAGACGGGCGATGACTTTTTGCACCCGATCATCACGTTCATCCAACGGTTTGAGGTTGATCTGTAAACGCGCACTGTTCAGCGACGGGTTAGTGCCATCAACACCAACAAATGAGGTCAGGCTTTGCACTG
This sequence comes from Escherichia sp. E1130, assembly GCF_005781065.1. Lineage (NCBI taxonomy): Bacteria > Pseudomonadati > Pseudomonadota > Gammaproteobacteria > Enterobacterales > Enterobacteriaceae > Escherichia > Escherichia sp. E1130. The sequence goes on from NZ_VATL01000012.1 coordinate 261,785, forward strand.
CCGGGTCCTGCAAAATCACGTCCGCGACCTGGCGTTGCCGCTGGGCCATATTGGCAAAGGAGCTGGATTGTGGCGCCTGCAAAGTGCCCTGAATAATGCCGTTGTCCTGTACCGGGAAGAAGCCTTTCGGAATGAACACCCACAATAGAACGCTAAGCAGCAGCGTGCTGAGCGCCACGCTTAAGGTCAGCCACGGATGATTCAGCACTTTCGCCAGTCCACGTCCATAGGCGGCGATTATCCTGTCGAACATTTTTTCCGAGGCACGGGAGAAGCGGTTCTGTTTACGCAGCGACTCCTGGCTGAGCATCCGCGCGCACATCATCGGTGTCAGGGTCAGCGACACCACGGCTGAGATCAAAATCGCGACTGCCAGAGTAATGGCAAATTCGCGGAACAGTCGCCCGACGATATCGCCCATAAACAGCAGTGGGATCAACACCGCAATCAGTGAGAAGGTCAGCGAGATAATGGTAAAGCCGATTTCACCCGCGCCCTTGAGCGCCGCTGCCAACGGTTTTTCACCTTTTTCGATATAGCGGGAAATGTTTTCGATCACCACGATGGCGTCATCGACCACGAATCCGGTGGCGATAGTTAACGCCATCAACGTCAGGTTATTGATTGAAAAATCGAGAAACACTATGACCGCGAAGGTGCCGATTAACGACAGCGGCACTGCGACGCCGGGAATGATGGTCGCCGGAATATTGCGCAAAAACAGGTAGATAATCATTACTACCAGCGCGATAGCCATCATCAGCTCAAACTGGGTATCGTCGACCGATGCACGGATATTGGTGGTACGGTCAGAAAGTACCGTCACCTTCACCGATTTCGGCAAACTCTCGGTGAGCTGTGGCAGCATCTGCCGGATGCTGTCGGCGGTGGAGATAATGTTAGCACCGGGCTGGCGCTGAACATTCATCACGATGGCCTGTTCTTTGTTCGCCCACGCGCCGAGCCAGCTGTTTTCAGCACCTTGCTCTACGGTTGCGACATCGCCAAGACGAATCGGCGCGCCGTTCTGGTAGGCGATGATTAGCAGGCGATACTCTTCGGCGGATTGCATCTGGTCGTTCGCGGAAAGCGTGACCGCGCGGGAAGGGCCATCAAGGCTACCTTTAGCCGAGTTGACGTTAGCGCCGGTAATGGCGGTGCGCACGGTTTCGCTGGTCAGACCGAGTGCGGCAATCGCCTGGGCGTTAAGTTTGACGCGAACGGCCGGACGCTGACCGCCGGAAAGTGTCACCAGCCCGACGCCGGAAATCTGCGAGATTTTCTGCGCGACGCGGGTTTCCACCATATCTTCCACTTGCGTCATCGGCATGGCGGTTGAGGTGACGGCGAGCGTCATGATCGGCGGATCTGCTGGGTTCACTTTGCTGTAAACCGGCGGGTTAGGCAGATCGCTCGGCAACAGGTTAGTGGCGGCGTTAATCGCGGCCTGCACTTCCTGCTCGGCGACATCCAGCGGTAATGTTAGCTGGAACTGCAAAGTGATAACTGACGCACCGCCGGAACTTTGCGACGACATCTGTTTCAGGCCGGACATCTGCCCAAACTGGCGTTCGAGCGGCGCGGTAACGGCGGAGGTCATGACATCCGGGCTGGCGCCAGGGTAGAGGGTGACCACCTGAATAGTCGGATAATCCACTTCCGGCAGTGCCGAAACGGGCAGGGCGCGATAACCGATAATCCCGGCGAGTAAGATCGCCACCATCAGCAGCGTGGTGGCGACAGGACGCATAATAAACAGGCGCGACGGGCCGCCTGTGCTGCTCGGGGGTAACACCTGCATCAGGAGCGCGCTCCTTTTTTCGCGTATACGCGGCTGGTGGCTTTCTCTTCCGGTGCGGTGGCGCTCTGGGCTTCCACCACTTCCACTTTCGCTCCTTCGGTCAGGCGATCAATACCGTCCGTCACTACGTGATCGCCTGCAGAAATACCTGCGCGGATCACCACTTTCTGACTGTCCTGAATGCCCGGTGTCACCAGATGTTTGCTGACTTTATTTTCGCTATTCAGTACCCAGACAAAATGGCCTTCGTTGCCCATTTGCAGGGCGGCGGTGGGGATCACCACGGCGTTTTGTTCGGTGTCGACTAACATGCGCGCGTTAACAAACTGATTGGGAAACAGCGCATCATCCTGATTATTAAAGCGTGCTTTCACTTTAATCGTGCCGGTAGTGGCATCGATTTGGTTATCGAGACTTAACAGCGTGCCTTCACTTAATTTCTTCGAGTTAGTGCGATCCCAGGCTTCAACCACCAGTGGTTTTCCGGCTTTTTGTGCCTGCACAACGGTAGCGATATCGCTTTCCGGCAGGGTAAAGACTAAATCGATAGGATGCGTCTGGGTGATCACCACAATCCCGGTGGTGTCGCCACTGGAGATTTGGTTACCAACATCAACCTGCTTCAGGCCAACGCGACCATCGACTGGCGCGGTGATGCGGCTCCAGTCGAGTTGTAGTTGTGCGCTGGCGACGCTCGCTTCATCAGCCTTAATGGTGCCTTCGGTTTCACTGACCAGCGCCTGTTGAGCATCCAGCTCCTGGCGGGAGACGAGATTAGTTTTTGCCAGTTGTTGATAACGCGCCAGGTCACGGCGGGCGTTGGCAAGCGTGGCTTTATCTTTTGCCAGTTGGCCCTGGGCTTGTGCTAATGCAACTTTGAACTGGCTGGGGTCAATTTCTGCCAGCAAATCGCCTGCTTTGACCTGCTGGCCTTCCTGGAAATGTAACGCCATCAGTTGACCATCTACGCGACTGCGCACCGTAACGGTGTTAGCAGCGGTAATAGTGCCAAGCCCGGTAAGGTAACGCGGAACTGCCTGTTCTACGGCGGTCGCCGCCTGAACCGGGGCTAATGGGCCGGAACGCATACCACGGCGACCACTCGCAGGTGGATGTTGCGCTTGTTTCGTCGCACCTGGTGCTGCGCTCTGGGATTCATTGCGGCCTTGCCAGAACCAGAATGCGGCGATGGCGGCGATAACCACCACGATTACGATTACCCAACGGGATTTATAACTGCCTTTCATCGTTAAGAGTTTCTCTTCCTGAAACGTTTCGCGGAATGATACTAGTGTAGCCAGCCAATAAGGGCGAAAAATGGAGGAATTATGAAACAGTTTCGGGAATCGTCTGAATGACGGTGCGCTTTGCGAGCATGCATCCAGTAATGACACAGGAAACTATTTTATTCGCAGGTTAGCGATAGACTGCGTACATGGCAATAAGGAGGTAACCCGAAGATTTCAGCGGGATGCTGAAACGGGAAAGCCCCTCCCGAGGAAGGGGCCTTAAATAAGGAAAGGGTCATGATGAAGATACTCATCATCGTGGTGCTCTTAGTGATTAGCTACCCAGCATACTAAGACTACCAGGGCGGGGGAAACCCCGCTCTACCCTCACTCCTGAAAGTATGCCTTCACGATAAGATTGTCAATCTGCAGGCTTTGCAGTCTGCGATCCTGCCAGCAAATATTCTTTGCGAGACGTTACGCAATAATCACGGGTGAAACTATTTTGTTCACGCGTTAGCGATAGACTACGTGCATGGCGAAAGGATGTAAGCCGACGATTTCAGCGGGACGCTGAAACGGGAAAGCCCCTCCCGAGGAAGGGGCCTTAAATAAGGAAAGGGTCATGATGAAGCTACTCATCATCGTGGTGCTCTTAGTCATAAGCTTCCCCGCTTACTAAGACTACCAGGGCGGGGGAAACCCCGCTCTACCCTCACTCCTGAAAGTATGCCTTCACGATAAGATTGTCAATCCGCAGGCTTTGTAGTCTGCGATCCTGCCAGCAAATATTCTTTGCGAGTCGTTACGCAATAATCACAGAGGAAACTATTTTATCCGCAAGTCAGCGATAGACTGCATACAGGGCGAAAGGAGGTAAGCCGACGATTTCAGCGGGACGCTGAAACGGGAAACCCTCTCCCGGAGAAGAGGGCTTTTAATAAGGAAAGGGTTATGATGAAGCACGTCATCATACTGGTGATACTCTTAGTGATTAGCTTCCAGGCTTACTAAGAACACCAGGGGGAGGGGGAAACCTCTCCCTAACCCTCACTCCTGAAATTATGTCACTCCGCCCTTAGTGTCAATCGACGGCTCTCCGTTCTTGCGAGGCGAATAGCAAAATTATCTGCGCCACCGGGCCTAATTCTGAAAATGTCTTCGTTTGCTCTTATTTCATTATTGCAGTCGGTATGATACCGGACCTCAATAACTCTCTAAGAAAGGACCTCTTATGAGCGAACAAATCACGTTTGCTACCAGCGATTTTGCCAGTAACCCGGAACCACGTTGCCCCTGCATTTTGCTGCTGGATGTTTCTGGCTCGATGAGCGGCAGACCCATTAATGAACTTAACGCCGGATTGGTTACCTTTCGCGATGAGCTGCTTGCCGATTCGCTGGCTTTAAAAAGAGTGGAACTCGGCATTGTGACGTTCGGCCCGGTGCATGTGGAACAACCCTTTACCAGCGCCGCTAATTTTTTCCCACCTATCCTGTTTGCTCAGGGCGATACGCCAATGGGCGCCGCCATTACCAAAGCCCTGGATATGGTTGAAGAGCGGAAACGTGAGTACCGCGCCAATGGCATTTCGTATTATCGTCCGTGGATTTTCCTGATCACCGATGGCGCACCAACCGATGAGTGGCAGGCTGCCGCCAACAAAGTGTTTCAGGGGGAAGAAGATAAAAAGTTTGCCTTCTTTACCATCGGTGTTCAGGGGGCGGATATGAAGACCCTGGCACAAATCAGCGTCCGTCAGCCTTTGCCATTGCAGGGATTACAATTCCGTGAACTGTTTAGCTGGTTATCCAGTTCGTTACGTTCGGTTTCCCGCTCCACGCCGGGAACGGAAGTTGTACTGGAAGCACCAAAAGGCTGGACGTCAGTGTGAGTTGGCGTCTGGTCTATGCATCAGCCGTCGGAACGTCGCACATCAGCGCTGATTTGCCTTGTCAGGATGCCTGCCAGATGCAGGCTGCCTGGTTAAACGACCAGCAACCATTACTGGTGATGTTTCTTGCTGATGGTGCAGGCAGCGTCTCGCAGGGGGGCGAAGGCGCGATGCTCGCCGTCAATGAAGCGATGGCTTATATGTCGCAAAAAGTGCAGGGCGGGGAATTGGGGCTCAATGATGTCCTCGCAACGGATATTGTGCTGACCATTCGTCAGCGACTTTTTGCCGAGGCGGAAGCCAAAGAATTAGCGGTTCGCGATTTTGCCTGCACGTTTTTGGGATTGATTTCATCGGCTAATGGCACCTTGATTATGCAGATTGGCGATGGCGGCGTGGTGGTAGATTTTGGGCATGGTCTGCAACTGCCTCTCACGCCGATGGTAGGTGAATATGCCAATATGACGCACTTCATTACCGATGAAGATGCCGTTTCCAGACTGGAAACTTTCACCAGCACTGAGCATGCGCATAAAGTTGCAGCATTTACGGATGGTATCCAGCGACTGGCGTTAAATATGCTGGATAATTCTCCGCACGTGCCTTTCTTTACCCCGTTTTTCAATGGACTGGCGTCAGCAACGCGGGAACAACTCGATTTATTACCTGAATTGTTAAAGCAGTTTTTGTCCAGCCCGGCGGTAAATGAGCGTACCGATGATGATAAAACGTTAGCACTGGCACTGTGGACAGAATGAACATCGCATGGCGGTTGAAGTCAACAGATCAACCGCCAGTTTAAGCAATCAATATAACGGCTGATTAGCGAACTAATTTTGCTCTTAGCTCGTCGGCTTCTTCTTTTGGATAGGTGACCAATAAAGGATCAATGGTATAACCACCGTAAATTTTATCCCCACGGGTATACATCCAGTCTGAAATATCTTCTTTCTTTATTTTCCACTCCTGGCCATATTCTACGTTTGTAACAATACCGGGGTCATTGTTTATTATTCCAGTAAACATACCGTCAGCATAAGAGATCTCTGTTAGCCAGAAATGCTCGGTTCTTCCGTGATCGGTTATCGGTGCTTTAACCGCGTAAGAATCTGCATCTTTTTTATTCATAACCTCGATGAATTGATCGGTTTCTTTCCGCGCATGTTTAATCGCGTCAGACATCGCTTGTTTATCATAACCTCCCGTCACTAACGTATCCGAAACTTCACAATAGCCTGCGGTAGTAAAAAATAGCAGGCTCAACATAAGTAATATCTTTTTCATTTTTTTCTCCAGAATCTCTGTGTAGTAAAAGTTAGCAAAAACCTATGGGACTTAATCATTATCAGGTTGGAATTGAATTGTATCCTGATAAAAGTGCATTATCCTTTTTATTCTTGAACCGAACTCACTTACATAGAAATATCTTTAATGGTTAGTTATCGTTAATCATTAAAATATAATATAGCTACCTGCGAAATATTATGAAGACAAATATAAAAGTATTTACATCGACAGGTGAATTGACCACTCTTGGCCGTGAACTGGGCAAAGGTGGTGAAGGCGCGGTTTATGATATCGAGGAGTTTGTCGATAGCGTCGCCAAGATTTATCACACACCGCCACCCGCCTTAAAACAGGACAAACTTGCCTTTATGGCTGCGACAGCTGACGCGCAGTTGCTGAATTATGTCGCCTGGCCGCAGGCAACGCTTCACGGTGGACGAGGCGGAAAAGTTATCGGTTTTATGATGCCAAAAGTTTCTGGTAAAGAACCGATTCATATGATCTATAGCCCGGCACATCGCCGCCAGAGTTACCCTCATTGTGCGTGGGATTTTCTACTCTATGTTGCGCGCAATATTGCTTCATCTTTTGCTACGGTTCACGAGCACGGGCACGTCGTGGGTGACGTAAACCAGAACAGCTTTATGGTAGGCCGTGACAGCAAAGTGGTGTTGATCGATAGTGATTCCTTTCAGATTAACGCCAATGGCACACTGCATTTATGCGAAGTCGGCGTGTCGCATTTTACGCCGCCAGAGCTACAAACCTTGCCATCATTTGTCGGCTTTGAACGCACCGCGAATCACGATAATTTTGGCCTTGCGTTGCTGATTTTTCACGTCTTGTTTGGTGGGCGGCATCCTTATTCTGGTGTACCGCTTATCTCTGAAGCGGGTAATGTGCTGGAGACGGATATTGCCCATTTCCGTTATGCCTACGCGTCAGATAATCAGCGACGTGGTTTAAAACCGCCGCCACGATCTATTCCGCTATCGATGTTACCGAGTGATGTTGAAGCCATGTTTCAGCAGGCATTCACGGAAAGTGGCGTAGAAACCGGGCGTCCGACGGCTAAAGCGTGGGTAGCGGCACTTGATTCCCTACGCCAACAGTTAAAGAAATGTCCCGTTTCGGCAATGCATGTTTACCCCGCTCATTTGACCGACTGCCCGTGGTGTACGCTGGATAATCAAGGCGTTATCTATTTTATTGATCTCGGCGAAGAGGTCATTACCACCGGTGGTGATTTTGTGCTGGCGAAAGTCTGGGCGATGGTAACGTCGTCAGTAGCACCGCCACCGCTAAAGTTACCATTACCCGCTCATTTCCAACCTGCGGGCAGGCCGCTTCCTTTAGGCCTGTTACGGCGCGAATACATCATTCTGATTGAGATCGCACTGTCAGCGTTATCTCTACTGCTTTGCGGCCTTCAGGCAGAACCGCGTTATATTATTTTGGTTCCGGTGCTGGCGGCTATCTGGATTATTGGCAGTCTGACAAGCAAAGCGTACAAAGCAGAAATCCAGCAACGCCGTGAGGCTTTTAATCGTGCGAAAATGGATTATGACCATTTAGTCAGCCAGATCCAACAGTTGGGCGGACTGGAAGGTTTTATCGCCAAACGGACGATGCTCGAAAAAATGAAGGACGAAATTCTGGGGTTACCGGAAGAAGAAAAGTGCGATCTGGCAGCACTTCAGGACACCGCAAGGGAACGGCAGAAGCAGAAGTTTCTGGAGGGATTTTTTATTGATGTTGCCTCTATTCCCGGCGTTGGCCCTGCGCGTAAAGCGGCGTTACGGTCCTTTGGTATTGAAACGGCGGCAGATGTTACCCGTCGTGGCGTTAAGCAAGTGAAAGGGTTTGGTGATCATCTGACCCAGGCAGTTATCGACTGGAAAGCGAGTTGCGAACGCCGTTTTGTGTTCAGGCCGAATGAAGCGGTAATGCCAGCAGACAGACAAGCGGTAATGGCAAAAATGGCCGCCAAACGACATCGGCTGGAAGCCGCATTGACAGAGGGCGCGACAGAGTTGCAGCGATTCCATCTCCATGCCTCTGCACGGACCATGCCGTTGATGGAACCGTTACGTCAGGCGGCAGAAAAACTGGCTCAGGCGCAGGCTGATTTAAGCCGTTGCTGAGCCATTTTTCAATTAACGAAACACCACTTCCGCCCAGCGTGCCAGCCCGGCGGTGACGGAGCCAAAGTCATCGCCGCCGGCAATTGGAATGCCCGGCAACTGTTCTGCCAGCGCTTTTTTAATCAGCGGGGAACGGGCGCTACCGCCGGTCAGATAGATGACATCCGGTTTTTCCTGGGCGTTATCCAGCGCCAGTTGCACCTGTTCCAGAATCCGCGCCAGTGGTTGGCTGAGGGCGCTTTCCAGACCCTGCTGGCTAATCAGCGTAGCCAGTTCGTCGCTGATAAACGGCAGTGAGGCGCGGGTTTCCGCTGCGCTGGAAAGCGCAATTTTGCTCTCTTCCGCGCTGCGCACCAGGCGATAGCTTAAACGCTGACGCCAGACTTTCTGTAACAGGGCCACTTTTTCCGGTTCGCGGGCATCGCGTACCAGATCGTTAAGCAGGCGACCGTTGGCACTACTGTAGAAATCACTTTGCGCAGGTACGTCGTTGATGGCAACCGCATTCCACCACGGCAGAATCGGCAGGGCGATGCCTTTTTCGGTTTCGCCACCCATGCCCAGTAACGGCATCAGGTTTTTAAACGCCAGTGCGATATCCAGATCGTTACCGCCAATACGACAACCACTGTGACCCAGCAGGCTGGCTTCACGATCGAGACGTGAACGCCACTGCGGCCCCATCAGCAGCAATGAACAGTCAGTCGTACCACCGCCGATATCCACCACCAGCACCCGTTTTTCTTCCTGTAAGGTGGCTTCGTAATCCAGCCCAGCCGCGACCGGCTCGTACTGGAATACCACATCCTTAAACCCGGCACGCTTCGCTGCGCGTTCCAGAATCCCTTGCGCCTGGGTGTTTGCTTCATCGCCGCCCAGACCCTGGAAGTTGATCGGGCGACCAATCACCGCCTGAGTAATCGCTTCTGGCAGCTGCGCCTGCGCCTGCTGGCGAATGTGCAACATCATTGCGCAGACCAGATCCTCAAACAGCGCTACCTGCTGCGGTTTTAAGCCGCTGGCACCGAGGAACGATTTTGGTGATTTTACAAACCACACTTCTTCCGGATCATCAATGTACTGTGCCAGAGAGGAAAGACCGAACTGCACGCTTTTCGCCGTAACATCGATATCTTCTTCGCGGTTATAACGAATCGCCCGACGTAACAGCGCCTGCGTTTCATCGTCGTCTGCCGGAACATCATGATGGCGGTACAGCCATTCGCTAACCGCTTCACGCGTTGGCGCGCAAAGCATTGAAGGCAGCAACGTGCTGTCGTTTTCCATTTTCAGTAATTGCGGTTTACCGTCGCGCATGACCGCCACTGAACAGTTTGCTGTACCGTAATCAAAACCAATAAACACGAAATAATCCCCATGCCGGTGAAGAAGGGGCGTGACTTTAGCGAAATGTTGCCGTCGCGACAACCGGAATATGAAAGCAAAGCGCAGCGTCTGAATAACGTTTATGCTGAAAGCGGATGAATAAGGAGATGCGATGTATACCCTGAACTGGCAGCCGCCGTATGACTGGTCGTGGATGTTGGGATTTCTCGCCGCCCGTGCGGTGAGCAGTGTGGAAACGATCGCTGACGATTATTATGCCCGTAGTCTGGCGGTGGGCGAATATCGCGGCGTGGTGACTGCTATTCCGGATATAGCCCGCCATACTCTGCACATAAATTTAAGTGCAGGTTTAGAATCCGTTGCCGCTGAGTGCCTGGCGAAAATGAGCCGCTTATTTGATCTGCAATGTAACCCGCAGATTGTGAACGAGGCGTTGGGCGAGTTAGGCGCGGCCCGGCCCGGATTGCGTTTACCCGGCTGTGTTGATGCTTTTGAGCAGGGCGTGCGGGCGATTTTAGGCCAACTGGTGAGCGTGGCGATGGCGGCAAAATTGACCGCCAAAGTGGCACAGCTTTATGGCGAACGGCTGGATGATTTTCCGGATTATGTCTGCTTCCCCACGCCTCAGCGGCTGGCAGCTGCAGACCCGCAGGCATTAAAAGCGTTGGGTATGCCGTTGAAACGGGCAGAGGCACTGATTCATTTAGCCAATGCAGCACTGGATGGCACCTTACCGATGACAATTCCGGACGACGTAGAACAAGCGATGAAAACGCTGCAAACATATCCTGGCGTTGGGCGATGGACGGCGAATTATTTCGCATTGCGTGGCTGGCAAGCGAAAGATGTTTTTCTGCCGGATGATTATTTGATTAAACAGCGATTTCCAGGAATGACACCGGCACAAATCCGCCGTTATGCCGAACGCTGGAAGCCCTGGCGTTCTTATGCGCTGTTGCATATCTGGTATACGGAAGGCTGGCAACCAGAAGAAGTATGACGCTGGTCGCCGGATGCGGCGCGGCCTACGGAACGGACGAATTGTAGGCCTGATAAAACGCGTTAGCGTTGCATCAGGCGATGGGGAAATGCTCCCTCAATTAATCGCGAAATAACTGCTATTAACCAGCAAATCCAGAGGCTGGCTCTCGGCAATGACATCGCCATAAATCAGATCAACACCAATGTCAGAAAGCGTATCCAATACCAATGGCAACGCTACTGGCCCAGCGATGGTTTTCACACCCAAGCGCTGGGCATGCCCCTGGATAATCGAAATCAGCATCTCATCCATTAAATTGCCCTGTACGCTGGCGCATAACTCGGCGTCAAGCAGTAGATAATCCGTCATATTTGCTTTGAGCATATTGAATATTTGTAGGTCGCGCCCTACCTGGCTGAGTACGATCCGGCAGCCGGCCAGCCGCAGTTTTTGCACAGCCAGTCCGTGGTCGAAAATTGCTTCTGCCGGAATTACCAAATGGAACAACCGTGGTGGTAATGAACTTTGTTCCAGTTGCTCAAGCAATTCGTCTACCAGAGTGACGCTGCCTAGCCCCGCAACGGAAAGGGGGAGGGCGATGCTTAAACCTTTATTGGCAACCGCTTTTGCTGTTTGTTGGAAAAATTCACGTAATACCCGGCGGTCAAGCGCGTGGCTGAGTGCCGGATCGCTGAAGCTACGGCGGAATGCCTGTTCATCAATCAACTCGCCTTTGCTGCTCCAGAGCTTAAGCGAAATCAACCACAAATTACGCGTTTCCGTGATTCGTGGAGAAGCGATGCCGTGGGCAATCATCATAAGCGGATTCTCTTTAGTCATCCGCCACTGTTCATCGAGCGACATCACTGTCCGTTCATTATGTGCAGTTGCCTGCTGTGGTTCATAAACTGTGACCTGACCACGACCACCATTTTTCGAAGCATAACAGGCGATATCGGCCTGGGACATAACTTCTGCTGCCTGGTGATTACTGTCGTTTATTAACGTCATCCCGGCGCTTGCTCCTACCCGATGTAACCGACCTTCCCACATAAAGTGATAATCATTAATCGCATTGATAATGCGCGTCGCGATAAAACGAGCACTTTCGACATTACAGTCTGGCAGTAACAGACCAAATTCATCACCACCGAGTCGTGCCAGTAGATCGCTGGAGCGCAGCATACTCAGCATCAACGAAGACAGTTCGCGCAGCAAAGCATCGCCGGCCGCATGCCCGGCGCTGTCATTTACTGCTTTAAAGCGATCAAGATCGATAAATACCAGTGCATGTTGCTGATGCGTACTGTGAACGGTTTGCAGCAGTATTCGCAGTTGTTTCTCAAAACTTGCACGGTTCGCCAGATGCGTCAGGGCATCGTGAGAGGCGCTATAGCTAAGCTGACGTAGCATTTTGCGTGCTTCGGTGACGTCCTGAATCACCAGTACCGAACCAATGCTGCTACCATCCAGGGTGCTTAACGGCGTAATACTGTAATGAACGTCATAGCTGCCACCGCTACGGCAGTGGAGAACTACGTCCTGTTCAATAGCAGAACGAGAGGTGTCGGCACTGTAAATGTTCTCAATTAACGGCCCAGTGTCACCAGTTGTAAGATGCAATACCGTTAGCAGCGGAACACCCAACGCCTCTTCTTGCTTCCAGCCGCTCATTTTTTCAGCGACTGGATTCATAAAGGTGATTTTCATCGCCATATCAATACAGACCACAGCTTCACCGATAGAGTCCAGGGTGATATGCAGACGTTCTTTTTCCTGGAACAGCGCCTCGTTGAGCTGTTTTACTTCTGTCATATCCATATTGATGCCAAGCAGGCGTTCGACTTCACCTTCTTTATTCAGAACCCGATTGGCGAGTGCGCGGATATGACGAATACCGTCTTTTACCGTAATGCGAAATTCCAGTTTAAAAGGCAAGCGAGCCTGCAACGAATCGCGGATGACTTTCTCGGTGTGTTCTCGATCTTCCGGCAGCACGCAGTCATACCAAACCTGCCAGTTTGGTTTGATTTGCGGGGAAATTTCGTAAAGTTCAAACATCCGCTTATCCCAACTGAAAATATCCGGCTTCAACTCCCATTCCCAGATACCAATCCCGCCCGCTTCGTTAGCCAGCGTGATGCGTTCCATCAGTTGCTTATTCACCTGCTCGGTGCGTTTTAGCTCGTTAATGTCTTCTATCTGCGCAATGAAGTAGAGTGGCGTGCCATCGGTGTGGCGTACCAGTGAGACGGCAAGCAGCGCCCAAACTACGTCGCCGTGGCGGTTGTAGTAGCGTTTCTCCATCGAGTAGGTATTGATTTCACCGCTAATCAACTTCTCAACGTGTTGCAGATCTTTATTGAGGTCTTCCGGCCAGGTCAGCTGCTGAAAGCTGAGAGCACGCAGTTCTTCCTGGCTGTAGCCGAGAAACTGGCACAGGGCTTTGTTGCTTTGCAGCCATTGTCCCTCAGTACCCACTAACGCCATGCCGATAGCAGAATATTCCATGGCGTTCCGAAAGCGGGTTTCGCTTTCGGAAATATGCTTACGTTCCGCGCGGAAGGCGTACATCACCATGGTCATGATGTTGGCGGGAAGCAGAATCAGCAAAAATGGCAGCCACGGCATATGGCTCATCAGGTACGCTCGCGGCGTGGCAAGCAGGGTGGGATCGGCAGCCATCATTAACGACACCATCATCACTGTCGTGAGGAAGATCAAAAAGGCTTCCATTCGTGGCAGGCGCACGGCGCTCCACATCAGCAGCACAATAATGAAAGTAAAAGGCCACGGCAGGTACAGCATCGAAAGCCAGCTTAATGTCAATGTGATCGCTAACGTCAGCAGCGTTTCAAACAACAGTCGTGGGTTACGATGGCGTAATAGATAATGCGGTTTAAACAACAGGCCCAGCGGTACCAGCGCCAGGGCGCCGATGGATTCTGAAAGTACCCATATCAAAAATGCCCTGAGAGGATCGTCTCCGGGTGTCAGCAGGACAACCAGAACGCCCCCCAACAGAGGTGGAACGATGGCGCTGCCAAATGCAAGACGAAGCCAGTCAGCTAGATTTTGTAGCGGGTTATACCACGGTAATAATTTTCGCAGCAGCATTGCGCCCACGACGGCTTCAATAATGTTGATAGCCGTCCAGGTCATATTGAGCGAACTGGTGGAAAAGAGCAGCACGGATGCGGCTATGTTGCCCAGTGAGCAGGCTAACGCGATACCAGGCCACATGCGTCCGGCATGGCGGTAAAACGCCACCATCATAATGGAAGTAGGGAACCATAGCGGCGCAAGCTGAGTGCCAAATTGCGAAAGCTCAAGCGAGAAAAGGGTAAAGATAAACGAGACTAAACCTAAACTGACGAGGTGAAGCAGAGGATGAGGCAAGGTAATTAAAACACGCTGTGATGGTTTACTCATTACCGCTCTTTCCGCATGGCCAGGCCGTCAGTATTAGTATCTGTGTTTATGCTAGTACAAAAGTTTTACATTTTATATGCAAATTGCTCATAAAGTGACGTAATGGCGGATGATTTGCGCAACTATGCATAACATTTTTCACCTTGCGTCATAACTGAGCAATTAAATTTGCATCAGGGAATTGATCGTCAACAATTAACTCTGAGAGCAAGGCAACGCTATTCGACTGGTATCACGCGGATGAAATCCCTATAATTGCCGCGTTTGGCGCTTCGGCGCCCCCTTCCTAACATCCAGGTTATTCAGGTCGCTAAATTTATGACTGATCAGTCTCATCAGTGCGTCATTATCGGTATTGCAGGCGCATCGGCTTCCGGCAAGAGTCTCATTGCCAGTACCCTTTATCGTGAATTACGTGAACAAGTCGGTGATGAACACATCGGCGTTATTCCGGAAGACTGTTACTACAAAGATCAAAGCCATCTGTCGATGGAAGAACGGGTTAAAACTAATTATGACCATCCCAGCGCGATGGATCACAGCCTGCTGCTGCAACATTTGCAGGCGCTGAAACGTGGCTCGGCTATCGACCTGCCGGTTTACAGCTACGTTGAACATACGCGTATGAAAGAAACGGTGAAGGTTGAACCGAAGAAAGTCATTATTCTCGAAGGCATTTTGCTGCTGACGGATGCGCGTCTGCGCGACGAGCTGAACTTCTCGATTTTTGTGGATACCCCACTGGATATCTGCCTGATGCGTCGCATTAAGCGCGATGTTAATGAGCGTGGTCGTTCGATGGATTCTGTAATGGCGCAATATCAAAAAACCGTGCGCCCGATGTTCCTGCAATTCATTGAACCGTCTAAACAGTATGCAGATATCATTGTGCCGCGCGGCGGTAAAAACCGCATCGCGATCGATATATTGAAAGCGAAAATAAGTCAGTTCTTTGAATAAGCTTGGTAAATTGTGTACCGTTCAGTGATAACCTGGTATGCCCTTGACGTAACTGGCGTTAAGGGAGTGATGCGCGAAAGGAGAAAATGCCATGCGTCTGTGTGACCGAGATATTGAAGCCTGGCTTGATGAAGGCCGTTTGTCGATCAACCCACGTCCACCCGTGGAGCGTATTAATGGCGCGACGGTGGATGTACGCCTGGGCAATAAATTTCGTACCTTCCGTGGCCACACGGCAGCGTTTATCGATCTGAGCGGTCCCAAAGACGAAGTGAGTGCCGCGCTTGACCGTGTGATGAGCGATGAAATTGTGCTTGATGAAAGCGAAGCTTTCTATCTTCATCCGGGGGAGTTGGCACTGGCGGTAACGCTGGAGTCAGTGACGCTGCCTGCCGATCTGGTGGGCTGGCTGGACGGGCGTTCCTCACTGGCGCGTCTGGGACTTATGGTGCATGTCACTGCACACCGTATCGATCCGGGCTGGTCTGGCTGTATTGTGCTGGAGTTCTACAACTCCGGTAAGCTGCCGCTGGCCCTGCGCCCCGGTATGCTGATTGGCGCGCTGAGCTTTGAGCCGCTTTCAGGTCCGGCAGCGCGTCCGTATAACCGCCGTGAAGATGCGAAATATCGCAACCAGCAGGGCGCAGTCGCTAGCCGTATCGATAAAGACTAATTCAGGCCCATTGAGGATACCATGAGACGATTTCTGACGACGCTGATGATACTCCTGGTCGTGCTGGTGGCTGGGTTATCTGCGTTAGTGTTGCTGGTGAATCCGAATGATTTCCGTGACTATATGGTCAAGCAGGTTGCTGCACGTAGCGGTTATCAATTGCAGCTTGACGGGCCACTGCGTTGGCACGTCTGGCCGCAGCTTAGTATCCTCTCTGGTCGCATGATATTAACGGCCAACGGGGCCAGCCAACCGCTGGTACGTGCCGATAATATGCGCCTTGATGTGGCCTTGTGGCCTTTATTGAGTCATCAACTCAGCGTTAAGCAAGTCATGCTCAAAGGGGCAGTCATTCAACTGACGCCGGAAACAGAAGCAGTGCGCAGTGAAGACGCCCCAATAGCCCCGAAAGACAATACATTACCTGATGATGCGGAAGATCGTGGCTGGTCGTTCGATATCGCCAGTCTGCGAGTCAGTGACAGCGTGCTGGTGTTCCAGCATGAAAATGACGAACAGGTTACGGTACGTGATATCCGCCTGCAAATGGAGCAGGACCAACAACATCGCGGTTCGTTTGAATTCTCTGGTCGGGTAAATCGCGACCAACGCGATCTCACGTTAGCGCTCAAGGGGACTGTTGATGCTTCTGATTACCCGCATGATTTAACGGCAGATATTCAACAGATTGACTGGCAACTGCAGGGCGCTGATCTCCCGAAGCAGGGGATTCAGGGCCATGGTCAGTTCAGGACTCAGTGGCAGGAAGCGCAAAAACGTCTCTCCTTTGAACAAATCAATTTAACCGCTAACGACAGTAATCTGACCGGTCAGGCGCAGGTAGCGCTGCTTGAGAAGCCAGAATGGCTGCTCAGACTGCAATTTGCCCAGCTAAATCTGGATAATTTGCTGCCGATGAATGATGCGATGACTAAGAAAAATGGTGTTGCTCAACAGGGGCAAAGCCAACCGACGCTGCCACGTCCGGTCATTTCCTCACGCATTGATGAACCTGCGTATCAGGGGCTGAAAGGCTTTGCGGCAGATATTTTGTTGCAGGCCAATAACGTGCGCTGGCGTGGAATGGATTTTGCCGATGTCACTGCGCAAATGACTAACAAGGCGGGGCTGCTGGAGATTATCCAGTTGCAGGGCAAACTTAACGACGGTGTCGTGTCGTTACCGGGTACGCTGGATGCCACAGCCTCACATCCGCGTATAGTCTTCCATCCTCGGCTGGAAAATGTCGAGATTGGCACCATCCTGAATGCCTTCAACTACCCCATCTCACTAACGGGGAAAATGTCGCTGGCGGGGGATTTCTCTGGTGCTGACATTGATGCCAACGCATTCCGCCACACCTGGCAGGGGACGGCGCATGTCGAAATGACCGATACGCGCATGGAAGGCATGAACTTCCAGCAGATGATTCAGCAAGCGGTAGAACGTAATGGCGGTGATGTGAAGGCCGCTGAAAACTTCGATAACGTGACGCGGCTTGATAGCTTTACCACCGATCTGACGTTGAAGGATGGTGTCGTGACGTTAAACGACATGCAAGGTCAATCGCCAGTGCTGGCGCTTTCAGGGGCTGGCACGTTGAATCTGGCGGAGCAAACCTGCGACACCCAGTTTGACATTCGTGTGATAGGCGGTTGGAACGGGGAAAGCAAACTGATTGATTTCCTCAAAGAAACGCCGGTTCCTCTGCGGGTTTATGGCAACTGGCAGCAACTCAATTACAGCCTGCAAGTGGATCAGTTGCTGCGTAAACACTTACAGGACGAAGCCAAACGCCGTCTTAACGACTGGGCCGAGCGCAATAAAGATTCCCGCAATGGCAAAGATGTGAAGAAGTTGCTGGAGAAGATGTAAGACAAGTTATGCAGATGGCGGCGTCAATTTGTCGCCATCTGTATTTATAGCACTAAGCAGCATGTGGATATTGAACTTCAATACGTTGAATATGCAATCCTGCATGAGCCATCATGGTGATCAATTTATCGATACTAAAGATCTGGATTTTACCTCTGGCAAGTTCAGATATGCGAGGTTGAGTGACCCCTAAAGCAGACGCTGCCTGAGCCTGGCTAAACCCTTGTTGTTCAATCCAGTTATTAATGATCGTTACAAGCTCGGCACGGATCCGCATATTTTCCGCTTGTTCAGGGGTGTCACTCACCGCATCCCACACACTATCAAAGGTTTCAATTTTCATTTTTTCGCTCCTGAGCAAGTTCTTTATAGCGTCGTTTGGCTAAATCAATATCCGATTGACTGGTAGTCTGTGTTTTCTTTTGAAAACAATGCAATACGTAAACCGCTTCTTCAAATTTTGCGACATACATGACGCGATAGATCCCATCAGCATCGCGAGTACGAATCTCTCGCACACCAGGGCCGATAGTTGAAAAAGGTTTCCAGTCGTATGGGTTTAACCCTTGTTGGATCCTGTCGAGTTGATAGCCAATTTCCTGTCGAGACGATTCTGGAAATGCGCGTAAATCGTCAAGACTGGTATCAAGAAAAGCCAGCTTTTTTCTCATTACTCCATCCTTAGATTATACTAAATTTTGTATAAATCAAATGCGCAGTTTGAACCTGCGCATTTGATGTTTTATCACACCTCATACTCCATCTCGCCATCCTTATGCAGCGGAATAATCTGCACCTTCTGCACGCGATGGCTTTCCACCTGCAACGTTTTAAGCAAATAATCCCCTACCTGAACTTCTTCACCTGGTTTTGGAATGCGCTGTAAATATTCCATCAGCAGCCCGGCGATAGTGTGATATTCTCGTTTTTCATCCAGCGGCAGCGGCACATATTGCACCAGATCTTCCAGCGGCATATGACCATTCGCCGTCCAGGAACCGTCGGCATTTTTTTGAATATCATGGCGGGCGTCAATCTCTTCCACTTCGTTCGGTAAGTTACCGGCAATGGTTTCAGTGACGTCACTTAATGTCACAATCCCTTCCACTGAACCAAACTCATCCACCACAAAAGCAAAGTGCGTGCGGGCATTACGGAACTGCTCCAGGGCAGGTAACAACGGCAAGGTTTCCGGGAACACCAGCGGCTGGCGTACCAGTACCCGCAGGTTGAGCGGTTCGCCACGCAGCGACTGTTGTAGCAGGTCGATAACGTGAACGACACCGAGCAAATCTTCCGCGTCATCGCCGTCAGTAACCACCAGTCGCGTGTGCTGATTTCGCTCCAGCAACTGGCGGATTTCCTCCTCTGGTGCGTTGAGATCGATATGCTCAATATCGTGGCGCGAGGTCATGATGCTGCTGACAGTACGCTGGTTAAGATTAAGTACCCGCTCAATCATCCGCCGTTCCTGCGGATTAAAGATTTGCTGGTCGCCATGATCCACCAGCATTGATGCAGTTTCGGCATCCAGTTCCGCATCTTCTTTTTGCCCGCTAAGCAGGCGCATTACCGCTTCGGTAGTCCGCTGGCGCAGCGTCTGGTTAGCGGAGAGAAAACGTCGCCGGTTAAAGATAGCCAACTGATTGAGCGCCTCGATCATCACCGAGAAACCAATGGCAGCGTACAGATAGCCCTTCGGAATAGCGAATCCGAAACCTTCCGCCACCAGGCTAAAGCCAATCATCAACAGGAAACTTAAACAGAGTATGACGATGGTCGGATGGCTATTAACGAACTGGGTTAACGGTTTGCTGGCCATCAACATCAGGCTGATAGCGATAACGACGGCGGCCATCATAACCAGTAAATGATCAACCATACCGACGGCGGTAATCACCGAGTCGAGTGAGAAGATAGCGTCCAGCACCACAATTTGCGTCACCACGCCCCAGAACTTCGCGCCTTTGCGTTGTGTGGGGTTATTGCTGTCTTTCCCTTCCAGCCGTTCGTTTAGCTCCATCGTGGCTTTGAACAACAGGAAGAAACCACCAAACAGCATGATTAAGTCGCGGGCGCTAAAGGTAAACGAGCGGAAGCTGAACAGTGGTTGGGTCAGGGTGACCAGCCAGGAGATTGACGCCAGCAGTAACAGGCGCATTAACATCGCCAGCAGCAGCCCGGTCACCCGTGCGCGGTCGCGCTGCTTCGGCGGTAGTTTTTCGGCGAGGATGGCAATAAAGACCAGGTTATCAATGCCGAGGACCAGTTCGATCACAATCAGCGTGATTAACCCGGCCCAGATAGACGGATCGGCAATCCATTCCATAGTAAGTACAAAACCTATTCGTTGTATGACAAATGTCACAATTCGATCATGGATAAATCAGGGCAAAAATGCAATGTCACAGCACTATTTATCTCACATTATTTGAGGATTATAACATCGCATTATCCCTGAATTAAAAGCGGGAATGATTAAATATTATTTAAGAAATACCGCATATAGAGACGCTATATTAAATATTGTCAACCTAAAGAAACTCCTAAAAAATACCACGAATGACACTTAATATAATTCTTAAAAATAGCCAATTGCCGAATTGTTACCTTGCCTGCTATTCCGTTAGCTGTAACACTTCCTCCTGCATTATTGGAGCGCCAATATTCAAATATCATAATGCCACATTACATCTGGAAAATTAATTCACCGAATAACGCTTTTTCATAAACGACTGCATGATGAAAGAGTTGGAAAATATAAACTAAATCAGTGTATTGGTAGCTAAAAAGCCAGGGGCGGTAGCGTGTCTGGATGCCTGAAAGACCAGTCTGAATTATTCTGTCAATAGCCAGCGGATGAAATCAATTTTTTTAGGACTGATGCCAGTTAAATTCTTATTCAATTAACTGCAAGGTAAATGTGCATGCGACATTGCTATTAATAGTGCACAGGATAATTACTCTGCCAAAGTGATAAATAAACAATGATGAAATCCAAAATGAAATTGATGCCATTATTGGTGTCAGTAACCTTGATAAGCGGTTGCACAGTACTTCCGGGCAGCAATATGTCGACGATGGGGAAAGACGTCATCAAACAGCAGGACGCTGATTTCGATCTCGACAAAATGGTGAATGTTTATCCGTTGACCCCGCGCCTGATTGATCAATTACGCCCACGCCCGAATGTAGCGCGCCCCAATATGACGCTGGAAAGTGAGATCGCGAATTACCAGTATCGCGTCGGGCCGGGCGATGTTCTTAATGTCACCGTCTGGGATCACCCGGAACTCACCACGCCAGCCGGTCAGTATCGTAGCTCCAGCGACACCGGCAACTGGGTACAGCCTGACGGAACCATGTTCTACCCGTATATCGGCAAGGTTCACGTAGTGGGGAAAACGCTCGCTGAAATCCGCAGTGATATTACCGGGCGCTTAGCGACGTACATCGCTGACCCGCAGGTGGACGTTAATATCGCCGCCTTCCGCTCGCAAAAAGCGTATATCTCCGGTCAGGTGAATAAATCCGGTCAACAGGCGATCACCAACGTACCACTGACCATTCTCGATGCCATCAACGCCGCAGGTGGCCTGACCGACACCGCTGACTGGCGCAACGTGGTGCTAACACACAATGGTCGTGAAGAACGCATTTCTTTGCAGGCGCTGATGCAAAACGGCGACCTCAATCAGAACCGACTGCTTTACCCCGGCGATATTCTCTACGTGCCGCGTAATGATGATCTGAAAGTATTTGTGATGGGTGAAGTGAAGAAACAGAGCACCCTGAAAATGGACTTTAGCGGCATGACCCTGACTGAAGCCCTGGGCAATGCTGAAGGCATCGACATGACCACCTCCAACGCCAGCGGCATCTTTGTCATTCGTCCGCTGAAAGGCGAGGGGGGGCGTAACGGCAAGATTGCCAATATCTACCAGCTGGATATGTCCGATGCCACGTCGCTGGTGATGGCGACAGAATTCCGCCTGCAACCTTATGACGTGGTGTATGTCACCACTGCTCCGGTTTCCCGCTGGAACCGTCTGATCAATCAGTTGCTGCCAACTATTAGCGGTGTCCGTTACATGACGGATACAGCCAGCGACATTCATAACTGGTAATCGTCATGTTTAACAACATCTTAGTTGTCTGTGTCGGCAATATTTGCCGTTCCCCGACGGCGGAACGCTTACTGCAACGTTATCACCCGGAGCTGAAAGTGGAGTCCGCTGGACTCGGCGCGCTGGTCGGTAAGGGCGCTGATCCTACCGCTATCAGCGTCGCCGCAGAACATCAACTGTCTCTGGAAGGTCACTGTGCCCGTCAAATCAGCCGCCGTCTGTGTCGCAACTACGACCTGATTTTGACCATGGAAAAGCGCCATATCGAACGCTTATGCGAGATGGCACCTGAGATGCGCGGCAAAGTGATGCTGTTTGGTCACTGGGATAACGAATGTGAAATCCCCGATCCGTATCTCAAAAGTCGGGAAACGTTTGCAGCGGTGTACACATTACTTGAACGGTCTGCCCGCCAGTGGGCGCAGGCATTGAACGCAGAGCAGGTATAAGAATGACAGAAAAAGTAAAACAACATGCCGCTCCGGTAACGGGCAGTGATGAAATCGATATCGGTCGCCTGGTCGGCACCGTCATTGAAGCGCGCTGGTGGGTGATTGGCATCACCGCCGTATTCGCCCTCTGTGCCGTGGTTTACACCTTCTTCGCTACGCCGATTTATAGTGCCGACGCACTGGTACAAATCGAGCAAAGCAGCGGCAATTCGCTGGTGCAGGATATCGGATCGGCATTAGCCAACAAACCGCCAGCATCGGACGCTGAGATCCAGTTGATTCGTTCGCGTCTGGTGCTTGGTAAAACGGTGGACGATCTCGACCTCGATATTGCGGTGAGCAAAAACACGTTCCCGATTTTCGGTGCGGGCTGGGATCGCCTGATGGGTCGTCAGAACGAGACGGTGAAAGTCACCACCTTTAACCGCCCGAAAGAGATGGCGGATCAGGTGTTTTCGCTTAATGTGCTGGACAACAAAAACTACACCTTGAGCAGCGACGGCGGCTTTAGCGCCCGTGGGCAAGCGGGCCAGATGCTGAAAAAAGAAGGCGTCACGCTGATGGTTGAAGCTATTCACGCCAGCCCGGGCAGTGAGTTTACCGTCACCAAATACTCCACGCTGGGGATGATCAACCAACTGCAAAACAGCCTGACGGTAACGGAGAACGGCAAAGACGCAGGCGTTTTGAGCCTGACTTATACCGGTGAAGATCGCGAACAGATCCGCGACATTCTTAACAGCATCGCCCGTAACTATCAGGAACAAAATATTGAGCGCAAATCGGCGGAAGCGTCGAAAAGCCTCGCTTTCCTCGCGCAACAGTTACCGGAAGTACGTAGCCGCCTCGATGTTGCCGAAAACAAACTGAATGCCTTCCGTCAGGATAAAGATTCTGTTGATCTGCCGCTGGAAGCGAAAGCGGTGCTCGATTCGATGGTGAACATCGACGCACAATTGAACGAACTGACCTTTAAAGAAGCGGAAATCTCCAAGCTGTTCACCAAAGTTCACCCGGCGTATCGCACGCTGCTGGAGAAACGTCAGGCGCTGGAAGATGAAAAGGCCAAACTTAACGGTCGCGTAACGGCGATGCCGAAAACCCAGCAGGAAATTGTCCGTCTGACCCGCGATGTCGAGTCTGGTCAGCAGGTCTATATGCAACTGCTGAATAAAGAGCAGGAGCTGAAAATCACCGAAGCCAGCACCGTCGGCGATGTGCGCATTGTTGACCCGGCAATCACCCAGCCTGGCGTGCTGAAACCGAAGAAAGGGCTGATTATCCTCGGCGCGATTATCCTTGGCCTGATGCTCTCTATCGTGGGTGTACTGCTGCGCTCGTTGTTTAATCGCGGTATCGAAAGCCCGCAGGTGCTGGAAGAGCACGGTATCAGCGTCTATGCCAGCATCCCGCTGTCGGAATGGCAGAAAGCGCGCGATAGCGTCAAAACCATCAAAGGGATTAAACGCTATAAACAGAGCCAGCTACTGGCGGTGGGGAATCCAACCGATCTGGCGATTGAAGCCATCCGCAGTCTGCGTACCAGTCTGCACTTCGCGATGATGCAGGCGCAGAACAATGTGTTGATGATGACCGGGGTTAGCCCGTCAATCGGTAAAACCTTTGTCTGCGCCAACCTGGCGGCGGTGATCAGCCAGACCAATAAACGGGTGTTGTTGATCGACTGCGATATGCGCAAAGGCTACACCCACGAGCTGTTGGGCACTAATAACGTTAATGGCCTGTCTGAAATTCTGATTGGTCAGGGCGATATTACTACCGCTGCAAAACCGACCTCTATTGCCAAATTTGACCTGATCCCGCGCGGTCAGGTGCCGCCAAATCCTTCTGAACTGTTGATGAGCGAACGCTTTGCCGAACTGGTGAACTGGGCGAGTAAAAACTACGACCTGGTGTTGATTGATACGCCGCCGATTTTGGCAGTGACCGATGCGGCAATTGTCGGGCGTCATGTCGGAACCACGTTGATGGTGGCGCGTTATGCGGTCAACACCTTGAAAGAAGTGGAAACCAGTCTGAGCCGCTTTGAGCAAAACGGTATTCCGGTGAAAGGGGTGATTCTGAACTCCATCTTCCGCCGCGCCAGCGCGTATCAGGATTATGGCTATTACGAATACGAATATAAGTCGGACGCGAAATAACGACACCTGCATTCGCACCGCCCCGTAGGCCGGATAAGGCGTTCACGCCGCATCCGGCAAGCAAACCAGCCCATAAGCCGGGAGAACAAACTATGAAAGACAATCCGCTGATCTCAATCTATATGCCGACCTGGAACCGCCAACAACTGGCGATTCGGGCGATAAAATCGGTCCTGCGCCAGGACTACAACAACTGGGAGATGATCATCGTGGATGATTGCTCCACCTCCTGGGAACAGCTGCAACAGTACGTCACCGCCCTCAACGATCCGCGTATCACTTACATCCACAACGACATTAACAGCGGGGCGTGCGCGGTACGTAACCAGGCGATTATGCTGGCGCAAGGGGAATACATCACCGGGATCGATGATGATGATGAATGGACACCCAACCGCCTGAGCGTCTTCCTCGCCCATAAACAGCAACTGGTCACTCACGCCTTTTTGTACGCTAACGACTACGTTTGCCAGGGCGAAGTCTATTCCCAACCGGCAAGCTTACCGCTGTATCCCAAATCGCCGTATTCACGCCGCCTGTTTTACAAACGCAATATCATTGGCAATCAGGTTTTTACTTGGGCATGGCGTTTCAAAGAGTGTTTGTTCGATACCGAACTGAAAGCGGCACAGGATTACGACATCTTCCTGCGGATGGTGGTGGAGTACGGCGAACCGTGGAAAGTGGAAGAGGCGACGCAGATCCTGCATATCAATCACGGCGAAATGCAGATCACCTCGTCACCGAAAAAATTCTCCGGATACTTCCACTTTTACCGCAAGCACAAAGACAAATTTGACCGTGCCAGCAAAAAATATCAGCTGTTTACCCTCTACCAGATCCGCAATAAACGCATGACCTGGCGCACTTTGCTGACGCTGCTGTCGGTGCGGAACGGCAAACGTCTGGCTGATGGTATTCGGGGGCGTTAAGGATGCTGGAAGATCTGCGCGCCAACAGCTGGAGTTTACGCCCGTGCTGCATGGTTCTTGCCTATCGCGTCGCTCATTTTTGTTCGGTGTGGCGCAAAAAGAACGTCCTCAACAATCTGTGGGCGGTCCCGTTGCTGGTGCTGTATCGCATTATCACCGAATGCTTTTTCGGTTATGAAATCCAGGCTGCCGCAACCATTGGCCGCCGTTTCACTATCCATCACGGTTACGCCGTAGTGATCAATAAAAACGTGGTAGCGGGGGATGATTTCACCATTCGCCACGGCGTCACTATCGGCAATCGGGGTGCCGATAACATGGCATGTCCACACATTGGCAACGGCGTCGAACTCGGTGCCAACGTCATTATTCTTGGTGATATCACGATTGGTAACAACGTCACCGTGGGCGCGGGCAGCGTGGTGCTCGACTCTGTCCCGGACAACGCGCTGGTGGTGGGAGAAAAAGCGCGAGTGAAGGTAATTAAATGAATATTCTGCAATTTAATGTGCGACTGGCGGAAGGCGGGGCGGCAGGTGTGGCGTTAGATCTCCACCAGCGTGCGCTGCAACAGGGGCTGGCATCACATTTTGTCTACGGCTACGGCAAAGGCGGCAAAGAGAGCGTCAGTCATCAAAACTATCCGCAGGTAATCAAACATACGCCGCGGATGACCGCGATGGCGAACATTGCCCTGTTTCGTCTGTTTAATCGCGATCTGTTTGGCAATTTCAATGAGTTATATCGCACCATTACTCGCACCCCGGGACCGGTGGTCCTGCATTTCCATGTGCTGCATAGCTACTGGTTGAATCTTAAGAGCGTGGTGCGCTTTTGCGAAAAGGTGAAAAACCATAAACCGGACGTGACTCTGGTCTGGACGCTGCACGACCATTGGAGTGTTACCGGGCGCTGCGCCTTTACTGATGGTTGTGAAGGCTGGAAAACGGGCTGCCAGAAATGCCCGACCTTAAATAATTATCCGCCGGTGAAGATTGATCGCGCGCACCAGCTGGTGGCGGGCAAACGCCAGTTATTCCGTGAGATGCTGGCACTGGGCTGTCAGTTTATTTCCCCCAGCCAGCATGTGGCTGATGCTTTCAATAGCCTGTACGGTCCAGGGCGTTGCCGGATTATCAATAATGGCATTGATATGGCAACCGAGGCGATTCTGGCGGACTTGCCTCCGGTGCGCGAAACTCAGGGTAAGCCGAAAATCGCGGTGGTGGCGCATGACCTGCGTTACGACGGCAAAACTAACCAGCGACTGGTGCGCGAGATGATGGCGCTGGGCAACAAAATCGAACTGCATACCTTCGGTAAGTTCTCGCCGTTCACCGCTGGTAATGTGGTTAATCACGGCTTTGAAACCGACAAACGTAAGTTAATGAGCGCGCTCAATCAGATGGATGCGCTGGTGTTCAGTTCTCGCGTCGATAACTACCCGCTGATTTTGTGTGAGGCGCTATCGATTGGTGTACCTGTAATCGCTACCCATAGCGACGCGGCGCGGGAAGTGCTGCAAAAATCCGGCGGTAAAACCGTCAGCGAAGAAGACGTGCTGCAACTGGTGCAGTTAAGCAAACCGGAAATCGCGCAGGCGATATTTGGTACCACGCTGGCTGAGTTCAGCCAACGCAGCCGCGCCGCCTACAGTGGACAACAGATGCTGGAGGAGTATGTCAACGTCTATCAGAATCTGTAGCTACCTGCTGCTGCCGCTGATTTACCTGCTGGTTAACGTCAAAATCGCCCAGCTTGGCGAAAGTTTCCCCATCACCATCGTCACTTTTTTACCTGTCTTATTACTGCTGTTTTTAGAGCGCATCAGCGTTAAAAAATTGATGATTGCCCTGGGGATTGGTGCGGGACTCACGGCGTTTAACTACCTGTTTGGTCAGTCGTTGGATGCCAGTAAATACGTCACTTCAACCATGCTGTTTGTCTATATTGTGATCATTATTGGTATGGTGTGGAGTATTCGCTTTAAAACGATTTCACCACACAACCATCGCAAGATATTACGCTTTTTTTATCTGGTGGTCGGGCTGGTGGTGGCGCTGGCGGCGGTGGAGATGGCGCAAATTATCCTCACCGGCGGCAGCAGTATTATGGAGTCGATTTCGAAATATCTGATTTACAGCAACAGCTATGTACTGAATTTCATTAAATTCGGCGGCAAGCGCACGACAGCACTTTATTTCGAACCGGCATTTTTCGCTCTGGCATTAATCTCAATTTGGCTCAGTATCAAACAGTTTGGTATCAAAACGCCTAAAACAGATGCTATGATTCTCGCAGGAATAATATTATCTGGATCGTTTTCAGGGGTTATGACCTTTATCCTGTTTTATTTGCTGGAGTGGGCATTTCAATATCTGAATAAAGAGGCGATTAAGAAAAAGTTACCGTTAGCATTGATTTCTCTGGCTGTATTCCTGGTTGGTGTGGTAATCGCGCTTCCTTATATTTCCACCCGTCTGGGCGATTTAGGTACGGAAGGATCGTCATCGTATTATCGTATTGTCGGTCCGCTGGTGATGGTCGGTTATTCTTTGACCCATATTGACGGTGTAGTCAGATTTGGCTCACTTTATGAATATGTTGCATCATTCGGAATATTTAACGGTGCGGATGTCGGAAAAACCATAGACAATGGTTTGTATCTGCTGATTATTTATTTTTCCTGGTTCGCAGTGTTTTTATCGCTGTGGTACATGGGGAAAGTAATAAAAATGATGATCAACGCTTTTGGTGATAATCGCAATTTTCGTGTGCAGCTCTATCTTTTTACTCCGGTGTCGCTGTTTTTTACCGGATCGATATTTAGCCCGGAATATGCTTTTTTAATCGTCTGTCCGTTTATTTTGCGAAAAGCGTTAAATATACACCCTAAATAATTCGAGTTGCAGGAAGTTGGTGACGCAGCGAATCCCCAGGAGCGTACACGAGTACGTGACTGGGGTGAGCGAGGAAAACCAACGCAAATGCAGCTTGAAGTATGACGGGGATAACGAGGTAAAACATGTTGCTTAGCATAATCACTGTCGCGTTTCGTAACCTCGAAGGGATAGTCAAAACACATGCCTCGCTGGCGCATCTGGCGCAGGCGGACGATATCAGCTTCGAATGGATTGTTGTCGATGGCGGTTCCAATGACGGCACCCGTGAGTATCTGCAAAATCTCAATGGTATCTATAACCTACGCTTTGTCAGCGAGCCAGATAACGGTATCTATGACGCCATGAACAAAGGCATAGAAATGGCGCAAGGCAAGTTCGCGTTGTTTCTCAACTCGGGCGATATTTTCCATCAGGATGCCGCACATTTTGTCCGTAAGTTAAAAATGCAAAAAGATAACGTGATGATCACCGGCGATGCGCTGCTGGATTTTGGCGACGGACATAAAATTAAACGTAGCGCCAAACCGGGCTGGTATATTTATCACAGCTTGCCCGCCAGTCATCAGGCGATATTTTTCCCGGTATCCGGTTTGAAAAAATGGCGTTATGACCTGGAATATAAAGTTTCTTCCGATTACGCGCTGGCGGCCAAAATGTATAAAACTGGTTATGCATTTAAAAAACTCAATGGCCTGGTGTCTGAATTTTCCATGGGTGGGGTATCTACCACCAATAATATGGAATTGTGTGCCGATGCGAAAAAAGTCCAACGACAAATATTACATGTGCCTGGCTTCTGGGCAGAATTATCCTGGCATTTACGCCAACGTACTACCTCAAAGACGAAAGCCTTATATAACAAAAGCTGAATATAAGGGAAAACAATGCAAGATTTAAGCGGTTTCTCGGTGCCGAAAGGGTTCCGGGGCGGCAACGCTATTAAAGTGCAATTGTGGTGGGCAGTACAGGCGACAATATTTGCCTGGTCGCCACAAGTATTGTATCGCTGGCGGGCATTTTTATTACGTTTATTCGGCGCAAAAATAGGAAAAAACGTAGTTATTCGTCCGTCAGTAAAAATTACCTATCCGTGGAAATTAACTTTAGGTGATTACGCGTGGGTTGGCGATGACGTCAATTTATATACCCTCGGCGAAATAACCATTGGTGCACATTCAGTGATTTCACAAAAAAGTTATTTGTGCACCGGTAGCCATGACCACGCAAGTCGACATTTCACCATTAACGCCACGCCTATTGTGATTGGCGAGAAATGCTGGCTGGCGACAGATGTCTTTGTCGCGCCTGGCGTCACGATCGGCGACGGCACCGTCGTGGGTGCGCGAAGCAGTGTTTTTAAATCGCTTCCGGCAAATGTGGTTTGCCGGGGGAATCCCGCATTGGTGATACGCGAACGCGTTGAAACTGAATAAATTCAAAAAATACAGAGGAATAAGACATGTCAAAAGTCGCTCTCATCACCGGTGTAACCGGACAAGACGGTTCTTACCTGGTAGAACTGCTGCTGGAAAAAGGTTACGAGGTGCATGGTATTAAGCGTCGTGCATCGTCATTCAACACCGAGCGCGTGGATCACATTTATCAGGATCCGCACACCTGCAACCCGAAATTCCATCTGCATTATGGCGACCTGAGTGATACCTCCAACCTGACGCGCATTTTGCGTGAAGTGCAGCCGGATGAAGTGTACAACCTGGGCGCAATGAGCCACGTTGCGGTCTCTTTTGAGTCACCAGAATATACCGCAGACGTTGACGCGATGGGTACGCTGCGCCTGCTCGAGGCGATCCGCTTCCTCGGTCTGGAAAAGAAAACTCGTTTCTATCAGGCTTCCACCTCTGAACTGTACGGTCTGGTGCAGGAAATTCCGCAGAAAGAAACCACGCCGTTCTACCCGCGCTCTCCATATGCGGTCGCCAAACTGTACGCCTACTGGATCACCGTTAACTACCGCGAATCCTACGGCATGTACGCCTGTAACGGTATTCTCTTTAACCATGAATCCCCGCGCCGCGGCGAAACCTTCGTTACCCGCAAAATCACCCGCGCAATCGCCAACATCGCCCAGGGGCTGGAGTCGTGCCTGTACCTCGGCAATATGGATTCCCTGCGTGACTGGGGCCATGCCAAAGACTACGTAAAAATGCAGTGGATGATGCTGCAACAGGAACAACCGGAAGATTTCGTTATTGCCACCGGCGTTCAGTACTCCGTGCGTCAGTTCGTAGAAATGGCGGCAGCACAGCTGGGCATCAAACTGCGCTTTGAAGGCACGGGTGTTGAAGAGAAGGGCATTGTGGTTTCCGTCACTGGGCATGACGCGCCGGGCGTTAAACCGGGTGATGTGATTATCGCCGTTGACCCGCGTTACTTCCGTCCGGCTGAAGTTGAAACGCTGCTCGGCGACCCGACCAAAGCGCACGAAAAACTGGGCTGGAAACCGGAAATCACTCTCAGAGAGATGGTGTCTGAAATGGTGGCTAATGACCTCGAAGCGGCGAAAAAACACTCTCTGCTGAAATCTCACGGCTACGACGTGGCGATCGCGCTGGAGTCATAAGCATGAGTAAACAACGCATTTTTATCGCTGGCCATCGCGGGATGGTCGGTTCCGCCATCAGGCGTCAGCTCGAACAGCGCGGTGATGTGGAACTGGTATTACGCACCCGCGACGAGCTGAACCTGCTGGACAGCCGCACGGTGCATGATTTCTTTGCCAGCGAGCGCATTGACCAGGTTTATCTGGCGGCGGCGAAAGTGGGCGGTATTGTTGCCAATAACACGTATCCGGCGGATTTCATCTACCAGAACATGATGATTGAGAGCAACATCATTCACGCCGCGCATCAGAACGACGTGAACAAACTGCTGTTTCTCGGATCGTCCTGTATCTACCCGAAACTGGCAAAACAGCCGATGGCAGAAAGCGAGCTGTTACAGGGCACGCTGGAGCCGACCAACGAGCCTTATGCCATTGCCAAAATCGCTGGGATCAAACTGTGCGAATCTTACAACCGCCAGTATGGACTCGATTACCGCTCAGTCATGCCGACCAACCTGTACGGGCCGCACGACAACTTCCACCCGAGTAACTCGCACGTGATCCCTGCATTGCTGCGTCGCTTCCACGAGGCGACGGCACAGAATGCGCCGGACGTGGTGGTGTGGGGCAGCGGTACACCGATGCGCGAATTTCTGCATGTCGATGATATGGCGGCGGCAAGCATTCATGTGATGGAGCTGGCGCACGAAGTCTGGCTGGAGAACACCCAGCCGATGTTGTCGCACATTAACGTCGGCACGGGCGTTGACTGCACTATCCGCGAGCTGGCACAAACCATCGCCAAAGTGGTGGGTTACAAAGGTCGGGTGGTTTTTGATGCCAGTAAACCGGATGGTACGCCGCGCAAACTGCTGGATGTGACGCGCCTGCATCAGCTTGGCTGGTATCACGAAATCTCACTGGAAGCGGGGCTTGCCAGCACTTACCAGTGGTTCCTTGAGAATCAAGACCGCTTTCGGGGGTAATGATGTTTTTACGTCAGGAAGACTTTGCCACGGTAGTGCGCTCCACACCGCTTGTCTCTCTCGACTTTATTGTCGAGAACAGTCGCGGCGAGTTTCTGCTTGGCAAAAGAACCAACCGCCCGGCGCAGGGTTACTGGTTTGTGCCGGGAGGGCGCGTGCAGAAAGACGAAACGCTGGAAGCCGCATTTGAGCGGCTGACGATGGCGGAACTGGGGCTGCGTCTGCCGATAACAGCAGGCCAGTTTTACGGTGTCTGGCAGCACTTTTATGACGATAACTTCTCCGGCACGGATTTCACCACTCACTATGTGGTGCTCGGTTTTCGCTTCAGAGTCGCTGAAGAAGATCTGTTACTGCCGGATGAGCAGCATGACGATTACCGCTGGCTGACGCCGGACGCACTGCTCGCCAGTGACAATGTTCACGCTAACAGCCGCGCCTATTTTCTCGCTGAGAAGCATGCCGGAGTACCCGGATTATGAAAATACTGGTCTACGGCATTAACTACTCGCCGGAGTTAACCGGCATCGGCAAATACACCGGCGAGATGGTGGAATGGCTGGCGGCACAAGGTCATGAGGTGCGGGTCATTACCGCACCGCCTTACTACCCGCAATGGCAGGTGGGCGAGAACTATTCCGCCTGGCGGTACAAACGAGAAGAGGGGGCCGCCACGGTGTGGCGCTGCCCGCTGTACGTGCCAAAACAGCCGAGCACTCTGAAACGCCTGTTGCATCTCGGCAGTTTTGCCGCCAGCAGTTTCTTTCCGCTGATGGCGCAACGTCGCTGGAAGCCGGATCGCATTATCGGCGTAGTACCAACACTGTTTTGCACACCGGGAATGCGCCTGCTGGCGAAACTCTCTGGCGCGCGCACCGTGCTGCATATTCAGGATTACGAAGTGGATGCCATGCTGGGGCTGGGCCTTGCCGGAAAAGGCAAAGGCGGCAAAGTGGCACAGCTGGCGACGGCCTTCGAACGTAGCGGACTGCATCACGTTGGTAACGTCTCCACGATTTCGCGTTCGATGATGAATAAAGCCATCGAAAAAGGCGTGGCGGCGGAAAACGTCATCTTCTTCCCCAACTGGTCGGAAATCGCCCGTTTTCAACATGTTGCAGACGCCGATGTTGATGCCCTTCGTAACCAACTTGGCCTGCCGGATAACAAATCAATCATTCTTTACTCCGGCAATATTGGGGAAAAGCAGGGGCTGGAAAACGTTATTGAAGCTGCCGATCGCCTGCGCGATGAACCGCTGATTTTTGCCATTGTCGGGCAGGGCGGCGGCAAAGCGCGGCTGGAAAAAATGGCGCAGCAGCGTGGACTGCGCAACATGCAATTTTTCCCGCTGCAATCGTATGACGTTTTACCCGCACTGCTGAAGATGGGCGATTGCCATCTGGTGGTGCAAAAACGCGGCGCGGCAGATGCCGTATTGCCGTCGAAACTGACCAATATTCTGGCGGTAGGCGGTAACGCGGTGATTACCGCAGAAGCCCACACAGAACTGGGGCAGCTTTGCGAAACCTTTCCGGGGATCGCGGTTTGCGTAGAACCGGAATCGGTCGAGGCGCTGGTGGCGGGGATTCGTCAGGCGCTCCTGCTGCCCAAACACAACACGGTGGCACGTGAATATGCCGAACGCACGCTCGATAAAGAGAACGTGTTACGTCAATTTATAAATGATATTCGGGGATAATTATGGCGCAGTCGAAACTCTATCCAGTTGTGATGGCAGGTGGCTCCGGTAGCCGCTTATGGCCGCTTTCCCGCGTACTTTACCCCAAGCAGTTTTTATGCCTGAAAGGCGATCTCACCATGCTGCAAACCACCATCTGCCGCCTGAACGGCGTGGAGTGCGAAAGCCCGGTGGTGATTTGCAATGAGCAGCACCGCTTTATTGTCGCGGAACAGCTGCGTCAACTGAACAAACTCACCGAGAACATTATTCTCGAACCGGCAGGGCGAAACACTGCACCCGCCATTGCGCTGGCAGCACTGGCGGCAAAACGTCATAGCCCGGAGAGCGACCCATTAATGCTGGTGCTGGCGGCGGATCATGTGATTGCCGATGAAGATGCTTTTCGCGCCGCCGTGCGTAACGCCATGCCGTATGCCGAAGCGGGCAAACTGGTGACTTTCGGCATTGTGCCGGATCTACCAGAAACCGGATATGGCTATATTCGTCGCGGTGAAGTGTCGGCGGGTGAGCAGGATACGGTGGCCTTTGCAGTGGCGCAGTTTGTCGAAAAACCGAATCTGGAAACCGCCCAGGCCTATGTGGCAAGCGGCGAATATTACTGGAACAGCGGCATGTTCCTGTTCCGCGCCGGACGTTATCTCGAAGAACTGAAAAAATATCGCCCGGATATTCTCGACGCCTGTGAGAAAGCGATGAGCACCGTCGATCCGGATCTCGATTTTATTCGTGTGGATGAAGAGGCTTTTCTGGCCTGCCCGGAAGAGTCAGTGGATTACGCGGTCATGGAACGTACGGCAGATGCCGTTGTGGTGCCGATGGATGCGGGCTGGAGCGATGTCGGTTCCTGGTCCTCTTTATGGGAGATCAGCGCTCACACTGCGGAAGGCAATGTTTGCCACGGCGATGTGATTAATCACAAAACTGAAAACAGCTATGTGTATGCCGAATCTGGCCTGGTCACTACCGTCGGGGTGAAAGATTTGGTGGTAGTACAGACCAAAGATGCGGTGCTGATTGCCGACCGTAATGCGGTGCAGGATGTGAAAAAAGTGGTCGAGCAGATCAAAGCCGATGGTCGCCATGAGCATCGGGTGCATCGCGAAGTGTATCGCCCGTGGGGTAAATATGACTCTATCGACGCGGGCGATCGCTACCAGGTGAAACGCATCACCGTGAAACCGGGTGAGGGCTTGTCGGTACAAATGCACCATCACCGCGCGGAACACTGGGTCGTGGTCGCGGGAACGGCAAAAGTCACCATCAACGGTGATATCAAACTGCTTGGTGAAAACGAGTCCATTTATATTCCGCTGGGGGCGACGCACTGCCTGGAAAACCCGGGGAAAATTCCGCTCGATTTAATTGAAGTGCGCTCCGGCTCTTATCTCGAAGAGGATGATGTGGTGCGCTTCGCGGATCGCTACGGACGGGTGTAAACGTCGCATCAGGCACTGTTTGTCGGATGCGGCGTAAGCGCCTTATCCGACCTACGGCTCGGATTTGTAGGCCTGATAAGACGCGGTAGCGTCGCATCAGGCAATGAATGCGAAACCACGATGTAAATAACGACAAAAACAAAATTGGCCGCTTCGGTCAGGGCCAACTATTGCCTGAAAAAGGGTAACGACATGAAAAAATTAACCTGCTTTAAAGCCTATGATATTCGCGGAAAATTAGGCGAAGAACTGAATGAAGATATTGCCTGGCGCATTGGTCGTGCCTATGGCGAATTTCTTAAACCGAAAACCATTGTTTTAGGCGGTGATATCCGCCTCACCAGCGAAACCTTAAAACTGGCGCTGGCAAAAGGTTTACAGGATGCGGGCGTCGATGTGCTGGATATTGGCATGTCCGGCACCGAAGAGATCTATTTCGCCACGTTCCATCTCGGTGTGGATGGCGGCATCGAAGTTACTGCCAGCCATAATCCGATGGATTACAACGGCATGAAACTGGTGCGCGAAGGGGCTCGCCCGATCAGTGGTGATACCGGACTGCGCGATGTCCAGCGCCTGGCAGAAGCTAACGACTTTCCTCCCGTCGATGAAACCAAACGCGGTCGCTATCAGCAAATCAATCTGCGTGACGCTTACGTTGATCACCTGTTCGGTTATATCAACGTCAAAAACCTCACGCCGCTCAAGCTGGTGATTAACTCCGGGAATGGCGCAGCGGGTCCGGTGGTGGACGCCATTGAAGCCCGCTTTAAAGCCCTCGGCGCGCCTGTGGAATTAATCAAAGTGCACAACACGCCGGACGGCAATTTCCCCAACGGTATTCCTAACCCGCTGCTGCCGGAATGCCGCGACGACACTCGCAATGCAGTCATTAAACACGGCGCAGATATGGGCATTGCTTTTGATGGCGATTTTGACCGCTGTTTCCTGTTTGACGAAAAAGGGCAGTTTATCGAGGGCTACTACATTGTCGGCCTGCTGGCAGAAGCGTTCCTCGAAAAAAATCCCGGCGCGAAGATCATCCACGATCCCCGTCTTTCCTGGAACACCGTTGATGTGGTGACTGCCGCAGGCGGCACGCCGGTGATGTCGAAAACCGGACACGCCTTTATTAAAGAACGTATGCGCAAGGAAGACGCCATCTACGGTGGCGAAATGAGCGCCCACCACTACTTCCGTGATTTTGCTTACTGCGACAGCGGCATGATCCCGTGGCTGCTGGTCGCCGAACTGGTGTGCCTGAAAGAGAAAACGCTGGGCGAACTGGTGCGCGACCGGATGGCGGCGTTTCCGGCAAGCGGTGAGATCAACAGCAAACTGGCGCAACCCGTTGAGGCGATTAACCGCGTCGAACAGCACTTTAGCCGTGAGGCGCTGGCAGTGGATCGTACCGATGGCATCAGCATGATCTTTGCCGACTGGCGCTTTAACCTGCGCTCTTCCAACACCGAACCGGTGGTGCGCCTGAATGTGGAATCGCGCGGTGATGTGCCGCTGATGGAAGCGCGAACGCGAACTCTGCTGACGTTGCTGAACGAGTAATGTCGGATCTTCCCTTACCCCATTGCGGGTAAGGGGCTAATAACAGGAACAACGATGACAAATCTAAAAAAGCGCGAGCGAGCGAAAACCAATGCATCGTTAATCTCTATGGTGCAACGCTTTTCAGATATCACCATCATGTTTGCCGGACTATGGCTGGTTTGCGAAGTCAGCGGACTGTCATTCCTCTACATGCACCTGTTGGTGGCGCTGATTACGCTGGTGGTGTTCCAGATGCTGGGCGGCATCACCGATTTTTATCGCTCATGGCGCGGTGTTCGGGCAGCGACAGAATTTGCCCTGTTGCTACAAAACTGGACCTTAAGCGTGATTTTCAGCGCCGGACTGGTGGCGTTCAATAATGATTTCGACACGCAACTGAAAATCTGGCTGGCGTGGTATGCGCTGACAAGTATCGGACTGGTGGTTTGCCGTTCGTGTATTCGCATTGGGGCGGGCTGGCTGCGTAACCATGGCTATAACAAGCGCATGGTCGCAGTGGCGGGGGATTTAGCCGCCGGACAAATGCTGATGGAGAGCTTCCGTAATCAGCCGTGGTTAGGGTTTGAAGTGGTGGGCGTATACCACGACCCGAAACCAGGCGGCGTTTCTAACGACTGGGCGGGCAATCTGCAACAGCTGGTCGAGGATGCGAAAGCGGGCAAGATTCATAACGTCTATATTGCGATGCAAATGTGCGACGGCGCGCGCGTGAAAAAACTGGTCCATCAACTGGCGGATACCACCTGTTCGGTGCTGCTGATCCCTGATGTATTTACCTTCAATATTCTTCATTCCCGTATCGAAGAGATGAACGGCGTACCGGTGGTGCCGCTATACGACACGCCGCTTTCCGGAGTTAACCGCCTGCTAAAACGTGCGGAAGACATTGTGCTGGCGACGCTGATCTTGCTGCTGATCTCCCCGGTGCTGTGCTGTATTGCGCTGGCGGTAAAACTCAGTTCACCAGGGCCGGTTATTTTCCGCCAGACTCGCTACGGCATGGATGGCAAACCGATCAAAGTGTGGAAGTTCCGTTCCATGAAAGTGATGGAGAACGACAAAGTGGTGACTCAGGCGACGCAGAACGATCCGCGCGTAACCAAAGTGGGGAACTTTCTGCGCCGCACTTCGCTGGACGAATTGCCGCAGTTTATCAATGTGCTGACCGGGGGGATGTCGATTGTGGGTCCACGTCCGCACGCGGTGGCGCATAACGAACAATATCGCCAGCTCATTGAAGGCTACATGCTGCGCCATAAGGTGAAACCGGGCATTACTGGCTGGGCGCAGATTAATGGCTGGCGCGGCGAAACCGACACGCTGGAGAAAATGGAAAAACGCGTCGAGTTCGACCTTGAGTACATCCGCGAATGGAGCGTCTGGTTCGATATCAAAATCGTTTTCCTGACGGTATTCAAAGGCTTCGTTAATAAAGCGGCATATTGATATGAGCTTACGTGAAAAAACCATCAGCGGCGCGAAGTGGTCGGCGATTGCCACGGTGATCATTATCGGCCTCGGGCTGGTGCAGATGACCGTGCTGGCGCGGATTATCGACAACCACCAGTTCGGTTTGCTTACTGTGTCGCTGGTGATCATCGCGCTGGCAGATACGCTTTCTGACTTCGGTATCGCTAACTCGATTATTCAGCGAAAAGAAATCAGCCACCTGGAACTCACCACGCTGTACTGGCTGAACGTCGGGCTGGGGATCGTGGTGTGCGTGGCGGTGTTTTTGTTGAGTGATGCCATTGGTGACGTGCTGAATAACCCGGACCTGGCACCGTTGATTAAAACATTGTCGCTGGCGTTTGTGGTGATCCCCCACGGGCAGCAGTTCCGCGCGTTGATGCAGAAGGAGCTGGAGTTCAACAAAATCGGCATGATCGAAACCAGCGCGGTGCTGGCGGGCTTCACTTTTACGGTGGTTAGCGCCCATTTCTGGCCGCTGGCGATGACCGCGATCCTCGGTTATCTGGTCAATAGTGCGGTAAGAACGCTGCTGTTTGGCTACTTTGGTCGCAAAATTTATCGCCCCGGTCTGCATTTCTCGCTGGCGTCGGTGGCACCGAACTTACGCTTTGGCGCCTGGCTGACGGCGGACAGCATCATCAACTATCTCAACACCAACCTTTCGACGCTGGTGCTGGCGCGTATTCTTGGCGCGGGCGTGGCAGGAGGATACAACCTGGCGTACAACGTGGCCGTTGTGCCGCCGATGAAACTGAACCCAATCATCACCCGCGTGTTGTTTCCGGCGTTTGCCAAAATTCAGGACGACACCGAAAAGCTGCGCATTAACTTCTACAAGCTGCTGTCGGTGGTAGGAATTATCAACTTTCCGGCGCTGCTCGGGCTGATGGTGGTGTCGAATAACTTTGTACCGCTGGTCTTTGGTGAAAAGTGGAACAGCATTATTCCGGTACTGCAATTGCTGTGTGTCGTGGGGCTTCTGCGCTCCGTGGGTAACCCGATTGGTTCGCTGCTGATGGCGAAAGCGCGGGTCGATATCAGCTTTAAATTCAACGTATTCAAAACCTTTCTGTTTATTCCGTCGATTGTTATTGGTGGGCAGATGGCGGGCGCGATTGGCGTCACGCTTGGCTTCCTGCTGGTGCAGATTATCAACACCATTCTGAGTTACTTCGTGATGATTAAACCGGTGCTCGGTTCCAGTTATCGCCAGTACATCCTGAGTTTATGGCTGCCGTTTTATCTCTCGCTGCCGACGCTGGTGGTCAGTTATTCGCTGGGCGTATTGCTGAAAGCACAACTGGCGCTGGGGATGCTGCTGGCGGTGCAAATAGCCGCGGGCGTGCTGGCGTTTGTGGTGATGATTGTGCTGTCGCGCCATGCGCTGGTGGTGGAAGTGAAGCGTCAGTTTTGTCGCGGCGAAAAAATGAAAATGCTTTTACGGGCGGGGTGAGTTGTTGTTTTCGGTTCCGATAACGGTTGCCGGATGCGGCGTAAACGCCTTATCCGGCCTACGGTTCTATGCTCGGGACCTGTAGGCCTGATAAGACGCACCAGCGTCGCATCAGGTAAAAAGCGGCAACGAACACAACAAGCACAGCCTCACCTGGCGTCTAATTTATGAGGAAAAAATGAAATTACTTATTCTGGGCAACCACACTTGCGGCAATCGCGGTGACAGCGCCATCCTGCGCGGCTTACTTGATGCCATCAACATCCTAAATCCACACGCCGAAGTGGACGTGATGAGCCGCTATCCGGTCAGTTCTTCCTGGCTGCTCAATCGCCCGGTAATGGGCGATCCGCTGTTCCTGCAAATGAAACAACACAACAGCGCGGCGGGCGTTGTCGGGCGCGTTAAAAAAGTCCTCCGTCGCCGCTACCAGCATCAGGTATTGCTTTCCCGTGTGACCGACACTGGCAAGCTGCGTAATATCGCTATCGCCCAGGGATTCACCGACTTCGTGCGCCTGCTGTCAGGTTACGACGCCATTATCCAGGTCGGCGGATCGTTTTTTGTCGATCTCTACGGCGTGCCGCAGTTTGAACACGCACTTTGCACGTTTATGGCAAAAAAGCCGCTGTTTATGATTGGTCATAGCGTCGGTCCATTCCAGGATGAGCAATTTAACCAACTGGCGAACTACGTCTTTGGTCACTGCGACGCGCTGATCCTGCGCGAATCGGTCAGTCTTGAACTGATGAAACGCAGCAATATCACTACCGCAAAAGTTGAACATGGCGTCGATACCGCGTGGCTGGTCGATCACCACACAGAAGATTTCACCGCCAGCTATGCTGTTCAACACTGGCTGGACGTTGCCGCACAACAGAAAACGGTGGCAATTACCCTGCGCGAACTGGCACCGTTCGACAAACGTCTCGGCACCACTCAGCAAGCGTATGAAAAAGCCTTTGCCGGGGTGGTCAATCGCATTCTCGACGAAGGCTATCAGGTGATTGCGCTCTCCACCTGTACGGGCATCGACAGCTATAACAAAGACGACCGCATGGTGGCGCTCAATCTGCGCCAGCATATCAGCGATCCTGCTCGTTACCACGTGGTGATGGATGAACTCAACGACCTGGAAATGGGCAAAATTCTTGGTGCCTGTGAACTCACCGTCGGTACGCGCCTGCACTCTGCCATTATCTCAATGAACTTTGCCACTCCGGCGATTGCCATCAACTACGAACATAAATCCGCCGGGATTATGCAGCAGCTGGGACTGCCAGAGATGGCAATTGATATCCGTCATTTACTGGACGGCAGCCTGCAAGCGATGGTTGCGGATACCTTAGGCCAGCTTCCGGCGCTGAACGCGCGACTTAACGAAGCCGTCAGTCGCGAACGTCAGACAGGAATGCAGATGGTGCAATCTGTGCTTGAGCGCATCGGGGAGGCGAAATGAAGGTCGGCTTCTTTTTACTGAAATTTCCGCTGTCGTCGGAAACCTTCGTTCTCAACCAAATTACCGCGTTTATTGATATGGGCTTTGAGGTGGAGATTGTCGCGCTGCAAAAAGGCGACACCCAGAACACTCACGCGGCATGGACGAAATATAACCTTGCCGCCAGAACCCGCTGGTTACAGGACGAACCACAAGGCAAAGTAGCGAAACTGCGCCACCGCGCCAGCCAGACCTTACGCGGCATTCATCATAAAAATACCTGGCAGGCGCTCAACCTTAAACGCTATGGTGCCGAGTCGCGGAACCTGATTTTGTCTGCTATTTGCGGCCAGGTCGCAACACCGCTTCATGCCGATGTATTTATCGCTCATTTTGGCCCGGCGGGGGTAACCGCAGCAAAACTACGCGAACTGGGTGTCATTCGCGGCAAAATTGCGACTATCTTCCATGGCATTGATATCTCCAGTCGGGAAGTGCTCAACCACTACACTCCCGAATATCAGCAACTGTTCCGCCGTGGCGACCTGATGTTACCGATAAGCGATTTGTGGGCCGGAAGGCTGCAAAAAATGGGCTGCCCTAGGGAAAAAATTGCCGTATCGCGTATGGGCGTGGACATGACGCGCTTTAGCCCACGTCCGG
This sequence comes from Escherichia sp. E1130, assembly GCF_005781065.1. Taxonomy (NCBI): domain Bacteria; kingdom Pseudomonadati; phylum Pseudomonadota; class Gammaproteobacteria; order Enterobacterales; family Enterobacteriaceae; genus Escherichia; species Escherichia sp. E1130. Next base: position 303,268 of record NZ_VATL01000012.1, read on the forward strand.
TGAAAGCGCCCGCAACACCGCTGGAAATCATTTCCGTCGCACGCTTAACCGAGAAAAAAGGCCTGCACGTGGCGATTGAAGCCTGCCGTCAGTTGAAAGAGCAGGGCGTGGCATTTCGCTATCGCATTCTCGGCATTGGCCCGTGGGAACGACGGCTGCGTACCCTCATCGAACAATATCAACTGGAAGATGTGGTGGAGATGCCGGGCTTTAAACCGAGCCACGAAGTGAAGGCGATGCTCGACGACGCGGATGTTTTCCTGCTGCCATCAGTTACGGGCGCGGACGGTGATATGGAAGGCATTCCGGTGGCGCTGATGGAGGCGATGGCGGTCGGCATTCCGGTGGTTTCTACTCTGCATAGCGGAATTCCGGAACTGGTAGAGGCCGATAAATCCGGCTGGCTGGTACCTGAGAACGATGCCTGTGCACTGGCGCAACGACTGGCGGCGTTTAGCCAACTGGACACCGACGAACTGGCTCCGGTCGTCAAACGCGCGCGCGAAAAAGTCGAACACGATTTTAACCAGCAGGTGATTAACCGAGAACTCGCCAGCTTGTTGCAAGCTTTATAGAGGAGAACGCATGCCATTTAAAAAACTCTCCCGACGCACCTTCCTGACGGCAAGCTCGGCGCTTGCCTTCCTTCATACCCCTTTCGCCCGTGCACTTCCTGCCCGACAAAGCGTTAATATCAACGACTACAATCCACACGACTGGATCGCCTCATTTAAACAGGCTTTCAGCGAAGGGCAAACGGTCGTCGTGCCTGCCGGATTGGTTTGTGACAATATCAACACCGGCATCTTCATTCCTCGTGGCAAAACGTTACACATCCTTGGAAGCCTGCGCGGCAACGGCAGAGGGCGATTTGTCTTACAGGACGGCAGCCAGGTGACAGGGGAGGAGGGCGGCCGTATGCATAACATCACCCTTGATGTGCGCGGTTCTGACTGCACCATTAAAGGGTTGGCGATGAGCGGCTTTGGCCCGGTAACGCAGATTTATATCGGCGGCAAAAATAAACGTGTCATGCGCAACCTGACTATCGATAACCTGACTGTTAGCCACGCTAATTACGCCATTTTACGCCAGGGATTTCATAACCAGATTATCGGTGCCAACATCACCAATTGTAAGTTCAGCGACTTACAGGGCGACGCTATTGAATGGAATGTAGCAATCAATGATCGCGACATTTTGATATCTGACCATGTCATCGAGCGCATCAACTGTACTAACGGCAAAATCAACTGGGGTATTGGCATAGGACTGGCAGGAAGTACTTACAATAATAACTACCCGGAAGACCAGTCGGTTAAAAACTTTGTCGTGGCGAATATCACGGGATCGGATTGTCGGCAACTGATTCATGTTGAGAACGGCAAACACTTCATCATTCGTAATATCAAGGCTCATAATATTACGCCAGCTTTCAGCAAGAAAGCGGGTATTGATAACGCCACGGTAGCGATATATGGATGTGATAACTTTGTTATTGACAATATAGAAATGACCAATAGTGCCGGAATGTTAATCGGTTACGGAGTCATTAAAGGTAAGTATCTCTCAATACCACAAAACTTCAGATTGAATAATATTCATCTTGATAACACTAACATTGCCTGGAAATTGCGCGGAATCCAAATTTCCGCAGGGAATGCCGTCTCATTCGTGGCGTTGAACAACATTGAAATAAAGCGTTCTTCGCTGGAGCTTCACAACAAGCCGCAACACATTTTTATGCGTAATATCAACGTAATGCAAGAATCCACTGCGGGGCCGGCATTGACCATGAATTTCGACCTGCGAAAGGACGTTCGTGGTGTCTTTATGGCAAAGAACGAGACGTTACTGTCGCTGGTAAATGTTCATGCGGTGAATGAAAAAGGACAAAGTTCAGTCGATATCGACAGGATTAATCACCATGTCGTTAATGTGGAAAATATTAACTTTAAGCTGCCGGAACGGGGCAGGTAGATTTGCGACCATTCCTGGAAAAATAGAGCCATACTTAGGAATAACGCTACTGCAATCTTGAGCGAAGCGGCGTAACATCGGAAGTAAATCAGTAATCAATTCAGGGGAATTGATGCTGGCGAAAAAAATCGAACAAGCTATAATTCAGCAACCATTTTACAGGTGGATGAAATAATGACGAATTTAAAAGCAGTTATTCCTGTAGCGGGTCTTGGGATGCATATGTTGCCTGCAACTAAGGCGATTCCTAAAGAGATGCTACCGATCGTCGACAAGCCAATGATTCAGTACATTGTTGACGAGATTGTGGCTGCAGGGATCAAAGAAATCCTCCTGGTAACTCATGCGTCCAAGAACGCAGTCGAAAATCACTTCGATACCTCTTATGAATTAGAATCTCTCCTTGAACTGCGCGTGAAGCGCCAGCTGCTGGCGGAAGTACAATCTATCTGCCCGCCAGGTGTGACCATTATGAACGTGCGTCAGGGGGAACCTTTAGGTCTGGGCCACTCGATTTTGTGTGCCAGACCAGCCATTGGCGATAACCCGTTTGTCGTGGTGCTGCCGGATGTTGTTATCGACGACGCCAGTGCCGATCCGCTGCGTTACAATCTGGCCGCAATGATTGCGCGCTTTAACGAAACTGGCCGCAGCCAGGTTCTGGCAAAACGCATGCCGGGCGATCTCTCTGAATACTCCGTCATCCAGACCAAAGATCCGCTTGATCGCGAAGGCAAAGTTAGCCGCATTGTTGAATTTATCGAAAAACCGGATCAGCCGCAGACCCTGGACTCAGACATCATGGCAGTAGGTCGCTATGTGCTTTCTGCCGATATTTGGCCTGAACTGGAGCGTACTCAACCTGGAGCATGGGGACGTATTCAGTTGACTGATGCCATTGCTGAGTTGGCAAAAAAACAAGCAGTTGACGCAATGCTGATGACTGGGGACAGTTACGACTGTGGTAAGAAAATGGGTTATATGCAAGCGTTTGTGAAGTATGGACTGCGTAACCTGAAGGAAGGCGCTAAGTTCCGCAAAGGCATTGAGAAGTTGTTAAGCGAGTAACAAATTCCTGACTGGAAGTGTCGGTCAGTAAGTAATTAAAAACGGCAGTGAAGATTCGTAGCATAAGTTTTGCTCATTGAATCTCACTGCCGTTGTTGTTTTTATAAATATAATAAAAACAGTATGTTAGCTTGCAATCATAGTTCAAATTTTTCCAGGATTTTCCTTGTTTCTACAGCTGTTTGGTAAGACAATTAGCGTTTGAATTTTTCGGATTTGGCACGAGTGGGTTACGCTCGTCACATCGTGGAAATGTACGCAGTGCTCTGGTAGCTGTTAAGCCAGGGGCGGTAGCGTGCATTAATGCATCTATTAATCAAATCTGGAGCAGTCTATTTCACAGCATGCTCTCTGGCTATATGGAATAAAAAAGTGAAGATACTTGTTACTGGTGGCGCAGGATTTATTGGTTCTGCTGTTGTTCGTCACATAATAAATAATACGCAAGATAGTGTTGTTAATGTCGATAAATTAACCTACGCCGGAAATCTGGAATCGCTCGCTGAAATTTCTGATTCTGAACGTTATTCATTTGAGCATGCAGATATCTGCGATGCCGCAGCGATGGCTCGTATTTTTTCACAACACCAGCCAGATGCGGTGATGCATCTGGCGGCTGAGAGCCACGTTGACCGCTCAATAACTGGCCCGGCGGCATTCATTGAAACTAATATTGTAGGAACTTACGTACTTTTAGAAGCAGCGCGCAATTATTGGTCTGGTCTGGATGATGAAAAGAAAAAAAACTTCCGCTTTCATCATATTTCTACTGATGAAGTGTATGGTGACTTACCCCATCCGGATGAAGTAAATAGCAATGAAACGTTGCCGTTATTTACGGAAACGACAGCATACGCGCCAAGTAGTCCGTATTCTGCTTCTAAAGCGTCAAGCGATCATTTGGTTCGTGCATGGAAACGTACTTATGGTTTACCGACAATTGTGACTAATTGCTCGAACAACTATGGTCCTTATCATTTCCCGGAAAAGCTTATTCCACTGGTTATTCTTAATGCACTGGAAGGTAAGGCATTACCTATTTATGGCAAAGGAGATCAGATCCGCGACTGGTTGTATGTAGAGGATCATGCTCGAGCGTTGTATACCGTAGTTACTGAAGGTAAAGCGGGGGAAACCTATAACATTGGCGGACACAACGAAAAGAAAAACATCGATGTTGTGCTGACTATTTGTGATTTGTTGGATGAGATAGTCCCGAAAGAGAAATCTTATCGTGAGCAAATTACTTATGTTGCTGATCGCCCGGGACATGATCGCCGTTATGCAATCGATGCCGATAAAATTAGCCGTGAATTGGGCTGGAAACCGCAAGAAACGTTTGAGAGCGGGATTCGAAAGACAGTGGAATGGTACCTGTCCAATACAAAATGGGTTGATAATGTGAAAAGTGGCGCCTATCAATCGTGGATTGAACAGAACTATGAGGGCCGCCAGTAATGAATATCCTCCTATTCGGCAAAACAGGGCAGGTTGGTTGGGAATTGCAACGTGCTCTGGCACCGCTGGGTAATCTGATTGCTCTTGATGTTCACTCCACTGATTATTGTGGTGATTTTAGTAATCCCGAAGGTGTAGCTGAAACCGTAAGAAGCATTCGGCCTGATGTTATAGTCAACGCAGCCGCTCACACCGCAGTAGACAAAGCTGAATCAGAACCGGAATTTGCACAATTACTTAACGCGACAAGTGTCGAAGCGATTGCAAAAGCAGCTAATGAAGTCGGCGCCTGGGTTATTCATTACTCTACTGACTACGTATTTCCGGGGACCGGTGAAATACCGTGGCAGGAGACGGATGCAACAGCACCTTTGAATGTTTATGGTGAAACTAAACTAGCCGGAGAAAAAGCGTTACAAGAACATTGCGCGAAGCATATTATTTTCCGTACCAGCTGGGTATATGCAGGTAAAGGAAATAACTTCGCCAAAACAATGTTGCGTCTGGCAAAAGAGCGCGAAGAACTGGCTGTGATAAACGATCAGTTTGGCGCACCAACAGGTGCCGAATTGCTGGCTGATTGCACCGCTCATGCCATTCGCGTAGCAGTAGACAAACCAGAAGTTGCTGGTTTGTACCATCTGGTTGCTGGTGGTACAACAACCTGGCATGATTATGCCGCTCTGGTATTTGAAGAAGCGCGCAAAGCAGGGATCAACCTTGCTCTTAACAAACTTAACGCCGTGCCAACAACGGCCTATCCCACACCAGCCCGTCGACCACATAACTCTCGCCTCAATACAGAAAAGTTTCAGCAGAACTTTGCGCTTGTCTTGCCTGACTGGCAGGTGGGCGTGAAACGTATGCTCAACGAATTATTTACGACTACGGCAATTTAACAAATTTTTGCATCTCGCTTATGATGCCAGAGCGGGATGAATTAAAAGGAATGGTGAAATGAAAACGCGTAAAGGTATTATTCTGGCTGGTGGTTCCGGCACTCGTCTTTATCCTGTGACTATGGCCGTGAGTAAACAACTCCTGCCTATTTATGACAAGCCTATGATCTATTACCCGCTCTCAACACTGATGCTGGCGGGTATTCGCGATATTTTGATTATTAGTACGCCACAGGATACACCGCGTTTCCAACAATTGTTGGGGGACGGGAGCCAGTGGGGGCTTAATCTACAGTATAAAGTACAACCGAGTCCGGATGGCCTGGCGCAAGCGTTTATCATTGGTGAAGACTTTATTGGTGGTGATGATTGTGCACTCGTGCTTGGCGATAATATCTTCTATGGACACGACTTGCCGAAATTAATGGACGCTGCGGTTAACAAAGAAAGCGGTGCAACGGTATTTGCTTATCACGTTAATGATCCTGAACGCTATGGTGTGGTGGAGTTTGATAATAACGGTACGGCAATTAGCCTGGAAGAAAAACCGCTGGAACCAAAAAGTAACTATGCGGTTACTGGGCTTTATTTCTATGACAATGACGTTGTGGAAATGGCGAAAAACCTTAAGCCTTCTGCCCGTGGCGAACTGGAAATTACCGATATTAACCGTATTTATATGGAACAGGGACGTTTGTCTGTCGCTATGATGGGGCGTGGCTATGCATGGCTGGATACAGGGACGCATCAAAGCCTTATTGAAGCAAGTAACTTCATTGCAACAATTGAAGAGCGTCAGGGATTAAAAGTATCCTGCCCGGAAGAAATTGCTTATCGTAAAGGGTTTATTGATGCTGAGCAGGTGAAAGTATTAGCCGAACCGTTGAAGAAAAATGCTTATGGTCAGTATCTGCTCAAAATGATTAAAGGTTATTAATAAAATGAATGTAATTAAAACTGAAATTCCTGATGTGCTGATTTTTGAACCAAAAGTCTTTGGGGATGAACGTGGCTTCTTTATGGAAAGCTTTAATCAGAAAGTATTCGAAGAGGCAGTGGGGCGTAAGGTCGAATTTGTTCAGGATAACCATTCGAAATCAGTTAAAGGTGTTTTAAGAGGATTGCATTTTCAAATTAAACCTTATTCTCAGGCAAAATTAGTTCGCTGTGTTAAAGGTGAAGTTTATGATGTCGCTGTTGATATACGTCCTGACTCAAGTACATTCCGTAAATGGGTTGGTGTATTCCTTTCAGCGCGAAATAAAAAACAATTATGGATACCCGAAGGCTTTGCTCATGGTTTTGTAGTAATTAGTGAAGAGGCCGAATTTCTATATAAAACGACCAATTATTACATGCCAAGTGCCGAAGGTTGTATCAGATGGAATGATCCTATATTGAATATTGACTGGCCAATAAAAAGTAATGAACTTATCCTATCGGATAAAGATAAAAATGCTGATTTTTTTTTGGAGAATAAGGAATGCAGATGATACCTTTTAATAAACCGTATCTTCATGGAAATGAGTTGAAATATATTTCAGAAGCTGTGTCGAATGGTAAGATCTCAGGTGATGGAATTTTTACAAAAAAATGTCATGATTTTTTTCAGGAAAAATATGGATTTCAGAAAGCGCTTTTGACTACTTCCTGCACAGACGCGCTGGAAATGGCAGCAATTCTGTTAGATATCAAGCCTGGCGATGAAGTTATAGCACCTGCTTATACCTTTGTTTCAACTGTAAATGCTTTTGCTCTCAGAGGTGCAAAAATAATTTTTGCTGATAGTTATGATGATAATCCAAATATGGACCCAGAATCTGCGAGTAAACTTATCACAAATAGAACAAAAGCAATAATCGTTGTGCACTATGCAGGTGTAGCATGCGATATGGATAGATTTTTAGAGATTGCTAAAGAATACGGGATTCATATTGTTGAGGATGCTGCCCAGGCAATTGATTCATATTATAAAGATAGACCGCTAGGCAGTATTGGTACATTTGGGACATTTTCATTTCATGAGACCAAAAATATAATATCAGGAGAAGGAGGATTAATTGTTTTAAATGATGGTGAATATTCTCATCGAGCAGAAATTATCAGAGAGAAAGGAACTAATCGCGCCTCTTTCTTCAGGGGGGAAGTCAATAAATATGGATGGGTTGATATAGGTTCTTCTTTTCTTCCATCGGATATAATAGCCGCTTATCTTTATGCACAATTGGAGAATATTGAAACCATTCAAAATAAACGAAAGGAATTGTGGAATGAATACTATAGTAACCTAAATGATTTGGCTAGTTCTGGATATATTCAACTTCCTAAAATACCGGAATACGCAACCAATAATGCACATATGTTTTATATACTGTGCCATGATCTTAAAAAACGCTCTGAACTTATCTCTTACCTTAAAGAAAATAAAATACATTCTGTTTTTCATTACCTATCATTAAATAAAAGTGAATACTATATTAAACAAAATGAAAAGGTTAATTTGAAAAATAGTGACAAATTTTCAGATTGTTTGCTCAGACTACCAATGTATTATGAGTTGGAGAGTAAGCAGGTTAACTATATTTCGGAAAAGATAACTGAATTCTTTAAAAAAAATGCTTGAAATAAAGTGGTGGTATTATAACCACCACTTTATGCTCTGGAGGAAGTCATATATTATGAAGTATGGTTTATGAATAAACAAGTTAAGATTTTAACCTACATATATAGCGTAAGGATATATTCCGCATTAATTACAATTATTCTTATTCCAATACTGATAGATATAGTTGGATTAGAGACATATGGTCTAATTGGATTTTTTACAGTTCTTCAGGCTTGCCTTAGTATCTTGGATGCTGGCTTGGGAAGCGTAATAACTAGAGAAGCAATTATTTCTAGGAAAAATCAAGAAACATATAAAAAATTTAACATACTATATAAAAAAATAGTTATGTTTTTTTTAGTTGTGTCATTTTTATTAGCTATCATTGGTTGGTGGATAAGTGAGCAGTATAGTGCTTCATGGCTAAATACACAACTGGATAGAGGGGTGGTTGTTTTTTGTACAACATTGATGTTTTGGATATTTGCATTACGTTATATGCAAGGGCCATCTCGTAGCATACTACTTTCTAACGAATCACAAGTTACATTGACAACTATTAATTTATTCAGCATTACACTATCTCAACCATTAACGATATTTTTAATGAAATACTTTAATGAAGGGATTGAGTTTTATTTTTCGATGCAATTGATTTCATCGGCTATTAGTTGTGCTTTAATGGTGTTGTGTAGTGAGAAAATAAGAAAAACAGGATTATTATTATGTCCACCAAAAGAAAATAATATCGAACTTAGTGATACATCAGTTAAGAAAATAATAGGATTCGCGTTACAGTTGTCAACTTTATCAATTTTATGGGTTTTGGTTAATCAATCAGATAAATTAGCACTAACCAAATACAGTACATTGACCGAATATGGCATTTACAGTGTGGCGGTATCAATAATAAGTGTATTAGCTATATTGAGTGACCCACTAAATCAATATTTACAACCCAAGCTAACAAGATATTATCATCAAAAAAACTTAAAAGCATATTCTGAATTGTTTAGCAATTCATTGATATTTATATTTATCGTTACAATACCGCTAAGTGCATTTTTGGTTTTTTATAGTAAGGATATTATATTTATATGGAGCGGTAATGAAACATTATCAGTAAAAGCTGCCAACTATTTACCATGGTTATTTATAGGTGGAGTATTTTCAATATATTCCAATTTTGTGTTTTTACTGTTATATAGCTTTGGTGAACTAAAGAAACATACTATTGTCTATGCACTATTTAGTATTATCGTAATCCCGGTAAATATCTTTGTTGCAAAAAAATATTTTGGAGAGGGAACATCTATTTTCTTTGGTGTAAGTTCTGCTTTTTTATTTTTATTATGGGGCGGGTATAATTTTGCCAAGTTCTTTATCAAAGGATTACGGATTATATATTTATATATCATCCCTTTATTTTTGATAGAGTTGATATATTTTAAGTTTTCTACGAAATTTCAATATGAGCATGGTGTTAAATGGATTTTATTTGTACAACTATTTTTAGTGGGCTTTGCAGGGCTTGTGTTTGCTCTTGTTCACTGTATGTTGATAGCGAAAAGAGTTTCACAAATTTCATTAAAGATTACTGATAAATGAATATATATATATATACAAACTCATATGATGAAAATAGCGGCGGTTCTGTGGTTTTGCATCGGCTATGTCATATAATTAACAAATACAGTACTCATAATGCATATTTAGTTAAATTAGACCCATTTTATTATGGAAGCAGAACAATTAGGAAGTTTCTATCAAAATTAAAATGGGAGCTTTATGGTAAATTTAAGTTTAAAACTAATAATGAGTGGGATACTCCTGTTTGGCTAAAACTAAATAATTTTCCGTCAGATTCTGTGGTGATCTATCCTGAAATAATTAATGGTAATCCTTTAAAAATAAAAAATGTTGTAAGGTGGCTGTTACATCAGCCAGGATATCATACTAATATTGTGGACTATGGAAAAAATGAACTCTATTTTAAATTTAACTCAGCGATTAATGACTTTTATAATGAGGGATCTTGCTTAGCATCAAATGAGCTAAAGGTAATTTACTACCCGATTCAGATATACAACAATAAAGTAAGTCAAGAAAGGGATATAGAATGTTGTTATCTTATTCGGAAAGGTTCTGACAAAAAAATAGTTCATCCCCCAAATTCAATAAAAATTGATGGTTTAACACATCAACAAATAGCGAATATATTTAAACGAGCACAAAAATTTATTTCTTATGATGATTATACTGCATATTCTATATTTTCTGTTCTATGTGGTTGCCCATCATATGTTGTACCAACAGAAGAGCAAAGTGTGAACGACTGGTACCCTAATGAAAGCGACCGTTATGGGATAGCTTATGGTTTTACTGAAGAACAAATTAATTGGGCAGAAAGGACCAAAGATAGAGTCTATAGTCATATAGTAGCTGAACATAATAAATCAATAGATAGAGTTATTAATTGCTTGCAAGAAATTGAATTTTTTTTTGGTAATAGCAAATTGTAAACTAGTTACATATAACATAATCTATGTTGGTTTGGTTAAGTTTTACTAATGGATTGACCGTTGTATGATTTAATACATTGCATCTAACTAGTGATAGGAAAAACATGATAGAACAAGGTAAGTATATTATTGCGATTGTGATTCTTTTCAGGCCGGAAACTAATCGGGTACATGAATTATTAAGAACAACAATTGTACAAGTTGACAAAATTGTACTTGTAGATAACACGGATGATCCGAATTTTATTATACCTGATGCAGAGTTTGAATCATACGAAGATAAAATTGAGCTCTATCGTTTAAACAACAATTTGGGTATTGCAAAAGCTCAGAATATTGGAATTCAATATGCCAAGCAATCGAAGGCATCACATATTTTATTTTTGGATCAAGACAGTATCCTTCCAGAAGATATGGTTAATACGTTGCTGTTGAGTGAACGTTCTCTTATAAATGACGGAAAACAAGTAGCTGTACTTGGTCCAGCATTTAAGGATGAGAAAACTGGAAAGATAACAGGAGCAATCCATATAAAACCTTTTCAGAAAACAACATTGCTCCAAGGCGTACACCCGATAGAGACTGATTTTCTAATTTCCTCAGGGAGTTTGATTAGAATGGAAGTCCTGGAAAAAATAGGTGTTATGGATGAGTCTTTGTTTATAGATTTTGTCGATATTGAATGGTGCGAACGTGCGAAGAAAATGGGGTTAATATCTTATGTAGTGCCAAACATTGTCATGATGCACAATATTGGAAATGAAGCGAAACGTGTATTTGGGAAAAATGTGATAATGCATAGTGATTTTAGACATTATTTCATAGTGAGAAATTCAATATATCTAGTTCGTAAAAATAAAATATCATTCAATCATCGTGTATATTTGTTTTTTAAGTTACCATTATTTATAATTGTACATACACTTAGTGCATCTTCAAAATTAAAGAAAATCAAGTTGTTAGCGATTGCAATAAGAGATGGTGTAACAGGTAAAATGGGGAAAGGTTACTTCTCTAATTCTTGATAATATATTGGCAATTAAAAACTAATGTTAAGCTATATTAACCATTTTATCGTGAAATGAGATTGTAATGTTTTTATACCTATCAATATTTATAAGCATCGCTGCACTATCATTTCTTCCTGCGCAGAAACTCTTGCTAAAAGCAATAATGATATTCTTGTTTTTAATGTGTGCATTTCGCGGCGAGTCTGTCGATAGGGATTATGCAAACTATATCATGTTGATTTTTGATTCGGCAAATAACTTATTATTTCCAATAGAGCCATCATTTAAATTGATGAGTTTTATTGCAATCAATGCATTTAATGCCTATTTAATTGTTTTTGTCGTTTTTGCGCTGATATCAATTTCATTAAAATATAATGTAATTAAAAAATGTTCACCTTTTTTATTGCTATCAGTGCTCGTGTATTACTCTAATACTTTTTTATTGCAAGATATGACTCAGATAAGGGCTGGGGTTGCAGGTGCTATAGTCTTATATTCGGTATTGCAGTATGCTAAAAAGACAAAAGCCATAGAATTTGTCATATTGATCTCTCTTGCAGCAACATTCCATATAACTGCATTATTATTTCTTGTTGTTTTATTGTTTGATCCATATGCTGTTAGCCGAAAATACATCATTATTTATTTTTTAATGCTATTTGGTGCGTATTTGTCTTATTATTTGGGGGTGAACTTTTTAACTGTAGTAAATTTTATCCCTATTTCTTATGTACAATATAAGTTCAGTGATTATATTAACCAAAGTCAAGGTGCTGATTTTGTCCCTGTTAATATTTTTTCTGTAATGCAAATATTACATCTGCTTATAGTTACACTTTCTTTTGTTATTGCTCGGGAAAAATTATTGATAGGTAAGGGGGTGCTTTTTTTAAAAATCTATTCTTTATCCCCGCTTGCTTTCATTGTTTTATCTTCACTGCCAGTTTTTTCATTACGTGTTAGTGAACTTTTTTCTATCAGTGAGATAATATTACTTCCATCCTTAGCCCTCCTTTTCAAGCAAAAAAATTTTGCAAAACTAGTCGTCGTTGGCATATGCTTTATAATGTTTTATATAAATATTTATCATCTTGAGATTTTAAAAGAATACTCGGTTCTGTAGATTTGGATAATATCAGATATAAGTAAAACCTGAGTTTTATTCAGTATGTGAAATACAATTAATGTTGATGATATAGGAAAAAAATGAAATTAAAAAAAATGGCTATTTTATTATCGAGTTATAATGGTGAAAAATATATTAGAGAACAACTGGAGTCGATAATAAAGTGCTATAGAGATTTCGATTTGCATATTCATATACGAGATGATGGTTCTGTTGATTCAACATGTGAAATTATTAAAAACTATATGTCGCAAAATCACTCCATATTTTTGTATGAAGGTGAAAATGTTGGGGTTATAGCTAGTTTTTTGTGGTTGGTTAAGAAAGTTGAGGATTATGATTACTACGCCTTTTGTGATCAGGATGATGTATGGGATCCCCTTAAATTGATTGCTGCAACAACTAAGATTGCACAATATGAGCAAAATACAGCAATAGGCTATTGCTCTTCGTATAATTATGTTGATGATAAATTGAATTATATAGGTTGTTATGATTCTCATAGTGATTTTTCGCTGAATAATATATTGATTGAAAATTGTGCACCTGGTTGTACTTTTGTTTTCAACCAATATTTACGTAAATTATATTTAGATTTAGATTTAGAAGAGGAAAATATTGCCAATCGGATTGTTATGCATGATTGGTTTTTTTTAATACTGGCAAAAATATCCGGCATATTAATATATGACCACAACAGTTATCTCAGTTATAGACAGCATGATAATAATGTTGTAGGCATAAAATCAGGATTTAAAAATATTTTTCATAATAGAATAAGGCAATTTAAAAAAAATAAAAAAAATGGAAGCCATCTTTTATTGTTTCAGATGGAGTTGATTTCTTTATACTGTTTAAGACATAACAAAAAAGAAGCGTATGCAATGAGTAGAGATTTTGTTGAATGCCAAGATAGTTTAGTAGGTAGATTGAAGTATGTTCTTGCGAGGCGTGTAAAGAGAGTAAAATTTATGGATGATGTAATTTTTAAAATTTTATTTGTTACTGGATGGTTTAAGTAAATAAGGATTAAATATGTCTCGTAAAAATGGTAAACATATATTGCTTGTGGCAAATACACTTTGGTCAGTCTATAATTTTCGGAAAGGATTGATAAAAAGTTTAATTGCAAAAGGATATGAAGTTACTGTCGTTGCTCCAGCAGACGATTATATAGAAAAAATCAAGAGCTTAGGGTGCCATTTTGAATCAATTTCTGTTTCATCTCAAGGAAGAAATCCATTTAAAGATTTAATGCTGTTGTTGAAGTTGATAAAAATATATAGGAAAATAAAGCCTGACTTTATTTTTCATTATACCATCAAACTAAATATTTATGGCTCGATAGCGGCTGGTATTACTAATTGCAAATCTATAGCGATAACTACAGGACTTGGTTTTGTATTTAACAAAGAAACACTTCTAACTAAGTTCATTACTCATCTATATGCGTTTTCATTTCGTTTTGCAAAAGAGGTATGGTTTTTGAATGAGGATGATAGGGATGTCTTTTTAAGAAAAAGAATAATAAATAATAATAAATCATTCATTTTGGCAAGTGAAGGTGTTGATACTGATTATTTTAGCCCCAAACAAGTTTTGGAACAGATAAATTCTGATGATAATATTATATTTCTTCTTGTAGCCCGAATGCTCTGGGAAAAAGGTGTTGGTGTATATGTTGATGCTGCCGAGCTTTTAAAAGCTGAGTGTCCCAATGTTAGATTTCAATTGTTAGGCGCTTGTGATAGTCATAACCCTGGTGCCATTACAAGACAAGAAATTGAAAATTGGCAACTTAAAGGCATAGTTGAGTATTTAGGTGTAGAAAATGATATTAGACCACATCTAATGAGCGCTGATTGTATAGTTTTACCTTCATTCTATAGAGAAGGAGTACCTCGAGCATTAATGGAAGCATCATCAATGCGCAAGCCAATAATCACCACTAACAACGTAGGCTGCAAGGATGTTGTAGTCGATGGTGAAACGGGATTTATTTGCAATGTACGTGATCACATTGGCTTAGCGAATGCAATGCGTAAATTTATTGCGCTTACGTCACAAGAAAGAATAAATATGGGCTACGCAGGGAGAGAGTATATTATTAGAAAATTTGACGAAAATAAAATAATTAAAATGTACCATAACACATTAGAAAAATATTTATCTTAAAGTATTTGGAGGTTAATTCCGTTGCTTGGTTAGTTATTGATAACTTGTTTGTCAAACATGCATTAAAATTTATGTTGTGAAATTGTTTTGGTTATGATTATATGTTGAATGCAATTTCGTGATGTTTTATTTGTGGTTAATGACTATTGTATTTTTAGATGCGTTTTTGGTTCAATATTCTATTGACATTACTAATTTTTCTTTATATATATTGAAGATCGTTATGCGCACGCTACATTTTATTCGTAATAAATCATTTGCTTTTCATATGATACTTCAGTGATATAATTTTATTGTAACTTAGATTTCTATGATTTCATACATTTTTAATCTAGTAGTTGTTTTTTTGAGTCTACTATTAGGATTTAATGCTTGAATTATTATTCAAAAGCATTAATTATATTTTTAATATATTGGGGTGAACTATGTCATTTTTGTCTGATTTAGAACTTAAAGAATTAGGTTTCAAAAAAATTGGTAAAAATGTAAAGATTAGCAGCAAGGCTTCAATTTACAATTCTGAAAATATTGAAATTGGGGATAACTCAAGAATTGATGATTTTTGTCTATTATCCGGAAAAGTTACGGTAGGAAAGAATGTACATATTGCGGCATTTTGCAATATTGCTGGAGGTATAGAAGGTGTAACACTTGGTGATTTCTCTGGACTAGCATATGGTTGCCACGTCTTTTCTCAATCAGATGATTATACTGGGCGTACTATGACTAACCCTACGATACCCAAAAAATTTAAAAAGGAAATAATTAAGCAAGTTGTAATTGGTAAGCATGTCATAATTGGTACAAATTCATTAGTATTTCCTGGTGTAACAATTGAAGAAGGATGTTCAGTCGGAGCTATGACGATGGTGACAAAATCTACCAAACCTTGGGGCTGTTACTTCGGTATTCCTGCAAAAAGGATTAAAGAAAGAAAAAAAGATTTACTGGAGCTTGAACTGCTTTTTAATAAAGAATCAAATAATTCTAAACAAAGTCAGTAAAATAATTTAATATTTGAATTCTGCTGAATGGTTATTATTGAGACGGTAGTCAGGTAAAGGCATTTTGTATGTAGTACAACCTCAAGGAGAGAACATAAGTAGCATACTTTTTATACTAAATAATTCGTATTTTATGTTCAAGAATTGAGTGATACTTTATTGCTTAAAATTGTTTTTCACAGCTTATATGTGATCAAATACTCTTTATATAAATAAGGAGAATAAAATGGAACTTGAATAGTTGATGGAACATATTTCTATTATCCCCGATTACAGACAAGCCTGGAAAGTGGAACATAAAATGTTGGATATTCTACTGTTGACTATTTGTGCCGTTATTTCTGGTGCAGAAGGTTAGGAATTGGGGAAACACATCTCGGTTTTTTGAAGCAATATGGTGATTTTGAAAATGGTATTCCTGTTCACGATACTATTGCCAGAGTTGTATCCTGATCTGTCCTGCAAAATTTCACGAGTGCTTTATTAACTGGATGCGTGACTGCCATTCCTCAAATGATAAAGACGTCATTGCAATTGATGGAAAAACGCTCCGGCACTCTTATGACAAGAGTCGCCGCAAGGGAGCGATTCATGTCATTAGTGCGTTCTCAACAATGCACAGTCTGGTCATCGGACAGATCAAGACGGATGAGAAATCCAATGAGATCACAGCTATCCCTGAACTTCTTAACATGTTGGATATTAAAGGAAAAATTATCACAACTGATGCGATGGGGTGCCAGAAAGATATTGCAGAGAAGATACAAAAACAGGGAGGTGATTATTTATTCGCTGTAAAAGGAAATCAGGGGCGGCTTAATAAAGCCTTTGAGGAAAAATTTCCGGTGAAAGAATTAAATAATCCAAAGCATGACAGTTACGCAATTAGTGAAAAGAGTCACGGCAGAGAAGAAACCCGTCTTCATATTGTTTGCGATGTCCCTGATGAACTTATTGATTTCACGTTTGAATGGAAAGGGCAGCTATGGACAGAAACTACCTGGCGTCAGTCCTTGCGGGGAGCGGGCTTTCGTAATCTTGCCCTGCTACAACAGGATTAACTTCAAAAATTTCATTTCCCAACGTCTACACTTACTCCTGTAAACCGTTCAGGAGCAGTAATGAATCAGCAACGATTTGATGACAGCACCCTAATCCGTATCTTCGCCCTTCATGAGTTACATCGACTGAAAGAACATGGCTTAACGCGCGGAGCGCTTCTCGATTATCACAGCCGCTATAAACTCGTCTTTCTGGCTCATTCCCAGCCGGAATACCGCAAACTTGGCCCGTTTGTGGCTGATATTCATCAGTGGCAAAATCTGGATGATTTTTACAACCAGTACCGCCAACGCGTAATTGTTTTGCTTTCTCATCCCGCCAACCCGCGCGATCACACCAACGTTTTGATGCACGTTCAGGGGTATTTTCGCCCGCATCTTGATTCCACAGAACGCCAGCAGCTGGCGGCGCTTATCGACAGTTATCGCCGTGGCGAGCAACCGCTTCTTGCGCCGCTGATGCGTATCAAACACTATATGGTGCTTTATCCTAACGCCTGGCTTTCAGGGCAGCGTTATTTCGAACTTTGGCCGCGTGTGGTTAACTTGCGCCATGCAGGAGTTTTATGACCATCCATCTGGTCTGGTTTCGCCAGGATTTACGTTTGCACGATAATCTCGCGCTGGCTGCCGCTTGTCGCAATTCGTCTGCACGCGTGCTGGCGGTGTATATCGCTACACCACGCCAGTGGGCGACGCATAACATGTCGCCGCGTCAGGCTGAACTTATCAATGCTCAACTGAATGGGCTACGAATAGCGCTGGCGGAAAAAGGTATTCCTTTATTGTTCCGTGAAGTGGATGACTTTGTCGCCAGCGTCGAAACTGTTAAACAGGTGTGCGCGGAAAATCGTGTTACCCACCTGTTTTATAACTATCAGTATGAAGTGCATGAGCGGGCGCGGGATGTGCAGGTTGAGAGAGCGCTGCGTAACGTGGTGTGTGAAGGATTTGATGACAGCGTGATCCTGCCGCCGGGGGCGGTGATGACTGGCAATCATGAGATGTACAAAGTCTTTACGCCGTTTAAAAACGCCTGGCTGAAACGGTTGCGGGAAGGGATGCCGGAGTGCGTCGGTGCACCAAAAGTTCGTAGTAGCGGATCGATAGAGCCCGCGCCATCCATTACGCTGAATTACCCTCGTCAGTCTTTCGATACCGCGCATTTCCCGGTGGAAGAAAAAGCGGCGATTGCGCAATTACGCCAGTTTTGCCAGAACGGTGCCGGAGAATATGAGCAACAACGAGATTTTCCGGCAGTAGAAGGCACCAGTCGTTTGTCCGCCAGCCTGGCAACGGGTGGGTTATCGCCTCGCCAGTGTTTACATCGCCTGTTGGCGGAACAGCCGCAGGCGCTGGAAGGCGGACCGGGTAACGTCTGGCTTAATGAGCTGATATGGCGCGAGTTCTACCGCCATTTGATGACGTATTATCCTTCGCTGTGTAAACATCGTCCGTTTATTGCCTGGACGGATCGTGTGCAGTGGCAGAGTAATCCCGCGCATTTAAAGGCCTGGCAGGAAGGCAAAACGGGATACCCGATTGTCGATGCTGCTATGCGTCAGCTTAACAACACTGGCTGGATGCATAACCGTCTGCGGATGATTACAGCCAGTTTTCTGGTGAAAGATTTGTTGATCGACTGGCGCGAAGGCGAGCGGTATTTCATGTCACAACTGATTGATGGTGATTTGGCGGCCAATAACGGCGGCTGGCAGTGGGCCGCTTCTACCGGAACCGATGCTGCGCCGTATTTTCGTATTTTTAACCCGACAACCCAGGGCGAGAAATTTGACCGCGAAGGCGAGTTTATCCGCCAGTGGCTACCGGAGTTGCGCGATGTGCCAGGGAAAGCGGTGCATGAGCCGTGGAAGTGGGCGCAGAAAGCGGGCGTGAAGCTGGATTATCCACAGCCGATTGTCGATCACAAAGAGGCGAGGCTGCGAACGCTGGCAGCGTATGAGGCGGCGAGGAAGGGGAAATAACAGACTCGTGCCCAGATGCCGGATGCGGCATGAACGCCTTATCCGGCCTGGTAAATAGTGCAAATTCAATGGGCCATCCAGGCCTGATAAGACGCGTTAAGCGTCGCATCAGGCATCGGTGTTGGCGTATTAAGACTCCAGTGCCAGCGCGCGGTTTCTGAACTTAAGCGCCTGATACAGCCAAATCATCAGCACCAGTCCTACACACGCCAGCGCACCCCAGGTGATTTGATCAAACACTTCTATATATGCATTGATGGAGTAATTGAGCGCCCCGGAGGCATCAAACGAAGCTTGCGATGTCTGATCGGCAATGACGCCCGCCAGATAGTTAGCAATCGCACCGGAAAGCAGCATGTAAATGCCGGTTAATACGCCGGTCACGCCGGGGATTTCAATACGCGTAATTTGCGACATAGCAACCGGATCGATAAACAGTTCGGCAAACCCCATCACTGCCAGACCAAGCACCATCAGCGGCAGGGAAGAGTGGCCATACATTGCAGACCAGCGGGCGCTTAAGCTAAGAATACAGAACCCGGCGCTCATCAGGCCGAGGCCAAGAGCAAATTTCCCCCAGATGCGCACGGTACGATTACCCGCAACGCTCTCTTTTACCACCCAGGCAAGCACCACACCGCACGACATCACAGCAAAAGCATTAATCGACTGGAACATGGCGGTCGGAACGCTATAACCGAAAATATCGCGATTAACGAAGCGGTCGATATAAAGGCTAATCGAGCTGCCGCCCTGTTGTGCGAAGGCCCAGAACAACATGCTGAAGAAGGTGAGCGTCACAATCAGCCCCAGCTCCTTACGCTGTTTCTGGTTTTCTGCTTTGCGATAAATTTTCGCCAGTACCGCCAGACCAATGATAGTGGCGACAATTAAGGCGTATACCGACCACTCTTTCCAGAACAGTACAGTAATCAGCGCAGGCGTTGCGACCAGCAGAACCAGCAGCCATCCCCAGTTCGGCAGGAGAAAGTTTGTCGCACGCAGTACTTTTTTGTTAACGCCGCGGGTATGTGTGAAATGACGATTGCCACATAAGAAAATGACCAGACCCGCGATCATGCCAACCGCCGCCAGGCCAAAGCCCATCGCCCAACTGTACTCTTCCTGGGCGTAACCACAGGCGATAGGGGCAATAATCGATCCCACGTTACCCGCCGCATACATCAGCGAGAAACCGCCATCGCGACGTGGATCGGTCGGTTCATACAGTTCACCAAGCAGGCAACTGACGTTGGATTTAAACAGACCATAGCCGCAGACAATAATCGCCAGCGACAGATAGAGGAATGTCGGGTGGATTTCGCTGGCGCCCAGTACCACATGCCCGACTGCCATCAACAATGCCCCTATCATTACTGCCATGCGGTTGCCGAGCACTTTGTCCGCCAGGAAACCGCCGAGGATCGGCGTGACATACACCAGCGAACAGTAGGCGCTAAATAACGCGTAAGCGTGGGTGTCGTTGTATTTCAGTTGATTGGTGAGATAGAGAATCAGCAAGGCACGCATGCCGTAAAAGCTAAAATATTCCCAGATTTGCAGCGCGACAACGTAGTAGATAGCGCGCGGCTGTGATGCGTGTTTATTCATAGTAATTCCGCGGTTGGATGCGACACCACGTAATAGTTGCGCGGCGTGCGTGTGTTTCCTTAAAGTTAAAACTTTGATACAGATCTGATTATTTATGCAATATGCTGTCTGATTGCATAAATATACATGAACTATGCATTTATGAGATAAACAATTTGCGCCTTTTGGCGATGGGTTTGTTTCTTAATATGTCGAAAGATTGGCTATCGACGAACAGGCGAGGGAACGCTATGTTAACGGAGTAGCTATCAGAATATGGAAGGCGCAATGATGAAAAACACCGAACTGGAACAACTGATTAACGAGAAATTGAACAGCGCGGCGATAAGTGATTATGCGCCGAATGGTTTGCAGGTGGAAGGCAAAGAGACGGTGCAAAAAATTGTTACCGGTGTCACCGCCAGCCAGGCGCTACTCGATGAAGCGGTACGCCTGGGCGCTGATGCGGTCATTGTGCATCATGGTTATTTCTGGAAAGGGGAATCGCCAGTAATTCGCGGTATGAAGCGTAACCGCTTAAAAACATTGTTGGCGAATGATATCAACCTGTACGGCTGGCATCTGCCACTTGACGCACATCCTGAGCTGGGCAATAACGCGCAACTGGCGGCGTTACTGGGGATCACGATCATGGGCGAGATCGAACCACTGGTGCCGTGGGGCGAACTGACCATGCCAGTACCGGGGCTGGAACTGGCCTCATGGATTGAAGCGCGTCTGGGACGCAAGCCGTTGTGGTGTGGCGACAACGGCCCGGAGGTAGTACAGCGCGTCGCCTGGTGCACCGGTGGTGGGCAAAGTTTTATTGATAGTGCCGCGCGTTTTGGCGTGGATGCTTTTATTACTGGCGAAGTTTCTGAACAGACCATTCATTCAGCCCGCGAGCAGGGATTGCATTTTTATGCTGCGGGTCACCATGCCACTGAACGCGGTGGTATTCGCGCGTTGAGCGAGTGGTTGAATGAAAATACCGATCTTGATGTGACCTTTATTGATATTCCTAATCCTGCATAACGAATAATCAGAGGGATCGAAAGTGCAACGAGCGCGTTGTTATCTGATAGGTGAAACGGCGGTAGTGCTGGAACTGGAGCCGCCGGTGACGCTGGCCAGCCAGAAACGGATCTGGCGGCTGGCCCAGCGTCTGGTGGATATGCCGAATGTCGTTGAAGCTATTCCCGGCATGAACAATATCACGGTGATTTTGCGTAACCCTGAAACGCTGGCGCTGGACGCCATAGAGCGTTTGCAACGCTGGTGGGAAGAGAGTGAGGCGCTGGAACCGGAGTCTCGCTTTATCGAAATTCCGGTGGTTTACGGTGGCGCAGGCGGGCCGGATTTGGCGGTGGTCGCTGCACATTGTGGGTTGAGCGAAAAACAGGTCGTTGAACTGCACTCCTCCGTGGAATACGTGGTCTGGTTTTTAGGTTTTCAACCAGGATTCCCGTATCTCGGGAGTTTGCCGGAACAACTACACACGCCACGGCGCGCTGAACCGCGCTTGCTCGTTCCGGCAGGTTCTGTCGGGATTGGCGGGCCGCAGACTGGTGTTTATCCGCTGGCAACGCCGGGCGGCTGGCAGTTGATAGGTCATACTTCGCTCAGTCTGTTTGACCCGACGCGTGACGAACCTATCTTATTGCGTCCGGGAGACAGCGTGCGCTTTGTACCGCAGAAGGAGGGAGTATGCTGAAAATCATTCGTGCGGGCATGTATACCACCGTGCAGGATGGCGGCCGTCACGGTTTTCGCCAGTCGGGTATCAGCCACTGCGGCGCACTGGATATGCCTGCGCTACGCATTGCTAACCTGCTGGTGGGTAATGACGCCAATGCCCCCGCGCTGGAGATCACGCTCGGTCAGTTAACGGTTGAGTTTGAAAGCGATGGTTGGTTTGCATTGACTGGCGCTGGTTGCGAGGCGCGGCTGGATGATAATTCTGTCTGGACTGGCTGGCGCTTGCCGATGAAAGCAGGTCAGCGTTTAATGCTTAAACGTCCACAACATGGTGTACGTAGCTATCTGGCGGTGGCGGGCGGTATTGATGTGCCGCCAGTGATGGGGTCATGCAGCACCGATCTCAAGGTGGGGATTGGCGGGCTGGAAGGGCGTTTACTGAAGGATGGTGACCGACTCCCCATTGGCAAAGCGAAGCGTGATTTTATGGAAGCGCAGGGCGTTAAACAGTTGCTGTGGGGCAACCGGATTCGCGCCTTACCGGGGCCGGAATATCATGAGTTTGATCGCGCCTCGCAGGATGCATTCTGGCGTTCGCCCTGGCAGCTTAGCCCGCAAAGTAACCGCATGGGCTATCGCTTACAGGGGCAAATTTTAAAACGCACCACCGATCGCGAACTGTTATCTCACGGTTTGTTGCCAGGCGTGGTGCAGGTGCCGCATAACGGGCAGCCCATTGTGTTGATGAACGACGCGCAAACTACCGGCGGTTACCCGCGCATTGCCTGCATCATTGAGGCTGATATGTACCATCTGGCGCAAATTCCGCTCGGTCAGCCGATTCATTTTGTCCAGTGTTCACTGGAAGAGGCGCTGAAAGCGCGGCAAGATCAGCAACGTTATTTCGAACAATTAGCGTGGCGGCTGCACAATGAAAATTGACCTTAACGCCGATCTGGGCGAAGGGAGTTCCAGCGATGCGGAACTTTTAACGCTAGTTTCGTCGGCCAATATTGCCTGTGGATTTCATGCAGGCGATGCACAAACCATGCTGGTAAGCGTGCGAGAAGCAATAAAAAATGGTGTGGTTATTGGCGCTCATCCGAGCTTTCCCGACAGGGAAAATTTTGGTCGCAGCGCCATGCAGCTGCCGCCAGAAACCGTTTACGCCCAGACGCTGTATCAAATTGGCGCGCTGGCAGCGATTGCCAGGGCGGAAGGTGGCGTAATGCGTCATGTCAAACCGCACGGCATGTTATACAACCAGGCAGCGAAAGACGCACAACTGGCAGACGCCATCGCCAGAGCCGTTTACGCCTGCGATCCGGCATTGATTCTCGTTGGACTGGCAGGAAGCGAGCTGATTCGTGCAGGCGAACGATATGGCCTGGTAACGCGCGAGGAAGTGTTTGCCGATCGCGGCTATCAAGCCGACGGTTCGCTGGTGCCGCGAAGCCAACCAGGCGCGTTGATTGAAAACGAAGAACAGGCGCTGGCGCAAACGCTGGAGATGGTGCAACACGGCAGAGTCAAAAGTATCACCGGCGAATGGGCAACGGTCGCGGCGCAAACGGTCTGCCTGCATGGCGACGGAGAACACGCACTGGCGTTCGCCCGCCGGCTACGATCTGCATTTGCCGAAAAGGGGATTGTTGTCGCAGCATAATCCCTCTGAACAAAGAATGAAAAAAGGATATCACCATGCCTGAAGGTCCGGAGATCCGCCGTGCAGCGGATAACCTGGAGGCGGCGATCAAAGGCAAACCACTGACCGATGTCTGGTTTGCCTTCCCGCAGTTAAAACCTTATCAATCACAACTTATTGGTCAGCATGTCACTTATGTGGAAACGCGCGGAAAAGCGTTGCTGACCCATTTTTCGGATGGCTTAACGCTCTATAGCCATAACCAACTCTATGGTGTCTGGCGCGTGGTTGATACTGGCGAAGAGCCGCAGACCACGCGGGTGTTGCGGGTAAAGCTGCAAACAGCCGACAAAACCATTCTGCTTTATAGCGCCTCTGATATTGAAATGTTAACGCCGGAACAACTGACGACGCATCCGTTCTTACAACGCGTTGGCCCCGATGTGCTCGACCCGAATCTGACGCCGGATGTGGTGAAAGAACGGTTATTGTCGCCGCGCTTTCGTAACCGTCAGTTTGCCGGGTTACTGCTTGACCAGGCGTTTTTGGCAGGGCTTGGCAATTATCTGCGCGTGGAGATCCTCTGGCAGGTTGGGTTGACCGGAAATCATAAAGCGAAAGATCTCAACGCGGCGCAACTGGATGCGCTCGCACACGCGTTACTGGATATTCCGCGACTTTCTTACGCTACGCGGGGGCAGGTGGATGAAAATAAACATCACGGCGCGCTGTTCCGTTTTAAGGTTTTTCATCGTGATGGCGAACCGTGCGAACGCTGTGGCGGCACCATTGAGAAAACCACGTTGTCATCGCGCCCGTTTTACTGGTGTCCTGGTTGCCAGCACTAGGCCGTTCGTTTCGGCGCATAGGTTGAAATAAACCGCGCAATGGCAGGCCCCGTCAGCAAAATACTGAACAGGCGCAGGGTTTGCATCGCCATAATAAGCGCCATATCGGCATTGCTCCCTGCGGCGATGACCGCCACCGTATCTAGTCCGCCGGGGCTGGTGGCGAGGTAGGCAGTCATAAAATCAATATGCATAAACCAGGTCACCCCCCACGCCATCGCGGCGCAGATGGCGAGCAGAGCAAATATCGACAGCAGGATTTGCGGCAGCGGACGCAATGCCCGCAGTAAGATTTGTTTATCGAAGCCCAGACCAATTCGCCAGCCAATCGCCATATAAGCTATCGCCAGCAGCCATTCCGGTAACTCAATCGTGATGAACTCACCAGACTGGAGCACCGCACCTGCCAGCATCGGGATAAGCATCGTGCCGGAAGGTATACGCAACAGGCATCCCGCCGTACCCGCAATGACCGCGAGCAGGATGGTGAACAGGAGATGAATGCTCACTGGCGGAAACCATACTATCTGCTGGTTAACCGCTTCAGCGTTATCGCCCAGCATCATTCGAGTGACCAGAACAGCGGCCCCCGCGACAAACAGTACCCGCAGATACTGCATAAACGCCACCAGGCGGATATCTGCGCCGTAATCCTGCGCCATCGCGACCATTGCCGCCGCACCACCAGGCGAGGAGCCCCAGGCACCAGTATTTCCGGGCAGTGAGCTATAGCGCACCAGTAACCATCCCACGATAGCACTGGAAAGCAACGTCACCAGTAAAATAGCTAACACAATCGGCCAGTTAACCGCCAGCGTGGTCAGGATCGAACCGGTCAGGTTTTGCGCAATCATACAGCCAAGAATGGCCTGCGCGGCGAGAAAAGCGGAGCGGGGGAGTTGCAGGGTAACCCCGCGCATACTGAAGATGATCCCGGCGATCATTGGTCCAAGCAGGAGTGTCGCCGGGAGATGTAAAGCGAGGAAGCCAATAGAAAGGAGAAGTGACAGAACACATAACATTCCCCACTGTAGCACTGGCATCCGTCACTCCCTGTTTAACTTACCTTTGGTGTATCGATACAGCATAAAGAATGCGCCTTAACGAAAAAATAGCGGTAATCAAGAAAAAGACAGATTTTGGCTAAAGGGCGTATTAAGTACCGTTGTCTCCCTCTCGTTTGTAAAAGAGAAGTTAAAGGGCCTGAGTCCGGTAGAATACCGGACTCAGGCCATATCGCGGACTAATTATCACTGTCCAGGTTTATGGGGGCAGTTCAATCAGAGCGGGGATATAAGGCGCGGTTTTTCACCTAACCAGGTGTTTGCTGTTGTTCAATGTATTGGCGGATGACGGATATTGGCGCACCTCCGCAGCTACTGGCAAAATAGCCGGGACTCCACAAAACGCCTTTGTGGTAATACCTGACTGCAATATCTGGTCGATCTCGTCGCAGTAACCTACTCGATACGCCTTTGAGGCTGTTTACCAGACTGGATATCGCCAGCTTGGGTGGATAGTTAATTAACAAATGGACGTGATCTTGTTCGCCATCCATTTCAACCAGTTCAGCTTCAAAATCAGCACATACATTTGAAAAGTAAGTGCGTAGTTTTCCTGTCGCGTCATAGTCAAAAATCTGACGTCGGTATTTGGTGACAAAGACCAGGTGAACATGCATGGGAAAAACACAGTGCCTTCCGCGTCGGATATCGGTTTCTTTTTTCATAGACCAAAATATAATTTGACCGGTGAAACGACTACAGGCATTTAAATTCCAGTGAAGACCCGGTGGTCAACAGGAGCGTGAAATGAGGCGCTTCGCAGGCGCGTGTCGTTTCGTTTTCAATCGTGCTCTGGCGCTTCAGAATGAGAATCATGAGGCCGGTAATAAATACATCCCTTACGCGAAAATGGCTTCCTGGTTGGTTGAGTGGAAAAATGCCACTGAAACACAATGGATTAAAGATGCCCCATCACAGCCATTGCAACAGTCACTGAAAGACCTTGAGCGGGCTTACAAAAACTTCTTCCAGAATCGGGCTGCTTTTCCCCGATTCAAAAAGCGGGGACAGAATGATGCATTCCGCTACCCGCAGGGCGTTAAGCTCGATCAGGAAAACAGCCGTATTTTTCTGCCGAAACTTGGCTGGATGCGCTACCGGAACAGTCGTCAGGTCACGGGGGTTGTAAAAAATGTCACAGTCAGCCAGTCCTGCGGTAAGTGGTACATCAGTATTCAGACTGAAAGTGAAGTATCCACTCCTGTTCACCCTTCAGTATCAATGGTCGGACTGGATGCTGGCGTGGCTAAACTTGCCACGCTGTCAGATGGCACAGTCTTTGAGCCTGTAAACAGTTTCCAGAAAAACCAGAAGAAGCTGGCGAGACTTCAGCGACAGTTAAGCCGCTAGGTCAAACTCAGCAACAACTGGCAGAAGCAGAAACGCAAAATACAGTGTCTGCATTCCCGTATCACAAATATCCGCAGGGACTACCTTCACAAAGTCACAACGACAATCAGCAAAAACCACGCAATGATAGTCATTGAGGATTTGAAGGTCAGCAACATGTCAAAGTCAGCCGCGGGTACGGTCAGCCAGCCGGGGCGCAATGTCCGGGCAAAATCAGGTTTAAACCGTTCGATACTGGACCAGGGCTGGTATGAAATGCGCCGCCAGCTTGAGTACAAAGAGCTCTGGCGTGGCGGTCAGGTGCTTGCGGTTCCGCCAGCGTACACAAGCCAGCGTTGCGCGTGCTGTGGTCATACAGCGAAAGAAAATCGCCCGTCACAAAGTAAATTCGAGTGTCAGGCATGTGGATATACAGCGAACGCCGATGTAAATGGCGCTCGTAACATTTTAGCGGCGGGGCACGCCGTTCTTGCCTGTGGAGGGATGGTGCAGTCAGGCCGCCCGTTGAAGCAGGAACCCACCGAAATGATTCAGGCGACAGGCTGAACGTAGCAGGGATCCTCGTCATTCAGGGCGTGGAGGATGTCAAGGCGAGGAATTATTGATCAGTGCACTGACCGGGCTGTCGAAGTGTGATTTCATGGCTTGAGTCGCCGTTTCGACATCTCTGGCACACACCGCGTCGCAGATTTTCTGGTGTAGTGTGATGATGTGATTGCCATACTCTTTTTGATCGCTTTGGGCGTTTAACCCCTCCTGGATGGATTGCCGCAACTGCTGATGTAATGCCTGCAATAACATCATAAAAAGCGGATTTTTTGAGGCAACGGCGAGTAACTGATGGAAGCGGATATCATGGGTGATAAAGCTTTCGACATCATCGAACTGTTCGCGGATTTTTGCCATTTCAGCCCGTAGGTTAGCAAAATCTTCCTCTTCGCCATTACGGGCAGCCGCTTCCACAACGCCCAACTCCAGCCAGCGGCGTACTTGAAGAATTTGCTCTGTTGTCACTTGTTCGGTCGCCAGGGCAAATCCAAACACCACGCGCAGCACTTCATCATCAAATTTTTTGATTCGTGGCACTTTACCGCTGTGCGTTTCCAGAATCCCCAGGGCGGCAAGTGAACGATAGGCCTCACGCACAATACCCCGACTGACGCCCAATTTCTGAATCAACTGAACTTCACTGGGAACTGGCATCCCCGGTGTCAATTTTTGTTCGGCGATCAGATTAAGAATATGATTTTTGACCTGTGACGATAACGTTACGCTGGTCAATAACGCACTCTCACTCATTTTTACTCCTGTTGTACTTTTTCCTGGTCGGTAAAATCCAGAATACCGGGACTGTATCCTTCATATTTTCCTCCAGAACCCTTGATTATCAATAGACTACTGCGCCTGTGCGCCCGCCATGCAGTGCGAATCAAAGACATATTGCGTCAAAGCGTGGCGAAGAAATAGTAAATCCCCAATTTTTTCGTGACGCCCATCGCAGTATTGTGCGCTTTTTCTTCTTACCCTGTAAACCTGTTAAACAGGCTTATAGGTAAATATGATGTGGAAGAGTGATAACGAACTTTTTGCGTTGATGAAAACCCGGCTATTTACCGCCGTGGTTGGCGATATTCTCGACACGCTGGGCTATATGCACCAGTTTGTTTCTCCGGCAATCAAGCCGCTGGAGGTGAATATGGTGGTGGCAGGCCGGGCAATGCCGGTGCTGGAGTCCGACGTTTACGAAACCAAATCGACGTCGGGTAAGACGGCGATCGGCGAAAAACCGTTTGGCATCATGTTTGAAGCGCTGGATGCCCTCAAAGAGAACGATGTTTACATCACTACGGGCAGCTCTCTGCGCTATGCGTTGTGGGGCGGGTTGATGTCGACCCGTGCCATGCATCTGAAAGCAGCAGGTGCGGTACTTGATGGTTACGCCCGTGACTCTGCTGAAATTCTTGAACTTAAATTTCCCACCTTTTGTCATGGCACTTACGCACAGGATCAAGGTCCGCGCGGCAAAGTTATCGATTTCGGCGTACCCATCGAATTTCACGGTGTGCGGGTGAATCCGGGCGATATCGTGTTTGGCGATCGTGACGGATTACTGATTATTCCTCAGACCGTTGAGAAAGAAGTTATTAGCCAGGCTCTGGAAAAAGTGGCAACTGAAAGTGAAGTGCGCAAAGCCATCAGTGATGGCATGAGCACGGTACAGGCCTTTGAAACCTTCGGCGTAATGTAAGGAGAGCAACGAATGAAGGCATTAACCATTGAGCAGGGAAGTCAGGCGCGATTTGTTGATATCCCCGAACCGGTCTGCGGGAAAGGAGAAGTGCTTATCAATGTTGAGCGTGTTGGGCTGTGTGGCTCTGACCTCAATACCTGGCGGGGGCTGAATCCGCTGGTTAATTATCCCTGTATTCCGGGGCATGAAATTGGCGGCACGGTGCTGGCAACTGGCGATATGGCGGGGGCGATCAAGCCTGGTGACCGGGTGGTCGTACTGCCGTGCACTGAGTGTGGCGTGTGCAGCTCCTGTCTGAGCGGTCGTCCTAACGCCTGTAAGAACAACCAGACTCTCGGTGTACAGCGTCAGGGTGGGATGGCGCAACAACTGACGATGCCTGCACATAAAGTCATTGTCTGTAATGCCTTAAGTGTTGATGAGTTAGCGCTGGTAGAACCGCTGGCGGTGGGACTACATGCAGCCAGACGTGCGCAAATTAATGTCGGTGAATGGGTCGCAGTTATCGGTTGTGGGGTAATTGGCCTTGGCGCTATCGCTGCGGCATCCGCGATGGGCGCGCGCGTAATTGCTATCGATATTGATGATCGCAAGCAGAACATTGCCCAGGAGTGCGGCGCGCAACGTTTTCTTAATTCGCAGCAATGTGACGTGGCGGCAGAACTGGCGCTGTTAAATGACGGTCGCGGCCCGGAAGTGGTGATTGAAGCGGTGGGTAATCAACAAACCATTGAACAGGCTACAGGGCTGGTGGCGTTTAGCGGTCGTGTGGTTTATGTCGGTTACGCCAAACAACCAGTGAGTTATCAGAGTGCGCAGTTCCTGATGAAAGAACTGGATATCCGTGGTTCGCGCAATGCCACCGTGGCGGATTTTCGTGCCGTGCTGGCGTTGATGGAGTCCGGGCGTTATCCGGTCAGCAATCTGGTGAGCGCTCACTACCCGCTGGAACAGGCCGATCACGCTTTTAGCGACTGGGCAAGTGATCCCGGCGCGTATACCAAAATCCTCATTGACCTTTAAGGAGCGACACCATGAATGCTTTTTCTTTACATAACAAAACCGCGCTGATTACAGGGGCGGCCAGTGGATTGGGGCTAGCAATGGCCAAATGCATGATAGTCAGCGGGGCGAAGGTCATTATTGCTGACATGAACAGCGAGCTGGCACAAGCTACCGCTGGAACATTAGGTTCGCAGGCCAGTTGGATACAAATGGATGTCGGCGATACCGCAGCCGCGCAGGAAAAAGTTGATGTGCTTATTAACGAACACGGGGCGATCGATATCCTGGTTAATAACGCAGGCAATCACTGCAAAAAACCGATTGAAGAGATGAGTGTCAGTGATTTTGAGTCAGTGCTCGACGTTCACGTGGTCGGTGCATTTGCGTTAACCAAAGCCCTTGTGCCGCATATGAAACAACGCGGTCAAGGTTGTGTTCTGTTTACCGCCTCTATGACCTCATTTCTTGGGCAGCCTCTGGTTACTGGCTACAGCGCTGCGAAGTCAGCCTATCTCGGCATGATTCGCGGTATGACCACGGAGCTTGCCGGACACGGGATTCGCGTCAATGGTATTGCGCCTGGCTGGATTGATACGCCGATGCTGCGTAAGGCCATTGAGGGTGATGACGAACGCCGTAACAAAATCCTTGGTCGTACACCGATGAAAAAATTCGGTAAGCCGGAAGATATCGGTTGGGCAGCGGTTTACCTGGCTTCAGACGCAGCGGCATTTGTCAGTGGTCAGGTGCTGGTGGTCGATGGCGGCGCATTGATCGGCTTCTGATGTACGGAGGAATTATGCGCAAACGTGCGTTAAAGCTACATGCCAAAGATAACTGTGTAGTCGCGCTGAATGACATCGCCAGTGGCGATATTGTCTGGTGGGATGAGGGGGAAATGGTGGCCTGTAGTTCCGTTACCCTGGGTCACAAACTGGCCTGCGAAGCGCTGAACAATGGTGATTCGATTCTGAAATATGGCGCCATTATCGGACATGCCACTCGTGATATTGCCATGGGTGAACATGTGCATTCCCATAATCTTGCCAGCAATGCCATCGCCATTTTTCATCATGATGATGCCGGCTATCAGCCAGAGGAAAAAGCATAATGGAAGGTTATGTACGGCAAAATGGCCGACCGGGTATTCGTAATACTGTGCAGGTAATCTTTATGGTGGAGTGTGCCAGCCACGTCGCTAAAAAGATTGCCGAGGGATTTCCTTGTCACGATGTGCAGTATTTTGGTTTTTCAGGTTGTTATCCCAGCGATTACGGCTATCGGCTGGTGAAAAATCTGGCGACGCATAGCAACGTTGGCGGCGTACTGATTATTTCGCTGGGATGCGAGAATTTCGATCGCCGTCGGCTGGAGCAAGAAGTTCGCGAAAGCGGGCGACCGTGTCATACGCTGGTGATTCAGGAAAATAAAGGTACGACCAACACCATTACTCAGGGTAAGCAGTTGGTCGCTGAAATGCTGGAACAGCTTGCGGATACACCGCGTTGTACTCTGAACTGGAGCGACCTGGTGGTTGGCACTATCTGCGGTGGTTCCGATGGCACCAGTGGTATCACGGGCAATCCGGCAGTAGGGCGTGCCTTTGACCAGTTGCTGGAGAAAGGGGCTACCTGCATTTTTGAAGAAAGCGGTGAGTTGCTTGGTTGTGAGCAACATATGATGTCGCGAGCGGGCAGTCCGCAGGCACGTGATGCCATCGAAGCGGCAATGACAAAAGCAGAGCGTTATTACAGTTTGATGGGGCTGGGGAGTTTTTCCAATGGTAATGCCGAAGGTGGCTTAACCACGCAGGAAGAAAAATCCCTCGGGGCATATACCAAATCGGGTGATGCGCATATTGCTGGCGTTATTTTACCGACACAACAAACACCTTTTCCCGGACTTTGGTTGATGGACGTTGTGCCTGATGGTGAGCCACGTTTTGGTTATCCGAATATTAATGACTCATCAGAAGCGCTGGAACTTATCGCCTCTGGCTGTCATATGGTGTTATTTACCACGGGGCGCGGTTCGGTTATTGGTTCTGTGATCGCACCGATTATTAAAGTGTGTAATAACCCGCAGACGTGGGAGCATTTATCTGACGATATGGACGTAAATGCCGGACGAGTTATTAGCGAAGGCGCAACGCTCGACGACATTGCGGACGATATTATGCAGGTGATTGAAAATGTCGCCAACGGTCAACATTGTGCCGCAGAACGACTGGAACATCAGGAGTTTGTTTTAACGTATAAAGCATTTGATTACAACAAAAACGCAGTCTGTCGGGCAGATCCCCGTTAATCAATAAAGCTCTCACAGGTAATAATAATGAAGAAATTTCTGACGTCATTTTTATTTCTTTTCGCTATATTAAGTCCGATGCTGAATGCCGCACCGGTAACTATCAAAATCGCCTATGAAAGTAACCCTGGCGAACCCGCGGATACAGTAGTGAAGTACTGGGCAGATCTTGTGAAGAAAAAAAGCAATGGAGATATTGTTTTCGAGCTTTACCCAAGTTCACAGTTAGGTTCTAAACAAGATATTACAGAGCAAGCGTTGATGGGGATGAATATTATCACCATCAGTGATGTTGGTTTTTTAACTGACTATGATGCAGACCTGGGAATATTATTTGGGCCTTATTTAACCGACGATCCGCAGAAACTGTTTGCGATTTATGCCAGCGACTGGTTTAAACAGAAAGAACAAAAGCTGCGGGAAAAAGGTGTGCATATTGTCATGAGCAACTATCTGTACGGTACCCGGCAGATCATTGCTAAAAAACCAATTCGTACACCGGAAGACCTGAAAGGAATGAAGATTCGCGTACCGAATAACGTCATGCAGATTAAGGCCATTGAAGCAATGGGCGCAACGCCAACGCCAATGCCGCTGGGAGACGTTTATCCGGCGCTGACGCAGGGGATGATCGACGGCGTGGAAAACCCAGTTTCTGTTCTCTATGGGCAAAAACTGCATGAGCAGGCGAAATATCTGTCAATGGTGAACTATCTGACCAATACATCATTATGGCTGGGTGGCGAAGCATTTTTCAGTACCCTGACACCTGCGCAGTTAGATATTATTCACCAGACAGCATATGAAGCTGGTTTATATAGCCAGAAAATTACCACCGAGCAGGACGCGGCAATGTTGAAAACCATGCAGGAGCAGGGCGTAGAAATTATCTATCCTGACGTGGCTCCTTTCAAAGAAAAAGCCTTAAAAGTGTACCAACAATTCCCGGAATGGACCCCGGGGTTATATGACACTATTCAGCAACAGCTGAAATAACTTCATGGCACAAGGACAGGTCGGTGTTTCGGCACCGACCGTTAAGAGCAGAGGTGTGTATGCGTCTTTTAGGGAAAGTAATTGAAGTTGCCGCAGTATTAACGCTCTTTTTATTAGTGATAATAACCATTGGCGCGGTAATCATGCGCTACGTATTTAATATGCCATTACAATGGACAGAAGAAATCTCCGGTTTATTAATGGTTTGGGTGGTGATGTTCGGTGCCGTTGTTGCTGAAAGAGATAATACTCATTTGTCTATTCCATTTTTAGCTGATGCACTTACACCTCGCTGGCAACGCGTATTAACCATATTTGTCTCTCTGATATCTATTATTTTGCTGGTTGTTATGGCCTGGTCTGCATGGAAATTAGCTGCCGGGACAGCGTTTAAAACAACACAAATATTAAAAATATCCTGGTTCTGGATCGATATTGCCGTCACGGTTGGCGCTATCGGCATTGCCTGTTTTACCGCCTTACACCTGATAAAGAAAACACCCAACAAGGAAGGTGAATAATGACCGCATTGAGTGAATTACTGGCGGGAAGTTGGCTGGATAACTGGCTGATGATCATTCCGCTGATGTTCATCTGTTTATTTATTAATATGCCGGTATGGCTGGCGATGTTTTGCGGCATTCTGACCTACTTCCTTTGCTATTCAAACGTACCGTTAATGGTGGCAATTCAGCGTTTGATTGCCACGACGCAAACTCCTTCGCTGTTAGCTATTCCGTTTTTTATCTTATTAGGTACGCTAATGAGCTATACCGGTATTGCCGCGCGTATTTTGCAAATTGCCAACGTGTTGGTTGGTAGAATGCGCGGTGGCCTGGGCGGGGCTAACATTCTGGTGAGTACCATGATGGGCGGCGTCAGTGCTTCTAACCTGGCGGATGCTGCGATGTTGTCGCGCATGATGGTGCCGGAAATGGAACAGAAAGGTTATTCCCGTGGCTTTGCCGCTGCGATAACTGCCAGCGGCTCGCTGATCACGCCTATTATCCCACCGGGTATTGCACTGATCCTTTACGGACTGGTGGCGGATGTCTCCATCGGTTCCATGTTTATGGCCGGGATCCTTCCGGGACTGCTGTGCGCCGCGATGTTGATTGTCACCGTCTGGCTGGTGGCTATTCGTCGCGATTTAAAGCCTTCCAGTGAACACTGGCCAAAACCGAAAGAAGTGTCGGTGGCTCTGGTGCAGGCCTGGCCAGCACTGTTTTTAATCGTTGCGGTTATCGGCGGCATTCGGGCAAATATCTTCACGCCAACGGAAGCCGGAGCCGTAGCAGTATTATTGGTGATGTTTATTGGTTTTGTCATTTATCGCGAACTGAAAATCAGCCATGTATTTACTGCGCTCTCTGAGACGGCGCGTTCCACGGCGTCAGTCATGTTAATCATTATGGCGAGTGCCGCGCTGGGCTGGATATTTTCCCTTGAGCGGGCCGGTATAACAGTTGCGGAGTTTGTGACCTCTCTGACCGATAATAAATACGTCTTTTTATTGATTATTAATCTATTGCTGCTGGTGCTTGGCATGTTCCTTGAAGGCAGCGCCATCCTGCTGATATTAGTGCCGTTGCTCAAACCTGTGGTGGCGCATTTTGGCATTGATCCGGTGCATTTTGGCATCATCATGATCCTCAACTTATCGTTAGGAACGTTATCACCGCCTGTCGGAACGGTGATGCTGCTGGTGTGTAATACCGTACAGGTTTCAGTCGGACAATTTATGCGAGAAGCGGTGCCACTACTGATAAGTCTGATTTTACTTCTGTTGGTCATTACCTATATTCCGATAATATCTTTGCTGCTGGTTTAAACAATAAATGTAATACCCTTTGATTGAGTATGACCCCCGTGATTTTTTCGGGGGTATTTTACCAGGAGGCTTTTGCATTATTTTTTCTATGGTCAACCGATGGGGTGTTTTTTTAAATAATTTAGAGTATATGCTGGTTAGAAAACGTTCTGACCAGAAGGCCAGAACGTTGATAACAATATAACGACAGTGATACACACAACGTTCTATCCGCGTGAATAGAATTTAGTTGTAGTTAATTTTGAACAGCACCACGGTATCAAAGGGGCCGGGCTCAATGGGGGTGCCGCTTATAGATGACAGTTCTGCCGTATAGGTTTTTTCATAGACCAGCATGTCGCTGGTAAAGTCGGCGTATTCAGAATATTTATTGAATGTATAGGGTGAAGAATTTTCATCCAGCACACGTAGCCGCAATCCATTCCCCACGAGCAGCGCCTGATCGCCTTCCACCAATGTTTCTTCGGTATAAAACGAAGAACTGACTTTGAAGCCATCGGTGCATTCACCATTTTGGGTTTTGGTCGTTTTGATGGAAAACGTTTTTGTTATATTGTGACGGCGAATATCCAGCACGTTAAATTTGCCAAAATCGATGACCTGATTATCAGGGGTAATGGCGAAGTCGACACTGCAGTCAAGAACGCGAATATTTTCCAGCCCATAGATGTGATATTTCAGGTTCTTGGCCGAGGGATCTTCGTTGACGCTGCCAGCGCCATCAAATTGTACGATAGTGTAATCGCTAAGGGTGCTTTGGTAATCGTGCGGCGGCATTTCGCGTAGTTTGACGTACAGTCGCATACGTGCCATAAATGTTCGCGATTTACGGATATTTGCAGGATCACCAGAGCAAATTTTATTTTGCCATCCCATTGCGATTATTTGCTCTGGCGTATACATGTCAATTTTTTTACTGTCGATGCATTGGTTAGTATCGATACGGCTTTTTCCGAGGCTGGCGTCATAATCCGCGCCGTTATAGGTTACACCGAGTTGATAGTAGCGATCCTGCATACCGGGGTAGGGGTTTACCCATGCATAAACGTGCTCACTTTCGAAATCACCGTTAGTATTGTTATCACAATAGACGGGGATTTTAATATCATCGGATTCCCAGATTTTATCTCCCGTTTTGGCGTTAGCCGGGACGGCGAATGGCATAATCGTTTCTGCTTTTTCCACCGAGCCGCCTGAGGCGCCAAAATAACAGTCCAGCGCCAACGCGTTTTTTAAGGGCAGAAATAACAAACAGGCAATGAGTAACAGTCCTTTGCTTATACTCATTGTTTATCCTCCACCACGCGCTGCATTTTGCATGGCCCCTGACAGTTGAGCGTCGTCATACGCAACGCGCCATAGTCATCCATATAACCAAGATAAAACTGGTTGCCGTTATAGTTACCCGTACTGGCGATTGCCGAAGTAAAAGGCGCTATGAGCGTACTTTTAAAGCCGGGCAGAATGCCTTTTTTATCGCGGCCAAGATAGGCGATGGTCAGGTAATAAGGGGTCGGGTTTTTCAGGGTAAGCTGATTATTCTGCTGACTGACCTGTAACTGTAATTCCACATGCTCGCCCGATTTTTTGCGTAATCCGGCGGGCCGCCAGAACAACTTTATACGGCTCTGGATAGCAACTTGAAGAATGGCATGACCGGTTGCTTTTTCCGGAGCGGGGGGGATCTCGCGCAGATTATAGTAAAACAGCGACTCACGATCGGTCGGCAATTGGCTGGTAGAAGATTGCTTGACGATACGCGCCTGCGATGTCGCTTTCGCTTCCAGACGTTGGATTGGCGGCAAGGCTACGAGGAAATCATCGCTTTTATCCCCTTTGTCATTTTCTATCCATGAGTATGCGAGATAGGGAAGTTTATCGCTGCGATTTTCTATCCGCAGGCTGGTCGCTTTATCTTTGGCGTTAAACACGATGCGAGTGCGATCGGGCTGTAACGCAGCATGGCTGCATAAGCTCACGATCAGCAGAATAAGGGGCATTCCTTTAAAAATTGTCATTGTCTTTTCCTTAATTAATGACAGGGGAGAATCAGACGTTTACTCATATCTTCCAGGTGCTGAGGAAGCTGAATTAAACAACGCTGTTTATCACCCCAAAGTATTGTGAATCGCTGACTTTCACCCACACCACTTAACCAGGCGTGGCCATCTCCCCCCACCATTCCGACGCTGATTCCGCTTCCTTCTTGCCGGATATCGGCGCCGAGTGGTGGGAAATGACCGCTGGAGTCGCGGATGATGACGTTGACATCTTTTCCAGAACGTGAAGCCAGCGCTTTATAGCCGATCGCACCTTCCGTCCAGGTTTCTTTGACCACGTTTTCGGATACCGTGACGCCGTCGGGCAAGTCGTTCATATTGACCGCGACAGTCGAGGGTTGGTAACTGGAGACAAACGGTACGACCGCAATGCCAAAGCGGTTGGTATAGTCGAGATTACCCTGAATCGGAATGTCGGCTACACCGTCTGTACTAACCATAAGACGAGGTTCGTTGGTGGAGCTACGGCGATGAAACGCAGCGCCATAGCGTGTAGCAGTAAAGGAGCCACTCCAGCTGGTGCTGGCAGAGCTGTAATCATTAGCGGCGTACGTGCCAGACAGATCCCACTCGCCCGCAGAACTAAGATGCTGATAATTGCCGCTAACCTGCGCGCCATTGTCAGGGCGGTCAGATTGCAGGCCGGTCGATATTCCCCAGCTGTTACGGTCATCCAGGTTATCGTTCCACGACATGCGGTGCGAGGTACTATTTTTACTGTCCTGCATGTCATAACCAATGCGGCCACCGTCACCAATAGGCAATGAAATGGACAGGTAAATCTGGTTATCACGAGCTTTGTCTTCGTAATGTGTGGTGTTAAATGAGGTTGAGACGGAAATATCTTTCCAGTCACCGATATCAACGTTAAAGCCAGCGGTAATATTGGCGGTTGTGGAGGACTCCGCATTCCACCAGGTTTGACGCAACACGTTGACGTACAGGTTGAGGTTCAGCGGCGTAATGGGTTGCCCGGCGGAAAGGCTGATTGTCCTTTTTTCATCCTGAGCATCAGCGTCATTGTATTTATGATCGATATAATTGGCGTAGCTATGGAAATGGCAGTCGGAGAAACGATATGCCGCTATCGAAAGAAGACTGTCGGTGGCATCTATCCGTTTACTGTAGTTGAAGCGATAACTGTAACCTTTCTCGTCCGGTTGATTATCAAAACGACTTTTAGCCCAGGTGACGTCGAAGGAGAGCGCCCCCAGCCACAGCATATTTTGCCCTATACCCAGCGCGCCAGAATGATAATCGTCCCCGGCGAGAATCAACCCGCCATACAGTGAAGTATTGGAGAGCACCCCCCAGGAAGCTTCATTACTTAAAAACGTTTCGTTTTCAGTATGATGAGACAACGAAGGACGCGGACGACCCGCTGCAAGTTTATAACGCACCTGCCCCTGGCGGGTCAGAAAAGGCGTTGATGCTGCGGATACCTGGAAATTATTAACCCGGCCATCTTCCTCCGTCACTTTAACATCCAGTGTGCCTTGAACTGACTGATTCAGGTCATCAATGATAAACGGGCCAGGTGGGACTTTTTTCTGATAAATGACGCGTCCGGTATGGCTTATGGTGACGGTAGCGTTAGTTTGCGCCACGCCGCTAATTTGCGGTGCATATCCGCGTAATTCCCAGGGAAGCATTCGGTCATCGCTGGTCAGGGAGGCGCCGGTATACGAAAAACCGTCAAAAATATTGGAACTGAGATCGGTTTCGCCAAGCGTTAATCTGGAGCCTATTTGTGGTAGCGGGCGAAACAGATAGGTTCGGGAAATGGCCCCGGATTGATCATGTACATCACCATTATCGGACTGGTTGAGCTGGTAATCGCTACGCAACCGCCATGCTCCGGCGTTAATACCCGTTGTACCGTAAGCATTCAGATTGGTATTACTGCTCCCTTCCTGCGGGCGATAAGTACTGGCAAACAGGTTGTAGTCTAGCAGGACGCCCGAAACTCCGGCATCCCATGTTTCAGGCGGCGCCCAGTTGTCTGAATGCCATGCCAGCCAGGCTTGTGGAATCGAGATATTAAGTTGTTGGTTGGTCTGATCAAACGTAAAGACGATTTCCGGCAGGCCGCTAAAATCAAAACACTGATAAACCTGCGGCAATGTCTGGCGGATTTTTTCTTTAAGGCCAAATTTACTCAACAGGGAATCATTGATACAAGGAATTGTTTTGTCGTTGGCTTTTTGCCAGTGAATAGATTGCCCACTGCTGATTTGAATATTATTAACAACGACGCTAACAAAATAATCACCGGGGACGATAGCGCCTTTTTCATTGAGCAGAGAAATATCAACGCTATCGCGCATCGATTTATCAAGGACGTTAAGGTTAAACTCCACTGCCAATGCAGAGGGGATAGCCATT
Organism: Escherichia sp. E1130; assembly: GCF_005781065.1. NCBI lineage: Bacteria > Pseudomonadati > Pseudomonadota > Gammaproteobacteria > Enterobacterales > Enterobacteriaceae > Escherichia > Escherichia sp. E1130. The sequence continues at coordinate 343,194 of NZ_VATL01000012.1, forward strand.
GTCAGGCAGGATAAAACAGAAACTCGGTAAATATTCACGGCATCCATACCTGATAAATATTTGAAGAAAGGCGGCTAACTTGCCGCCGTAATACGTCGCTGTCATATGTATAGATTAATCAATGACGACGCGGTGATTATTTATAATCCAGCACATAGGTCGCGTTGGCAGTGACTTCACCCGCCGTCACGGGAGTGCCGTTATCAATCTGCTCCATCCAGGCGAAGAAGTTTAGTGTTTGTTCTGTGGCTGTTGGTTCCAGCCCAATATCTGGACTTTCTGAACCCAGAGTGATGTTGGACTGGTCTTTGTTCATTAAGCGCACGCCAACACCAGTGGCTTCACCAGCGCTGGTGTTACTGAGCATTGGTGAGGCTCCCGTGGTTTTCGCCGAACTGTCAAAGGTTACTGAGACTTTTGATACTACGGAACCAGAACCGTTATCGGAATTTGGCAGGTCACAGTTAACTAAATGAATATCGACAGGCGTTAGTGCACTGTGATGATCCTGGTTGATGCGGGTCTTGGTCACCTCACCAAGATTTACTTGTTTATCAATGTCTTCTTGCTTAATTTCACAAGGCGCTTCAATAACTTCACCTTTAAAGTGAATTTCACCAGAGCCTTCATTTGCAGCATAAACAGGGGCTGAAATTAACAGAGATACGGCCAGCGCCGCCAGTGTTTTTTGTCCTTTAAACATAACGGAGTCCTTTAAGGAAATAGAAAAAGTATAGCGGTACCAGAATAACTTACTTGAATATCAAATGTTTTTAGTTTTACTTAAAAACATTGTTAACTGTATTAAACACAAGGCCAATTAATTGATGCGGTGAATTAATTGCTTAATGAAAAGGATGCAGGTTTATTAGATATTTTCCTCATTTTCATGAGGTTAAAAATGTTGCTATCTGGAGAGGGTAATAAAAAACCATTAAATTGCTCATAAAATGAGCTGTGTTATTTTTTTACAATATCTATGTTGGTCCGATAATGGATTTTATCTTTACAATTTTTTGTGTTTAGGCAAATAAAAATAACCCGCCATAGAAAAGACGGGTTAGAAGGATTTACTGTCAGGCAATCAATGGTTAACGCTTGATGTCGCTTTTAAAGTCGCGTTTTTCGTAACCAGTGTAAAGCTGACGCGGACGGGCAATCTTCATGCCGTCACTATGCATTTCGCTCCAGTGAGCGATCCAGCCAACGGTACGGGCCATGGCGAAGATGACGGTGAACATGGAAGACGGAATGCCCATCGCTTTCAGGATGATACCAGAGTAGAAATCGACGTTCGGGTACAGTTTCTTCTCGATAAAGTACGGGTCGTTCAGCGCGATGTTTTCCAGCTCCATGGCCACTTCCAGCAGGTCATCTTTGGTACCCAGCTCTTTCAGCACTTCATGGCAGGTTTCACGCATTACAGTCGCGCGCGGGTCGTAGTTTTTGTACACACGGTGACCGAAGCCCATCAGACGGAAAGAGTCATTTTTGTCTTTCGCACGACGAACAAATTCCGGAATGTGTTTAACCGAGCTGATTTCTTCCAGCATTTTCAGTGCAGCTTCGTTGGCGCCGCCGTGTGCTGGTCCCCACAGAGAAGCAATACCTGCCGCGATACAGGCAAACGGGTTTGCGCCCGAAGAACCTGCGGTACGTACGGTAGAAGTAGAGGCGTTTTGTTCGTGGTCAGCGTGCAGGATCAGAATACGGTCCATCGCGCGTTCCAGAATCGGATTGACTTCATACGGTTCGCACGGCGTGGAGAACATCATGTGCAGGAAGTTTCCAGCGTAGGAGAGGTCATTACGCGGGTAAACAAACGGCTGCCCGATGGAATATTTGTAGCACATTGCTGCCATGGTCGGCATTTTCGACAACAGGCGGAACGCGGCGATTTCACGATGGCGCGGGTTATTGACGTCCAGAGAGTCATGATAAAACGCCGCCAGCGCACCAGTAATACCGCACATTACCGCCATCGGATGCGAGTCGCGACGGAAAGCGTGGAAGAGACGGGTGATCTGTTCGTGGATCATGGTATGACGAGTCACCGTAGTTTTGAATTCGTCATACTGTTCCTGGGTTGGTTTTTCACCATTCAACAGGATGTAGCAAACTTCCAGGTAGTTAGAATCGGTTGCCAGCTGATCGATCGGGAAGCCACGATGCAGCAAAATACCTTCATCACCATCAATAAAAGTAATTTTAGATTCGCAGGATGCTGTTGAAGTGAAACCAGGGTCAAAGGTGAATACGCCTTTTGAACCAAGCGTACGGATATCGATAACATCTTGACCTAGCGTGCCTTTCAGCACATCCAGTTCAACAGCTGTGTTCCCATTGAGGGTGAGTTTTGCTTTTGTATCAGCCATTTAAGGTCTCCTTAGCGCCTTATTGCATAAGACTGCCGGAACTTAAATTTGCCTTCGCACATCAACCTGGCTTTACCCGTTTGTTATTTGGCTCGCCGCTCTGTGGAAGAGAGGAAACCTGGGTACAGAGCTCTGGGCGCTTGCAGGTAAAGAATTCATTGATGACGAATAAACGGCGAATCAAGCACTTAGCAATCCGAATTATTAAACCTGTCTATCACTAATAACTGTCTCGAATGGATTGGTCAATACTTCTACACTGTTACATAAGTTAATCTTCGGTGAAATAGTGACCCCATAACTTTTACGCATTATATGCTTTTCCTGGTAATGTTTGTAACAACTTTGTTGAATGATTGTCAAATGTGATGGTTAAAAATTAAATAAATGTTGTTATCGTGACCCAGATCACTGTTCCGGATAAAACCAGACAAACTATATGTAGGTTAATTGTAATGATTTTGTGAACAGCCTATACTGCCGCCAGGTCTCCGGAACACCCTGCAATCCCGAGCCACCCAGCGTTGTAACGTGTCGTTTTCGCATCTGGAAGCAGTGTTTTGCATGACGCGCAGTTATAGAAAGGACGCTGTCTGACCCGCAAGCAGACCGGAGGAAGGAAATCCCGACGTCTCCAGGTAACAGAAAGTTATCCTCTGTACCCGTAGTCCCCAGGGAATAATAAGAACAGCATGTGGGCGTTATTCATGATAAGAAATGTGAAAAAACAAAGACCTGTTAATCTGGACCTACAGACCATCCGGTTCCCCATCACGGCGATAGCGTCCATTCTTCATCGCGTTTCCGGTGTGATTACGTTTGTTGCAGTGGGCATCCTGCTGTGGCTTCTGGGTACCAGCCTCTCTTCCCCTGAAGGTTTCGAGCAAGCTTCCGCCATTATGGGCAGCTTCTTCGTGAAATTTATCATGTGGGGCATCCTTACCGCTCTGGCATATCACGTCGTCGTAGGTATTCGCCACATGATGATGGATTTTGGCTATCTGGAAGAAACATTCGAAGCGGGTAAACGCTCTGCCAAAATCTCCTTTGTCATTACTGTCGTGCTTTCAATTCTTGCAGGAGTCCTCGTATGGTAAGCAACGCCTCCGCATTAGGACGCAATGGCGTACATGATTTCATCCTCGTTCGCGCTACTGCTATCGTCCTGACGCTTTACATCATTTATATGGTCGGTTTTTTTGCTATCAGTGGCGAACTGACATATGACGTCTGGATTGGTTTCTTTGCCTCTGCGTTCACTAAAGTCTTCACTCTGCTGGCACTGTTTTCCATTTTGATCCATGCCTGGATCGGCATGTGGCAGGTGTTGACCGACTACGTTAAACCGCTGGCCTTGCGCCTGATTCTGCAACTGGTGATTGTCGTTGCACTGGTGGTTTACGTGATTTATGGATTCGTTGTGGTGTGGGGTGTGTGATGAAATTGCCAGTCAGAGAATTTGATGCAGTTGTGATTGGTGCCGGAGGCGCAGGTATGCGCGCGGCGCTACAAATTTCCCAGAGCGGCCAGACCTGTGCGCTGCTCTCTAAAGTTTTCCCGACCCGTTCCCATACCGTGTCTGCGCAGGGCGGCATTACCGTTGCGCTGGGTAATACCCATGAAGATAACTGGGAATGGCATATGTACGACACCGTAAAAGGGTCGGACTATATCGGTGACCAGGACGCGATTGAATATATGTGTAAAACCGGGCCGGAAGCGATTCTGGAACTGGAACATATGGGCCTACCGTTCTCGCGCCTTGATGATGGTCGTATCTATCAACGTCCGTTTGGCGGTCAGTCGAAAAACTTCGGCGGCGAGCAGGCGGCACGTACTGCGGCGGCTGCCGACCGTACTGGTCACGCACTGCTGCACACGCTTTATCAGCAGAACCTGAAAAACCACACCACTATTTTCTCCGAATGGTATGCGCTGGATCTGGTGAAAAACGCCGATGGCGCGGTGGTTGGTTGTACCGCACTGTGTATCGAAACTGGTGAAGTGGTTTACTTTAAAGCTCGCGCTACCGTGCTGGCGACTGGCGGGGCAGGGCGTATTTATCAGTCCACCACCAACGCCCACATTAACACTGGCGACGGCGTCGGCATGGCTATCCGTGCAGGCGTACCGGTACAGGATATGGAAATGTGGCAGTTCCACCCGACCGGTATTGCCGGTGCGGGCGTACTGGTAACCGAGGGTTGCCGTGGTGAAGGCGGTTATCTGCTGAACAAACATGGCGAACGCTTTATGGAGCGTTATGCGCCGAACGCCAAAGACCTGGCGGGCCGTGACGTGGTGGCGCGTTCCATCATGATCGAAATTCGTGAAGGTCGCGGCTGTGATGGTCCGTGGGGGCCACACGCAAAACTGAAACTCGACCACTTGGGTAAAGAAGTTCTTGAATCCCGTCTGCCGGGTATCCTTGAACTCTCCCGCACCTTCGCTCACGTTGATCCAGTGAAAGAGCCGATTCCGGTAATCCCAACCTGTCACTACATGATGGGCGGTATTCCGACTAAAGTGACCGGTCAGGCGCTGACCGTGAACGAGAAAGGCGAAGATGTGGTGATCCCTGGGCTGTTCGCGGTAGGTGAAATTGCCTGCGTATCCGTACACGGCGCAAACCGTCTGGGCGGCAACTCGCTGCTGGACCTGGTGGTATTTGGTCGTGCGGCGGGTCTGCATCTGCAAGAGTCTATTGCCGAGCAGGGCGCACTGCGCGATGCCAGCGAGTCTGATGTAGAAGCGTCTCTCAATCGCCTGAACCGCTGGAATAACAACCGTAACGGTGAAGATCCGGTGGCGATTCGTAAAGCGCTGCAAGAATGTATGCAGCATAACTTCTCGGTCTTCCGTGAAGGTGATGCGATGGCGAAAGGTCTTGAGCAGTTGAAAGTTATCCGCGAGCGTTTGAAAAATGCCCGCCTGGATGACACTTCCAGCGAGTTCAACACCCAGCGCGTTGAGTGCCTGGAACTGGATAACCTGATGGAAACGGCGTATGCAACGGCTGTTTCTGCCAACTTCCGTACCGAAAGCCGTGGCGCGCATAGCCGCTTCGACTTCCCGGATCGCGATGATGAAAACTGGCTGTGCCACTCCCTGTATCTGCCAGAGTCGGAATCCATGACGCGCCGAAGCGTCAACATGGAACCGAAACTGCGCCCGGCATTCCCGCCGAAGATTCGTACTTACTAATGCGGAGACAGGAAAATGAGACTCGAGTTTTCAATTTATCGCTATAACCCGGATGTTGATGATGCTCCGCGTATGCAGGATTACATCCTGGAAGCGGATGAAGGTCGCGACATGATGCTGCTGGATGCGCTTATCCAGTTGAAAGAGAAAGATCCCAGCCTGTCGTTCCGCCGCTCCTGCCGTGAAGGGGTATGTGGTTCCGACGGTCTGAACATGAACGGTAAGAATGGTCTGGCCTGTATTACCCCAATTTCGGCACTCAACCAGCCGGGTAAGAAAATTGTAATTCGCCCGTTACCTGGTTTACCGGTTGTCCGCGATTTGGTGGTAGACATGGGACAATTCTATGCGCAATATGAGAAAATCAAACCTTACCTGTTGAATAATGGGCAAAATCCGCCAGCTCGCGAGCATTTACAGATGCCAGAGCAGCGCGAAAAACTCGATGGGCTGTATGAATGTATTCTCTGCGCATGTTGTTCAACCTCTTGTCCGTCTTTCTGGTGGAATCCCGATAAGTTTATCGGCCCGGCAGGCTTGTTAGCGGCATATCGTTTCCTGATCGATAGCCGTGATACCGAGACTGACGAGCGCCTCGACGGTTTGAGTGATGCATTCAGTGTATTCCGCTGTCACAGCATCATGAACTGCGTCAGTGTATGTCCGAAAGGGCTGAACCCGACGCGCGCCATCGGCCATATCAAGTCGATGTTATTGCAGCGTAATGCATAAACCGTAGGCCTGATAAGACGCGTAAGCGTCGCATCAGGCAACCAGAGCCGGATGCGGCGTGAACGCCTTATCCGGCCTACAAGTCATTACCCGTAGGCCTGATAAGCGCAGCGCATCAGGCGTAACAAAGAAATGCAGGAAATCTTTAAAAACTGCCCCTGACACTAAGACAGTTTTTAAAGGTTCCTTAGCGGACGCAGAAAACACGACAAGTCCGCAACAAGTGAACCCCGGCACGCACATCTGATGTGAAATGTGCGTGGTAGTATCCACGGCGAAGTAAGCATAAAAAAGATGCTTAAGGGATCACGATGCAGAACAGCGCTTTGAAAGCCTGGTTGGACTCTTCTTACCTCTCTGGCGCAAACCAGAGCTGGATAGAACAGCTCTATGAAGACTTCTTAACCGATCCTGACTCGGTTGACGCTAACTGGCGTTCGACGTTCCAGCAGTTACCTGGTACGGGAGTCAAACCGGATCAATTCCACTCTCAAACGCGTGAATATTTCCGCCGCCTGGCGAAAGACGCTTCACGTTACTCTTCAACGATCTCCGACCCTGACACCAATGTGAAGCAGGTTAAAGTCCTGCAGCTCATTAACGCATACCGCTTCCGTGGTCACCAGCATGCGAATCTCGATCCGCTGGGACTGTGGCAGCAAGATAAAGTGGCCGATCTGGATCCTTCTTTCCACGATCTGACCGAAGCAGACTTCCAGGAGACTTTCAACGTCGGTTCATTTGCCAGCGGCAAAGAAACCATGAAACTTGGCGAACTGCTGGAAGCCCTCAAGCAAACCTACTGCGGCCCGATTGGTGCCGAGTATATGCACATTACCAGCACCGAAGAAAAACGCTGGATCCAACAGCGTATCGAGTCTGGTCGCGCGACGTTCAATAGCGAAGAGAAAAAACGCTTCTTAAGTGAACTGACCGCCGCTGAAGGTCTTGAACGTTACCTCGGCGCAAAATTCCCTGGCGCAAAACGCTTCTCGCTGGAAGGCGGTGACGCGTTAATCCCGATGCTTAAAGAGATGATCCGCCACGCTGGCAACAGCGGCACCCGCGAAGTGGTTCTCGGGATGGCGCACCGTGGTCGTCTGAACGTGCTGGTGAACGTGCTGGGTAAAAAACCGCAAGACTTGTTCGACGAGTTTGCCGGTAAACATAAAGAACACCTTGGCACAGGCGACGTGAAATACCACATGGGCTTCTCGTCTGACTTCCAGACCGATGGCGGCCTGGTGCACCTGGCGCTGGCGTTTAACCCGTCTCACCTTGAGATTGTAAGCCCGGTCGTTATCGGTTCTGTTCGTGCCCGTCTGGACAGGTTGGATGAGCCGAGCAGCAACAAAGTCCTGCCAATTACCATCCACGGTGACGCCGCAGTGACCGGACAGGGCGTAGTTCAGGAAACCCTGAACATGTCGAAAGCGCGTGGTTATGAAGTTGGCGGTACGGTACGTATCGTTATCAACAACCAGGTTGGTTTCACCACCTCTAATCCGCTGGATGCCCGTTCTACGCCGTACTGTACTGATATCGGCAAGATGGTTCAGGCACCGATTTTCCACGTTAATGCGGATGATCCGGAAGCCGTTGCCTTTGTGACCCGTCTGGCGCTCGATTTCCGTAACACCTTTAAACGTGATGTCTTCATCGACCTGGTATGCTACCGCCGTCACGGGCATAACGAAGCCGACGAGCCGAGCGCAACCCAGCCGCTGATGTATCAGAAAATTAAAAAACATCCGACGCCGCGCAAAATCTACGCTGACAAGCTGGAGCAGGAAAAAGTGGCGACGCTGGAAGATGCCACCGAGATGGTTAACCTGTACCGCGATGCGCTGGATGCTGGCGATTGCGTAGTGGCAGAGTGGCGTCCGATGAACATGCACTCTTTCACTTGGTCGCCATACCTCAACCACGAATGGGACGAAGAGTACCCGAACAAAGTTGATATGAAGCGCCTGCAGGAGCTGGCTAAACGCATCAGTACGGTGCCGGAAGCAGTTGAAATGCAGTCTCGTGTTGCCAAGATTTATGGCGACCGCCAGGCGATGGCAGCCGGTGAGAAACTGTTCGACTGGGGCGGCGCGGAAAACCTCGCTTACGCCACGCTGGTTGATGAAGGAATTCCGGTTCGCCTGTCGGGTGAAGACTCCGGTCGCGGTACCTTCTTCCACCGCCACGCGGTGATCCACAACCAGTCTAATGGTTCCACTTACACGCCGCTGCAACATATCCATAACGGCCAAGGCGCATTTCGTGTCTGGGACTCCGTACTGTCTGAAGAAGCCGTGCTGGCGTTTGAATATGGTTATGCCACCGCAGAACCACGCACTCTGACCATCTGGGAAGCGCAGTTCGGTGACTTCGCCAACGGCGCACAGGTGGTTATCGACCAGTTCATCTCCTCTGGCGAACAGAAATGGGGCCGGATGTGTGGCCTGGTGATGTTGCTGCCGCACGGTTACGAAGGGCAGGGGCCGGAGCACTCCTCCGCGCGTCTGGAACGTTATCTGCAACTTTGCGCTGAGCAAAACATGCAGGTGTGCGTACCGTCTACCCCAGCACAGGTTTACCACATGCTGCGTCGTCAGGCGCTACGCGGGATGCGTCGTCCGCTGGTCGTGATGTCGCCGAAATCCCTGCTGCGTCATCCGCTGGCGGTTTCCAGCCTCGAAGAACTGGCGAACGGCACCTTCCTGCCAGCCATCGGTGAAATCGACGAGCTTGATCCGAAGGGCGTGAAGCGCGTAGTGATGTGTTCTGGTAAGGTTTATTACGACCTGCTGGAACAACGTCGTAAGAACAATCAACACGATGTCGCCATTGTGCGTATCGAGCAACTCTACCCGTTCCCGCATAAAGCGATGCAGGAAGTGTTGCAGCAGTTTGCTCACGTCAAGGATTTTGTCTGGTGCCAGGAAGAGCCGCTCAACCAGGGCGCATGGTACTGCAGCCAGCATCATTTCCGTGAAGTGATTCCGTTTGGGGCTTCTCTGCGTTATGCAGGCCGCCCGGCCTCCGCCTCTCCGGCGGTAGGGTATATGTCCGTTCACCAGAAACAGCAACAAGATCTGGTTAATGACGCGCTGAACGTCGAATAAATAAAGGATACACAATGAGTAGCGTAGATATTCTGGTCCCTGACCTGCCTGAATCCGTAGCCGATGCCACCGTCGCAACCTGGCATAAAAAACCCGGCGACGCAGTCGTACGTGATGAAGTGCTGGTAGAAATCGAAACTGACAAAGTGGTACTGGAAGTACCGGCATCAGCAGACGGCATTCTGGATGCGGTTCTGGAAGATGAAGGTACAACGGTAACGTCTCGTCAGATCCTTGGTCGCCTGCGTGAAGGCAACAGTGCTGGTAAAGAAACCAGCGCCAAATCTGAAGAGAAAGCGTCCACTCCGGCACAACGCCAACAGGCGTCTCTGGAAGAGCAAAACAACGATGCGTTAAGCCCGGCGATCCGTCGCCTGCTGGCTGAACACAATCTTGACGCCAGCGCCATTAAAGGCACCGGTGTGGGGGGGCGTCTGACCCGTGAAGATGTGGAAAAACATCTGGCGAAAGCCCCAGCGAAAGAGTCTGCTCCGGCAGCGGCTGCTCCGGCGGCGCAACCGGCCCTGGCTGCACGTAGCGAAAAACGTGTCCCGATGACTCGCCTGCGTAAGCGTGTGGCAGAGCGTCTGCTGGAAGCGAAAAACTCCACCGCTATGCTGACCACGTTCAACGAAGTCAACATGAAGCCGATTATGGATCTGCGTAAGCAGTACGGTGAAGCGTTTGAAAAACGCCACGGCATCCGTCTGGGCTTTATGTCCTTCTACGTGAAAGCGGTGGTTGAAGCCCTGAAACGTTATCCGGAAGTGAACGCGTCTATCGACGGCGATGATGTGGTTTACCACAACTATTTCGACGTCAGCATGGCGGTTTCTACGCCGCGCGGCCTGGTGACGCCGGTACTGCGTGATGTCGATACCCTCGGCATGGCAGACATCGAGAAGAAAATCAAAGAACTGGCCATTAAAGGCCGTGACGGCAAGCTGACGGTTGAAGATCTGACTGGTGGTAACTTCACCATCACCAACGGTGGTGTGTTCGGTTCCCTGATGTCTACGCCTATCATCAACCCGCCGCAGAGCGCAATTCTGGGTATGCACGCTATCAAAGATCGTCCGATGGCAGTGAATGGTCAGGTTGAGATCCTGCCGATGATGTACCTGGCGCTGTCTTACGATCACCGTCTGATCGATGGTCGCGAATCCGTAGGCTTCCTGGTAACGATCAAAGAGTTGCTGGAAGATCCGACGCGTCTGCTGCTGGACGTGTAGTAGTTTAAGTTTCACCTGCACTGTAGACCGGATAAGACATTATCGCCTTCTCCGGCATTTGAAGCCTGATGCGACGCTTAACGCGTCTTATCAGGCCTACGGGGACTACCGATGTAGGTCGGATAAGGCGCTTGCGCCGCATCCGACAATGCCCGGAAGCGATACGAAATATTCGGTCTACGGTTTAAAAGATAACGATTACTGAAGGATGGACAGAACACATGAACTTACATGAATATCAGGCAAAACAACTGTTTGCCCGCTATGGCTTACCAGCACCGGTGGGTTATGCCTGTACTACTCCGCGCGAAGCAGAAGAAGCCGCTTCAAAAATCGGTGCCGGTCCGTGGGTAGTGAAATGTCAGGTTCACGCTGGTGGCCGCGGTAAAGCGGGCGGTGTGAAAGTTGTAAACAGCAAAGAAGACATCCGTGCTTTTGCAGAAAACTGGCTGGGCAAGCGTCTGGTAACGTATCAAACAGATGCTAATGGCCAACCGGTTAACCAGATTCTGGTTGAAGCGGCGACCGATATCGCTAAAGAGCTGTATCTTGGTGCTGTTGTAGACCGTAGTTCCCGTCGCGTGGTCTTTATGGCCTCCACCGAAGGCGGCGTGGAAATCGAAAAAGTGGCGGAAGAAACTCCGCACCTGATCCACAAAGTTGCGCTTGATCCGCTGACTGGCCCGATGCCATATCAGGGACGCGAGCTGGCGTTCAAACTGGGTCTGGAAGGTAAACTGGTTCAGCAGTTCACCAAAATCTTCATGGGCCTGGCGACCATTTTCCTGGAGCGCGATCTGGCACTGATCGAAATCAACCCGCTTGTTATCACCAAACAGGGCGATCTGATTTGCCTCGACGGCAAACTGGGCGCTGACGGTAACGCACTGTTCCGCCAACCTGATCTGCGCGAAATGCGTGACCAGTCGCAGGAAGATCCGCGTGAAGCACAAGCTGCACAGTGGGAACTGAACTACGTTGCGCTGGACGGCAACATCGGTTGTATGGTTAACGGCGCAGGTCTGGCGATGGGCACCATGGACATCGTTAAACTGCACGGTGGCGAACCAGCTAACTTCCTGGACGTTGGCGGCGGCGCAACCAAAGAACGTGTAACCGAAGCATTCAAAATCATCCTCTCTGACGACAAAGTGAAAGCCGTTCTGGTTAACATCTTCGGCGGTATCGTTCGTTGCGACCTGATCGCTGACGGTATCATCGGCGCGGTAGCGGAAGTGGGTGTTAACGTACCGGTCGTGGTACGTCTGGAAGGTAACAACGCCGAACTCGGCGCGAAGAAACTGGCTGACAGCGGCCTGAATATTATTGCAGCAAAAGGTCTGACGGATGCAGCTCAGCAGGTTGTTGCCGCAGTGGAGGGGAAATAATGTCCATTTTAATTGATAAAAACACCAAGGTTATCTGCCAGGGCTTTACTGGTAGCCAGGGGACTTTCCACTCTGAACAAGCCATTGCATACGGCACCAAAATGGTTGGCGGCGTAACCCCAGGCAAAGGCGGCACCACCCACCTCGGCCTGCCTGTGTTCAACACCGTGCGTGAAGCTGTTGCTGCTACTGGCGCTACCGCTTCTGTTATCTACGTACCGGCTCCGTTCTGCAAAGACTCCATTCTGGAAGCTATTGATGCAGGCATCAAACTGATTATCACCATCACTGAAGGCATCCCGACGCTGGATATGCTGACTGTGAAAGTGAAACTGGACGAAGCAGGCGTTCGTATGATCGGCCCGAACTGCCCGGGCGTTATCACCCCGGGCGAATGCAAAATCGGTATTCAGCCGGGTCACATTCACAAACCGGGTAAAGTGGGTATCGTTTCCCGTTCCGGTACACTGACCTATGAAGCGGTTAAACAGACCACGGATTACGGTTTCGGTCAGTCGACCTGTGTCGGTATCGGCGGCGACCCGATCCCTGGCTCTAACTTTATCGACATCCTCGAAATGTTCGAAAAAGATCCGCAGACCGAAGCGATCGTGATGATCGGTGAGATCGGCGGTAGCGCTGAAGAAGAAGCGGCTGCGTACATCAAAGAGCACGTTACCAAACCAGTTGTGGGTTACATCGCTGGTGTGACTGCGCCGAAAGGCAAACGTATGGGCCACGCAGGCGCCATCATCGCTGGTGGTAAAGGGACTGCGGATGAGAAATTCGCTGCTCTGGAAGCCGCAGGCGTGAAAACCGTTCGCAGCCTGGCGGATATCGGTGAAGCACTGAAAACTGTTCTGAAATAAATATCTGTAATAAGAAATAGCCCTCGCCGCTTCCCTCTACAGGAATGGCGAAGGGCTGTCGGTTTCGACATGGTTGGCCATCGTATGATGGCCTTTTTTATGCCTTAAATGTTAACCACGGTCGAAATCTGACCGCTGGCTGAATTAATCCGGCTTCTTGTTGGGCTTCGATAACCGGACCAATATCTTTATAAGCAGCTGGCGCTTCTTCAAGACGTCGTTCTTCGCGCAATGTGACGCATTGCCACGGCAACGTTGACTCTTCAGTCGCGCGCGAGCGCATGGCCTGCCGACGCTGGCTGCGTCCAGCTCCGTGACTGCAAGACCACAGCCACTCCGGGTTGCCACAACCTACCGCAAGCCACGAATAATCGCCCATTGAACCGGGGATTAACGCCAGATCGCCCGTGCGTGCCGGTGTTGCACCTTTGCGATGAATATTCATTTCATGCTCGCGAAGGATGATGTTATGCGGCACATCCACCACCAGATGTGAATCATCCTGATGGAATAAATCGGCAAAACATACGCGAACCATTTCCGCAATGGTCACGCGATTTAACCACGCGTAACGCGCCGCCATTCCCATAGCCTGCAGGTATTCCTCCGCCAGCTCACCGCCCAGAGCATATAATCCGCTTTGTGGATGTTTATGCCCGGCGGGCCAGGCTGCACGGGCGCGATCCATCCAGCGTCGTCCGACGTAAAATCCGACATCTCGCGATCCGCTATGGATCATCACCACGATATCGCCCATTTTCAGCCCTTGTTGCCAGGCCACATGGCGATCGACCACGCTATCAACCACCTGAAGTTCAATAAAATGATTACCTGAACCCGGCGTACCAAGACAAGGATCGCGGAGTAATGCGCGGTCCGTTGCCAGCAGGGCGGGTGGGGCATAACGCGAATGACTGTCATGCTCGTTCAGCCCAATGCAGCGGTCAATTTCTTGCGCCATCCGGGGGATATTAGTGCGTGTCCAGAGACCCGCTGATGGCAAGGCCGACACACAATTTGCCGGTCCGCCATCAAAAAGCGCGGTGAACGCTCGTGCAGATAACGGAACATCGCGCTCATTTTGCAGTAACACTTGCGTTAACCGCTGAGTGATGACGTCTTTATGCGCTTCGGCTTGCGCAAGTGTTAATCCAGTCGTCAGCAGTCGCATGCCACAAGAAATATCGGTGCCGATGGCGGCGGGAATGATTAAATCCGGCGTTGAGGCCACCACTGCGCCAACGGGGACGCCATTGCCGGGGTGAAAATCTGGCGTCGCGCACGTCTGGCGTACATAACCTGGATGATCTGGTAGCTTCACTTCTGCAAAATCAAGCAGTTGTGTCACTGCTTTTTCTTCTAGCGGCAGTTCGTCCGGCAGCAGTACGCGGGCACTGGCACCTGATTGACGAGATAATGAAACAATATTGTTGGCGCGGGAAAGTTGGATCCCTTTGCGCAGAAAGGCTTTATCAAGCCTCGAAAGATGATGCATAACGCTGTCCTGAAATATAGACGTTAATCAACCCCCTGTATTGCGAGGGTAATTTTGTCTTTCCGGTCAGCAGCCAGCAAAAGGGAAAGAAAACGCGCGTAGTGTATTCAGCAATGACGATGAATACAAGATAAAAATGCCGATTGATAAAGGGGAGTGTTGTTATAAAGGAGGTGAGTTATCGACGCCAGATTGTAAAAATGAAAAATGATAATTACCAGAGTATATATTTTATAATTTATTTTTACGCCTGTTTTTACGTCGGGTAACTATCCATTTTTGCCGTTTTTTAATTATCAAAAGTGGGAGGAAAACAAATGAATTATTAATGATAATACAACATGTTTTTATGACGAATAATGAAGATCTTATTTTAAATATCATAGTGTTATGCGCACTGCGTGGTGTCGGCTTACCTGGTGTTATGCTAATGTCTGGTTGTTATTAACGCATCTCTCAGATAATTAAATTACAGACATCTTGCAATCTCATCATATTCATATGTTCAAATGAGAAAATATTTTGCCAACAATATCACTTTTTCCAAAAGTTAAATTAAGCATATTGAAATCGCATACAAAGCGTTGGCAGTTTTTTGAATTTACATTCAGGGTGAATATTCCAGAACAAATGAAATTCACCAAATGAATTGATAATGCGAAATTATAAACGGAGATTATATAAACCGTTTCTGTATTCCTTCGCTCATTTTTTCTGGGCGATGACAGCATTTTATTTTATCCAGTAACAGGAGAAGATTCATGAGTAAGCCTTCAGACCCTCGTATTGATACCAGTCGAGTCATCCATGCGCCACAAGGAACTCAACTGCATTGCAAAAACTGGCAGATCGAAGCTGCCTATCGGATGTTGCAGAACAACCTTGATCCCGACGTAGCCGAAAATCCACAGCATCTGGTGGTATACGGTGGCATTGGCCGCGCGGCGCGTAACTGGGAATGTTTCGACCAGATCCTCGAATCACTAAAAAATCTCGAGCCTGATGAGTCGCTGTTGGTACAGTCCGGTAAACCCGTGGGCGTGTTTAAAACTCATACTGACGCGCCACGCGTGCTGATTGCCAACTCTAACCTGGTGCCGCAATGGGCCAACTGGGATCACTTCAATGAACTGGATCGCAAAGGTCTGTTCATGTACGGCCAGATGACCGCTGGCTCGTGGATCTACATTGGTAGTCAGGGCATTGTGCAGGGGACGTTCGAAACTTTTGTCGAAGCAGGTCGCCAGCACTACAACAATTCGCTAAGTGGAAAATGGATCCTGACCGCGGGGCTCGGTGGTATGGGCGGTGCACAACCGCTGGCGGCGACTCTGGCGGGGGCTTGTTCATTAAATATCGAGTGCCAGCAAAGTAGCATCGACTTCCGTCTGCGTACCCGTTATGTCGATAAACAAGCGAAAGATCTTGATGATGCACTGGCGCTGATTAAATACCACACCGAACGCAAAGAAGCCGTTTCTATCGCGCTGCTGGGCAATGCGGCGGAAATTGTTCCTGAATTGGTGAAACGTGCACGTCAGGGGGCGATCAAGCCGGATCTGGTGACCGACCAGACCTCCGCTCACGATCTGGTCTATGGTTACCTGCCAACGGGCTGGAGCGTAGAACAATGGCGTGCTGCACAGCAGGATCCACAACAGCACGCCAGACTGCAAAAAGAAGCGGCACAGAGTTGCGTGGCGCATGTTCAGGGGATGCTGGACTTCCAGGCGATGGGGATCCCGGTTGTCGATTATGGTAACAACATCCGCCAGGTGGCTTTCAACGAAGGTCTGCAAAATGCCTTCGATTTCCCGGGCTTCGTTCCTGCTTACATTCGTCCCATGTTTTGTGAAGGCAAAGGCCCGTTCCGTTGGGTGGCGCTGTCTGGTGACCCGGAAGATATCTATAAAACCGATGCCAAAATTAAAGAACTATTCCCCAATAACGTACTGACCCATCGCTGGCTGGATATGGCGCGTGAGCGTATCGCCTTCCAGGGGCTTCCATCACGTATTTGCTGGCTGGGGCTTGGTGAGCGTCACTTGGCGGGGCTGGCATTCAACGAAATGGTGCGCAACGGTGAACTAAAAGCACCGATTGTGATTGGTCGCGATCATCTTGATACCGGTTCTGTCGCCAGCCCGAACCGCGAAACTGAAAGCATGCTCGATGGCAGTGACGCAGTTTCTGACTGGCCGCTGCTCAATGGTCTGCTCAATACCGCAGGTGGAGCAACGTGGGTGTCTCTGCATCATGGCGGCGGCGTCGGGATGGGGTATTCACAACACGCCGGGATGGTTATTGTTGCCGATGGTAGCGAAGAAGCCGAAAAACGTTTGGCGCGTGTGTTGGTAAATGACTGTGCTTCCGGGGTAATGCGTCACGCGGATGCGGGTTATGAAGCGGCAATTGAATGTGCCAAAAATTATGGTCTGAAATTGCCGATGATTCGCTAAATATTAACGCTGTTATTTAATATTCGCGCTAATACAGGCGGGAAGTCATCCGCCTGTATAACAATAATTATCAAAAATATTCATTACATCGTCGAAAGAAATATCTCTCGACCCTCTATTGCTGTTTCAAAAAATGACCTCTCATTTTGCAGGAGACTTTTTCATGGAATCAAGCAGCCCTATCCGCAGTAAAAAACCAGTATTAGAATCAAATACGATTAACGCCGTTCCTGAGTCCGCTCGCCACGGTGCGCCCTCCAGCCAGTTTACGTTGTGGCTAAGTGCTAACTTACAAATTACCGCCGTGGTGGACGGCGCGTTAGCGATTATTTTTGGCTCTGAAGCCATGTCAGCAATAATTGGTTTATTAATCGGTAATATTATCGGCGGCGCGGTTATGGCATTGCACTCGTCGCAGGGGGCAAAGCTGGGATTACCACAGATGATCTCCAGTCGTATCCGCTTTGGCGTCAAAGGAGCGGCGCTACCGTTACTGATGGTGATTATTATGTATCTCGGGTTTGCTGCAACTGGTACGGTATTATCCGGTCAGGCGATTAACCGGATATTTGGTTTTGAGTCAGCATCGACCGGAATTATTATTTTCGGCATGCTTACCGCGATGATCGCATTGGTCGGTTATAAACTTATTCACGTCGTTGGCCGTGTTGCAGGGATATTAAGTATTCTGGGGTTTATTTACCTGGCCACTCAACTTAGCGGTCACTACGATGTGGCTGCGGCATTTGGTCAAAAGCCATTTAGCTTATCGGTGTTCTTATTAACGATTGCACTCTCAGCCGGATGGCAATTAACGTTTGCACCATACGCCTCTGATTATTCCCGCTATTTACCCTCTGATACACCAGCAAAATCAATCTTCTTTGCCACCTTTCTGGGAACTACGCTTGGCGCGCAATGTGCCATGACTTTTGGCGTTCTTGTTGCTGCTTGCGGTGCTAACTTCCTGAAAGATCAGGTTGGTTTTATGGGCGATTTAGCCGGACCAACGTTTGCCATTCTGATTTATACGGTAATTGTTTGCGGCAAACTGACGGTTAACTGTTTGAATGCCTACGGCGGCTTTATGTCGATTCTGGCGACCGTCAGCGCCTTTAACAATCGCAGCCAGGTTTCACAGCGTGTTCGTGCTGCCTACGTTGTGGGCTTCGTGCTGTTGTCGATGGTCGTCGCGCTGGCGGCAAGCGCAGACTTTTTGAATAATTTCAAAAACTTCGTTCTGCTGCTGTTGACGGTATTTGTGCCGTGGAGCGCTATCAATCTCATCGACTACTACTTCATCTCACAAGGTAAAACCGATATTCCAGCACTTTATACCCCGGAGGGACGCTATGGCGCGTATAACAAAACCGCGTTGGTTTGCTACGGAATTGGTGTGCTGGTGCAGATCCCCTTCCTGAATCAAAAACTGTATCAGGGACCCATTTCTGTACTGATGGGCGGGGCGGATATTTCCTGGATTATCGGCTTGTTAATTACTGCCGTTATTTATTACCCGTGGGCAAAACGTACTACCAGCGTTCCTGCCCAGACTATTTATCCCGAGTCGTAATATGGAACCAATGCTGATATCTGCAATGGATAAGCCCTTGCAACCGTGGCGCAACGGCGGGGGTTTTACGCGACAACTGCATGCCTGGCCTGATGATGAAAACTGGCTGTTACGCATCAGTATGGCCAATGTCAGCCAGGACGGTCCTTTTTCGGCGTGGCCTGGCGTGGTACGTGGCCTCGCCATTCTCGATGGGGAAGGGGTGAGGCTGACGTTTGCCGATTCGATAATCAACCTGCAACGTCACGATCCTGCCTTAATTTTCCCTGGAGAAGCCAGGCCAGATTGCCAGCTGCTGGGCGGTGCAGTTCGCGATCTCAATGTCATGGCGCGGGAAGGCGATACGGGGATGTTGTGGGTGCAAAGTGCCGTTGACTGGCTTCCGCCATCACTTGCGCAAGCGGGCCTGTTCACGCTGTGTGAAGGGGAGTGGGTAAGCGGCGAGAAAAGGGTGTTTGTCGCGGCAAATATGTTGTTATGGCTGGTTGCGACTGATGGCAAGCCCTGGCGTTTCGTACCACGGAAAAAAGTCTCCGTCGGTGAGCTGGCGGGCTGGTGGCTTTATTATCTACGAGGGGAAAAATCCTTATGAGTGCATTAACGCTCTGGCGAAATACCACGCTGGCGACGCTTTCCGCTAACGACTGGGGAGTGATTGAAAATGGTGCATTAATCAGCCGTGGCGACACTATTGTCTGGCTTGGCAAGGCCACGCAGATCCCTCGCGAACTGATGGCGGACATTACAGAGGAACACGACCTGCAGGGTAAGTTGCTGACCCCCGGTCTGGTGGATTGCCATACGCATCTGGTGTATGGCGGCCAGCGGGCGAATGAGTTTGAGATGCGGCTGCAAGGCGTGGCTTATGAAGATATCGCCAGAGCGGGCGGCGGGATCTTATCTACCGTCAATGCCACGCGTGCGGCCAGCGAAACACAACTGTTTGAACTGGCGGCGCAGCGACTACAAAACTGGTTGCGTGAAGGCGTCAGTACGCTGGAAATAAAATCTGGTTATGGCTTGACGCTGGAAGATGAAGCGCGCTGTTTGCGCGTTATCCGCCGCTTGCAGGAATCTACAGGATTACGTATTCAGTCTACGTTTCTTGGGGCGCACAGCTTGCCGCCAGAGTTTGCCGGGCGCAGTGATGATTACATTACGGCGCTTTGCGACTGGATGGGCGTCTTACATGAACAGGGGCTGATTGATGCGGTTGACGCTTTTTGTGAAAACATCGCCTTTAGCCCAGACCAGGTACGGCGCGTTTTCAGTAAAGCGCAACATTATGGATTGCCTGTAAAACTGCATGCCGAACAGCTTTCTGACCAGCAAGGCGCTGCGCTGGCGGCGGCGTTTTCTGCACTCTCCTGCGATCATCTGGAATATCTTAGCGAGTCGGGGATCGCCGCCATGAAAATGGCTGGAACGGTGGCGGTACTGCTCCCCGGTGCTTATTACTTCCTGCGCGAAACCCATCTGCCGCCGATTGCCGCTTTGCGGGCAGCGGGCGTGCCGATTGCTATCTCCACGGACCATAACCCCGGAACGTCTCCCAATATGTCATTGCCATTGATGATCAATATGGCCTGTACGCTGTTTCGCATGACGCCGCTGGAAGCCGTTCAGGGCGTTACGCGTCATGCGGCAAAGGCACTTGGACTTATTGATCGGGGTGAACTTGCACCGGGATTACGGGCGGATATGGCGGTCTGGGATCTTAACCATCCACGTGAACTGGCTTACTGGTTTGGGCATCAGCCTTGCCAGGGGCTGATTGTCGGCGGAAAAAGGAGTTGGTAATGAAGCAAACATTTTTGCTGTGGAGTGGGCGTGTTGACTCGCAGGAAACCGGCATCAGCACTCGCTGGCATCAGCATGTGCAACCGTTTAGTGAACAAAGCCACGGCGGTTGTACGCTGATTGGTTTTGCCGTTGATGACGGGGTGCAACGTAATGGTGGGCGAGCGGGTACAGCAGGCGGACCGGGCGCGTTGCGCAGCATGTTGGGCAATATGCCGGTGCTCTGTGAAGGCGCTATTTTCGATATGGGCGATGTACAAAGCGAGGACCACGCGCTGGAATCCGCACAAAATCGTCTGGCGGCCAACGTATCTACAGCCATTGCGCGCGGCAGTTTACCGGTGGTTCTGGGTGGCGGTCATGAAGTGGCGTGGGGAACATTTCAGGGGATTATGCAGTCGCGTCCTGATATTCGGCGGTTACTGATTGTGAACCTTGACGCGCATTTTGATTTACGGATGGCGGAAAAAGCCAATTCAGGTACGCCGTTTCGTCAGATGCAAGAGTGGAACGCGCAGCATGGCAAACCGTTTAATTATCGCGTGCTGGGAATAAGTCGTTTTGCAAATACCCAGGCGTTATTTGATCGGGCTGATGAATTTGGCGTGCGTTATTGGCTGGATGAATCTCTGCAATTTGAACGTGGTTTGCAGCAGATCGTTAATGCGCTCTCGACAGATATTCAGGCGTGTGACGCCATTTATTTAGCCATCTGTCTCGATGTCTTGCCTGGTTATCAGGCACCCGGCGTTTCTGCGCCATCACCGTTAGGCGTGCCGTTAAATATTACTGAAGCCATTGTGAATTTAATCGCCAATAGCGAGAAGTTGATTGCTGCGGATATTGCTGAACTTAACCCGGAACTGGACCGCGATAATTTGACGGCGAAAGTTGCCGCTCGCCTGGTGACCAGTATTGTCCGGCGGGGGAAAACAGATCAAACAAATTAAGACGTTGTCGCAGTAACCCGTTGTTAAACTCATCATGATAAGGAAACACAATGAAAGGATTGATACGAAGAGTCACTGTCACCGTTGTGCTCTGGAGCGTTTGCTCCATCGCGATGGCGAAATCAACCATTACTCTGGATGGCGAACATCTTTCAATTGACCAGGCCTGGTCAATTGCGTTAGGTGATAACGACGTCAAAATCGCGGCGAAAGCTCTGGACAGAATGGAAAAAAGTTATGATCTGGTGATGACCGCCGCGCATTCTGGAACACCCGTTTATGGTTTAACCGTAGGCGTGGGGCTAAATAAAGACCAGCCGATATTTGATGCCAAAGGAAATTTAACGCCTGAGGTGATTGATGCGTCGAAAAAATTTAATGCTGCCGCGCTGCGCGCCCATTCTGCGGGCGTTGGTCCGATGTTACCGGATTATCTGGCACGCCTTTCAATGGTATTACGTTTAAATACCATGCTGCATGGGCAAACCGGCGCGCAGCCTTATATTGCCGAACTGTATGCTGAATTTATTAATCGCGGCGTTACACCGTTAATTCCGGCGCGGGGAAGCATCGGCGCAGCGGATATTATGCTCGCTTCGCACGTTGGTCTGGTGATGATGGGGGAATGGAAAGCCCGAGTCAATGGCGTGCAAATGAGCGGTGGTGACGCGCTGGCGAAAGTGGGACTTAAGCCACTGGTGCCGCAGGGTAAAGATATGCTGGCGATTTTGTCGAACAACAGC
This sequence comes from Escherichia sp. E1130, assembly GCF_005781065.1. Classification (NCBI taxonomy): domain Bacteria; kingdom Pseudomonadati; phylum Pseudomonadota; class Gammaproteobacteria; order Enterobacterales; family Enterobacteriaceae; genus Escherichia; species Escherichia sp. E1130. The sequence goes on from NZ_VATL01000012.1 coordinate 365,127, forward strand.
GTCGGGACAGCCTACGCTATCGAAGCAGTTCGTTCGGCACGTCAGTTGCTGAATGTCAGCCCGGTGGTTTTCGCTATGAGTCTGGAAGCGTTGAATGGTAACGTCGCACCGGTACTGCCGCAGTCAATTGCCGAGCGTCCTTTCCCGCAGTTGGCTGACTCTGCAAAAGAGATTCGCGATGCGTTAAACGGTTCATATTTATGGCATAAAGATGACAAACGTGCATTGCAAGATCCGTTATCGTTCAGAACTACGGTATATACCATTGCTGAATCAGTACGCGCTTTGCATGATGCTGAAGAGGTCATAACCGTACAAATCAATAGTTCCGATGACAACCCAGCAACGGTGCTGAATGCTGACAAGGCGTATCAGGACTCCAGTCAGGTCGCGCAATATTTTGTTAAAGATGGCGCAGTCAGCGGTGGGATCTTCCCGACGGCGAATTTCGAATCGTTACCTGTTGCGCTTGCCACTCAGCGTCTGACCGTGGCGTTGGTGCATGTTTCGCATAACAGTATGCGTCGCTCGCTGCACCTGGAAGATGAGCACTTTACCGGTTTAACGCGCTTCCTGTCGGCACCCGGTAATAAAGGTCACGGCTTCGGTTCGCTGCATATTCCGTTTGTCGCGCTGCATGCAGAAAACGTCGATCTCGCCAATCCTGTTTCTTTCGATATTCAACCGGTTGCCGGAGGTATAGAAGATACCGGCGCCAATAATGACCACGCAGCCAGAAGATTGAAACAGGTTGTCGATAATCTGAACGTGATTTATGGCATTGAACTGATGCATTCCGCACAGGCTCTCGATTTACGGTTGCAGGCCGCTCCACAACTGGCATTAGGGAAATCCACCAAAGCAATGTTTACCGAATACAGAAAAGTCGTGCCTTTTGTCGACCAGGATCGGGTCTTTACCCCAGATATTGCAGCTTCGCAAAAATTCTTAGAAGGATATGCTATAAATCAAAAATAAAATTTTTGTTGATTGTTTATCATAATATCCATAGATATGATGATTGCTATCAATTTAATAATCTTCACTTAACTTGAATCATAATAATCCGAAGGGCGTTTTGCTTTTCGGATTATTATTATCTGATTGAGACAATTGTCACGCCGGGCTTGCTGGGTTATAAATATCGATCATGATTTTTATAAAATATCTATTGCTGCTTTGGTTGCCATTACTTAGTAATAAGTAATGGTTTTTTGATAGTTTAAACTATTTTTAAGGGACGGCATTATGAGAGGAAAAATACCCAAAACGGAACTGTTGGTAACTTTTGAGGTGGTCGCACGCCATGAAAGTTATACCAGAGCGGCAGAGGAGTTAGCGTTAACCCAAAGCGCAGTATTCAGGCAAGTTAGCGCACTGGAAGATTTTTTACATATATCATTATTTGCGCATTCTAAAAAAAGAATATTTCTTAATGATGCCGGAAAGCATTATCTGGGCATTGTTAAAGAAACATTGAATAAGCTTGAACGTGACACAAATACTATCATGACCTGGCAGCCTACGGTTCAGGTTATTGAGCTTGCTGTCAATCCTACTTTCAGCACGCACTGGTTGATCCCCAATTTACGTGAGTTCAATAAATTGTATCCCGATATTATTGTCAATATTCACTCATTAGCTAATAACGGGGATTTTCTTAATCGGGAATACGATGCCGTCATTATGCGCGAAAATTTTTGTGCGCCCTGGTCGGAGGTAGAATATCTCTTTGAGGAAGAGATCCTGCCGGTATGCAGCGGCAGTTTACTTTCACTTCCTGACCAAAAACTGTCTGTTGCAGAGCTATTAAGTGAGCTACCACTGCTGCATCAAAGCACCCGTATTACTGGTTGGGAAGAGTGGTTTGCATTGTCTGGTGTGAGTAGTCCGTTGGTGAATAACGGGCCACGTTTTGATTTACTTTCAATGCTGATTGCCGCCGTGCGATCTAATCTCGGTGTGGCGCTCCTGCCTCGGTTTGCAATTCAACACGATTTAGATAGCGGTGACATGGTGATTCCGTGTGATGTGCCTATTCGTACCGGCAATCGCTTTATTATGACGTGGCGGGAAGAGAAGGTTGATTATCCGCACTTGCAACTCTTTCGTGAGTGGTTGCTGGCAAAATCGGTCGTACCGGAGGAGATGTAAAATCTGCGCCTGGTGAGATGCCAGGCGCAGTCATTACCAGTCGATACCAGGCTGTGCCTGAATACCGTTATCAAAAGCATGTTTGACGGGGCGGATTTCGCTTACCGTATCCGCCATTTTTACTATCTCACTATGGCAGCCGCGCCCGGTGACAATGACGTTTTGCTGCTCCGGGCGATTTTGTAGCGAAGCGATCACTTCTTCGGTATCCAGATAATGGTAAGCCAGCATGTAGGTCAGCTCATCGAGCACCACTAAATCGTAACGCTCATCAGCCAGCATTCGCTTGCATTCAGACCAGACCTCTTTCGCCGCGTCGATATCCGCTTGCCGATTCTGTGTCTCCCAGGTAAAACCTGTTCCCATAATATGAAATTCAACGCCCAGTGGATGGAGAAGGTTATATTCGCCGTTGTCCCACAGTCCCTTGATGAACTGCGCAACGCCAACCGTTTTGCCATGACCTACGGCGCGCGTCACGGTACCAAAAGCGGCGGTGGATTTTCCTTTTCCGTTACCAGTGAAAACAATCAATATTCCTTTTTTCTCCGTCGCCGCCGCGATGCGTGTGTCGACCTGTTGTTTCAGTTTCTGCTGGCGCTGAATATGCCGTTCAGTTGAGATCCGCGCTTCCATTCACTTTCCTTAATGCCCAGTGGGGCAATTGGCGCAGTGGTGTTGCTGCTCAAACTGGCTGAAGAAATTATTGCCTTTATCATCCACCAGAATGAACGCGGGCAAGTTTTCAACCTCCATCATCCACACTGCTTCCATGCCCAACTCCGGATATTCCAGGCAATGCAGGCTTTTGACATATTCTTGCGCCAGTAACGCCGCTGCACCGCCGATACTTCCCAGATTAAAGCCGCCATGTTTGTGACAGGCATCGGTAACCTGCTGGCTGCGGTTGCCTTTCGATAACATTACCAGACTGCCGCCAGCCGCCTGGAAAGCGTCGACATAACCGTCCATTCGACCGCCCGTGGTGGGCCCAAGAGAACCACAGGCCATATTTTCCGGTGTTTTCGCGGGGCCAGCGTAATAGACGATATGATTTTTCAGGTAATCTGGCATCGGTTCGCCGTTATCCAGTCGTTCTTTTATTTTTGCGTGGGCGATATCACGCGCCACCACGATGGGGCCGCTTAACGACACACGGGTGCCGATCGGTAAGGTGGCGAGATCCTGCATTACCTCACGCAATGGACGATTTAGATCAATCTGTACGTTATGCGTGTGATTGTCTTCCCGCATTGAGGCTGGAATATATTGCCCCGGATTATGTTCGAGTTTTTCCAGCCAGATGCCGTGCTTGTTAATTTTGGCTTTAATATTACGATCGGCGGAACAGGAGAGCGCCATAGCGATTGGGCAGGAGCCGCCGTGACGCGGTAGACGAATAACACGAATATCATGAGCGAAATATTTGCCACCAAACTGAGCACCAATACCAAATTGTTGGCTGGCGTCGAGCAAGGTTTTTTCCAGCTCAACATCGCGGAAGGCTTGTCCCTGCTCGTTTCCGCTGGTGGGCAGATTATCGTAGTATTTTGTCGACGCTAGTTTGGCGACTTTTAACGCCTGATCGGCAGAAAGTCCCCCGACGACAAAGGCGATGTGGTAGGGCGGACAGGCGGCAGTTCCCAGCGATTTCATTTTTTCGATTAAAAACGCAGTCAGTTTTTCTGGTTGCAGGAGAGATTTAGTTTCCTGGTAAAGCGCAGCTTTATTGGCGGAGCCACCCCCTTTATTGACACACAGAAAATGGTACTCGTCGCCGGGGACGGCGCTGATATCAATCTGTGCCGGAAGATTGGTTTGTGTATTGACTTCGGTATACATATCCAGTGGCGCATTTTGTGAAAAGCGCAGATTATTTTCCTGGAAAGTGATGTAAATACCTTTGCTTAAGGCTTCGGCGTCATTACCTCCGGTCCAGAAGTGTTGCCCTTTACTGGCGACAATGGTGGCGGTGCCGGTGTCCTGGCAGTTGGGTAATATCCCTTTTGCTGAGACTTCGGCATTGCGCAGTAGCTGCAAGGCCACATATCTGTCATTACTGCTGGCCTGCGGATCGTTCAGAATGCTGGCGACTTGTTGCAGGTGAACGGGACGTAAGAAAAAAGAGGCTTCATAAAATGCCTCCCGGGCAAGCAACGTTAATGCTTCCGGAGCGACTTTTATCACTTCTTCGCCGTCTATTTCCGTTACTGTAATATATTGATCGCTGATTAATTTATATTCCGTTGCGTCTTTATATTGTAAAAACGGTTCTTGCCAGATAAATGGTTTGGACATGATGTGTTCTCACATTGTGGTTATTTTTTACCGAATGATAAGGCAGGTCGTTTTTCCAGCAGAGATTCGGTATTGACTTAAGTATTTTTTGTTTAATTACGAGTGATGGTTGTATGGTTTTTAGGGGAACGTAGGCCACCAGTTATTCCAGCTGTGAAAATGCTGGCGTGCTTTGTAATCTATTTTATTGATATGTTTAGATAAATGTACCTGACATAAAGGAATCTGTGCAGGTACATTTATGGGGTTGATAATCTAAACAGTATTAAATATCAAAATGAATGCTTAATAAAGGTGCGTGCTGCTGCGCACCATAAACATCATTATCGCCTACATTCCCGGAGATAATATCTCGTGGCATGACGATTTTTACTGCATTAGAAGGATCAAACCAGACAATACGATGAATAAAGTTAGGTTCAACATGATATAAGCGCGCAATCAGCTCTGGAGTTAATTGCCCTGATGATTTAACTCGCTCATAGTTTTCTTTCGTTTTAAATAAAATGTCTAAAACCAGTTCGTAGGGTCCGGCATTTTTTGAACGAATGACTTGCGCCAGTGAGACAATTGACTGTTTCATGCCTGAACTCCTTCTGGCGTCACCTGTTCAATATGGAAATCAAACCGCAGTGCGTCGTTGGCTTCAATCAGGTGATAGATAGAAAACTCGTATACGGGTCCGCTCTGGATATCAGAAGGGGAGAACGGGAACGCCAGGTTGCCCGCAGTGGCGATGCGATTTTCATAACCGTAGTGCAGCATAGTGGAGCGCACCAGTGAACAAACACTGTTGGCGATTTCTTGCGTCGGCGCGACCACATCCAGGACGATCCCCAGTTCATGTCCGGCAGTTTCCATGGGCTCGTGGTCGCCCATGACACCATTTTTACCGTACAGGTGGAATGTCATTCGAATGCTGTCATCGGTCAGCGACAGGTTGCGCGTTACGCTGGCTTTGACATCTTCAATGATTTTGTCGATCCCGGCGATCATTATTGGGTCGCGAGTGCCTGCGATGGTCAGGCAGCGGAAGCCCACCTGCCGCGCACCTTCCAGTTTCAGGGCATATGGCGTTTCTTCATGCTTAGAACCGCTGACATAAACTTCACCGTCGTTCACGGCTTTGAAGGTGCAGCCTTTCAGATTCAGAACACCACCTGGTCCCGGCAGGAAGTACGGGTCCGATTTCTCATACAGCGTATGCGCGGCTGCGGATGTTTCGGTGAATTTACGCTGCGGATTGAACGTCTTCAGCGTGAAGCCATTATCGTCGATGATGCCCATCGCACAGTCAGAGCCGGAGCCTGGTGTCGCGGCAATTGCTGCACATTCGAGAATTTTCCCACAGTGCAGCGCCAGCCCTTCGTCAAAGCCTTGCATGATGGGTAGCGCTGCAAAGCAGGCCGGATCATAAGCCCGGCCGCCCAGCACCACCTGTGCGCCTTCTTTCAGCGCCCGCTGGAAGGGCTCGATGCCCATTTGCGCGACGATATAGGTACTTTCGTCAATCGCGTCGTGCGTTAACGGCGGGACAAAATCCAGCGCCGTGATTTTGCCGTTATCCAGTGCCTGGTGGACGATGGCTTTGTCAACGTCCGCCGGGATCAGCGCCATCGAAAACGAAAGTTTTTCCTCTTGCGCAATCTCGTGAATAATTTGACGACACCACTCCAAATGCGGGGCTGCGCCAGAACCACCTGCCGTCCCGATCACCACTGGAATATTATTTTGCACGCCAGCGGTGATCATATAGCGTAGATCGCGTTTAACTCCCGCGCGGTCGGTAAAGGGCTTACCCGCCCCCAGATAGTGCGGGCCAGGATCGGAAGAACCGGCATCAACGGCGATCAGGTCGGGAGATTCCGCCATCGCTTTGCGGAAGCTCTCTTCAGGGAAGCCGTAACCGAGGATCGCAGTAGGTGATAAGACTTTAAAAGAACGAGCCATCTGTTAATCCTTAGCCAGCATCAGCGCGATAGTACGATTCATTTCGTTGAACACGATGTCGAGGCCCTCGTCAAACCCCATCCCCGGTTTTACCAGCATCCGCATGGGACGCGCGGCAAGAGCTACGTGGACACAAGTTCGGGCGCTGACATCGGTTTCGTTACAGGTGCCACCCTGATAGGCTTCCATTCCGTGGCTGTTGCAGTACAGAACCGCATCGACGATGTTGTGAATACTGCCCAGATCAGGCGTTTTGATTTGCACCATGTGGCAACTGGCTGCATCAGTGAAATCAACGATATCCTGGTAGGTGTTACACCATTCGTCGGCGACAATTTTCACGCCGGAACCGAGGCGCGTCAGCTCTTTGGTGATGGCAGTCAACAGGCGAATTTGGTCAGGTTTGTTACCGGCATCGACCGGGCCTTCAATGTACAGCAGCAGACCTTGTGTTTCTTCTTCCAGGCTGGCGATGTATTGCGCGCAGCGAACGGGATCCATGTCGAAGATCAGACCGATGGTGCCGTATACATCGATGTGCAGCGTAGGGTGGTAGCGAGCGCTGGTGCGTTTGCTCAGAATGCGATCTGACAGCCAGCGGATATATTCGCGCAGTTTTTCGCCCTTAAAGCCCAGCTTCTCTTCGACGTTATTAATCAGCGCATGGGGCAGTACGTCGCTCCCTTTAAGGATCATCTTATCGACGGCGATATACCGATCGTCGCCGCTCTGACCAAATAAAGGAATGGATTTCGCCACGCGCGGTAACTGCCATTCATCGCAAACTACTTCAGTTTTCAGACGGCCCGTTGCCAGCGCGGTAGCGTCAAGTAGCGCCTGCGATAATCCATAGCGCACGGCGGTATGCAGCAAGTTGCCGTCAATACGCAGCTTGTCGAAAAAACGGGCGTTCGGCACAAACGCATCCACATCGCGGCCTTCCAGTAACGGTTTGATATGGTCATTAAGGAACGGAATAAAATGCTCGGCGAGGAACAGCGGATCGCGACCGCCTGCCCCGGAGTACTGTACCGCAGCACAGTCACCAACCGCGACCGCGCCATTTTCCAGAATCAACTGAACTGAAACGCACTCCCCAGCCTGACGTACTGCGCTAAATCCAGACGTAACCGGCTCCCCGGTATAAAAAAATCCGTCGTGGCCCGCTCCGTTTTTTATCGCCTGCTGGTCATCGAAATAGAATGAGGAGTAGCCAGCGGTGAACAGGGCCTGTTTTATTTTCATTATGGTCTTCCTATTAATTTACTGTGGGATACAGCATTGATGTCATCAACAACCATCTGGAATGTCGGTTGGCGTCCTTCAAAGCGTGCGCGTTCAGCAACGTAATCGTGGTGAAGGTCGAGAATGTCTTTTGGCAACGGAACGGCGCCGGCTTCCAGCACGCGTATCGCGCCAGTGTTGTCGCGAACCGGAAGAATTTTGCCCGCGTTGCAGGCGGCTGGCGCAAACGGCACATCCAGTACGCCCGCTTCAAATGCCAGCACCGTACCGCGCGCGATATCCCCATTCCCCAGTTCGAACACTTTATTCAGCACGGCGCGAACTTCACTCTTAATCAGCTCAGCTTCCAGTTCCACCGCAGGACACGGTGGGAATTTCTGATCGCTAACCATATTGAGCATTTGGCGGGAGGCTTTCAGTCCCTGCACGTTGGCGGCAGCGGTAGGGATGCCCCAGGCTTCATGCGGACTCTTGGTGATGACTTTGGTCGCGCCCGACATTCCAGCAACCGCCGCGCCCCAGGAGATAATCGCGAACGCTTTTGACTCGTCTTCCGGAAAACCGCCCATCCACTGGTGGAACACCGTACTTAATTCGTACTCTGCATAGCCATGATTCTGGAAGTATTCGTGAGCGAGTTCCCGCAGAGACTGGATCGCCGCAATATCTTGCGTCAGGCTTCCGACCTGACCATAACCGACGGTGATAGATTTCACGCCCTGTTCCAGTGCCAGCAAGCCTTCGATTATCGCAATAGAGTGCGAGATAAACGGTGGAATCAAGGTACCTGTAAGCGGGCCAAACGGTTCGCGGTTGATGCGAATTCCGTGCTCTTCATACAGCCCCATTAAACGGTCGCAGTACTGCCAGTCGCGGATCGATTTTTCCAGCGTTACGCGTTTGGCATACGGAATATTGTAGGAAATGCCGCCGCCTTCATAGCTGGTGAAGCCGCTGGCCATTGAGATTTCAGCCAGCAGCCGCGCATCTGGTGTGCCATGGCGGATCTGTAGCGGTTTTTGCAAGGTTTCGGTCAGACGACGGCATGCTGCGACGCCGTGGTTAACCACCGGTAAACCGTTCAGTTTAGAGGTTCCGGCTTCGATGGATTTTTTAATCCCTACCGCGGCTTCTTCGTAACGATTCAGACGGGTATAGGCATCGATGGTGCTCGGCAGCAAATCGCACTCATCTTGCAGTGTTTTCAGTAGTTCGATGTGCTCGTCCATCAACGCCACGCCTGCGCGCGGTTGGCTAAGCGTTTTACCTTCCAGGTCTGCTTTCAGTAGGGCAAGGGAGAAGCGTTTGTGATCAGGAATAGTTTGTTGATATTTAACGCCATCTTCGAAGTTTTCAACATCCTTGCCAGTTTCCCAGGTTTTCAGTACCTGTTGCCGCTCGGTCATGAATTCGTCATGGGTTAATTTCTTATTTCGAAGTTCCATTGATTGCTACCTTAATTGTTATAGGGTTAAGCATTGAATACTGGTACGCGCGGCGGCCTGCGGATCGACTCTGGCGACGTTTGCCAGCAGTGGAAATAGCCCCCGTGAATCGCGGTAATATTCAAATTCGGTCGGTAAGAGAATGCGTTTGCCGTCGTCGTTTAACTCGCGGTATTTCAACCAACGATGAATATCAAACTGGCTGGCGCGCGACAGCCATCCACCGGAACCAACGACTTTGCGCACGGTGGTCAGGTCGCGTCCCATCTGTAAATCGACATTGCCGACGCAGGTGCAGACTTCTTTTTTGGTGCCGGCATGACGTTCAGTGGCGTAACTTACGCACAGTCCGGCCAGCACAGTATCGAAATATTTTTCTTCTGCGTTAGTGGGTAAATGGTCGGGATGTGCAACCAAATGACGGAGATAATGATAAAAAGCGTCCTGCTGCGTGGGGTGCTGAGAAAAGATCACATTAACTAAGTCTTTTGCGCTTTCACCAACCACCATTGCTGAGACGCGCATTCCCAGATCGCCTTCAACGGTCCGTTTTACGAAGGGTTCCGGTACGCCGTGTAAAACGGTGTCGGGTGAGAGATTATTGGCACAGGCAGAATACATATCGGTGGTTGCGCCGCCCATGTCGATCAGCATGAACTCTTTCCAACTGATATCGACATTACTGATTGCCTTAACCAGTTCAAAAACTGTCCACGGCGTTGGCATTGGCTCTTCGCCCGTTTCATCAACAATGACATCCAGTCCTTTTCCTTTAACAATGCGTTTGAGGAAAATGTCGCAGATGGCCTGTCGCGCGGCGAAAGGGGAGGGATTTTCAAGGTCAGGCAGGACGTTATCGACGATGGTCAGATCTTTATGCCCGAGGATGTCCTGTATATTGTCCTGAATGTCCCTGTTTCCGGCATAAATAATGGCGCAATCGAGTTTTGATTCCGCCAGCACACGGGCGTTATTTAGCCCGTAACTCTCTTCTCCGCCGTCGGTGCCGCCAGTGAATAAGAGGATATCGGGTGGTGACTCTTCCAGCGCCTGAATATCACGGCGGTTCAGCTTGTAGGAGTAATGCTGCGCAATTTTAGCGCCAGCAGAGTGAGCGGTTACTTTCGCGGATTCCAGGGTAATAGAAGGCACTAATCCCATTGCGGCAACCGCCAGTCCACCTTTGGCTGAAGAAGAGTACTTCAATGCGACTTCGCCGCTTTTTAACAGGGGGAGGGCGTTATCTACGTTTAACACCTGATTCAGGCTTGAGAAAAAACCATCGGCCAGATGATGCGTGGTGGTTGGGGTCAGAACGTGGTTAACCAGCGTTAACGCGTCCCCCTCCCGGGTAAAGAGGGCAGCTTTGGTCCACGTCGATCCAATATCGACAGAGACGATTTGCATCAGATGGCCTCTTCGAAAATACGTGTTTCAACACCATGACGCTGGTTGATATCGTTGGACATCAGCTGGCAGACATCTTCTAAGTCATGGCTGGGGGCGAAGACGCGGTCAAAACCCATCTCTTTGAATTTGATTTCCACGTTAGCGAAGTCATGTTTACCCACCACCAGGTTACCGCCTACATAGAGCAGAATGTCGCCCAGCCCACGTTCGATGCAGCGTTCACGCATACCCAGACAGTCGATATCCCCATGCCCATAGATAGAGGAAACCACTATCGCGTCAGCGCCAGTTTCAATGGCAGCATCAATATATTCATCCTGGCTGACCATTACGCCCAGGTTTATGACTCTGAAGTCATGAGAAGTAAAAACGCGATCCAGAACTTTATTGCCAACTGCATGGCAGTCGGCACCAATAACGCCAAGCACTAGTATTGCTTTCTTCATGGGTAATCCTTTGTAAGACAGAGAGTAAAATAAGTTACACACGTCGTATTTATGGCCGTTTCTGTGGCACATGATTAATAACACTGGAGTGTCTGTGTCCTGTCGTCTGGTTGCAATTGATCTATTTTCAAAATATCTTTCGAAAAATGCTTGTTTATGTAATTGCTTTAAATATGACGGTTATTTCAATGGGTTACGTGTATGGTTGTTATTGATTTTAATTTTTCAAATTATATTGATTTAATGTATTGATATATTTGTGATCAACATCTGATTTGCATTTTTTAAGAGGGGACTGGTTATAAAAGTAGTTCATAAAGTTTGGTGCGCATTATTAATGCAATTTACTGCCGTCTTAACATGGAATTGTAACGGTAATGTTTAAAGTAACAAATGGTTAATAACTCATTTGGGGTTGTGCTATTCATTGGACCTAATTAATCACTTCTACTCAAATGATTATTCTTGAGCAGTGGAACGTATTACTTAGAGTGGGCTGGTGTTCAATAACGTCCAGATATAATACCGTTTCATTGTCTCGTCTTGCTGCTGGGTTAATAAAAATAATTTACATATACCAACACAGGATAAACTTAGTTATTGAATCTCATGTTGTTTGATGTTGGGGCACTGAGCCGTTCATTGAATATAAAAAGGGGAAAAATACTTATATCAGATGTAATTTAGCTTAAAAGCTCTCTTTCCCTTCTTCCTGAATTCTACAAATCCATCCTTCAATGTGATTATTAGCAAAGCAACAATAACATTCCGGGGTAAAGGTTGGTGCTCATAAAGACAACAATCAATTAACTTTGATAAAAATATGTTATGTAAAATGACAACAAATTGGCTAATCTAACCAATTAGTCTTATAAAAAGTGGGTAAGGCGGTTCTGTTAAATAAAATACTGGTTTTTTATCTATGCATTTCCATAGTGGTAATTTTACTGCGCTATTTGGTTACAATAAATTAACAATAAAATTACCAATGATCTATAGATTATACATGGTTAACATATCTGGTTGATTTTGATATAAATCAATTTTTAATTCTTGAAAAAAATCTGCAAAACGCGATAAATTGTCGTAGATCAAATTGGTGGGATGGTGACAATTTCACTATAAATTGATCACTGTCGAAAAATGCAAATTTGCTCAATAAAAACCTGTTTATTGTAAGGATTTTGCGGCGTAATATAATTACGGGATCAATTTGGTTTATTCATTAACATATTTGTAACTTTTTTATCATTGTCTTTCCTCTTTTGATGAAATGGCAACGATAGGGGCGAGCAAATAATTTTGTATTGGGGCATGCGTGTGACCCTTTCTAACGGGGTTCACTCTCGGAGTCTTCATGCGATGAGCAAGGAGTCATGATGTTAGATATAGTCGAACTGTCGCGCTTACAGTTTGCCTTGACCGCGATGTACCACTTCCTTTTTGTGCCGCTGACGCTCGGTATGGCGTTCCTGCTGGCCATTATGGAAACGGTCTACGTCCTTTCCGGCAAACAGATTTATAAAGATATGACCAAGTTCTGGGGCAAGTTGTTTGGTATCAACTTTGCTCTGGGTGTGGCAACCGGTCTGACCATGGAGTTCCAGTTCGGGACTAACTGGTCTTACTATTCCCACTATGTAGGGGATATCTTCGGTGCGCCGCTGGCAATCGAAGGTCTGATGGCCTTCTTCCTCGAATCCACCTTTGTAGGTCTGTTCTTCTTCGGTTGGGATCGTCTGGGTAAAGTTCAGCATATGTGTGTCACCTGGCTGGTGGCGCTCGGTTCAAACCTGTCCGCACTGTGGATTCTGGTTGCGAACGGCTGGATGCAAAACCCAATCGCGTCCGATTTCAATTTCGAAACCATGCGTATGGAGATGGTGAGCTTCTCCGAACTGGTGCTTAACCCGGTTGCTCAGGTGAAATTCGTTCACACTGTAGCCTCTGGTTATGTGACTGGCGCGATGTTCATCCTCGGTATCAGCGCATGGTATATGCTGAAAGGCCGTGACTTCGCCTTCGCTAAACGCTCCTTTGCTATCGCTGCAAGCTTCGGTATGGCTGCCGTTCTGTCTGTTATTGTTCTGGGTGATGAATCCGGTTACGAAATGGGCGACGTGCAGAAAACCAAACTGGCTGCAATTGAAGCCGAGTGGGAAACTCAACCTGCGCCTGCTGCCTTTACTCTGTTCGGTATTCCTGATCAGGATGAGCAGACGAACAAATTTGCGATTCAGATCCCTTACGCGCTGGGTATCATTGCAACGCGTTCCGTGGATACGCCAGTGATCGGCCTGAAAGAGCTGATGGTTCAGCATGAAGAACGCATCCGTAACGGGATGAAAGCGTACTCTCTGCTCGAACAACTGCGTTCTGGTTCTACCGACCAGGCGGTTCGTGACCAGTTCAATAGCATGAAGAAAGACCTCGGTTACGGTCTGCTGCTGAAACGCTATACGCCGAACGTGGCTGATGCGACTGAAGCTCAGATTCAACAAGCAACCAAAGACTCCATTCCGCGTGTAGCGCCGCTGTACTTCGCGTTCCGTATCATGGTGGCGTGTGGCTTCCTGCTGCTGGCAATCATTGCGCTCTCCTTCTGGAGTGTCATCCGCAACCGCATTGGCGAGAAAAAATGGCTGCTGCGCGCCGCGCTGTACGGTATTCCGCTGCCGTGGATTGCTGTAGAAGCGGGCTGGTTCGTGGCTGAATATGGCCGCCAACCGTGGGCTATCGGTGAAGTGCTGCCGACAGCTGTGGCGAACTCGTCACTGACCGCAGGCGATCTCATCTTCTCGATGGTGCTGATTTGCGGCCTGTATACCCTGTTCCTGGTGGCAGAATTGTTCTTAATGTTCAAGTTTGCACGCCTCGGCCCAAGCAGCCTGAAAACCGGTCGCTATCACTTTGAGCAGTCCTCCACGACTACTCAGCCGGCACGCTAAGACAGGAGTCGTCAAATGATCGATTATGAAGTATTGCGTTTTATCTGGTGGCTGCTGGTTGGCATTCTGCTGATTGGTTTTGCAGTCACTGACGGTTTCGACATGGGGGTGGGCATGCTCACCCGTTTCCTCGGTCGTAACGACACCGAGCGTCGAATTATGATTAACTCCATCGCACCACACTGGGACGGTAACCAGGTTTGGCTTATCACCGCAGGCGGCGCACTGTTTGCTGCCTGGCCGATGGTCTATGCCGCTGCGTTCTCCGGCTTCTATGTGGCGATGATCCTTGTGCTGGCGTCTCTGTTCTTCCGTCCGGTCGGTTTTGATTACCGCTCCAAGATTGAAGAAACCCGCTGGCGTAACATGTGGGACTGGGGCATCTTCATTGGTAGCTTCGTTCCGCCGCTAGTGATTGGTGTGGCGTTCGGTAACCTGTTGCAGGGCGTACCGTTTAACGTTGATGAATATCTGCGTCTGTACTACACCGGTAACTTCTTCCAGCTGCTTAACCCATTCGGCCTGCTGGCAGGTGTGGTAAGCGTAGGGATGATCATTACCCAGGGCGCAACCTATCTGCAGATGCGTACCGTGGGCGAACTGCACCTGCGTACCCGTGCAACGGCACAGGTAGCGGCACTGGTGACGCTGGTCTGCTTCGCACTGGCGGGTGTATGGGTGATGTACGGTATCGATGGTTATGTCGTGAAATCGACAATGGACCATTACGCTGCCTCTAACCCGCTGAATAAAGAAGTGGTTCGTGAAGCTGGCGCATGGTTGGTGAACTTCAACAACACGCCGATTCTGTGGGCTATTCCGGCGCTGGGTGTGGTTCTGCCGCTGCTGACCATCCTGACTGCACGTATGGATAAAGCCGCGTGGGCGTTTGTGTTCTCCTCCCTGACGCTGGCCTGCATCATCCTGACTGCCGGTATTGCAATGTTCCCGTTTGTAATGCCGTCCAGCACCATGATGAATGCAAGTCTGACAATGTGGGATGCAACTTCCAGCCAGCTGACGCTTAACGTCATGACCTGGGTTGCGGTGGTTCTGGTTCCGATCATTCTGCTCTACACCGCCTGGTGTTACTGGAAAATGTTCGGACGTATCACCAAAGAAGATATTGAACGTAACACCCACTCTCTGTACTAAGTAAGGAGCTAAAAATGTGGTATTTCGCATGGATTCTGGGAACGCTTCTTGCCTGTTCGTTTGGGGTAATCACCGCGCTGGCGCTTGAGCACGTCGAATCAGGTAAAGCCGGTCAAGAAGACAGCTGATGAGTAAGGTTATCGCAACTTTGTATGCGGTAATGGACAAGCGCCCCCTGCGGGCGCTTTCCTTCGTGATGGCGCTTCTGTTAGCAGGATGTATGTTTTGGGACCCATCACGTTTTGCCGCGAAGACCAGTGAACTGGAAATCTGGCATGGTTTATTGCTGATGTGGGCCGTCTGTGCAGGCGTAATTCACGGCGTGGGTTTTCGTCCGCAGAAGGTTCTCTGGCAAGGGATTTTTTGCCCACTGCTTGCCGATATCGTTCTCATTGTCGGGCTGATTTTCTTCTTCTTTTAAATCAGAATTCTCTTTAAAAATTTATGGACCTTCAACAGTCCATAAATTTTTACGCTCCCTTAACTTGCCCTCATTCCCAAACCTCAATCGCGCGCGTATAGTAGCAGCGTTTAAAAGTTCTAATTTTTGTTGCATTACTGGGATGTAAAGTGAATACAACGCTGTTTCGATGGCCGGTTCGCGTCTACTATGAAGATACCGATGCCGGTGGTGTGGTGTACCACGCCAGTTACATCGCTTTTTATGAAAGAGCACGCACAGAGATGCTGCGTCATCATCACTTCAGTCAACAGGCTCTGATGGCTGAACGCGTTGCCTTCGTGGTGCGTAAGATGACGGTGGAATATTACGCGCCTGCGCGGCTCGACGATATGCTCGAAATACAGACTGAAATAACATCAATGCGTGGCACCTCTTTGGTTTTCACGCAACGTATTGTCAACGCTGAGAATACTCTGCTGAATGAAGCTGAGGTTCTGATTGTTTGCGTTGACCCACTCAAAATGAAGCCTCGTGCGCTTCCCAAGTCTATTGTCGCGGAGTTTAAGCAGTGACTGACATGAATATCCTTGATTTGTTCCTGAAGGCGAGCCTTCTGGTTAAACTTATCATGTTGATTTTGATTGGTTTTTCAATCGCATCCTGGGCCATTATTATCCAGCGGACCCGTATTCTTAACGCCGCGGCTCGCGAAGCCGAAGCGTTTGAGGATAAATTCTGGTCTGGAATCGAACTTTCTCGCCTCTATCAGGAGAGCCAGGGAAAACGAGATAATCTCTCGGGGTCGGAACAAATCTTTTACAGTGGGTTCAAAGAATTTGTGCGCCTGCATCGTGCTAACAGCCATGCACCGGAAGCCGTAGTGGAAGGCGCGTCGCGCGCGATGCGTATTTCCATGAACCGTGAGCTGGAAAATCTGGAAACGCACATTCCGTTTCTCGGTACGGTAGGTTCCATCAGCCCGTATATCGGTCTGTTCGGTACAGTCTGGGGGATCATGCACGCCTTTATCGCGCTCGGCGCGGTGAAACAGGCGACGCTGCAAATGGTTGCACCGGGTATCGCAGAAGCGTTGATCGCCACGGCTATCGGTCTGTTTGCCGCAATCCCTGCGGTTATGGCTTACAACCGTCTGAACCAGCGCGTCAACAAACTGGAGCTGAACTACGACAACTTTATGGAAGAGTTCACCGCCATTCTGCACCGCCAGGCGTTTACCGTTAGCGAGAGCAACAAGGGGTAAGCCATGGCCAGAGCGCGTGGACGAGGTCGTCGCGATCTCAAGTCCGAAATCAACATTGTACCGTTGCTGGACGTACTGCTGGTGCTGTTGCTGATCTTTATGGCGACAGCGCCCATCATCACCCAGAGCGTGGAGGTCGATCTGCCAGACGCTACTGAATCACAGGCGGTGAGCAGTAACGATAATCCGCCTGTGATTGTTGAAGTGTCTGGTATTGGTCAGTACACCGTGGTGGTTGAGAAAGATCGTCTGGAGCGTTTACCACCAGAGCAGGTGGTGGCGGAAGTATCCAGCCGTTTCAAGGCCAACCCGAAAACGGTCTTTCTGATCGGTGGCGCAAAAGATGTGCCTTACGATGAAATAATTAAAGCGCTGAACTTGTTACACAGTGCGGGTGTGAAATCGGTTGGTTTAATGACGCAGCCTATTTAAGCATCTGCGTTTCCCTTGCTTTAAGAGAGCGGGTAACAGGCGAACAGTTTTTGGGAACCGAGAGTGTCAAAGGCAACCGAACAAAACGACAAGCTCAAACGGGCGATAATTATTTCAGCAGTGCTGCATGTCATCTTATTTGCAGCGCTGATCTGGAGTTCGTTCGATGAGAATATAGAAGCTTCAGCCGGAGGCGGCGGTGGTTCGTCCATCGATGCTGTAATGGTTGATTCAGGTGCGGTAGTTGAGCAGTACAAACGTATGCAAAGCCAGGAATCAAGCGCGAAGCGTTCTGAAGAGCAGCGCAAGATGAAGGAACAGCAGGCTGCTGAAGAACTGCGTGAGAAACAAGCGGCTGAACAGGAACGCCTGAAGCAGCTTGAGAAAGAACGGTTAGCTGCTCAGGAACAGAAGAAACAGGCTGAAGAAGCCGCTAAACAGGCCGAGTTAAAGCAGAAGCAAGCGGAAGAGGCAGCAGCGAAAGCGGCGGCAGATGCTAAAGCGAAGGCTGAAGCGGAAGCCAAAGCTGCCGAAGAAGCAGCGAAGAAAGCGGCTGCGGACGCGAAGAAAAAAGCAGAAGCAGAAGCCGCCAAAGCCGCAGCCGAAGCGCAGAAAAAAGCCGAGGCCGAAGCCGCCAAAGCTGCAGCGGCGCTGAAGAAGAAAGCGGAAGCGGCAGAAGCTGCTGCAGCTGAAGCAAGAAAGAAAGCGGCAACTGAAGCTGCTGAAAAAGCGAAGGCCGAAGCTGAGCAGAAAGCGGCTGCTGAAAAGGCGGCTGCAGATAAGAAAGCCGCCGCTGAAAAAGCTGCAGCCGACAAAAAAGCAGCAGAAAAAGCGGCTGCTGAAAAGGCAGCAGCTGATAAGAAAGCAGCGGCAGAAAAAGCCGCCGCAGACAAAAAAGCCGCAGCGGCAAAAGCAGCAGCTGAAAAAGCAGCAGCTGAAAAAGCGGCTGCAGCAAAAGCTGCCGCGGAGGCAGATGATATTTTCGGTGAGCTAAGCTCTGGTAAGAATGCACCGAAAACGGGGGGAGGGGCGAAAGGGAACAATGCTTCGCCTGCCGGGAGTGGTAATACTAAAAACAATGGCGCATCAGGCGCAGATATCAATAACTATGCCGGGCAGATTAAATCTGCTATCGAAAGTAAGTTCTATGATGCATCGTCCTATACAGGTAAAACCTGTACGCTGCGCATAAAGCTGGCACCGGATGGCATGTTACTGGATATCAAACCTGAAGGTGGCGATCCCGCTCTTTGTCAGGCTGCGTTGGCAGCAGCTAAACTTGCGAAGATCCCGAAACCACCAAGCCAGGCAGTATATGAAGTGTTCAAGAACGCACCATTGGACTTCAAACCGTAATCGCGATGTTGGTCGTCACGGCGGTCAACATCAGACATCGGTTGTCGCAGGGTTCTGGTAGTTTTGTGTATTTGAGTTTGTTAACATTCTGCTAAATTATCGTGGGCTATCTGTCCAGATAAGGGAGATATGATGAAGCAGGCATTACGAGTAGCATTTGGTTTTCTCATACTGTGGGCGTCAGTTCTGCATGCTGAAGTCCGCATTGTGATCGACAGTGGTGTAGATTCCGGTCGTCCTATTGGTGTCGTTCCATTCCAGTGGGCGGGTCCAGGTGCGGCACCTGAAGATATTGGCGGCATCGTTGCTGCTGACTTGCGTAACAGCGGTAAATTTAATCCGTTAGATCGCGCTCGTCTGCCTCAACAGCCAGGTAGCGCGCAGGAAGTTCAACCTGCTGCATGGTCTGCGCTGGGCATTGACGCTGTCGTTGTAGGTCAAGTCACTCCGAATCCGGACGGTTCTTACAATGTTGCTTATCAGCTGGTTGATACCGGCGGTGCACCGGGTACTGTGCTTGCTCAGAACTCATACAAAGTAAACAAACAATGGCTGCGTTACGCTGGCCATACCGCCAGTGATGAAGTGTTTGAAAAACTGACCGGCATTAAAGGTGCGTTCCGTACCCGTATTGCCTATGTTGTTCAGACCAATGGTGGCCAGTTCCCGTATGAGTTGCGCGTGTCTGACTATGATGGCTACAACCAGTTTGTGGTTCACCGTTCTCCGCAGCCGCTGATGTCTCCGGCGTGGTCACCGGACGGTTCTAAACTGGCATATGTTACCTTCGAAAGCGGTCGTTCCGCGCTGGTAATCCAGACGCTGGCTAACGGTGCAGTGCGTCAGGTTGCTTCCTTCCCGCGTCACAACGGTGCGCCTGCATTCTC
The DNA here is from genome assembly GCF_005781065.1 of Escherichia sp. E1130. Lineage (NCBI taxonomy): Bacteria > Pseudomonadati > Pseudomonadota > Gammaproteobacteria > Enterobacterales > Enterobacteriaceae > Escherichia > Escherichia sp. E1130. The sequence goes on from NZ_VATL01000012.1 coordinate 384,517, forward strand.
GCCGGACGGCAGCAAACTGGCTTTTGCTCTGTCGAAAACTGGTAGCCTGAATCTGTACGTAATGGATTTAGCCTCTGGTCAAATCCGTCAGGTGACAGATGGTCGCAGCAACAACACCGAACCGACCTGGTTCCCGGACAGTCAAAACCTGGCCTTCACCTCTGACCAGGCCGGTCGTCCGCAGGTTTATAAAGTGAATATCAACGGCGGTGCGCCGCAACGTATTACCTGGGAAGGTTCGCAGAACCAGGATGCGGATGTCAGCAGCGACGGTAAATTTATGGTAATGGTTAGCTCCAATGGTGGGCAGCAGCACATTGCCAAACAAGATCTGGTAACGGGAGGCGTACAAGTTCTGTCCTCAACGTTCCTGGATGAAACGCCAAGTCTGGCACCTAACGGCACTATGGTAATCTACAGCTCTTCTCAGGGGATGGGATCCGTGCTGAATTTGGTTTCTACAGATGGGCGTTTCAAAGCGCGTCTTCCGGCAACTGATGGACAGGTCAAATTTCCTGCCTGGTCGCCGTATCTGTGATAATAATTAATTGAATAGTAAAGGAATCATTGAAATGCAACTGAACAAAGTGCTGAAAGGGCTGATGATTGCTCTGCCTGTTATGGCAATTGCGGCATGTTCTTCCAACAAGAACGCCAGCAATGACGGCAGCGAAGGCATGCTGGGTGCCGGCACTGGCATGGATGCGAACGGCGGAAATGGCAACATGTCTTCCGAAGAGCAGGCTCGTCTGCAAATGCAACAGCTGCAGCAGAACAACATCGTTTACTTCGATCTGGACAAATACGATATCCGTTCTGACTTCGCTCAAATGCTGGATGCACACGCAAACTTCCTGCGTAGCAACCCGTCTTACAAAGTCACCGTAGAAGGTCACGCGGACGAACGTGGTACTCCGGAATACAACATCTCCCTGGGTGAACGTCGTGCGAACGCCGTTAAGATGTACCTGCAGGGTAAAGGCGTTTCTGCAGACCAGATCTCCATCGTTTCTTACGGTAAAGAAAAACCTGCAGTACTGGGTCATGACGAAGCGGCATACTCCAAAAACCGTCGTGCGGTACTGGTTTACTAAGAGAATTGCATGAGCAGTAACTTCAGACATCAACTATTGAGTCTGTCGTTACTGGTTGGTATAGCGGCCCCCTGGGCCGCTTTTGCTCAGGCACCAATCAGTAGTGTCGGCTCAGGCTCGGTCGAAGACCGCGTCACTCAACTTGAGCGTATTTCAAATGCTCACAGCCAGCTTTTGACCCAACTCCAGCAGCAACTCTCTGATAATCAGTCCGATATTGATTCCCTGCGTGGTCAAATTCAGGAAAATCAGTATCAATTGAATCAGGTCGTGGAGCGGCAGAAGCAGATCTTGTTGCAGATCGATAGCCTTAGCAGCGGTGGTGCAGCGGCACAATCAGCCGGCGGCGATCAAAGCGGAGCGGCGGCAACGACGCCAACAGCTGATGCAGGTACTGCGAATGCTGGTGCGCCGGTGAAAAGCGGCGATGCAAACACTGATTACAATGCAGCTATTGCGCTGGTACAGGATAAATCCCGCCAGGATGACGCGATGGTGGCATTTCAGAATTTCATCAAAAATTATCCTGATTCAACTTACCTGCCCAACGCTAATTATTGGCTGGGTCAGTTAAACTACAACAAGGGTAAGAAAGATGATGCGGCGTACTATTTTGCTTCGGTAGTGAAAAACTATCCGAAGTCACCGAAGGCTGCAGATGCGATGTTTAAAGTTGGCGTCATCATGCAGGACAAAGGTGACACCGCGAAAGCAAAAGCCGTGTACCAGCAGGTTATCAGTAAATACCCTGGTACTGATGGTGCTAAACAGGCGCAAAAACGTCTGAACGCCATGTAATGCATAACACGCGACCAGAAGTCGCATTATTTCTGGTCGTGTCGTGCGATTCATAAGCAGTTGAGTGATCTACATCGAAATTTTTGTTGCGCTCAAGTCTGAAATCAGTAATATATGCCGCCGTTGCCACGGGATATCAAACAAACCGAAAGCAACGAAAAAGTGGGTCGTTAGCTCAGTTGGTAGAGCAGTTGACTTTTAATCAATTGGTCGCAGGTTCGAATCCTGCACGACCCACCAATCGCTAAGGTGGAAGCGGTAGTAAAACGTGAAGGATAACGTTGCGTCAGCAACGGCCCGAAGGGCGAGACGAAGTCGAGTCATCCTGCACGACCCACCACTTTAAGTAGTATCCAGTGTAGTATCCAGTGTAGTATCGGGTGATTAGCTCAGCTGGGAGAGCACCTCCCTTACAAGGAGGGGGTCGGCGGTTCGATCCCGTCATCACCCACCACCGGGTCGTTAGCTCAGTTGGTAGAGCAGTTGACTTTTAATCAATTGGTCGCAGGTTCGAATCCTGCACGACCCACCACTAATTGCGGTGGGTTTGGTGGAAGTAGTTTGTAGTATCCAGCGTAGTATCGGGTGATTAGCTCAGCTGGGAGAGCACCTCCCTTACAAGGAGGGGGTCGGCGGTTCGATCCCGTCATCACCCACCACTCGGGTCGTTAGCTCAGTTGGTAGAGCAGTTGACTTTTAATCAATTGGTCGCAGGTTCGAATCCTGCACGACCCACCAATTTTAACATCAAACTCAGATGTTAAGCGTGAAGGATAACGTTGCGCCAGCAACGGCCCGTAGGGCGAGCGAAGCGAGTCATCCTGCACGACCCACCAATCTTAAAGATTGGATTCGAGTAAAAATCTTTCAGGTAACACCCATATGGGTCGTTAGCTCAGTTGGTAGAGCAGTTGACTTTTAATCAATTGGTCGCAGGTTCGAATCCTGCACGACCCACCATCCTGAATGATTAAAGCAGCATAATCCCGCAAGGGGTCGTTAGCTCAGTTGGTAGAGCAGTTGACTTTTAATCAATTGGTCGCAGGTTCGAATCCTGCACGACCCACCATCCTGAATGATTAAAGCAGCATAATCCCGCAAGGGGTCGTTAGCTCAGTTGGTAGAGCAGTTGACTTTTAATCAATTGGTCGCAGGTTCGAGTTGAGCGCAGCGAAACAACGGAGCCGCTTGCGGCGACGGCCCGAAGGGCGAGCGAAGCGAGTCATCCTGCACGACCCACCAATGTAAAAAAGCGCCCTAAAGGCGCTTTTTTGCTATCTGCGATACTCAAAGATTCGAACCTGCAGCAGATTCGAGTTGAGCGTAGCGAAACAACGGAGCCGCTCGCGGCGACGGCCCGAAGGGCGAGCGAAGCGAGTCATCCTGCACGACCCACCAATGTAAAAAAGCGCCCTAAAGGCGCTTTTTTGCTATTCAGGCATCCCACAATTTCAAGTTGTAAACCTGATGACATAGTCAGAGCTTGCTGTGCAAGCAACTCTACGTCGGTGGAATTAGGCGTAAAATGACGCATCCTGCACATCAGGCGTAATACGTGTGACTTTTCCTCACCATTCGGCTATTTTGTTTAGCATATAAAACAATTGAGGCCGATTGCAGCGGATTGAACGCTTCATGTCGGCATAAACGTTAAGCCTGTAAAACGAGATGGCCAAATGAGCGTGATGTTTGATCCTGAAACGGCGATATATCCTTTTCCACCGAAGCCAACGCCGTTAAGCATTGATGAAAAAGCGTATTATCGCGAGAAAATAAAACGTCTGCTGAAAGAACGTAATGCGGTGATGGTCGCCCACTACTATACCGATCCCGAAATTCAACAGCTGGCTGAAGAAACCGGTGGCTGTATTTCTGATTCTCTGGAAATGGCCCGCTTCGGTGCAAAGCATCCCGCTTCTACGCTGTTAGTCGCTGGGGTGAGATTTATGGGGGAAACCGCCAAAATTCTCAGCCCGGAAAAAACAATTCTGATGCCAACACTTCAGGCTGAATGTTCACTGGATCTCGGATGTCCGATTGAAGAATTCAACGCATTTTGCGATGCCCATCCCGATCGTACTGTCGTTGTCTACGCCAACACTTCTGCTGCGGTAAAAGCGCGTGCAGATTGGGTGGTAACTTCAAGCATTGCCGTCGAACTCATTGATCATCTGGATAGTTTGGGTGAAAAAATTATCTGGGCACCAGACAAACATCTGGGGCGTTACGTGCAAAAACAGACAGGCGCAGACATCTTATGCTGGCAAGGTGCCTGTATCGTTCATGACGAGTTTAAGACTCAGGCGTTAACCCGCTTACAAAAACAGTACCCTGATGCTGCCATACTGGTGCATCCGGAGTCACCACAAGCTATTGTCGATATGGCCGATGCTGTTGGTTCCACAAGTCAGTTGATTAACGCTGCAAAAACATTGCCGCATCAGCAGCTGATTGTGGCGACTGACCGGGGCATTTTCTACAAAATGCAGCAGGCCGTGCCAGATAAAGAATTGCTGGAAGCGCCAACCGCAGGCGAGGGCGCTACCTGTCGAAGTTGCGCTCATTGTCCGTGGATGGCAATGAATGGCCTTCAGGCCATCGCAGAGGCGCTGGAACAGGGAGGAAGCAATCACGAGGTTCATGTTGACGAAAATCTGCGAGAGAGGGCGCTGGTGCCGCTCAACCGTATGCTGGATTTTGCGGCTACACTACGTGGATAACTGACAATAAGGCGTCACGCTACGCATTGGGGGAAAGATGGATTTTTTTAGCACACAGAGCATTCTGGTTCATATACCGATCGGTGCTGGCGGTTACGATCTCTCATGGATCGAAGCGGTGGGGACGATCGCTGGGTTACTGTGTATTGGCCTTGCCAGTCTGGAGAAGATCAGCAACTACTTTTTTGGCCTGATCAACGTTACCCTGTTTGGCATTATTTTCTTTCAGATTCAGCTGTATGCCAGCCTGCTGTTACAGGTGTTTTTCTTTGCCGCTAACATTTATGGCTGGTATGCCTGGTCGCGACAAACCAGTCAACATGAAGCTGAGTTAAAAATTCGCTGGTTGCCATTGCCGAAGGCGCTAAGCTGGTTGGCGGTTTGCGTGGTTTCGATTGGTCTGATGACGGTATTTATCAATCCGGTGTTTGCATTTTTGACCCGCGTGGCAGTCACGATTATGCAAGCATTGGGTTTGCAGGTAGTGATGCCAGAATTGCAACCGGACGCCTTCCCATTCTGGGACTCCTGCATGATGGTACTCTCCATCGTGGCAATGATCCTGATGACGCGTAAATACGTCGAAAACTGGTTATTGTGGGTCATCATTAACGTGATTAGCGTGGTGATTTTCGCCTTGCAGGGCGTCTATGCCATGTCGCTGGAGTATCTGATCCTGACCTTTATTGCCCTCAACGGCAGCCGGATGTGGATCAACAGCGCACGCGAAAGAGGTTCACGCGCGCTTTCCCATTAATGGTGATGATGTGAATGGCCAGACACCCCTTCATTCAGGTGGCAGTCTGGCCCATGACAAGGTTGATATTCCATCTGGATGGTGGCGTGCTCAATCTGATAGTGATCCATCAGATAGTGTTGGATCTGATCCAACAACGCGTCGTGATCGTGTGGCGGGATCACCTGCACATGCAGCGTCATCACTGGCTTTTCGCCCACCATCCACACATGTACATGGTGCACATTGCGGACTTCCGGGATTTCCCGGCACATGCGGCGTTTCATTTCAGCAATATCCAGCGAAACGGGCGCACCTTCAAGTAATTCATTCACGCTGTCTTTCAATAATCGCCACGCGCTGCGTAGAACCAGAAGCGACACGAGTATCGAGAGAATGGGGTCCGCAGGTGTCCAGCCGGTCCAGATAATTATCAACGCGGCGACGATAGCACCAACGGAACCCAGCAGGTCCCCAAGCACATGCAGTGCCGCTGCTCGCACGTTGAGGTTTTTCTCTTCACTACCGTGATGAAGTAACCAGAAAGAAAGTATATTTGCCAGCAATCCCGCCACGGCAATCGCCATCATCATACCGCCTTCAACCGGACGCGGCGTGCGGAAACGTTCTATCGCCTCCCAGACAATCAAAATCGTAATCACCACCAGGGCGATGGCATTCACAAACGCCGCGAGCGTGGTCAATCTTAGCCAACCGAAAGTGTGGCGAATGGTGGGAGGACGACGTGAAAATTGCACTGCGAGTAGGGCGAAAAGCAGGGCGGCAGTATCGGTCAACATATGTCCGGCATCAGCCAGCAATGCCAGAGAACCGGAAAGAAAACCGCCAATGACTTCTACCAGCATAAACCCGGCAGTTACGCCGAAAGCATACAACAAGCGACGAGCATTATTATCTTCTGGCAGGTGTGGGGAAGTGTGTGAGTGCGCCATGACGAGTCATCCCTTAATTTATCTCACTTAACTTTATGACATCATACTGCTTTTAGAAGGGAAAAATTAAAAAGGAGAGCCTCCGCTCTCCCATTATCAGCCATATATCCTGGCTTACTGCGTAGTACCGTCGGTTTTGGTATCGACATCATTGTTGATGCCATCACCGGTTTGTACCTTTTTATTGATGTCCGGGCAGCGACCGTCTTTGCACATGGTGTTTTTGTGCTCTTCGTCTTTGGTCATGCCGTCATTATTCATGGATGAACCATTCGGGTGCAGCATCGTCCCGCCCGAGTTGGTATTAACCCCGTTATTGTCGACGTTATTTGGTGCGACATTTTCACGGGCGTCAGGGGCTACCTGGCCCGCATCAGCTGCGGCGTTTGCCTGGCCGTTATTGGTTTGCGCCCCGCTATCGGCAGCCAGTGCGGCACCGCTGGCAAGGCTCAGAGTGGCAGTCAGAAATAGTGTGGCCAGTTTTGTCATTTTCATAGGATGCTCCTGTTATGGTCGTTATGTCGGATAACCTCTTCCAACAGTGCATTTGCAGGTGAATATCAGGCAATGGTTGAAGATTTCAGCCAGAAGAAGAGATCCAGCTGAGAATCTTGAAAAAATTAATAAATAGAGAAGTTACAGTTAGAAATTGTAGGGGAGATCTCGTTTTTCGCGACAATCTGGCGTATTTCTTGTCGATTCCAGGATTATTCCGTCCATAGTGTAAAACCCCGTTTACACATTCTGACGGAAGATATAGATTGGAAGGATTGCATTCACCAAGATAAGTATGGCAACACTGGAACAGACATGAATTATCAGAACGACGATTTACGCATCAAAGAAATCAAAGAGTTACTTCCTCCTGTCGCACTGCTGGAAAAATTCCCCGCTACTGAAAATGCCGCGAATACGGTAGCCCATGCCCGAAAAGCGATCCATAAGATCCTGAAAGGTAATGATGATCGCCTGTTAGTGGTGATTGGCCCATGCTCAATTCATGATCCTGTCGCGGCAAAAGAGTATGCCACTCGCTTGCTGGCGCTGCGTGAAGAGCTAAAAGACGACCTGGAAATCGTAATGCGCGTTTATTTTGAAAAGCCGCGCACCACGGTGGGCTGGAAAGGGCTGATTAACGATCCGCATATGGACAACAGCTTCCAGATCAACGACGGTTTGCGAATTGCCCGTAAATTGCTGCTCGATATTAACGACAGCGGTCTGCCAGCGGCGGGCGAATTTCTCGACATGATCACCCCTCAGTATCTCGCTGACCTGATGAGCTGGGGCGCAATTGGCGCACGTACCACCGAATCGCAGGTGCATCGCGAACTGGCGTCTGGTCTTTCTTGCCCGGTAGGTTTCAAAAATGGCACAGACGGTACGATTAAAGTGGCTATCGATGCCATTAATGCCGCCGGTGCGCCGCACTGCTTCCTTTCAGTGACCAAATGGGGGCATTCGGCGATTGTGAATACCAGCGGTAACGGCGATTGCCATATCATTCTGCGCGGCGGTAAAGAGCCTAATTACAGTGCAAAACACGTTGCTGAAGTGAAAGAAGGGCTGAACAAAGCAGGCCTGCCAGCTCAAGTGATGATCGATTTCAGCCATGCTAACTCGTCCAAACAATTCAAAAAGCAGATGGATGTTTGTGCTGACGTTTGCCAGCAGATTGCCGGTGGCGAAAAGGCCATTATTGGCGTGATGGTGGAAAGTCATCTGGTGGAAGGCAATCAGAGTCTGGAGAGCGGGGAGCCGCTGGCTTATGGCAAGAGTATCACTGATGCCTGCATTGGCTGGGACGATACCGATGCTCTGTTACGTCAACTGGCAAATGCAGTAAAAGCGCGTCGTGGATAATTTATAGTCAAATCGCCATGACTGTATGTTTGTAGGTTTGATAAGACGCGCAGCGTCGCATCAGGCAATGTGCTCCATTGTTAGCAACGACAAACAAAAAAGCCGACTCGCTTGCAGTCGGCTTTCTCATTATTAAACAAATGACGTTTACTTCGCTTTACCCTGGTTAGCGACAGCAGCTGCTTTCGCCGCGATCTCGTCAGCATTACCCAGATAATAGCGTTTCAGCGGTTTGAAGTTCTCGTCGAACTCATACACCAGCGGCACGCCAGTCGGGATATTCAGCTCAAGAATCTCTTCTTCGCTCATGTTATCGAGATATTTCACCAGCGCACGCAACGAGTTACCATGAGCAGCGATGATTACGCGCTCACCGCTCTTCATACGCGGCAGAATGGTTTCATTCCAGTAAGGGATCACGCGGTCAATGGTCAGCGCCAGGCTTTCAGTCAGCGGCAGCTCTTTCTCGCTCAGTTTCGCGTAACGCGGATCGTGGCCCGGATAACGCTCATCATCTTTAGTCAGTTCCGGCGGAGTCACCGCAAAACCACGACGCCACTGTTTCACCTGCTCGTCGCCATACTTTTCAGCAGTTTCCGCTTTGTTCAGACCCTGCAACGCACCGTAGTGACGTTCGTTCAGTTTCCAGGATTTCTCAACGGGCAGCCATGCCTGATCCAGTTCGTCCAGCACGTTCCACAGGGTATGGATAGCGCGTTTCAGCACAGAGGTGTAAGCAAAGTCAAAGCTGTAACCTTCCTCTTTCAGCAGCTTACCTGCTGCTTTTGCTTCGCTTACGCCTTTCTCAGACAGATCCACGTCGTACCAACCGGTGAAACGGTTTTCTTTGTTCCACTGACTTTCGCCATGACGAACCAGAACCAGCTTAGTTACAGCCATATACTTACTCCTCAAATCATCTTTTAATGATAATAATTCTCATTATATTGCCGTGACGAAGCAACAGCAATGCTTACGCATAACCATAGCGAAAATAGTGTCGCAGTGTAAGGTTGTTGTGAATATTGAGTTGCAAATATGTCGGTATTTGCTGGTGATTTGAACAATACGAGGATAAAGCCCTCATGACGAGGGCTTAACATTACTCAGCAATAAACTGATATTCCGTCAGGCTGGAATACTCTTCGCCAGGCCGCAAGAAGCAGTCCGGCTGCGGCCATTCAGGGTGGTTCGGGCTGTCCGGCAGAAACTCGCTTTCCAGTGCCAGCCCCTGCCAGTCGGCGTAAGGTTCAGTTCCTCTTGATGGCGTGCCGCCGAGGAAGTTGCCGGAGTAGAATTGCAGAGCCGGAGCGGTGGTGTAGACCTTCAGCTGCAATTTTTCATCTGCTGACCAGACATGCGCCGCCACTTTTTTGCCATCGCCTTTGGCCTGTAACAAGAACGCGTGATCGTAACCTTTCACTTTGCGCTGATCGTCGTCGGCAAGAAACTCACTGGCGATGATTTTGGCGCTGCGGAAATCAAAAGACGTTCCGGCGACAGATTTCAGGCCGTCGTGCGGAATGCCGCCTTCATCAACCGGCAGGTATTCGTCCGCCAGAATCTGCAACTTGTGATTGCGCACGTCAGACTGCTCGCCGTCAAGATTGAAATAGACGTGATTAGTCATATTCACCGGGCAAGGTTTATCAACTGTGGCGCGATAAGTAATAGAGATGCGGTTATCGTCGGTCAGACGATATTGCACCGTTGCGCCGAGATTACCCGGAAAGCCCTGGTCGCCATCATCTGAACTCAGGGCAAACAGCACCTGACGATCGTTCTGGTTCACAATCTGCCAGCGGCGTTTGTCGAACCCTTCCGGGCCGCCGTGCAGTTGGTTGACGCCCTGACTTGGCAACAGCGTCACGGTTTCACCGTCAAAGGTATAACGACTATTGGCGATACGGTTGGCATAACGACCAATAGAGGCTCCAAGAAATGCGGCCTGATCCTGGTAGCATTCCGGGCTGGCGCAGCCAAGCAGAGCCTCGCGGACGCTGCCATCGGAAAGCGGAATACGGGCGGAAAGTAAAGTCGCACCCCAGTCCATCAGCGTGACTACCATCCCTGCGTTGTTACGCAAAGTTAACAGTCGGTACGGCTGACCATCGGGTGCCAGTGCGGGAGTTTCGTTCAGCACTGTCCTGCTCCTTGTGATGGTTTACACACGTAAAAAGTCTCTTTAATACCTGTTTTTGCTTCATATTGTTCAGCGACAGCTTGCTGTACGGCAGGCACCAGCTCTTCCGGAATAAGCGCGACGATACAGCCGCCAAATCCGCCGCCGGTCATGCGTACGCCACCTTTGTCGCCAATCACAGCTTTTACGATTTCGACCAGAGTGTCAATTTGCGGCACGGTGATTTCGAAATCATCGCGCATAGAGGCATGAGACTCTGCCATCAACTCGCCCATACGTTTCAGGTCGCCTTTCTCCAGCGCGCTGGCAGCTTCAACGGTACGCGCGTTTTCGGTCAGGATATGACGCACGCGTTTCGCGACGATCGGGTCCAGTTCATGCGCAACAGCGTTGAACTCTTCAATGGTGACATCGCGCAGGGCTGGCTGCTGGAAGAAACGCGCACCGGTTTCGCACTGTTCACGACGGGTGTTGTATTCGCTGCCAACCAGGGTACGTTTGAAGTTACTGTTGATGATGACCACAGCTACGCCTTTCGGCATGGAAACCGCTTTGGTCCCCAGCGAGCGGCAGTCGATCAGCAAGGCATGATCTTTCTTGCCGAGTGCGGAAATTAGCTGATCCATGATCCCGCAGTTACAGCCAACAAACTGGTTTTCTGCTTCCTGACCATTAAGCGCGATTTGTGCGCCGTCCAGCGGCAGATGATAAAGCTGCTGCAATACGGTTCCGACTGCCACTTCGAGTGAGGCGGAAGAACTTAACCCGGCACCCTGCGGCACGTTGCCGCTGATCACCATGTCCACGCCGCCGAAGTTGTTGTTACGCAGTTGCAGATGTTTCACCACGCCACGAACGTAGTTCGCCCATTGATAGTTTCCATGCGCGACAATGGGCGCATCGAGGGAAAACTCGTCAGTCTGATTTTCATAATCGGCTGCCATTACGCGAACTTTACGGTCATCGCGTGGCGCACAGCTAATGACGGTTTGATAATCAATCGCGCAGGGCAGAACGAAACCGTCGTTGTAGTCGGTGTGTTCACCAATCAAATTCACGCGGCCAGGCGCCTGAATGGTGTGAGTGGCAGGGTAGCCAAATGCGTTGGCAAACAGAGATTGTGTTTTTTCTTTCAGACTCATTTCTTACACTCCGGATTCGCGAAAATGGATATCGCTGACTGCGCGCAAACGCTCTGCTGCCTGTTCTGCCGTCAGATCACGCTGGGTTTCTGCCAGCATTTCATAACCGACCATAAATTTACGTACGGTGGCGGAGCGCAGCAGAGGCGGATAAAAGTGCGCGTGCAGCTGCCAGTGTTGATTCTCTTCGCCATTAAACGGCGCACCGTGCCAGCCCATAGAGTAGGGGAAGGAGCACTGGAAGAGGTTGTCATAACGACTGGTCAGCTTTTTCAACGCCAGCGCAAGATCGCTGCGCTGGGCGTCGGCCAAATCGGTGATCCGCAAAACATGGGCTTTGGGCAGCAGTAGCGTTTCGAACGGCCAGGCAGCCCAGTAAGGCACTACGGCTAACCAGTGTTCGGTTTCGACAACGGTACGGCTACCGTCTGCCAGCTCGCGCTGGACATAATCCACCAGCATTGGCGATTTCTGCTCGGCAAAATATTCTTTTTGCAGGCGGTCTTCGCGCTCAGCTTCGTTAGGCAGGAAGCTATTTGCCCAAATCTGTCCGTGCGGATGCGGGTTAGAGCACCCCATCGCTGCACCTTTGTTTTCAAATACCTGCACCCACGGATAGGTTTTTCCCAGCTCTGCGGTTTGCTCCTGCCAGGTTTTGACGATTTCCGTCAATGCCGCAACGCTGAGTTCTGGCAGTGTTTTACTGTGATCAGGTGAAAAGCAGATCACCCGGCTGGTACCGCGCGCGCTCTGGCAACGCATCAACGGATCGTTGCTTTCTGGCGCGTCTGGCGTGTCAGACATCAAGGCCGCAAAGTCATTGGTAAAAACGTAAGTCCCGGTGTAATCGGGGTTTTTATCGCCTGTCACCCGCACATTACCTGCGCAGAGAAAGCAATCTGGATCGTGCGCAGGTAACACCTGTTTGGCTGGCGTTTCCTGCGCCCCCTGCCAGGGGCGCTTAGCGCGGTGCGGTGAAACCAGAATCCATTGCCCGGTGAGCGGGTTGTAGCGGCGATGTGGATGATCAACGGGATTAAATTGCGTCATGGTCGTTCCTTAATCGGGATATCCCTGTGGATGGCGTGACTGCCAGTGCCAGGTGTCCTGCGCCATTTCATCGAGTGTGCGCGTTACGCGCCAGTTCAGTTCACGGTCGGCTTTGCTGGCGTCCGCCCAGTAGGCTGGAAGGTCGCCCTCGCGACGCGGTGCAAAATGATAGTTAACCGGTTTGCCGCAGGCTTTGCTGAAGGCATTAACCACGTCCAGCACGCTGCTGCCTACGCCTGCGCCGAGGTTGTAGATGTGTACGCCAGGCTTGTTAGCCAGTTTTTCCATCGCCACGACGTGACCGTCCGCCAGATCCATTACGTGGATATAATCGCGTACGCCAGTACCGTCTTCGGTCGGATAATCGTTACCAAAAATAGCCAGCGAGTCGCGACGGCCTACAGCAACCTGGGCAATGTACGGCATCAGGTTATTCGGAATGCCTTGCGGATCTTCGCCCATATCGCCCGACGGATGCGCGCCAACCGGGTTGAAGTAGCGCAGCAGGGCAATGCTCCAGTCCGGCTGGGCTTTTTGCAGGTCGGTGAGGATCTGTTCCACCATCAGTTTGCTTTTGCCGTAAGGGCTTTGCGGTGTGCCGGTCGGGAAGCTTTCAACGTATGGAATTTTGGGCTGATCGCCATAGACGGTGGCGGAGGAGCTGAAGATAAAGTTTTTGACGTTAGCGGCGCGCATGGCGCTAATCAGGCGCAGAGTGCCGTTGACGTTGTTGTCGTAATATTCCAGCGGTTTTTGTACCGATTCGCCAACGGCTTTCAGCCCGGCGAAGTGGATCACGGTGTCGATAGCGTGATCGTGCAGGATCTCGGTCATCAACGCTTCGTTACGGATATCGCCTTCAACAAACGTTGGATGTTTGCCGCCTAAACGCTCGATAACAGGCAGTACGCTGCGCTTACTGTTACAGAGGTTATCAAGAATGATGACATCATGACCGTTTTGCAGTAATTGCACACAGGTATGACTTCCAATGTAACCGCTACCACCGGTAACCAGAACTCTCATAATTCGCTCCATTAGGCTTATGGTATGAAATAACCATAGCATAACAAAGATGCGAAAAGTGTGACATGGAATAAATTAGTGGAATCGTTTACACAAGAATTTAGCCGTTTTTTATGCGCGATTAAGTGATTATAAAACAGAGAGTTTATGAATGATTGCGCTTTTTATCTGAAAAAAAGATGCGGTTTTATGCCTAGATGCGTCGAACCGTGGGCCGGATAAAGCGTTTACGCCGCATCCGGCACAGTCAGCATTACCGACTCAATTTATTTTTGTCAGCGCATAACGATAGAGGTCACCGTCTGGCACGAACTCCAGACGATGGGTAATACAGGCAGGCGCATCTTCCGCATGGTGCGAAACAAACAATAATTGCGTTTCACCTTCGCTAATTAGCACGTCAACAAAACGGCGGATAAGCTGGCGATTGAGCGGATCCAGCCCCTGTAGTGGTTCATCGAGAATAAGCAAAGTCGGATGTTTCACCAGTGCGCGGACGATCAGTGCCAGGCGTTGTTGCCCCCAGGAAAGACTATGGAAAGGGGCGTCAGCCGTGCGTTTATCAATGCCGAGAATATCCAGCCACTGCTGCACCAGCTTTTGCTGGCGATCCGAAACGGCCTGATAAATGCCAATCGAATCAAAATAGCCAGAAAGGATCACATTACGCACGGTAGTGCTGACCCGGTAATCCAGATGCAAACTACTGCTGACGTAACCGATATGCTTTTTAATATCCCAGATGGTTTCGCCGCTGCCGCGACGTCGGCCGAAAAGCGTCAAATCGTTGCTGTAACCTTGCGGATGATCGCCAGTAATCAGGCTTAATAATGTCGATTTTCCCGCGCCATTTGGCCCGATAATTTGCCAGTGTTCGCCGGGATTCACCTGCCAGCTAAGGTTATTAAGAATGGGGCGATCGTTATAAGAAACCACGCCGTTGTTCAGCACAATGCGCGGTTCGTTGGCGGGTAAGGCGTGACGTGCTGAAGGTTCATCCGGCTCCGGCAGTTGCACACCTTCAAGCTGTTCGCTATGCGCCAGTTGCGCGACGAGTGCTTGCTGGAGCAGTTCCTCTTTAGCGCCAGTTTCCGCTAACGTGCAATCTGCCAGCACGCCAGCAAACTGGACAAATTCCGGGATCTCATCGAAGCGATTGAGCACCAGTACCAGAGTAATACCGGACTGATGTAACGAGGCGAGTAATTCTGCCAGCTGCTGACGTGAGGCAACGTCAAGACCATCGAACGGTTCATCAAGAATCAATAAGTCAGGCTTCGACATCAGCGCTTGACAGAGCAGGGTTTTACGCGTCTCGCCAGTGGAAAGATATTTAAAACGTCGGTCGAGCAGGGCGGTAATGCCGAACTGCTGCGCCAGTTGCGCACAACGCGGTGCATCCTTAACTTCATCCTGAATGATCTCAGCCGTGGTGCGCCCGGTGTCATCTTCGCCAGGGCCGAGCATATCGGTGTTATTCCGCTGCCATTCGTCACTGACGAGCTTTTGCAATTGCTCGAAGGAGAGACGAGTGATGTGGGAAAACTGGCTTTGCCGTTCACCTTTCAAAAGCGGAAGTTCACCGGCCAGCGCGCGGGCCAGCGCCGACTTCCCGCTGCCATTAGAACCGACAAACGCCCAACTATCGCCCGCGTTTAACGTTAGCTGAGGCAATTGCAGCGTTTTTGTGTCGCTAAGACGAAACGTGCCTTGCAAAATTTGCAACGATGACATTTTATATCCCATTTTGTGCAGCGATTACTGACAGGGATACGTGTTTCATAACAAATTGTCAACACGCTTAGCACAGCGTGGCGATAATCACGCTGTCGGCATTAAAGTAGGCCGTGACATTCTGTCCTTGCTGAAGAGAAGTCGCTTCATTTACCGGCACCGTGGCGCACAAGGTTTGCCCGTCGGGTAGCGCCATTAATACTTCGCACTGTTCTGCGCCGCGCTCTATATGGCGAATAATGCCCGGCAATTGGTTGTCGGCACTCTGGGCTACGGTGTCATCTTGGGTAATGTTCACCCACGGCGCTTTCAGCAGAATCAACACTTCTTTGCCTTCATCCAGCCCCAGACGCGCGCCACTTTGCGCGGTAATCGCGACTTTTAAGCGTGTTTTGCCGTCGGCCAGTAAGACATCAACATGCTGTTGAACGTCATCATGATCGCGGGCGGTGATGGTACCGAACCACTGGTTACGGGCGCTGGTTTGCAGTGAAAAACGTGAGATCGCGGCCAGCAGACTGTTCAGCGGCAGGGCGTCATCGTCACTTAACACATCAAAGGCTTTTTGCTGGATCTGGGCGAGAAGATCGTAAAGCTGAATCAGTCGTTGACCATAGCGGGTCAGCACAGCACCGCCACCGCCTTTTCCGCCCGTAGCTCGTTCAACCAGCGTATGCTCACTTAACTGATTCATTTCGTTAATGGCATCCCAGGCGCTTTTATAGCTGATACCGGCATCTTTCGCCCCCTGGCTGATGGAACCGGAAAGCGCGATGTGTTTTAGTAGCGAAATGCGGCGTGGGTCGGCAAAGAGCTTTTGTTGCAGCTTAAGAGTGAGAAGGATTTCGGCCTGCATAACAATGTCCTGGCAAAAGTCTTATTGTGACGGAAAATGAGCGCCACGCAAAGCTGACCGCACAAAAGGGGAGTGCTTTTCTGTGCTTAACGGTTAGAATAGTCACAGGACTACATCTGGAGTTGACCATGTTAGAGTTATTAAAAAGTCTGGTATTCGCCGTAATCATGGTACCTGTCGTGATGGCCATCATCCTGGGTCTGATTTACGGTCTTGGTGAAGTATTCAACATCTTTTCTGGTGTTGGTAAAAAAGACCAGCCCGGACAAAATCATTGATTCCATGAATGCCCGCTGAGTCGGGCATTTTCTTTTTCTCAACTTCCTGCTTTTCCTGCCGATATTTTTTCTATCTACCTCTCAAAGGTTAACAATAACTGCTGGGAAAATTCTGAACTTGCCGTTATATTGACGCCTACATAACGTTAAATAAAGGGGTTACAAATGGCTCGTAAATGGTTAAACCTGTTTGCCGGGGCGGCGCTCTCTTTCACTGTTGCTGGCAATGCGTTGGCGGATGAAGGGAAAATCACGGTTTTTGCCGCAGCATCACTGACCAACGCGATGCAGGATATCGCTACGCAGTATAAAAAAGAGAAAGGCGTAGACGTCGTTTCTTCTTTCGCCTCCTCTTCTACTCTGGCTCGTCAGATTGAAGCAGGTGCGCCTGCGGATCTGTTTATTTCTGCCGATCAGAAATGGATGGATTATGCAATTGATAAAAAAGGAATTGATACCGCCACGCGTCAAACCTTGCTCGGCAATAGCCTGGTCGTTGTAGCACCGAAAACCAGCGAGCAGAAAGAGTTCACCATCGACAGCAAAACTAACTGGACCTCTCTGCTGAATGGCGGCCGCCTGGCGGTTGGCGATCCGGAACATGTTCCGGCTGGCATTTATGCGAAAGAAGCTCTGCAAAAACTGGGCGCATGGGATACGCTCTCCCCGAAACTGGCTCCGGCAGAAGATGTTCGTGGGGCGCTGGCGCTGGTCGAACGTAATGAAGCGCCGCTGGGTATTGTCTACGGTTCTGACGCAGTTGCCAGCAAAGGGGTAAAAGTGGTCGCCACTTTCCCGGAAGATTCGCATAAAAAAGTGGAATATCCGGTTGCCGTCGTGGAAGGGCATAACAACGCGACAGTGAAAGCATTTTACGATTATCTGAAGGGACCGCAGGCTGCGGAAATCTTTAAACGTTACGGATTTACAACTAAGTAATGATACTGACCGATCCAGAATGGCAGGCGGTTTTATTAAGCCTGAAAGTTTCTTCCCTGGCTGTGCTGTTTAGCCTGCCGTTTGGGATCTTTTTTGCCTGGTTACTGGTGCGTTGCACGTTTCCGGGCAAAGCTCTGCTCGACAGCGTACTGCATCTACCGCTGGTGTTACCGCCCGTGGTTGTCGGTTACTTGCTGTTAGTTTCTATGGGACGGCGCGGATTTATCGGCGAACGCCTGTATGACTGGTTTGGCATTACCTTCGCGTTTAGCTGGCGCGGCGCGGTTCTCGCTGCCGCAGTCATGTCTTTTCCGTTGATGGTGCGGGCGATTCGTCTGGCGCTGGAAGGGGTTGATGTCAAACTGGAACAGGCCGCAAGAACGCTGGGGGCTGGGCGCTGGCGTGTTTTCTTTACTATCACGTTACCGCTGACGTTGCCGGGAATTATCGTCGGTACAGTACTGGCATTTGCTCGTTCGCTCGGTGAATTTGGTGCAACCATCACCTTTGTTTCTAACATTCCAGGTGAAACGCGAACCATTCCTTCTGCCATGTATACCCTGATCCAGACCCCAGGCGGTGAAAGCGGCGCGGCGAGACTCTGCATTATTTCTATTGCGCTGGCGATGATCTCCCTGTTGATTTCAGAATGGCTGGCCAGAATCAGCCGTGAACGGGCGGGGCGATAATCATGCTGGAACTGAATTTTTCCCAGACCTTGGGCAACCATTGCCTGACCATTAATGAAACGCTGCCCGCCAATGGCATCACTGCTATCTTTGGCGTCTCCGGTGCCGGAAAAACTTCGCTGATTAACGCCATTAGTGGACTGACGCGCCCGCAAAAAGGGCGGATTGTCCTCAATGGTCGGGTACTAAATGATGCCGAAAAAGGTATCTGCCTGACGCCGGAAAAGCGTCGCGTTGGCTATGTGTTTCAGGATGCACGGCTGTTCCCGCATTACAAAGTGCGTGGCAATCTGCGCTACGGCATGTCGAAAAGTATGGTCGATCAGTTCGATAAGCTGGTGGCGCTTTTAGGCATTGAACCGTTGCTTGACCGTTTACCGGGCAGCCTGTCCGGAGGCGAAAAACAGCGTGTGGCAATTGGTCGGGCATTGCTGACGGCTCCGGAATTATTATTGCTGGATGAACCACTGGCGTCGCTGGATCTTCCGCGCAAACGCGAGCTATTGCCTTATCTGCAACGGCTGACGCGGGAAATCAACATTCCGATGCTGTATGTCAGTCATTCGCTGGATGAAATCCTCCATCTGGCGGACAAAGTGATGGTACTGGAAAACGGCCAGGTGAAAGCTTTCGGGGCGCTGGAAGAAGTGTGGGGCAGTAGCGTGATGAATCCGTGGCTGCCGAAAGAGCAACAAAGCAGCATTCTGAAAGTAACGGTACTGGAACATCATCCGCGTTACGCAATGACCGCGCTGGCGCTGGGCGATCAGCATTTATGGGTTAATAAGCTGGATGAACCGCTGCAAGCCGCGCTACGCATCCGCATCCAGGCTTCCGATGTTTCTCTGGTTTTACAACCGCCGCAACAAACCAGCATCCGCAATGTGCTGCGCGCAAAAGTCGTCAATAGCTATGACGATAACGGCCAGGTGGAAGTGGAACTGGAAGTCGGCGGTAAAACGCTGTGGGCGCGAATAAGCCCGTGGGCCAGGGATGAACTGGCGATCAAACCTGGCCTGTGGCTATACGCGCAAATTAAAAGTGTGTCGATAACCGCCTGATTAAATCAGGTGGCTATAAATAAACTGGGCGATGCTGTCGGTGGTATTGTCACCAATCACGATATTGGCGCGTGCTTTTACCGCGTCATCGGCATTGCCCATCGCTACACCCGTTCCGGCAGCCTCCAGCATACTGATATCATTGAAGTTATCGCCGAATGCGACTACGTTTTCCATCGACCAGCCTTGCGCCTCAACCCATTTCGTCAGGCGTTTGCCTTTACTGTTGCCGCCGCGTGCAATATCAACCTGATCGTGCCAGGACCATTCACACTCCAGACCCAACTCATGTTCAACATGCTTACCAAAATGCTGTAACTGCGGCAGGTCATCGTGCGTCAGAGCGAACTTCCACACGGCGTTAACTTGTTGCGCCGTTTCAGCCAGAGAAGCGACTTGTGTGAAAGTCGGGCGTTGTTCCGGCGGCAAAGTCTGCGCCCAGTTAGACGTGCGAATGACATGTCCGGTCGGATGCTCATAGACCATTGCGTCATCCACATACATCAGACCGTGAATGTGGTGTTCATTCAGCATCTCGATGAGTTGCAGGGCTTTGTTAACGGGCATTGGATCGGCTTCAAGCACAGTTTTTGCATGATAATCATACAAATAGGTGCCATTACAGCAAATAGCAGGTGTATCCAGCGCCAGCGCCTGATAAAAAGGATGAATAGCGACGTGATGGCGACCCGTGACGATAATCAATTGGTAACCTGCTTCGCGAGCGCGGGCAAGCGCTTCAATCGATGAGGGAAGCAGAGTCTTTTTCGGGGTCAATAAGGTGCCGTCTAAGTCGAGAGCAATCACGCGTGTGGTCATGGCGTTTTCCAGATTAAGGTTAAGAATTTTCGTCTGCACGAATGGTACACCGATACCACTATCGGACAAAATTCTGCGTTTTAATTCAGCATTCACCGCCAAAAGCGACTAATTTTAGCTGTTAAAGTCAGTTGCTAAATGCAAAGGAGCATTCATGAAGCAAACAGTTTATATCGCCAGCCCTGAGAGCCAGCAAATTCACGTCTGGAACCTGAATCATGAAGGCGTGCTGACGCTGACACAGGTTGTCGATGTGCCGGGGCAGGTGCAGCCGATGGTGGTCAGCCCGGATAAACGTTACCTCTACGTTGGCGTTCGTCCCGAATTTCGCGTTCTGGCGTATCGCATTGCACCAGATGATGGCGCACTGACATTTGCCGCAGAGTCTGCGCTGCCGGGTAGCCCGACGCATATTTCCACCGATCACCATGGGCAGTTTGTCTTTGTCGGCTCTTATAATGCGGGTAACGTGAGCGTAACGCGACTGGAAGATGGCCTGCCTGTGGGCGTTGTCGATGTGGTTGAGGGACTGGACGGCTGTCATTCCGCCAATATTTCACCAGATAACCGCACCCTGTGGGTTCCGGCATTAAAGCAGGATCGTATTTGCCTGTTTACGGTCAGCGATGACGGTCATCTGGTGGCGCAGGACCCCGCAGAAGTGACTACCGTTGAAGGGGCCGGTCCGCGTCATATGGTGTTCCATCCAAACGAACAATATGCATATTGCGTCAATGAGTTAAACAGCTCAGTGGATGTCTGGGAACTGAAAGATCCGCACGGCAATATCGAATGTGTCCAGACGCTGGATATGATGCCGGAAAACTTCTCCGACACCCGTTGGGCGGCTGATATTCATATCACCCCGGATGGTCGTCATTTATACGCCTGCGACCGTACCGCCAGTCTGATTACCGTTTTCAGCGTTTCGGAAGATGGCAGCGTGTTGAGTAAAGAAGGCTTCCAGCCAACGGAAACTCAGCCGCGCGGCTTTAATGTTGATCACAGTGGCAAATATCTGATTGCCGCCGGGCAAAAATCGCACCATATCTCGGTATACGAAATTGTCGGCGAGCAGGGGCTGCTGCATGAAAAAGGCCGCTATGCGGTAGGGCAGGGGCCAATGTGGGTTGTGGTGAACGCACACTAACCGCTGATTTACCCGGCGCTGAATCTCCTGCGCCGGGAGTATTAGCCTATCTCCTGTAACGCGTGTCTCTGGCGTTCGACGATATTGGTCCACAAATTGTCTTTATCGTCAGTCCATAAATTAATCAGCAAGGCAAAAAAGCGTTCTGCTGCTGGAGAAAGTACGGCATCTTTACGGCGAATTATTCCCAATGTCCGACGTATAACGGGTTCCACCAATGGGATACCAATAATCGAAGAATAGGGCGCATGAGGCATTGCCAGGCCAGGAAGCGCCGAAATCCCCAGTCCCGCTTCCACCAATCCTAATGACGTCGAAAGATGACGCACTTCATAAAACCAGTCCAGTTTCCAGGGCTTGTCGGACAATCTTTGCTCAATTAGCAGTCGGTTGCCGCTGGAGGAACGCACGCCAATCATTTTGTAACCTACTAACTCCTGCCATTCCACTAGCTGCTTTTTGGCCAATGGATGGTCACGCCGACAGGCCAGCACGAACGGCTCATTGACCAGTGGGGTAAAGTCAATGGATGAATTTGTGACATTGTTCATGTTTATGCCAAAGTCAGATTCATTGCACAGCACCGATTCCATGCAATTATTCGTACCTTGTTCCAGAATCCGCACTTTAATATTGGGATACAGCTCATTAAATTTACCGATAGCCAGCGGTAAAAAATAAAATACGGCGGTCGGAATACACGCTAACGTCACCATACCACGATGATAAGCATTCATATCACGAATACTAAAAAGCGTTTCATCGAATTTCTTTATTAATTCCCGCGCCTCCGGGAGCAACCTTTTTCCTGCTTTTGTTAACGTAACCTTGCGAGTTGTACGCTCAAAAAGTTGAATATGTAAATCTTCTTCCATCTTTTTTATTCTTCGCGTTAATGCAGGTTGCGTAATATTGAGTAATTTAGCGGCATTGTTAAATGAACTGGACTCTGCCAGTATGACAAATGCCTTCATACCTGATAATTCATGCTTCATTATTACTCCGAAAAATGGAAGCGGTGCATTTTAGTGATTTACAGTTAAACAGTTTAACTGCAATTTAATCACTTAAATTAATGAAAAAATGTTATTAATCGTGGAGCTAAAGTCATTAGAGATGCTTTGCCCTTAATGTAACCATATCGCAATAAGTTATGTTTTTAAATTGAGGGCATTATTATGAAAAAAATACCCTGCGTGATGATGCGAGGTGGAACCTCGAGGGGCGCGTTCCTGTTAGCGGAACATTTACCCGAAGATCAAACGCAGCGCGATAAAATATTGATGGCAATTATGGGTTCCGGTAACGATCTGGAAATAGACGGTATCGGCGGCGGTAATCCGCTGACCAGTAAAGTCGCCATTATTAGCCGTTCCGACGATCCGTGTGCTGATGTCGATTATCTGTTTGCTCAGGTTATCGTCCATGAGCAGCGTGTTGATACGACACCAAACTGCGGCAATATGCTGTCTGGGGTTGGGGCATTCGCCATTGAAAATGGTTTGATTGCAGCGACATCACCGATCACCCGTGTGCGTATCCGCAACGTCAATACTGGTACGTTCATCGAAGCTGATGTGCAAACGCCAAATGGTGTTGTCAAGTACGAGGGTAGCGCCAGAATTGATGGTGTGCCAGGGACAGCCGCACCGGTCGCTCTCACTTTCCTGAATGCAGCAGGAACAAAAACCGGAAAAGTCTTCCCGACTGATAAACAGATTGATTATTTTGACGATGTTCCAGTGACCTGTATTGATATGGCGATGCCAGTCGTCATTATTCCGGCTGAATATCTGGGCAAAACAGGCTATGAATTACCGGCGGAACTGGATGCCGACAAAGCATTATTAGCCCGCATTGAATCTATCCGTCTGCAAGCGGGTAAAGCAATGGGCTTAGGCGATGTTAGTAATATGGTTATCCCTAAACCTGTGCTTATTTCTCCAGCGCAGAAAGGCGGGGCAATTAATGTGCGTTATTTTATGCCGCATTCTTGCCATCGCGCACTGGCGATAACTGGCGCTATTGCCATTTCCAGTAGCTGTGCATTGGAAGGCACCGTCACCCGACAAATTGTCCCTTCTGTGGGGTACGGCAATATCAATATTGAACACCCCAGTGGTGCGCTTGACGTTCATTTAAGTAATGACGGTCAGGATGCCACAACGTTACGTGCATCTGTTATTCGGACGACCAGAAAAATATTTTCCGGTGAAGTTTATCTTCCCTGAAAAATTTCGTTGTCGTGATAAGGACAATCAATAAAGGACTTCTGTATGAGTCATACAGAAAGAACAGGATTTTAAATGAATAAGAAATCGTTATGGAAGCTAATTCTGATATTAGCGATCCCATGTATTATTGGCGTTATGCCAGCCCCGGCAGGATTAAGCGAACTGGCATGGGTACTTTTTGGTATTTACCTGGCGGCGATTGTGGGGCTGGTTATCAAGCCTTTCCCGGAACCTGTCGTACTGTTAATTGCCGTTGCTGCCTCGATGGTGGTGGTCGGTAACTTATCCGACGGTGCGTTTAAAACCACCGCCGTATTAAGCGGTTACTCTTCAGGTACCACCTGGCTGGTGTTCTCGGCGTTTACCTTAAGCGCCGCATTTGTGACCACCGGCTTAGGCAAACGTATTGCCTATTTGCTGATTGGTAAAATTGGTAGCACTACCCTGGGTCTGGGTTACGTTACGGTATTCCTCGATCTGGTACTGGCTCCGGCAACACCGTCTAACACCGCGCGTGCGGGCGGCATTGTGTTACCGATCATCAACAGCGTGGCGGTGGCTTTGGGGTCAGAACCTGAAAAAAGCCCGCGTCGTGTCGGACATTACTTGATGATGTCCATTTACATGGTCACCAAAACCACCAGCTATATGTTCTTTACCGCAATGGCGGGGAACATTCTGGCGCTGAAAATGATCAACGACATTCTGCACCTGCAAATTAGCTGGGGTGGATGGGCGCTGGCCGCCGGATTGCCGGGCATCATTATGCTGCTGGTTACTCCGCTGGTGATTTACACCATGTATCCGCCAGAAATTAAAAAGGTGGATAACAAAACCATCGCCAAAGCGGGCCTTGCTGAACTGGGGCCGATGAAAATCCGTGAAAAAATGCTGCTCGTTGTCTTTGTGCTGGCACTGCTGGGCTGGATTTTCAGTAAGAGCCTGGGTGTTGATGAATCTTCAGTGGCAATCGTTGTTATGGCGACCATGCTGCTGCTGGGTATTGTTACCTGGGAAGACGTGGTTAAAAATAAAGGCGGCTGGAATACCTTAATCTGGTACGGCGGTATTATCGGCTTAAGCTCATTATTATCGAAAGTGAAATTCTTCGAATGGTTAGCTGAAGTCTTTAAAAATAACCTGGCATTTGATGGCCACGGTAACGTTGCTTTCTTCGTTATTATTTTCCTTAGCATCATCGTGCGTTATTTCTTCGCTTCCGGTAGTGCCTATATCGTTGCCATGTTGCCGGTATTTGCCATGCTGGCGAACGTCTCCGGCGCACCGTTAATGTTAACCGCGCTGGCACTGTTGTTCTCCAACTCCTATGGCGGCATGGTTACTCACTATGGTGGCGCGGCTGGTCCGGTCATCTTTGGTGTGGGTTACAACGATATTAAATCCTGGTGGTTGGTCGGTGCGGTACTGACGATATTAACCTTCCTGGTGCATATCACCCTCGGCGTATGGTGGTGGAATATGCTGATCGGCTGGAACATGCTGTAAATATACTCGTCATACTTCAAGCTGCATGTGCGGCGTCTGCGTTCGCTCACCCCAGTCACTTACTTATGTAAGCTCCTGGGGATTCACTCGCTTGTCGCCTTCCTGCAACTCGAATTATTTAGAGTATATCCATTTATTATCTTTCTGCGCACTTCACGGTGCGCAGATATCTGGAGCATTTGATGATCAAGTTATCTGAAAAAGGCGTGTTTCTCGCCAGTAATAACGAAATAATTGCCGAAGAACATTTCACCGGCGAAATAAAAAAAGAAGAAGCAAAAAAAGGCACTATTGCCTGGTCAATACTCTCTTCTCATAATACGTCCGGAAATATGGATAAACTTAAAATTAAGTTTGATTCATTAGCCTCTCACGATATTACCTTTGTTGGTATTGTACAGACCGCTAAAGCGTCCGGTATGGAACGTTTCCCGCTGCCGTATGTGCTGACCAACTGCCATAACTCACTCTGTGCTGTGGGCGGCACCATTAACGGTGATGACCATATTTTTGGTTTATCGGCGGCCCAGCGTTATGGCGGTATTTTTGTGCCTCCGCATATTGCGGTCATCCATCAATATATGCGTGAAATGATGGCAGGCGGCGGCAAAATGATCCTCGGGTCAGACAGCCACACCCGTTACGGTGCATTAGGGACAATGGCAGTCGGTGAGGGCGGCGGCGAGCTGGTAAAACAACTGCTTAATGACACCTGGGATATCGACTATCCGGGCGTGGTTGCGGTGCATCTGACCGGAAAACCTGCGCCGTATGTGGGGCCGCAGGATGTGGCGCTGGCTATCATCGGCGCCGTGTTCAAAAACGGCTACGTCAAAAACAAAGTGATGGAATTCGTAGGTCCCGGTGTTGCTGCGCTCTCTACCGATTTCCGTAACAGCGTTGACGTGATGACCACTGAAACGACCTGTTTAAGTTCTGTCTGGCAAACCGATGAAGAAGTGCATAATTGGCTGGCGCTGCACGGTCGCGGCCAGGATTACTGCCAGCTTAATCCTCAGCCAATGGCGTACTACGATGGCTGCATCAGCGTTGATTTAAGTGCCATCAAACCGATGATTGCGCTGCCGTTCCACCCGAGCAACGTGTATGAAATCGACACGCTGAACCAGAATCTGACTGACATTCTGCGTGAGATTGAAATTGAGTCCGAACGCGTGGCGCATGGTAAAGCCAAACTCTCGCTGCTGGATAAAGTGGAAAATGGTCGCCTGAAAGTGCAGCAGGGGATTATCGCTGGCTGTTCTGGCGGTAACTATGAAAACGTTATCGCCGCAGCAAATGCGCTGCGCGGTCAATCCTGTGGCAATGACACCTTCTCGCTGGCGGTTTACCCGTCATCACAGCCGGTGTTTATGGATCTCGCCAAAAAAGGTGTGGTAGCAGATTTGATTGGCGCAGGCGCAATCATCAGAACTGCGTTCTGCGGCCCATGCTTTGGCGCGGGCGATACGCCAATCAACAACGGTTTGAGTATTCGCCACACCACGCGTAACTTCCCGAACCGCGAAGGCTCTAAGCCAGCCAATGGGCAGATGTCAGCGGTGGCGTTGATGGACGCTCGCTCTATCGCTGCGACTGCGGCAAACGGTGGCTATTTAACCTCTGCCAGCGAACTCGATTGCTGGGACAACGTGCCGGAGTACGCCTTCGATGTAACGCCGTATAAAAACCGTGTTTATCAGGGTTTTGTGAAAGGGGCGACTCAGCAACCGCTGATCTACGGACCGAACATTAAAGACTGGCCGGAATTAGGCGCGCTGACTGACAATATCGTCCTCAAAGTGTGCTCGAAGATCCTCGACGAAGTGACCACCACTGACGAATTGATTCCTTCCGGTGAAACCTCTTCGTATCGTTCAAATCCAATTGGTCTGGCGGAGTTTACCCTGTCACGCCGTGATCCGGGTTATGTTGGCAGAAGTAAAGCCACTGCCGAGCTGGAAAATCAGCGTCTGGCGGGGAATGTCAGCGAACTGGCAGACGTTT
This sequence comes from Escherichia sp. E1130, assembly GCF_005781065.1. NCBI lineage: Bacteria > Pseudomonadati > Pseudomonadota > Gammaproteobacteria > Enterobacterales > Enterobacteriaceae > Escherichia > Escherichia sp. E1130. The sequence goes on from NZ_VATL01000012.1 coordinate 411,315, forward strand.
TTGCGCGTATTAAGCAGATTGCTGGTCAGGAAAATATTGATCCGCTGCAAACTGAAATTGGCAGCATGGTCTATGCGGTCAAACCAGGCGATGGTTCTGCGCGTGAGCAGGCGGCGAGTTGCCAGCGTGTGATTGGCGGTCTGGCGAATATTGCCGAGGAGTACGCGACTAAACGCTACCGTTCTAACGTCATCAACTGGGGGATGTTACCGCTGCAAATGGCGGAAGCACCGAATTTTAACGTAGGTGATTACATTTACATCCCTGGCATTAAAGCTGCGCTGGATAATCCAGGTATGACGTTTAAAGGTTATGTGATCCATAAAGATGCGCCGGTAACGGAGATTACGCTCTATATGGAAAGTCTGACTGCTGAAGAGCGCGAGATTATCAAAGCGGGTAGTTTGATTAACTTCAATAAAAACCGTCAGATATAGCAGAGCAAGGGATACCAATGTTTTCATTGGTATCCCTCTCATACAGCAATTATATTTCTATCAATTAATTATTATCCATTCGATTAATGGTATGCGTCACATTATTTATCCACATTGTGGATGTGTTGGTGTTTTAATATAACCAATGATGATGAATATTGTAAATTGTTACTAAGAAATGATTTCTCTGTCGCAATAATATGTCTATCTTAAAGATGCTTTGGCGAGATATATGGCTCCATGGTTACAATTGTAGTAAGGGAGTTTGATGATATTTTTGTATCGTAATTTAAAGATGCAATATTCAAAATGATTGCTTATATATCTATTGTTACATAACTATTGATAACAGGTGGTTTTATGAAGTGGGGTATGTATTTATTCTTTTTATCATTATTGCAGATTCTATTTCTGATAAAAATGAAGTCGTTATCTAAAGCGTGTAAAATTGAAAATAGCTATTTAGTTATGCAGCCGGTATCTTTACCTATAAAAATTTTCACCAGCAGTTTGTGTATAATGGCATTTTCATTTTTTATCGGTTTTATTCGCAATTGTCAAGTCGTAACTGAAAATAATATACACTTTTTAACAGGTATGGATAATCTGATGGCATGGTTGCTTGGAAGTGGATTAATGGTTGGCATTAGTGGTTTGCTAATACCCTATTTTTTTATCAAAGCTATCGAAATTTCAGACAAAGGGATTGTGATTGAAAATGTGGATGTTCCATACTCATTAAAAAAATTTTCTGCAGGAAATAACGTCAGGGTATTTATTCAGTTTTATTTGAAAGGGAAAAAATATGTTTATGCGACGACCAGCAAAAATGAACTGGAGTGGGAGACTAAAGCGGAAGGGATAAATTTTCCTGAAACAGATGCTAAAAAAAGATTAATTAGTGTATTGGAGCGAAATAAGAAAAACGCTAAAGTTATTTTCTTTCCGTTATCGATAAAAATTGCAGCGGTTTTATTTGTCATGATGTTAATATTGACTTTCATGACTTTATAATTCCGGATGAGATGTATACACATCACCATCCGGTAATTTTAAACGTATTACTTCTTCGCTTCTGCAACCACTTTGCTACCCACGCCGCGGTTATTGTATTCCCACATGCGGTTGTAGTTAGTGTCATTCAGATTGCGCTGTACTTCGTCGCTATCGTCAACGCTGCCGGTATTACCCGCAAATGGACGATTGGAAATCACCGCATCGGCCCACGGTTTAGCCGTGTTAAAACCTTCGTTGATGGCGCTATCACGGATCACCACCTGACCGTTGGTATTGGCATCAACATCCAGCGAGCGGCCCAGTTGCGCCACGCCATCACCGGAAGCATTGAAACGGCTGTTTACGGCGAGGAAACCGTAATAGATGTTAGACAGCGTAGCCGGTGCAAACACATACGCTTCTTGCTGAGTACGGGAGTTCACCACGCGGAATTCGGTATTATCGAACACCACCGCGCCGCGACCAGAAACGATATCCACATCCCCTTCAATATAGCTATTCGTCACCAGAGTACGCGGTTGACGATTGGTTTCCAGACGGTTTTGCACACCACTGTTGGTGACAAAGAAGGTGTTCTGACGACCGAGAATGTTGACGTTATTGATCTGCACTTTGTCGCCATCAGTACGCAGTGCCACCGCCGGATGGTTACCCGCATCTACGCTATCGCCCAGCGTGTTTTCGATGGTCAGGTTTTGCAGTTGCAGGCCATTGTTTTGTGACCAGAAAACCGCAGAACAGAGCACGCCAATACTGTCGCTGCGTTTGCTCTGGCAGCTATCGTACATGTACCACGCTGGTTTACCTGGCATATATTTGCCGCGCGGGTTGACGTCGTGACGCCAGTCGGCAGGACTCATGCCACCATCAAGGGAAAGCCCAATCTTCACATCAATCGGTTTTTCGCCTGTACCGTAGACGGTGATTCCACCCGGAGCTGCAGGGACATAGACCGTGCCTTCATACTCACCTGGCATCACAGCAATATATTGGCGTTTATTGGTACGTTTGATAATTGCCGCATCCACCGCTGCCTGAATAGTCGTGTGCGTCACGCCCGGTGTACCCGCCGGGCCGACAACAAAGTCAGGTTGCGCAGGCAGAGTAATCGGGGAAGGATTCCACGCCGCAGCACCAGGCGTCAGGGACGCAAAATAGTGTTGAGCATCGAAATTCTGCGCTTCTTTTGCCGACAGAATCGGGCGAGAAGAGGTACCAGGCGCGGTTTGATCAGAAGGACGTTGATCGGGCGGTGTTGAGCTACAGGCGGTCAGCGTCACGCCAAAAGCCAATGCCAGCGCCAGACGGGAAACTGAAAATGTGTTCACAGGTTGCTCCGGGCTATGAAATAGAAAAATGAATCCGTTGAAGCCTGCTTTTTTATACTAAGTTGGCCTTATAAAAAAGCATTGCTTATCAATTTGTTGCAACGAACAGGTCACTATCAGTCAAAATAAAATCATTATTTGATTTCAATTTTGTCCCACTCCCTGCCTCTGTCATCACGATACTGTGATGCCATGGTGTCCGACTTATGCCCGAGAAGATGTTGAGCAAATTTATCGCTTATCTGCTTCTCATAGAGTCTTGCAGACAAACTGCGCAACTCGTGAAAGGTTGGCGGATCCCCTTCGAAGGAAAGACCTGATGCTTTTCGTGCGCGCATAAAATACCTTGATACTGTGCCGGATGAAAGCGGTTCACGACGAGTAGATGCAATTATGGTTTCTCCGCCAAGAATCTCTTTGCATTTACCAAGTGTTTCCTTCATTGATATCCCGAGAGCATCAACATGCAATGTTGTAGGGATGGCAATTTTTACGCCTGTTTTGCTTTGCTCGACATAAAGATATCCATCTACGATATCAGACCACTTCATTTCGCATAAATCACCAACTCGCTGCCCGGTAACAACAGCCAGTTCCATTGCAAGTCTGAGCCAACATGGTGATGATTCTGCTGCTTGATAAATTTTCAGGTATTCGTCAGCCGTAAGTCTTGATCTCCTTACCTCTGATTTTGCTGCGCGAGTGGCAGCGACCGGGTTTGTTGTTATATGGCCTTCAGCTATTGCCTCTCGGAATGCATCGCTCAGTGTTGATCTGATTAACTTGGCTGACGCCGCCTTGCCCTCGTCTATGTATCCATTGAGCATTGCTGCAATTTCTTTTGTGGTGATGTCTTCAAGTGGAGCATCAGGCAGACCCCTCCTTATTGCTTTAATTTTGCTCATGTAATTTATGAGTGTCTTCTGCTTGATTCCTCTGTTGGCGAGGATTTTTTCGTAGCGATCAAGCCATGAATGTAACGTAACAGAATTATCACTGTTGATTCTCGCTGTCAGAGGCTTGTGTTTGTGTCCTGAGCCACTTTTTATGTCTTATGGCTCGACAGGGAGTTCAAGCTATACAAGCACTAATAAAACCCACCGTCAGGTGGGTTTTTTGTACAAATCCTTCAGCGTATCAAACACCATCTTCTTAACAAGTTCGGACTGCTCATCAGCGATTCGTTCCGCATCGTCTCGATAGCCTGAAATTTTGGATGGCTTTGATACAGCATCAGTCACTATCTGAACTAATTCTGAATTAAGAGAGCGGCCATTGGATTTGGCTCGCTGTTTTAGTTTTTCCTTTAATTCGTAAGGTAGCCGCAGATTAAATTGCGGGTCATCTCTTCCCATTCTTGATGCCTCGCTTTTGTGAGTGGATCGGCATCTTATTATCTGCTGGTTGCATCCTCAATAAGACCACAGTGGTCTCTTTGTTTGATTAATAATGCATCACTGTGGCAATGCTGCGGCGATTCCTTGTATCTGGAGCAAATTAAATGACAGACATTACAGCTAATGTTGTAGTGAGTATGCCTTCGCAACTCTTCACTATGGCGCGTTCTTTTAAAGCCGTAGCCAATGGTAAAATTTATATCGGTAAAATTGACACTGACCCGGTAAACCCTGAAAACCAGATTCAGGTTTATGTAGAGAACGAAGATGGCTCTCATGCTCCTGTTTCGCAACCAATCATCATTAACGCTGCTGGATATCCGGTATATAACGGACAGATTGCCAAGTTCGTAACTGTGCAAGGCCATTCTATGGCTGTTTATGATGCGTATGGTGCACAGCAGTTCTATTTTCCTAATGTGCTGAAGTATGACCCGGATCAGTTTAAACAAAAAGTATTATCAAATGATATGCTAAATATGTCTCCTCTTTATTTTGGAGCTAAGGGGGATGGGATTAGCGATGATACTGAAGCATTTGTCGCGTTGGAAATGGATATAAAAAATAGGGTTATTGATTTAAGTGGAAGAGCATTTTTTGTTACTAAAAGTTTTATTAAAAATAGCTATATAAATGGTTCTTTTATTCGTGATGGCAGTAAACGAATTGCGATTGGTGATCTTAAAGTAAGAGATAAAAGAGAGCCATTGATATTTTCCGGAATGCCAAAAGTATATAACACCAGACACACGTTGCGCAGAACTGAAGGTGCGGGAGGTTTATATGCGGTCATTCAAGGGTGTTGTTATGATGAAATTAACGACAAGATTTTTACTTTATCATCTACCACAGCATACGGTTATTGCATTAATGCCTTTGACGTGACGAATTCTGGTGAACTAGGAAGATACGACAGAACTCGTTCTACTGAACTTGGGCATCAGGGGCTTGGATTGCATCATAATCCTGATGGTACTGTCGTGCTGTGGACATCGAAGCCTTATGGAACTGATGCCGCCAATCAATGTATTTCGATGGAAAATATATTGAGTTACACAGGGACAACTAACGGAGTATCTGAAGGTTTTATCACCTGGAAGTTGTTCCCCTATGATGGAATGAGCGCAAGCTCTACTCCAACTGTATCAAGTTGTGAAAACTATCTCCTTGCCAAGAAAATTTCATCGGATGGAATTACCTGCACGGTTCGTGTTTTCGACATAGTCAGCATGTGGAATAACAGAGCTCATAAAACTGATTATAGTGATGATTATTTAGTTGAGTTTAGCTATCAAAAACCATCACAAGAAGCATTTACCCAATCAATTGCTTGCGATGGGGCATACATTTACATACTTGAGTCACATACGTATGTTGGCATGACTAATTATATTTACGTATTTGACTTAACAGGCAGGTTTATTGAGCGAGTAGATATTTCAACTGTTGGTGATGATGAAGCAAAATCTGATAGTACAGGAACTCCTGTTTATAAAGAGCCTGAGTCCCTAACAGTAATTAGAACGGAGAGTGGGTATGTTTTAACGCTGGGGATATGCACATATAAAGGAGTTGCTGAGAACGGGAAAAATGTATATCTGTTTGATATAGGCAGGTCTGGTTCGGTAGTGCAAAGCAAAGCAAGCCGTTCTGTATCCAGTAATACTGGTCTTCATAGCTCTGGCTCCCCGGAGTACAAATATGGAGTAAGGGAGTATAATGATACTTTTCACTGGACAGTTTGGCCAACAAGAAAGGGTATTCAAACTAACCGGGATAACCCTATATTGTTCCTTGATGGCGGAATTACTGGTGGAATGCAGTTAGCTTCAAATGGTACGGAAGGGATGAGCAACTCTTGGGTTTCTCGGCATCAGTCAGATACCGCAGAAGGACCAAGAGCAATAATGTATAAATCTCGTTCTGGTGTTGTATCAACTGATAATTTTGGAGCCCTGCAGACAGGGGATGTATTGGGTACTCATGTATGGGCCGGTGATACGGGTAGTAAGGCTGTGCAATGCGCAAGCATTAAATGCGTCACAAGAGGCAATCCTTCCGGAGAAAATATCCCAGTTGCTTTTTACTTTGGAACTATGGGAGAGAGTGACGGCTTGCGTGACAGATGGGTATTAACAGAATTAGGTCATTTTCGACCATCAGGTTCAAATCTCTATGATATTGGTACACAGTCGAATACTGTCAGAAATCTGTACATCAATAATAGTCCAATTGTAACCAGCGACAGAAATTACAAGCAGGATGAAACTTCATTATCTGATGCAGAACTGCGGGTTGGAATGGCTATTTACCCGCTGATAAAAAAATTCAGAATGAAGGATGCTGTAAAAGAAAAAGGCTTATTAGCGCGTGAGCATATCGGTGTAATTGCGCAAGATATACAATCCATCTTTGAATCGGCAGGGCTTGATGCATTTTCTTATGGGGTTCTTTGTTATGAAGAGTGGAATGACGAGTTCGAGAAAGTCTATGCAACAAGAAATGTGACCAGGAAAATTTTGGTTGATGAAGAGTCTGGTCAATATGATGAAATCACAGAGGAAGAAGAGTATGAAACGGGTGAGGTAAGGCTACTTGTAGAATCAGGAAGGAAATTATCAGTGCGCTATGACGAGTTAATGTTTCTGGCAATGAGCGCACTATATCATCGCCATGAGCAGGATATTGCCAATATCACATCAAAGATTAATGATCTGGAAAGATTATTAAAATTAACACTAAATGGTTGATATGTGATACTTTTAATGTATGCCCAGCTACATGCTGGGCAATGTTTTAAATTTCAGCTATAAAACCTTCATAATTATTTTGTAAAAAAGGTTTGATGAACTTACGCTGAGGGGTATAAATCATATCCTGATTTACTAAATCTGAGCGGATATTGAAAGTGGTTGAGAGCATGTTAAAGAACATCCGTTTCTTTTGCTCGTTGCCACCTGCTTTACCACATATTTTTTCCATCATTTCAAGGCATATCACCAGCCACGCATTGTAAAGCTTGGCCTTTTCTTCATCCGTTTTTTCGCAAAAGTAAATAGTGTTAATGATCGAGTTGAGAATGAAATGCCTGTCCTCAAGAGGGAATTTTTGTCGTGATAAATGACTTCCGTCATGAAGTGTTATGTGATAATAATCTTTGTCGGCAAGAATGGATATATTCTTAGCTACAGACAAAACGTGAACCATAAATATTTTATCTTCAGCTACAGTGATAGCAGGATTAAAGAGTATGTTATGCTCTTTAAGCATGTTTCTTCGGAAGAATTTGAATATGGCTAATGACCGCAATAGATGGTGCTTGGTTATATCGGCTTTATCTACAATTTTTACTTTGTATGGACGGGTCGGCACCTTACGATTACCATCTGATGCAATTTTGAAGTAAACAATATCACTATTATTTTTATCAGCAATATGAACCCCTCTCTCAAGAAGGGTTTCGTCAATATAATCATCAGAATCCATGAAGAAAATATAACGCCCTTTTGCTGCTTTTATCCCTTCATTTCGCGGGGTTGAAGCGTTACCTGAACCAATTTCTCGGCGAATAATTCTGTAGTTAATATCCGGTGATATATTATATTCTATAGCGGCAATGCTTTTGTCACTTGAACAATCATCGACAAAAATAACCTCAAAGCGATCCTTATTAATTGTTTGGTTATTAAGTGAATTAATGCATTCAAGAATAAGTTTTTCGCGGTTGTGCACAGGTATAACTACACTAACATCAATAGGGTGACAAGAATTAATGATGTTAATTACACTTGTTACTTTTAGAAGGGAAGAAGCCAATGCAGATGTAAGATTTGCCTCTGATGATATACGTTCTTTATTTTCCCCCTTCGCAATTGTGAAGTTAAACGGATTGCTTCTTGGTACGAAATCAACATTTAAATTTTGTTTATCAATTGGTTGACTATATGAGAAATCCAGAGCAAATTTCACGCCATTATATTCAAAATCAACAACGAAGCAATTTTCATTGTATAACCATGCTTTTTTTATGTAGTCATTTAATGGTGACTGTTTAAAAAAATCCACTATATTTTCAGATGTGGCAGTAATATCATTTCTCATATTGTAGCCTCTAATATTAGTAGTGTTTATGAATGTTCAAAATTCTATCATCATAACATGAAGCATTATATCTCAGCATTGTAACATCATTTAATGATGTCATCTGTATACCGTGCTGCAATGCGGCGAGGTATAGTTAATGTGTGTGATAGTTTTCTTGGTTATTATTTTGTTGGTGATAAGTGAAACATGATTAAATCTGTCAAAGTACATCCTGAACGTCTTTCAGCGAAGCTGAATTATAAGTGTACAAATAGTGGGTGAGAAGTTATGTCCATATAAAAAACCCCGCATTCTCTCGAAAGCGGGGAAGGCTTGAAACAAAATTAATGGTACAAATTGACGACTGATTATTTTATTCTTTATTAGAATAAAAGTGAATATGATAGTTTTTTGTGAGTGATCTTTGTGAAAATAGCCCGTGGAAGCAACGGGCATAAAACGCGGAACGGCTTAAGTTTTATATGATTTAAGTTGCAGATTCTATCATGTATATCATTCACAGTGAAGCAAGCAATTCCGTAACGTGGGTTACAATGTTTTCCGATTTAATAACAAAGGTAATTATGCTGTGGTTTCGTCGAAGAATTTATGATGGATATAACCTCAATTCTTCATGTACTTTGTGCTGTGGCTGCGCAGATACTGGTTGGTATTTTTACCGGAAACTTGGCTTACGGAGCGATAGCTGGTTGTACGTTCTTCATTGCGCGTGAACACACCCAGGCAGAATATCGCTGGATTGAAATGTTTGGGCATGGCAAGCGGATTAACATGCCGTGGTGGAGCGGTTTTGATCCGCGCGCTTGGGATGGAGGAAGCCTTATGGATTTTTCTGTGCCGGTGGTGGCGTGTCTGCTGGTCTGGCTGTTTATCCGTTAAACATAAAAAGCCGCAGCAACTTGTCATGGCAGAATACTGCGGCTGGCTGGTGAACTTCCGATAGTGCGAGTATTGAATGATTTCCAGCTGTTATCGATTTTACGTATTTTTTGCATGAGAGGATTTCCACCACCTCCCACCAACCATCTATGACTGTACGCCACTATCTCTAGGGCTGCTATGTGTCTGAGGCGGACAATGTAAATTTTATAGTGTAATATCTCTTTTTATTTAGTTAAGTAGGTGGTACTGTGCCAAAGAAAAGACGCTCAATTAATCAAGTAAAAGAAGAAATTTCTGTTACGGTTCTGCGAAAGAAACTACCTCGTGAATGGGTTGTGCATAGTTATGGCGCCGATTATGGTATTGATTGCGTCGTTGAATTATTTGACTTTATTGATGAAAGTGAAACTGTAGCAGAAACCCTTGGCGAAAATTTCTTTGTACAACTAAAATCGTCAGACTGCATTGAATATACTTCCCGCAAAGTTTACAAACGTGGAAATGTAGCAAAAAGTAAGTTAACAGAAAATAAAGATGATTTTGTTGAAATTCCTGTTGCCAAATTTCAGTTGGATATATCAGATATATTGACCGTGCAATCTATTGGTATTGCAATTCCAGTATTGTTGATACTAGTTGATACTAATACAGAAAAAGCATATTTTGTTTGTCTCAATGATTACATAGACAAAGTTCTCATCCCAGAAGACCCCGTGTTTTCACAAAGGAATTCAAAGGTTATCCATATACCTCTTGAAAACGAAATTTTGGATGATGAATATGCACTTGTCCCATTACGTGTATATGGCAAAAGATCAAAAATGTATGGAGCATTCTCTCTTTTTAATTATCAATTAAAAGAGATTAATCGAATGCAAGGTAAAGCGACTGCACCACATTCAGTCTCTTTTGAAGATACCGTTGAAATGATAAAGAATTTTATCGTAATTGCCCTAAGGCAAGACATTTGGTCTGGGCATGAATTTTGGGAACCAATGGTATGGAGCCACAAAGAACTGCTCGAACTTAAAATTGACATTGATAAGGAATTAAAGCCTGAAGATTATGAACATTTTTTGACTTGCTGCTCTGAATATATTTGGCATCGGTTAACAAATCTTTCAAATATGTACGAAGAACTTGTTAGAGAATGGTTCATGCCAACATACCTTGCAACATTAACATCATCCCGTCCTAAATAAAAATGGCAGCATAAGGATGGAAACCCTGAGTGTCACACTAAGGAGCAAATTAATTAATCTGCCGCCCATATCTCATCATACCATCGTGTTATTTCCGATTATCGCTGTGGATTCAACGTGGTGATGCAACGTTATCTTCAAAAGATTAATCTTTCCAAGATTACGAGAATTGGTATTTAGAACAAAAAATTCGCAATATTTTACTAGCGATAAAAATTGACATGGATGCAAGAATGCTATAGAACATTCGCTGTTTTTCATCGCTAGTGAGTGACATTCATAATGTAATTATATTTGTGTTGTTATTAAATAAGCCTTTTAAACACACATTTTCTTGGGTTGCTTGAGATATGAGGAAACTATGTTTTTTAATATAAATGAAGTGAAGCCACAACTTGACGAATTAGTGTCATTCCTAAAAGATTCGGATGTCATCCCCAAAACTGGTTCTGGTTTGGAAGATGATTATTTAGAAGCAATGGATTATATTGAAAAATACAACCAAACACCACAACCGACTCTATCCGAAAAGGGACGGATTGCAGTTATGGGATTACATGAATTATATCGGTGGATTTGGTCTGTCAAAGATTGTGAAGAATTTGACAAACTCATTCCTCATTTAAAACTTTTAGTTGAAGCTGTTCCTAAAATTAATAGAAAAACTAATTTTTTGAGTAACGTTACAGGTAAGCAAGACGACAAAACCAATAAATTCATTGAGCTAATTTTTGGTTTATTTGCGGTATCAGCAGGAAAAAATGTCACCTTGGATGATCCCATTAATTCCTCTAATGGCTCGAACCCTGATATAATATTCGATTTTAATGATACAGTCACATCTGTTGCTTGCAAGACATTAAACAGTAATAATCCCAAAACTGTGGTTGATAACATCCGATCTGCTGCAAAGCAGATTAATCGCGCACAATGTAATACTGGTTATATTTTATTGAATGCAATGAATATTGCGGAACATGCAAAAATAGAAGGGATCTTGTATGCCAATCCCCATCAAGCTATTAATATTATCACCCACGATATCAACGAAACAATAAGTAAAGCCAAAATAGAATCAAAAGATGAAATTGAGGAGATATTTAAAAAATACCCTAAGGCATGTCCTCTGACAATTATTGTTTTACATTCATCAACAAGAATCGAAAGCCTCCTTGGGAATATAGCAGTATCGTTAAAAATAACATTGGTTGATAACATTTTAGACGCAGACTTTATTCAACCTGAAAATTACGTTCTGCCTGAAGCATTTAATAATTTCCTCCATAATAGATGATGCCCCATTACTAAAAGAGGTAAAATATTTCTGACGGCGAATCAGCGAGGAAGCGGCACTCAACATTTTCACCCAGAACGTTTAGATAGAATGGACACTTTTGGGGCCGCTTTGTGCTGTGAGTCCAATCGATGGACGCAACACACTTATTGAACAGCTCTGCGGGTGATTCATAGTCTAGCGTTTTTCTCGGCCTTTCGTTGAGCTGTCTGGCAACACTGTTAAGTCTTTGCTGGGTGTGGGGAAGTCGTGAAAGAAAAGAAGACAACTGCGTCGTTTGACATCACTGCTATCTTCTTACTGGTTATGCAGGTCGTAGTGGGGGGGGGGCGCACAAATCTTTGCACTGGATTGCAAGACTTTGTGCTTCTCCGGAGTGCGACAGGTTTGATGGCAAAAAATTAGCGCAAGAAGACAAAAAATCACCTTGCGCTAATGCTCTGTTACAGGTCACTAATACCATCTAAGTAGTTGATTCATAGTGACTGCACATGCTGTGTTTTGCAGTATTATGTAGTCTATTATTTAGACTAAAACCATCATAACACATTGATATTGGTTATTTTTCCTGTTTCTCATTCAGCTTTTTTATACTAACTTGAGCGAAACGGGAAGGTAAAAAGACAAAAAGTTGTTTTTAATACCTTTAAGTGATACCAGATGGCATTGCGCCATCTGGCAGAGTGATTAACTGAACATCGCGGTAATCGATGCGCTGGCGAGAGAGTGGAAATGGACGTTAAACCCGACCATCGCGCCGCTGGCACCTTCATCGACATCAATACGTTCTACATCCAGCGCGTGAACGGTAAAAATGTAGCGATGCGTTTCGCCTTTCGGCGGCGCGGCGCCATCGTACCCGGTTCTACCAAAATCGGTACGCGTCTGCAAAACGCCGTCCGGCATTGCTACCAGACCAGAGCCAAACCCCTGCGGCAATACGCGGGTATCAGCGGGTAAGTTAACCACCACCCAGTGCCACCAGCCGGAGCCGGTTGGCGCATCCGGGTCATAGCAGGTGACAACAAAACTTTTGGTTCCTGCAGGAACATCATCCCACGCCAGATGCGGCGAAATATTATCGCCATCGTAACCCATGCCGTTAAAGACATGACGATGTGGCAGCTTATCGCCATCGCGCAGATCATTACTGATGAGTTTCATGAACCCTCCTTTCTTGTTTGCAGAAAGTGTAGCCAGAAACCTTCAGGCTGACTGCTCGTTATTGGCAAAAAAATGTTTCATCTTGTACCGCACGGTTAACCGCTGCGGTCAGGCGCTGCAACTGTTCAGGGCGAATAATATAGGGCGGCATCAGGTAAATTAGCTTGCCAAAAGGCCGGATCCAGACGCCCTGTTCGACAAAGAATTTTTGCAGCGCTGCCATATTCACCGGGCGAGTGGTTTCGACCACGCCAATTGCCCCCAGCACGCGCACATCGGCAACCATTTCGGCATCACGGGCGGGGGCAAGTTGCTCGCGCAGCTGTACTTCAATAGCCGCCACCTGTTGCTGCCAGTCGCCAGATTCGAGAATCGCCAGGCTGGCGTTTGCTGCCGCGCAGGCCAGCGGATTGCCCATAAAAGTTGGCCCATGCATAAAGCAACCGGCTTCGCCGTTACTGATGGTTTCTGCAACCTCACGCGTGGTAAGCGTGGCGGAAAGGGTCATCGTGCCGCCGGTTAAGGCTTTACCGAGGCACAAAATGTCCGGCGCGATTTCTGCATGTTCGCAGGCAAACAGTTTGCCGGTACGACCAAATCCGGTGGCGATCTCGTCAGCAACTAGCAAGATACCTTCACGGTCGCACATTTTGCGGATTCGTTTTAACCATTCCGGATGGTAGATGCGCATCCCGCCTGCGCCCTGGACAATCGGTTCAATGATCACCGCCGCGATTTCATGGCGATGCGCTGCCATCAGGCGGGCAAAGCCCACCATATCGCGCTCATCCCATTCGCCATCCATACGGCTTTGTGGAGCCGGAGCAAACAAGTTTTCTGGCAGATAGCCTTTCCACAGGCTGTGCATTGAGTTGTCCGGATCGCACACCGACATCGCGCCAAAGGTATCGCCATGATAACCATTGCGGAAGGTCAGAAAACGCTGGCGCGCTTCGCCTTTGGCCTGCCAGTACTGCAACGCCATCTTCATCGCCACTTCCACCGCCACGGAACCGGAGTCCGCGAGAAAAACGCATTCCAGCGGTTGCGGCGTCATTGCCACCAGTTTGCGGCACAGCTCAATGGCTGGCGCATGGGTGATACCGCCAAACATCACATGCGACATAGCATCAATTTGCGACTTCATCGCGGCATTAAGCTGCGGGTGATTGTAGCCGTGGATCGCCGCCCACCAGGACGACATACCGTCAACCAGGCGTCTACCGTCAGACAAAATCAGCTCGCAACCTTCGGCGCTCGCCACCGGATAAACCGGCAGCGGGGAGGTCATGGATGTGTATGGGTGCCAGATATGGCGTTGGTCAAAGGCAAGATCGTCCGTTGTCATAATCGACTTGTAAACCAAATTGAAAAGATTTAGGTTTACAAGTCTACACCGAATTAACAACAAAAAACACGTTTTGGAGAAGCCCCATGGCTCACCGCCCACGCTGGACATTGTCGCAAGTCACAGAATTATTTGAAAAACCGTTGCTGGATCTGCTGTTTGAAGCACAGCAGGTCCACCGCCAGCATTTTGATCCTCGTCAGGTGCAGGTCAGCACTTTGCTGTCGATTAAAACCGGAGCTTGTCCGGAAGATTGCAAATATTGCCCGCAAAGCTCGCGCTACAAAACCGGACTGGAAGCCGAGAGGTTGATGGAAGTCGAACAGGTGCTGGAGTCGGCGCGCAAAGCGAAAGCGGCGGGATCGACGCGTTTTTGCATGGGCGCGGCGTGGAAGAATCCCCACGAACGCGATATGCCGTATCTGGAACAAATGGTGCAGGGGGTAAAAGCGATGGGCCTGGAGGCGTGTATGACGCTGGGTACGTTGAGTGAATCTCAGGCGCAGCGCCTTGCGAATGCCGGGCTGGATTACTACAACCACAACCTCGACACCTCGCCGGAGTTTTACGGCAATATCATCACCACACGCACTTATCAGGAACGTCTCGATACGCTGGAAAAAGTGCGCGATGCCGGGATCAAAGTCTGTTCTGGCGGCATTGTCGGCTTAGGCGAAACAGTAAAAGATCGCGCCGGATTATTGCTGCAACTGGCAAACCTGCCGACGCCGCCGGAAAGCGTGCCAATCAACATGTTGGTGAAGGTGAAAGGCACGCCTCTGGCCGATAACGATGATGTCGATGCCTTTGATTTTATTCGCACCATTGCCGTAGCGCGGATCATGATGCCGACCTCTTACGTGCGCCTTTCTGCCGGACGTGAGCAGATGAACGAACAGACTCAGGCGATGTGCTTTATGGCTGGCGCAAACTCGATTTTCTACGGCTGCAAACTGCTAACCACGCCGAATCCAGAAGAAGATAAAGACCTGCAACTGTTCCGCAAACTGGGGCTAAATCCGCAGCAAACCGCCGTTCTGGCGGGCGATAACGAGCAACAACAGCGTCTGGAGCAGGCGCTGATGACCCCGGACACCGACGAATATTACAACGCGGCAGCACTATGAGCTGGCAGGAGAAAATCAACGCGGCGCTCGATGCGCGGCGTGCTGCCGATGCCCTGCGTCGCCGTTATCCGGTGGCGCAAGGAGCCGGACGCTGGCTGGTGGCGGACGAGCGCCAGTATCTGAACTTTTCCAGCAATGATTACCTCGGTTTAAGCCATCATCCGCAAATTATCCGTGCCTGGCAGAAGGGGGCGGAACAATTTGGCGTCGGTAGCGGCGGTTCCGGTCATGTCAGCGGTTATAGCGTGGCGCATCAGTCGCTGGAAGAAGAGTTGGCCGAGTGGCTGGGCTATTCGCGGGCGCTGTTGTTTATCTCTGGTTTTGCCGCTAATCAGGCGGTCATTACTGCGATGATGGCGAAAGAGGATCGTATTGTTGCCGACCGGCTTAGCCACGCCTCCTTGCTGGAGGCTGCCAGTTTAAGCCCGTCGCAGCTTCGCCGTTTTACTCATAACGATGTCGCTCATCTGGAACGTCTGCTTGCTGCCTCCTGTCTGGGGCAGCAACTGGTGGTGACAGAAGGTGTGTTTAGTATGGACGGCGATAGCGCGCCGCTTACGGAAATTCAACAGGTAACGCAACAGCACAATGGCTGGTTGATGGTCGATGATGCCCACGGCACGGGGGTTATCGGTGAACAGGGGCGAGGCAGTTGTTGGCAGCAAAAGGTGAAGCCGGAACTGCTGGTAGTCACTTTTGGCAAAGGATTTGGTGTCAGCGGCGCGGCGGTGCTTTGTTCTGATAGCGTGGCGAATTATCTGCTGCAATTCGCCCGCCATCTTATCTACAGCACCAGTATGCCGCCCGCTCAGGCGCAGGCATTACGTGCATCGCTGGCGGTCATTCGTAGTGATGAGGGTGATGCACGGCGCGAAAAACTGGCGGCACTCATTACGCGTTTTCGTGCCGGAGTGCAGGGGCTGCCGTTTACGCTTGTGGATTCATGCAGCGCCATCCAGCCATTGATTGTCGGTGATAACAGCCGTGCGTTACAACTGGCAGAAAAACTGCGCCAGCAAGACTGCTGGGTCACGGCGATTCGCCCGCCAACCGTACCCGTCGGCACTGCGCGACTGCGCCTGACGTTGACTGCGGCACATGAAACACAGGATATCGACCGCCTGCTGGAGGTGCTGCATGGCAACGGTCAATAAACAAGCCATTGCGGCGGCATTTGGTCGGGCAGCCGCGCAATACGAGGAACACGCAGATTTACAGCGCCAGAGTGCCGATGCCTTACTGGCAATGCTCCCACAGCGTAAATACCCCCACGTACTGGATGCTGGCTGTGGACCAGGCTGGATGAGCCGCCACTGGCGCGAACGTTATGCACAGGTGACGGCCTTAGACCTCTCGCCACTTATGCTTGCGCAGGCACGCCAACAAGATGCCGCAGATCATTATCTGGCGGGCGATATCGAATCCTTACCGCTGGCAAACGCGACGTTCGATCTTGCATGGAGCAATCTCGCGGTGCAGTGGTGCGGTAATTTATCCACGGCACTCCGCGAGCTGTATCGGGTGGTGCGCCCCGGAGGCATGGTCGCGTTTACCACGCTGGCGCAGGGATCGTTACCCGAACTGCATCAGGCGTGGCTGGCGGTAGACGAACGCCCGCATGCTAATCGCTTTTTACCGCCAGATGAAATCGAACAGTCGCTGAAAGGCTTGCGTTATCAACACCATATTCAGCCCGTCACACTGTGGTTTGATGATGCGCTCAGTGCCATGCGCTCGCTGAAAGGCATTGGCGCAACGCATCTTCATGAAGGGCGCGACCCGCGAATATTAACGCGTTCGCAGTTGCAGCGATTGCAACTAGCCTGGCCGCAACAACAGGGGCGATATCCTCTGACGTATCATCTTTTTTTGGGAGTGATTGCTCGTGAGTAAACGTTATTTTGTCACCGGAACGGATACCGAAGTAGGGAAAACCGTCGCCAGTTGTGCGCTTTTACAGGCCGCGAAGGCGGCAGGCTACCGGACGGCAGGTTACAAACCTGTTGCCTCCGGCAGCGAAATGACAGTAGAAGGCTTACGTAATAGCGACGTACTGGCGTTGCAACGCAACAGTAGCCTGCAGCTGGATTACGCCACGGTAAACCCTTACACCTTCGCAGAACCGACCTCGCCGCACATCATCAGCGCGCAAGAGGGCAGACCCATCGACCCCGTGGTTATGAGCGCCGGGTTACACGCGCTGGCACAGCATGCAAACTGGGTACTGGTAGAAGGTGCAGGAGGCTGGTTTACGCCGCTTTCTGAGTCTTTCACTTTCGCGGATTGGGTAACGCAAGAACAACTGCCAGTGATACTGGTTGTGGGCGTGAAACTCGGCTGTATTAATCACGCGATGCTGACCGCACAGGCTGTACAGCAAGCCGGACTTACCCTTGCAGGGTGGGTAGCGAACGATGTCACTCCACCAGGCAAACGTCACGCTGAATATATGGCCACGCTCAAGCGGATGATTTCCGCACCGCTGCTTGGGGAGATCCCATGGCTTGATGAACCCCCTGAAAACGCGCTAACCGGAAAGTACCTCAATCTCACCGCATTGTTGTAGCAATATATTTGGTTAAATTGCGAGCGAGATCGCGTCGTCTGCTGCCTGCAATTCAACCAATTAAATTTCAAAAGAATTGAGAAAAAATATTTACCCCCACAATATGCGGTTAGTGTGGGAATTGCCCAGGCGGCAGGGCATACGGGCTGCAGGCAGTTATCCACTATTCCTGTGGATAACCATGTGCATTAGAGTTAGAAAACGCGATGCAAGCGAGAGAATACGCGGCTTGCACGCGAATTGACGCGAAAGAAGGCTTAAGGAAATATTTGTTATTTTTCAATTAATTATATAAAAGCAATGGCAGTCATGAAAGTGACATCTCTTGCCATAAATCCGTCATCAGCCATCTTGACAATTGTTAAAAAAGCCGTTGCTTTGGGGATAACCCCGCAATCCTGGAGTTTTATCTCGTCACTGAGCAAATTATGCTCATGATTGATACCTTCGTTGACGGTGTAACAGAAATAATGTGGCGTGAAACTGTTTTTTTATCCAGTATAATTTGTTGGCATTATTAAACACGACGAGTAAAATTACATACCTGCCCGCCCACTCCTTCAGGTAGCGACTCATGAGTAAACCGTTCAAACTGAATTCCTCTTTTAAACCTTCTGGCGATCAGCCTGAGGCAATTCGACGCCTCGAAGAAGGGCTTGAAGATGGCCTGGCTCACCAGACTCTACTCGGCGTAACGGGCTCCGGGAAAACATTTACCATTGCTAACGTCATTGCCGACCTTCAGCGCCCGACGATGGTGCTGGCGCCCAACAAAACGCTGGCAGCCCAGTTGTACGGCGAGATGAAAGAATTTTTCCCGGAAAATGCGGTGGAATACTTCGTCTCTTACTACGACTACTATCAACCGGAAGCCTATGTGCCGAGCTCGGACACCTTCATTGAAAAAGATGCCTCGGTAAACGAACATATTGAACAGATGCGGCTTTCAGCGACCAAAGCTTTGCTGGAGCGGCGCGATGTGGTGGTGGTCGCCTCTGTTTCAGCCATCTACGGTCTGGGCGACCCTGACTTATATCTTAAGATGATGCTGCATCTGACGGTCGGCATGATTATCGATCAGCGCGCGATTCTGCGGCGCCTGGCGGAACTGCAATACACCCGTAACGACCAGGCGTTCCAGCGCGGGACTTTCCGTGTTCGCGGGGAAGTGATTGATATTTTTCCGGCGGAGTCCGACGACGTTGCGCTACGTGTTGAATTGTTCGACGAAGAGGTAGAGCGGTTGTCGCTTTTCGACCCGTTAACAGGGCAGATTATCTCAACCATTCCCCGCTTTACCATTTACCCGAAAACACACTACGTTACCCCGCGTGAACGTATTGTGCAGGCGATGGAAGAGATCAAAGAAGAGCTGGCCGATCGGCGCAAAGTGCTGCTGGCAAATAACAAGCTGCTGGAAGAACAACGCCTGACTCAGCGTACCCAGTTTGATCTGGAGATGATGAACGAGCTCGGTTATTGCTCAGGCATTGAAAACTATTCGCGCTTTCTTTCCGGTCGTGGACCCGGTGAGCCACCGCCGACGCTGTTTGATTATCTCCCCGCCGATGGCCTGTTGGTGGTCGATGAATCCCACGTGACTATTCCGCAAATTGGCGGCATGTATCGAGGTGATCGGGCGCGTAAAGAGACGCTGGTGGAGTACGGTTTCCGCCTGCCATCGGCGCTGGATAACCGTCCGCTGAAATTCGAAGAGTTCGAAGCGTTAGCCCCGCAAACCATCTATGTTTCTGCAACACCCGGTAATTACGAGCTGGAGAAATCCGGTGGCGATGTTGTGGATCAGGTCGTGCGTCCAACAGGGCTGCTGGACCCGATTATCGAAGTGCGCCCGGTAGCGACCCAGGTTGATGATCTTCTCTCAGAAATTCGCCTGCGAGCGGCAATTAACGAACGCGTACTGGTCACGACGTTGACTAAGCGGATGGCGGAAGATCTCACCGAATATCTGGAAGAACACGGTGAACGCGTGCGTTATCTTCACTCGGATATCGACACCGTCGAGCGTATGGAAATCATCCGCGACTTGCGTTTGGGCGAGTTTGATGTGCTGGTGGGGATCAACTTACTGCGCGAAGGTCTGGATATGCCAGAAGTTTCGCTGGTGGCGATCCTCGACGCTGACAAAGAAGGCTTCCTGCGTTCCGAACGTTCATTGATTCAGACCATTGGTCGCGCGGCGCGTAACGTCAACGGTAAAGCGATTCTCTACGGCGATAAGATCACCCCATCAATGGCGAAAGCGATTGGCGAAACCGAACGTCGCCGCGAGAAGCAGCAGAAGTACAACGAGGAACACGGCATTACGCCGCAAGGTTTGAACAAGAAAGTGGTCGATATCCTGGCGCTGGGGCAGAACATTGCCAAAACCAAAGCGAAGGGCAGAGGAAAATCGCGCCCGATTGTTGAGCCGGATAATGTACCGATGGATATGTCGCCTAAAGCGTTGCAGCAGAAAATCCATGAACTGGAAGGGCTGATGATGCAACACGCGCAAAATCTGGAGTTCGAAGAGGCGGCGCAAATTCGTGACCAGTTGCATCAGCTGCGTGAGTTGTTTATTGCGGCTTCGTGACAGGATAACGAAGAAGAGAGATGGCAAAAGCAAAATTGCCTGATGCGCTACGCTTATCAGGCCTACATGATCTCTGCAATACATTGAATTTGCGCGGTTTGTAGGCCGGATAAGGCGTTCACGCCGCATCCGGCATGAACAACGTGTACTTTGTCTTCAATAGGAAGCCGGAATTTTCTTTCGACTTCCCGTTAACCCAAAGCCTGTAATGCCTTTTCCAGTGCGTTATGTAACAACTGGCGGTCATGACGATAGGGGATATCGCTGGCCTCCAGTACGTCCTGAATGACTAATCTGTCGTTAACTGTAGAAACATCGACCTTCGGCCCAACAATAACCGCATCAATCACCTTTTTACCGACATACTGCTCCATAATCGCCAGCTTGTTTTCAAGCTTCAGATTCGCCGCAGGCAGGCTTAATTCTCTTCCCAAATTGCCAATATAAACCATCGGGGCTGGCGTGCGGCGTAGTGCCTGCGCCATTTCCTCAAGCAGCAGGATTGGCATCAGGCTGGTATAAAAACTGCCTGGCCCGATGATTATCAGGTCAGCCTCATTAATTGCCAGCACCGCTTCACGGGTGGCAGGTACGTTGGGGGTTAACAGTAGTTCCTGAATCGGCGTAGTTAGCTGGTCGATGTTGACCTCGCCGTAAACTTCATGTCCCTGATCGTCAATGGCCATCAGATCAACGGGATGCTCTGACATCGGAATTAATTGCGCGTCCACTTTCAACAGATTACGAATTAAATTGATGGCTTCCAGAGGCCGCACGCTAAGGTGATCCAGCGCCTTTAACATCAAGTTTCCGAGATTATGACCGGAAAGCTCGCCATTGCCGCCAAAACGGTATTCAAACATCGCGGAGGCGACGCTCGGTTCCGTTATCAGTTGGTTGAGACAGTTGCGCATATCGCCCCAGGCAATACCGCCTTCCGAGCGACGAATACGTCCCGTCGAGCCACCGTTATCCGTGGTGGTGACGATACCCGTTAAGCGAGAGCCTAAAGACGAAAGTGATGAGAGAACGCGTCCCAGTCCATGCCCCCCGCCGAGAGCAACGACACGATCAAGGTCAGCCAGCGTACGATTGCGCATATACATTCCTGAAGTCAGATTATCCGCGCTACAGTAGCGCAAATTACGGGGAAACAGCAATTAGCCTGCCAATATTGAGGATACAACTCATGGTTTTCTACCCCCAAAGGACAATATTCGCTCTGCGTCCCTGATGATGTATATCAAAGTAAAACCGCCATTTTCCCTTATTCTGTAGCGAAATAGGCCGATCATGACGCTATATACATGATTACATAGCGAAAAGGGTGAATGGTAAAAATCTCATTTACGCGCTAGTATCGGCATAACCACTAAACACTCTAGCCTCTGCACCTGGGTCAACTGATATGGTGCTTTGGCCGTGACAATGCTTTGAAAGGTTGCCACCAGGGCGAAGGAAGAAATGACTTCGCCTCCCGTATCTGGAAAGGTGTACATGGCTTCACAACTGACTGATGCATTTGCGCGTAAGTTTTATTACTTGCGCCTGTCGATTACCGATGTGTGTAACTTTCGTTGCACATATTGCCTGCCGGATGGCTACAAGCCGAGCGGCGTCACCAATAAAGGCTTTCTGACCGTCGATGAAATTCGCCGGGTTACGCGCGCCTTTGCCAGTCTGGGCACCGAAAAAGTTCGTCTGACAGGCGGAGAGCCGTCTTTACGTCGCGACTTTACCGATATCATCGCCGCAGTGCGGGAAAATGACGCCATCCGTCAGATTGCGGTCACCACTAATGGTTACCGTCTGGAACGCGACGTGGCGAACTGGCGCGATGCCGGACTGACGGGCATTAACGTCAGTGTTGATAGTCTCGACGCTCGTCAGTTTCATGCCATTACCGGCCAGGATAAATTCAATCAGGTCATGGCTGGCATTGATGCTGCATTTGAGGCGGGCTTTGAGAAGGTCAAAGTCAATACCGTGCTGATGCGCGATGTCAACCATCACCAGCTCGACACCTTTCTGAACTGGATCCAACATCGTCCTATCCAGCTGCGTTTCATCGAACTGATGGAAACGGGAGAGGGCAGCGAGCTATTCCGTAAACATCACATCTCTGGTCAGGTTCTGCGTGACGAGCTACTGCGTCGCGGCTGGATCCACCAATTACGTCAACGTAGCGACGGTCCCGCGCAAGTCTTTTGTCATCCGGATTACGCCGGAGAGATTGGCCTAATTATGCCGTATGAAAAAGACTTCTGCGCCACTTGCAACCGCCTGCGTGTCTCCTCCATTGGTAAACTCCATCTCTGCCTGTTTGGTGAAGGCGGCGTTAACCTGCGCGATCTGCTGGAAGACGATACCCAGCAACAGGCGCTGGAAGCGCGTATTTCAGCGGCGCTGCGGGAGAAAAAACAGACCCATTTCCTGCATCAAAACAATACCGGTATTACGCAAAACTTATCGTACATTGGCGGATAAAACGTCAAAAGGAGAGATCAGATGAGTCAGGTAAGCACTGAATTTATCCCGACCCGTATTGCTATTCTTACGGTTTCTAATCGTCGCGGTGAAGAAGACGATACCTCCGGTCACTATCTGCGCGATTCGGCGCAGGAAGCGGGCCATCACGTTGTCGATAAAGCCATTGTCAAAGAAAACCGCTACGCTATTCGCGCTCAGGTATCTGCGTGGATAGCCAGTGACGATGTACAAGTGGTGTTGATTACTGGCGGCACTGGCCTGACTGAAGGCGATCAGGCTCCTGAAGCACTGCTGCCGCTGTTCGACCGTGAAGTCGAAGGTTTTGGTGAAGTGTTCCGTATGCTGTCGTTCGAAGAGATTGGCACAGCAACGTTGCAATCCCGTGCGGTAGCGGGCGTAGCGAATAAGACACTGATTTTCGCCATGCCGGGTTCAACCAAAGCGTGCCGCACCGCGTGGGAAAATATCATCGCGCCGCAGCTGGATGCCCGTACGCGTCCGTGTAATTTCCATCCACATTTGAAGAAATAAGTATGTCGCAACTGACCCATATCAACGCCGCTGGCGAAGCGCACATGGTGGATGTCTCCGCCAAAGCGGAAACCGTACGTGAAGCGCGAGCTGAAGCCTTTGTCACTATGCGCAGCGAGACGCTGGCGATGATCATCGATGGTCGCCACCACAAAGGCGACGTGTTTGCTACCGCACGTATTGCCGGTATTCAGGCGGCAAAACGCACCTGGGATCTGATCCCGCTGTGTCATCCGCTGATGCTCAGTAAAGTCGAAGTCAATTTACAGGCCGAGCCGGAGCACAATCGGGTGCGTATAGAAACCTTATGCCGCCTGACCGGGAAAACCGGCGTTGAAATGGAAGCGTTAACCGCGGCCTCCGTGGCGGCGCTGACCATTTATGACATGTGCAAAGCGGTGCAAAAAGATATGGTGATTGGTCCGGTACGTTTGCTGGCAAAGAGCGGCGGCAAATCAGGTGACTTTAAGGTGGAAGCGGATGATTAAAGTTCTTTTTTTCGCCCAGGTACGCGAGTTGGTGGGAACAGATGCAACCGAAGTGGCTGCGGATTTCCCAACCGTTGAAGCGTTACGCCAGCACCTGGCTGCGCAGAGCGATCGCTGGGCGCTGGCGCTGGAAGATGGCAAATTGCTGGCTGCCGTCAACCAGACGCTGGTGAGTTTTGACCATCCGCTGACTGACGGCGACGAAGTGGCTTTCTTCCCGCCGGTAACTGGAGGTTAAAATGGCAGAAACCAAAATTGTTGTCGGCCCGCAGCCGTTCAGTGTAGGGGAAGAGTACCCGTGGCTGGCGGAGCGTGACGAAGACGGTGCAGTGGTCACGTTTACCGGTAAGGTGCGCAATCATAACCTGGGAGACTGCGTCAAAGCATTAACCCTCGAACACTATCCGGGAATGACAGAAAAAGCACTGGCGGAAATCGTTGATGAAGCGCGTAACCGCTGGCCGCTGGGGCGTGTCACGGTAATTCACCGTATTGGTGAATTATGGCCGGGTGATGAAATTGTTTTTGTCGGTGTTACCAGTGCGCATCGCAGCAGTGCGTTTGAAGCCGGGCAGTTTATTATGGACTATCTCAAAACCCGCGCGCCGTTCTGGAAGCGCGAAGCCACGCCGGAAGGCGACCGCTGGGTCGAAGCCCGGGAGAGCGATCAGCAGGCGGCAAAACGCTGGTAGTTTTTAGCAGGCCGGATACCGCACAGCTGCATCCGGCAATTTCACCGCTCAGTACATGCGTTTACGCTGCGCCGATGCACAGCCCCATCATTTGCAGTATCCTTAAGTTATTCCTTATATCTTCAGGAGAAAGTCATGGACAGATTCCCACGTTCTGATTCAATCGTACAAACCCGAACTGGCCTGCAAACCTATATGGCACAGGTCTATGGCTGGATGACGGTAGGCTTGCTGCTTACTGCGTTTGTTGCCTGGTATGCGGCCAATTCCGCCGCCGTTATGGAGCTGTTATTCACCAACCGCATCTTTTTAATTGGTCTGGTAATAGCACAATTAGCTCTGGTTATTGTGTTATCAGCGATGATTCAAAAGCTGAGTGCAGGTGTGACAACCATGCTCTTTATGCTTTATTCAGCGCTGACGGGCCTGACGCTTTCCAGTATTTTCATTGTCTATACCGCTGCCTCTATCGCCAGCACCTTCGTCGTTACTGCCGGGATGTTCGGCGCAATGAGCCTGTACGGTTACACCACCAAACGCGATTTAAGCGGCTTCGGCAATATGCTGTTTATGGCGTTGATCGGCATTGTGCTGGCATCGCTGGTCAACTTCTGGCTGAAAAGCGAAGCGTTGATGTGGGCGGTCACCTACATCGGCGTGATTGTCTTTGTCGGATTGACGGCGTATGACACTCAGAAATTGAAAAATATGGGTGAGCAGATTGATACCCGCGACGTGTCGAACCTGCGCAAATACTCCATTCTTGGCGCATTAACCTTGTATCTGGACTTCATCAACCTGTTCCTGATGTTGCTGCGAATTTTTGGCAATCGTCGTTAATTCTTTTTTCACCACCAATATCCCGGCCATGTGTCGGGATTTTTTTATTTAAAACGATAACAAACAAGAGTCTGGTATAAAAAGCAATTTATGGCGTGGTGGTTGTGTTTTTCGCATCCATCTTTCATGGACGAAATAAGCTCCTTGCACTGGCGGGAAAATGCCATAGTGAAGAATTATGGAGTCCGGTTCGTTGCGCTTTTATAGGTGCATTAACACTCTATTACTATTTTATCGGCTTCTTTGGGATACTTGCAGCAATAGCGATAACGCTTGTCTGGCAAAGGCATCCGCGGTTTTTTCATTAGTCGTAAATGCACATACTAAAGAACTTAACCGAACTTCACATCGCCGCTTCATTTTTCGCCCGTAGCTTCTTCGCCTGGCTTTCCAGCAACAGGTAACAGATCAGCGCCAGCAGCAGCGGGATAAAGTAATACAACACACGGTAAGCGAGTAGGGCGGCAATAATTGTGCCTTTGGAGGTATGCTCCCCAGCCAGTAGCGCGATAAATACCGCTTCCAGCACGCCAATACCCGCTGGAATATGCACAATTACCCCGGCAATACTGCTGACCAGCAACACGCCCAGTACAAAGAAATAGTTCACGCTTTGACCAAGTAACAGCCAGATAATCGCTCCCATTACCATCCAGTTAACGCTGGAAATCAGCATCTGGGCGAGGGCGAATTTCCATGAAGGCAGCACCAGCTTTTGCCCTTTGATGGTCATATGGCGGTGCTTTGCGAAAGCGCAAAACCACAAATAAACCGCGATAATCATCATTAAGCCAATGCCGAGAATACGCAGCGTAGTTTGATCGACATACCAGTGATCCGGCAGTTCCACCACGCCTGCGGTAAAGATAATCCCTGCCAGTAAAATATAGCCCAGCCAGTGGGTGGTAATACTGAGCGAGAAAATTCGTGTAATAGTGCTGCCCGGTAACCCTAGCCGGGAGTACAAACGATAGCGCATACCAATGCCGCCGACCCAGGTACTGAGTGTCAGGTTGAAGGCGTAGCAGATAAACGACACCAGCATCACCTGGCGTTTCGCCAGTTTGTGACCGCAGTAGAAGCGGGCGAGCAGGTCATAACAGCCGTAAATCAGATAACTGATGACCACCAGCCCGACCGCACTGAGCAGCGCAACGCGATTGTAGTCGCGGATGACCTTCCAGACCTCTTCCCAGTCCACCTTTTTGGCGTAGACCACCAGCAACACAATCACCGCGATAAAAAACAGCCAGGTGAGGATCTTCTTTGCTAAGCGCCAGCGCGGATGTGATTTACTCATCAGGGCTTCATCCCCGAACTTTCAGTTTCGACCCGATCCTGCGTTTCCATTGCCGGTTGTGCGGGGGGATCAACTTGCGCCAGATGTGGCGTGTGCGCCGGAAGCCAGCCCACCAGCGCCGGGAAGTGGCGTAAAAAGTGGAACGCCAGCACGCTTTTGGTCAGGTTCCACCAGGTCCGTTTTGGCAGCATACTTTCATCCACTTGCTGGCAATCGGCGGTGATAATGCCGTTAAGATTGTCTCGCAGCGTCTGGTTAAAGTTTCGATCGTGGATGATGACATTTGCTTCGAGATTCAGCGACAAACTGAGCGGGTCGAGATTACTGGAACCCACCGTTGCCCAGTGATCGTCCATCAATGCGACTTTGCCATGTAGCGGGCGGCGGCGGTACTCAAACACCTGAACGCCGCCTTTAACCAGATAGTTATACAGCAAGCGTGCGCCGACTCTGACAATGGGCATATCCGGTTCGCCCTGAATGATCAGTTTGATCCGCACCCCGCGCCGTGCCGCTTTACGTAAGGCGTGTAAAAATCGATAGCCGGGGAAGAAGTAGGCGTTGGCGATAATGACTTCCCGCCGCGCCTGAGTGAGCATTTTCAGATAGTGACGTTCGATATCATCGCGATGTTCTTCGTTATCGCGCCAGACCAGCAATACCTGCGCTTCTCCCGGCTGGCGGTTTTCTTCCGCTTTATGATGACGTCGCCACCAGCGTCGTGCCGCGCTCTGTCCTGGCAGGTTTTCCAGTTCAAACTGGAGAATATCTTCAACAATCGGCCCTTCGAGGCGTACCGCGTAATCCTGTTTAGCCTCTGGACCGTAGCTGGACATATGCTCAGCGGAGTAATTCAGCCCGCCAATAAAGGCGATACGCGCGTCGATCACCACAATTTTGCGATGCATCCGGCGAAACACATTGGTGCGCATACCAAAAAGGCGAGGGCGGGGATCGTAGTAGCGGAACACCACGCCAGCCGCCGTCAGTTCATTGACAAACTCATCGCTGAGATCCGGCGAACCGTAGCCATCCAGCAAGACTTCCGCTTTTACTCCGCGTTGCGCTGCTGCCAGTAGCGCCGCATGCAGCTGTTTGCCGACGTCATCCTCAAACCAGATAAACGTTTCAAGAATAATGCGTTCTTGCGCTTCGCCAATTGCTTTAAACACCGCGGGATAATATTGCTCGCCGTTTTCCAGCAACTGGATCTTATTGCCTTCGCGCCAGCTACATTTCATAAATGAATCTCCGCACTTAAAGGGGCATGATCAGAAAGGTGTCGCCATGTCCGCAGCGGCAACGCGGTTGGCGTGCTGGCGCTGGCATTTTTGACGTAGATCCTGTCCAGTCGTAGTAGAGGAAATTGCACCGGAAACGTGCGCGCCGGGCGCCCGTGGGCGCGGGTAAATATCTCATCCAGCCCGGCCTGCACTTTTAATGGATGATTAGCTTTTTGCCGCCAGTCGTTGAAATCACCCGCCACCAATACCGGTTCGCCGTCCGGCAGCTCATTCACCCATTCGGCGAGCATCGCAATCTGCGCCTGACGGTGCGCCTCACGCAGGCCCAAATGTACGCACATCACATGAATCGCTTTCCCGGTCATCGGCGGAACAATGCGGCAATAGAGCACGCCGCGCTTTTCCGCACCATCGACCGAAACATCGCGATTCTCATAATGTTCAATGGGATAGCGCGACAGTACGGCGTTGCCGTGATGCCCTTCCGGATATACAGCATTGCGACCGTAGGCAAAATCGCTCCACATTGTGTCGGCGAGAAACTCGTAGTGCGAGGTATCGGGCCAGTTTTCTACATGCAGCGGATGAACTTCGTGCGCGCCCATCACTTCCTGCAGGCAAACTATATCGGCGCCGACGGTGCGCACGGCGTCGCGAAGTTCCGGCAAAATGAAGCGTCGGTTAAACGCGGTAAAGCCTTTGTGAATATTGATGGTGAGTACCTTGAACGAAACGTGTTGTGTTTGATCGGGCATAATTTTCCCGTTTTGGCCTCTTATCTCATTGAAATAGTGTAGTCGGCGTCACAAAAAGGTGCGGTCTTACGGAATTTTCCGTAAAGTTCGGTACTCTGAGTAAGTAGAGATAAATTCTTCAGGAGAGAAGCCATGAAGTGGCAACAACGTGTTCGTGTCGCAACTGGCCTAAGTTGCTGGCAGATTATGTTGCATTTACTGGTAGTGGCGCTGCTGGTGGTGGGCTGGATGAGTAAAACTCTGGTTCACGTCGGCGTGGGATTATGCGTGCTGTATTGTGTCACCGTGGTAATGATGCTGGTGTTTCAGCGTCACCCCGAGCAACGCTGGCGTGAGGTGGCGGATGTGCTGGAAGAGCTGACCACCACCTGGTATTTTGGCGCGGCGCTGATTGTGCTGTGGCTGCTGTCCCGCGTACTGGAAAACAACTTTTTGCTGGCGATTGCAGGGCTGGCAATCCTTGCCGGCCCGGCGGTAGTATCTTTGCTGGCGAAAGATAAGAAGTTACATCACCTTACGTCTAAACATCGCGTACGCCGCTGACCCTGTCGTGGCCGTTATCACCAGTAGCGGCCACAAACTGTTCCACACAATATCCAGACTCGCATCCTTCAAATAAATCTGCTTGGTAATGTCCGTAAAGTGGCGAATAGGGTTAACCCAGGTCAGGTTTTGCAGCCATACTGGCATGTTCTCCACCGGCGAAACGTAACCGGAAAGCAGAATGGCGGGCATCATAAAGACGAACACGCCGATAAACGCCTGCTGTTGTGTTGAACAGAGTGATGAAATCAACAGACCGAATCCCACCAGCGATAAACCGTAAACCACCATCGTAAAGTAGAACAGCGCCAGCGATCCGGCGAAGGGGATTTGATACGCCCAGATACCAATCGCCAGCACAATGGTGGCCTGGAAGGTGGCGACAATTAATGCCGGTACGGCTTTGCCGATGAATATCTGCCAGGTGGTGAGCGGCGAAACCAGTAGCTGATCGAGCGTACCTTGTTCACGTTCGCGGGCGACGGAAAGTGAAGTGACGATCATCACGCCGATAGTGGTGATCATGGCGATCAGCGACGGCACCACAAACCATTTGTAGTCGAGATTCGGGTTATACCAGTTGCGTACCACCAGCTCGCTGTTGTTGGGTTTCGGTTTTCCTTCCAGCAGTTCCTGCTGATAATTTTTGACGATCTGTTGCAGGTAGTTAGCGGCAATTTGCGCACTGTTGGAGTTACGCCCGTCGAGGATCAACTGCAACGGCGCGGTCTGGAAGGTATCCAGTTTGCGCGAGAAGTCAGCCGGGAAACGCACCAGTAGTAACGCCTTTTGTGTGTCGATGGTCGGGCGGATCTCCTGTGGGCTTTTCAGCAGCAGCACATGGGTAAAGGCGCTGGCGCGGGCAAAACGTTGAGTAAGTTCTACCGAGTGCTCGCCGTTATCTTCATCGTAGATGGCGATGGTGGCGTTGGTCACTTCCAGCGTGGCGGCGAACGGGAACAGGATCACCTGAATCAGCACGGGTAAAATCAGAATCGCACGGGTTTGCGGTTCGCGCAGCAGCGACTGCAACTCTTTGCGGATTAACGTCCATAAGCGATGAAACATGCTCTTCTCCCTAATCCAGCCGACGTTTGGTTTTAAGCCATGTCAGGCCGATAAACATCACCGCCGAAGCGATCAAAAACAGCACGTTCACCACCAGCACCACTGGAATATTCCCAGCGAGGAACAGGCTTTGCAGGGTGCTGACGAAATAACGTGCGGGAATAATGTACGTCACCGCGCGGATCACCGCGGGCATACTGTCGATCTGAAAAATAAAGCCGGAAAGCATAATCGACGGCAGGAACGCGGCGTTCAGGGCGACCTGAGCGGCGTTGAACTGGTTGCGGGTAATCGTTGAAATCAGCAGCCCCATCCCCAGGGTACTGAGTAAAAACAGGCTGGAGATAAAAAACAGAATCAGCAGCGACCCGCGATATGGCACGCCGAGAATAAACACTGACACCAGCATACACAGCAACATCGCCAGCATACCGAGGAAGTAATAAGGGATCAGCTTACACAGCAGCAGCTCCGTGCGGGTAATCTCCGTAGAGAGCAAAGCCTCCATGGTGCCGCGTTCCCATTCTCGCGCCACCACCAACGAGGTGAGAATCGCGCCGATGACTGTCATGATAATGGTCACCGCACCGGGGATAATAAAGTGCTGGCTTATCGCCGCCGGGTTAAACCAGTAGCGGGTTTGTACATCAATAAGCGGTTCAAAAGTCTGCCCGTTATCCTCCGCTCGCTGCATTTGCCAGATCTGCCAGATCCCTTCGACATACCCCTGCACAAAGTTAGCGGTATTCGGCTCACTGCCGTCGGTGATCACCTGAATCGGTGCGGTGGCGTTGGCGCGCTCCATCTGTTCGGCGAAATCCACCGGAATCACCACCAGACCACGAATTTTTCCCGCCTGCATTTTGGCGATCAGTTCCTGACGGTTATCGCTGATGGTGGCGTCGATGTAGGGCGAACCGGTCATGGTGTGGGTGAAATCCAGCGCCGCTTCGCTACGCTGTTCCAGTAAAATCCCGACGCGCAGCTTGCTGGAGTCGAGGTTAATGCCGTATCCAAAAATAAACAGCAGTAGCAGTGGGATCACTACCGCAATCAGCCAGCTACTCGGATCGCGAACGATCTGCCGCGTCTCTTTGACGCACAGCGCCCGCACGCGACGCCAGGAAAGGATCGGATTACTCATTGCCATGCTCCTTATCCCAGTCGTGGATCAGCTGAATAAAGGCTTGCTCCATGGTGGGATCGGGTTGCTCATTGTTAGCCGACTGTGCTTTCAAATCGTCCGGCGTGCCGCTGGCGATTAATTTCCCACGGTACACCAGGCCGATGCGGTCGCAATATTCCGCTTCATCCATAAAGTGCGTGGTGACCATCACCGTGACGCCTTTCTCTACCATGCTGTTGATATGCAGCCAAAATTCACGGCGGGTGAGGGGATCAACGCCGGAAGTCGGTTCGTCGAGAAACAGAATGTCCGGTTCATGCATCAGCGAACAGGCCAGCGCCAGTCGCTGTTTAAAACCTAATGGCAGTTCATCGGTGGCGTGTGAGGCAATGCTTTTCAGGCCAAATGCCTCGCTCATGCGGGAGATTTTTTCGTTCTGCGCCCGACCGCGTAAGCCATACACACCAGAAAAAAAACGTAAATTCTGTTCGACCGTCAGGTTGCCGTAGAGCGAAAACTTTTGCGCCATATAGCCGAGATGCTGGCGCGCTTTACCTGAACTCTCTTTCAGATCCATCCCCAGCACCAGCGCCTGACCAGAGGTCGGCACCAGCAAACCGCACATCATCTTAAAGGTGGTGGATTTACCCGCGCCGTTTGGCCCCAGCAAACCAAAAATCTCCCCACGTTTAACGGCAAAATTGACGTGATCGGTAGCGGCAAAATCACCAAATTTCTTGGTCAGCTCTTTTGCTTCGATCACCGTCTCGCCAGGTGTACCTTCCACCGTATGTAATATTGCGCCCAGCGGCGATTCCGAGGTTCCGGCACCGCCCAGCAAGTCAATAAACGCATCTTCAAAGCGGGGCGTGGTTGGGTTGATGTCGATTTCCGGCATCCCGTCGGCATGGCGAATATCGTCTGGCGTGGCCTCTTTTTTGAGGATCAGGCGTACCGATTTCCCCTGAATCATGCCGTCGCTGACCTGTGGCAGTTTCAAGGCGCGTTGTAGCAGTTTGCGGTTGCCCTCGTGCGGGCTGGTCATCAGAAAGCTGCGTCCGGCCATGGTTTGCGTCAGGGCCGTCGGTTCTCCCTGATACAGCAGCTCGCCTTCGTTCATCAGTAACACGTCACGGCACTGTTCGGCTTCGTCGAGATACGAGGTGCTCCAGAGAATTAACATTCCTTCGCCTGCCAGCTCATGCACCATCTGCCACAGTTCGCGCCGTGAGATAGGGTCAACGCCGACGCCGGGCTCATCGAGCAGCAACACTTTCGGTTCGCCCACCAGGGTACAGGCCAGGCCGAGTTTTTGCTTCATCCCGCCGGAGAGCTTGCCCGCCAGCCGTCCGGTAAACGGGCCAAGAGACGTAAACTCCAGCAGGCGAGCAAAAGTCTGTTTACGTGCTTCACCGGTGACGCTGCGCAAATCCGCGTACAGATTGAGGTTCTCCATCACCGTCAGATCTTCATACAGACCGAATTTCTGCGGCATATAGCCGAGAACGGCGTGCAGCGCAGCGTCGTTTTTGATCGGATCAAAGCCAATCACCGTGGCGCTGCCGCTGTCGGGTTTCAGTAATCCCGCCAGCATCCGCATCAGCGTGGTTTTGCCCGCACCGTCCGGCCCCACCAGCCCCGTCACATAACCGGCATGAATGGTACAATCGAGCGGCGCGACGGCGGGCTTGTCCATGCCCGGAAAGCGTTTTTCCAGGCCGTTTAGCGTGATAACGGCATCATTCATGTCCTGCCTCGTTACCGAATTGCACCGTCACCGGCATTCCCTGGCGTAACGCATCATCGGCGTCGGTCACCACAATACGCAGGCGATAGACGAGGTCGGTACGCAGATCCGGCGTTTCGACGGTTTTCGGCGTAAATTCAGCGGTTGGCGAGACAAAGCCAATTTGTCCGTGATAGGGCTTATTCGGGCGACCATCGGTATAAAGCAGCACTTTGCGTCCCGGCTGGGCCTGGTCAAGGTTACGTTCGTCAACATAGGCACGTACCCACACCGGACGTGTCAGTGAGACGGTAAACACCGTGCCACCTTCATTGAGGACCGTGCCTGGCTCCACCGCGCGGGTTAACAGCGTGCCATCAGACGGAGCTACCAGCGTTGAGTCCTGTAAATTCAGCTCCGCCTGCGCCAGTTGCGCCTGCGCCTGTTCGAGGCTGGCTTTCGCCTGGGCGATGTCCTGTTCACGGTTACCGGAACGGTACTGACGCAATTTATCCTGTGCTGATTTCAGCGTGGCTTGCGCCTGGTCGCGCGAGGAGCGGGCATTTTCCAGGTCATTTGCCGAAATGGTGCGGCTTTTCCACAATCCTTGCTGACGAGCATAGAAGTTCTGTGCATAGTCATAAGCGGCCTGTGCCTGTTTTACAGCGGCGGCAGCCTGAGCGATTTCTTCATCGCGATACCCGGCAAGCATCAGGTCATACTGCGCCTGCGCCACCGAAACGCCCGCTTTCGCCTGCATCAGCGCAATCTCATATGGCTTGTGATCCAGCTCGCCCAGCACCTGACCCGCTTTGATCGCATCACCTTCGTCCACCGCCAGCGATTCAACGCGACCACCGACACGGAAGCTCAGATTTACGGTGCGAATATCCACGTTGCCATACAGCGTCAGGCCGTTATCCTGGCGACTTTGATACCACCAGTAGCCTCCGGCAATCACGGCGGCAAGTACCACTACCGCCAGTCCAATCACGACAGGTTTTTTCATCACTACAAACTCCTTTGCGATAATCCTTGCAAAATCAGGTCGATATGACAGGTTACCGTCTGGTTAATCAGTTCGGTCTTTTCTTCATCGAACGCGGTCCAGCCGGTACGTAACAGAATCGTTTCTTTGCCGAGACGAAACGCCAGAATCTCGCCGATCAGCGCATGGGTATGAAGGATCATGCGGGTGTCATTGGCGTCGCAGCCGGTCCAGGCGGCAATCAGGCGTGTCAGGTGGCTGTGTAGCGGGCTAATCACCTGTTCATGCACCAGATGGTAGGCCGCCGTGGGAGAGAGCTGTTCACGGGAGATAAACTTGCTGAGGTTGACGGTGTCATCCTGGGTGAGCAGTTGGATCATGTTCCTGCAGGCGCGAAGGATCAGTTCGCGGATAGCGGCGCGATCCGGCTGTGGTTGTGCGAACAAGCGTTCGGCTTCCTCGGCGTGCGGACGGAACTGCTCGCCAATAAAATCGGCAATCCACTGGGCGCAGGCGAGGTACAAATCTTCTTTCGAACCGAAGTAATAGGTAATGGCAGCGATATTCTGCCCGGCCTGGGCGGCGATATCGCGGGTGGTGGCGTTCATTCCATACTCACCAAACTGTGCCAGTGCCGCAGCAATCAGCTGTTTTTTCGCCTGTTCACCTTTGGTTGTCATGGCAGGACTATTCATAGCACAGCCCATTCTTAATCAAATGATTGATTAAGATTATGACTCATTTTTAGCGTTGTCCAGTATGGCCAGGAATTTTAGCAACGCCAGTCACAGGGATAATTTATGCGCTGCGTCACAAAAACTGCTACACTCCGCTCCCTCATGACATTGTGGTTTTTGTCATTTTCCTTTTCAGTATCTCCCTGAAAACTACACCGGTAACGGTCGGGGCGGTTCGGAGTAGTTATGTCTTTCGATTCTTTGGGTTTAAGCCCTGATATCCTGCGCGCCGTTGCCGAGCAAGGTTACCGTGAACCCACCCCTATTCAGCAGCAGGCGATCCCTGCGGTGCTGGAAGGCCGCGACCTGATGGCCAGTGCCCAGACCGGCACGGGCAAAACAGCGGGCTTTACGTTGCCGCTACTACAACACCTGATTTCCCGCGAGCCGCACGCCAAAGGGCGTCGTCCGGTTCGTGCGCTCATTCTTACCCCGACCCGTGAACTGGCGGCACAGATTGGCGAAAACGTCCGTGATTACAGCAAATACCTGAACATTCGTTCGCTGGTGGTGTTTGGTGGTGTGAGCATTAACCCGCAGATGATGAAACTGCGTGGCGGCGTTGATGTGCTGGTGGCAACGCCGGGGCGTTTGCTGGACCTGGAACATCAGAATGCGGTGAAGCTGGACCAGATAGAAATCCTCGTCCTCGATGAAGCTGACCGCATGCTCGACATGGGCTTTATCCACGATATTCGTCGCGTGTTAACAAAACTGCCAGCGAAGCGCCAGAACCTGCTGTTCTCCGCCACTTTCTCTGACGATATTAAAGCGCTGGCAGAAAAGCTGCTGCACAACCCGCTGGAAATCGAAGTGGCACGCCGCAATACCGCGTCTGATCAGGTGACCCAGCACGTTCACTTTGTTGATAAGAAACGCAAACGCGAATTGCTGTCGCATATGATTGGTAAAGGGAACTGGCAGCAGGTGCTGGTGTTTACCCGTACCAAACATGGCGCTAACCATTTGGCGGAACAGCTCAATAAAGATGGCATCCGCAGTGCGGCGATCCACGGTAATAAATCGCAAGGTGCGCGTACTCGTGCGCTGGCCGATTTTAAATCGGGCGATATTCGCGTACTGGTGGCAACTGACATCGCTGCGCGCGGTCTGGATATCGAAGAGTTGCCGCACGTCGTCAACTATGAACTGCCAAACGTACCGGAGGATTATGTCCACCGTATCGGGCGTACCGGTCGTGCCGCAGCTACCGGTGAAGCGTTGTCGCTGGTATGTGTTGATGAACACAAACTGCTGCGTGATATCGAAAAACTGCTGAAAAAAGAGATCCCGCGCATTGCGATTCCGGGCTATGAGCCGGACCCGTCAATCAAAGCGGAACCAATCCAGAATGGTCGCCAGCAACGTGGTGGCGGCGGTCGTGGGCAAGGTGGTGGTCGCGGTCAACAGCAACCACGCCGCGCTGAAGGTGGTGCGAAGTCTGGTAATGCGAAGCCCGCAGAAAAACCGTCTCGTCGCCTCGGCGATGCCAAACCGGCAGGCGAGCAACAACGTCGTCGCCGTCCGCGTAAACCTGCCGCTGCGCAGTAATCTTTTATGCCGGGCTATGCCCGGCATCTTCGCAACAAGTCTCTTTCTACCGCAATTATATCCTGGGCAATTTACGATCAAGGTGCTGCAACTTATTATTAATTGCGCTATCTTTAATTATAAATTGCATGCCGTATACAAAGAGGTTAGCGCATTATGGCACCAGAAACGATCGATCACTCAACCTTACATAAACTGGTTGAATCTGGCGTAGTGGATGCAGCACATGTTATTGGCACCCAGGGAGGCTGGTCGTTGACCGTGAAATACGGCCACACTGAACGGCCTCTTGCAGCACAACGCAGTCGGCAAATTCGCTTGTTTAAACGGCTGGAAACGGTTGTCAACTACCTGAAAGATGTTGGTATTGCCCGGTTTGAAGTCGACGCCTCTAATTACGACCCGGACGGTCAGAAGAAAACGACCCGACCTGACAGGGCAGAGGCATTAAAACGAGCTCATGAAGCTGCCGCGTATGATGCCTGGTTTCGTGAACAGGTGCAGGCCGCCATTGACGATCCACGCCCGGCGCTCTCTCATGAAGAGGCCAAAAGTCTATTTGCTGCCCGTAAAAAAGCCTTGTTGAAGGGGGATTAATGCGTCTGGAATGGAAGCCAATGTCCCTGTCTGACAGGGAGCAAATCATGAAATACATCAGTAAAGATAATCCGCAAGCGGCAATTGCCCTGGATAATCAATTTGAAGCCATTGCGGAACAGGCCTGTGAACGCCCGGATATGTACCGGGCCGGACGAGTCGCTGGTACACATGAAGCCGTTGTCAGGCCGCATTATGTGCTTATCTATCAAGTGGAGGGCGATACGCTCTCGGTATTGCGTGTTTTACATACCGCCCTGCAATGGCCGCCAGCGCAATAAGCCTGCGTGCATTGTCTTTTACTACGCAATGATGCTTCTTCTGCTGCGGGAAAATCTCACCTCCAGTAAACGTTATTGCGAGCCGCTTTCCAGAAACAGAAAAACCATTACCCCTGAAAACCGAAAAATGCCACAATATTGGCTGTTTATACAGTATTTCAGGTTTTCTCATGGCATTAACCGCCGCGCTTAAAGCGCAAATCGCTGCCTGGTATAAGGCGCTTCAGGAACAGATCCCCGACTTTATTCCCCGTGCGCCGCAGCGGCAGATGATTGCGGACGTCGCCAAAACGCTGGCCGGAGAAGAAGGGCGGCATCTGGCGATTGAAGCGCCCACCGGCGTTGGGAAAACGCTCTCCTATTTGATTCCCGGCATCGCCATTGCCCGCGAAGAGCAAAAAACGCTGGTGGTGAGTACCGCCAACGTGGCGTTGCAGGATCAGATCTACAGCAAAGATTTACCGCTGCTTAAAAAGATCATTCCCGATCTTAAATTCACCGCTGCTTTTGGGCGTGGGCGCTACGTTTGCCCGCGTAACCTGACGGCGCTAGCCAGCACTGAACCCACGCAACAGGATCTGCTGGCGTTTCTTGACGACGAACTGACGCCAAATAATCAGGAAGAGCAAAAACGTTGTGCGAAGCTGAAGGGCGATCTCGACACTTATAAATGGGACGGTCTGCGCGATCATACTGATATCGCTATAGATGACGATCTCTGGCGTCGTTTGAGTACCGACAAGGCCAGTTGCCTTAACCGCAACTGTTATTACTATCGCGAATGCCCGTTTTTTGTTGCCCGTCGGGAGATTCAGGAAGCGGAAGTGGTGGTGGCAAACCATGCGCTGGTGATGGCGGCGATGGAAAGCGAAGCCGTATTACCTGACCCGAAAAATCTGCTGCTGGTGCTGGACGAAGGTCATCACCTGCCGGATGTGGCGCGAGATGCGCTGGAGATGAGCGCCGAAATCACCGCACCGTGGTATCGGCTACAGCTGGACTTGTTCACCAAACTGGTCGCCACCTGCATGGAACAGTTTCGCCCGAAGACGATCCCACCGCTGGCGATCCCCGAGCGTTTGAATGCGCATTGTGAAGAGTTGTATGAGCTTATCGCCTCGTTAAACAACATTCTCAATCTCTACATGCCTGCCGGGCAGGAGGCAGAGCACCGTTTTGCGATGGGCGAACTGCCTGAGGAAGTGCTGGAGATCTGCCAGCGGCTGGCAAAACTCACCGAGATGCTGCGTGGTCTGGCGGAGTTATTTCTTAACGATTTAAGCGAGAAAACTGGTACTCATGACATTGTGCGTCTGCACCGTTTGATTTTGCAGATGAACCGCGCGCTGGGGATGTTTGAGGCGCAAAGCAAACTCTGGCGGTTGGCTTCGCTGGCGCAATCTTCCGGTGCGCCCGTGACCAAATGGGCGACGCGGGAAGAGCGCGAAGGGCAGCTGCATCTCTGGTTTCACTGCGTGGGAATACGTGTTAGCGATCAACTGGAAAGGCTGCTGTGGCGCAGCATTCCGCACATTATTGTCACCTCCGCGACCTTGCGTTCGCTGAACAGTTTTTCGCGTTTGCAGGAGATGAGCGGGCTGAAAGAGAAAGCAGGCGACCGCTTTGTGGCGCTGGATTCTCCCTTCAACCACTGCGAACAGGGCAAAATTGTTATTCCCCGGATGCGCTTTGAGCCTTCCATTGACAACGAAGAACAGCACATTGCTGAAATGGCGGCGTTCTTCCGTGAGCAGGTGGAGAGCAAAAAACATCTCGGTATGTTGGTACTGTTTGCCAGCGGGCGTGCGATGCAGCGGTTTCTCGACTATGTGACGGATTTACGGTTGATGTTGCTGGTGCAGGGCGATCAGCCGCGTTACCGTTTAGTTGAACTGCATCGCAAACGCGTCGCCAACGGTGAGCGCAGCGTACTGGTGGGTTTACAGTCTTTTGCCGAAGGGCTGGATTTGAAAGGCGATCTTCTCAGCCAGGTGCATATCCACAAAATCGCTTTTCCGCCTATTGACAGCCCGGTGGTGATCACCGAAGGAGAATGGCTGAAAAGCCTCAACCGCTATCCGTTTGAGGTGCAAAGCCTGCCGAGCGCCTCGTTTAACCTGATCCAGCAGGTTGGGCGTTTGATCCGAAGCCACGGCTGCTGGGGGGAAGTGGTGATTTACGATAAACGCTTGCTGACCAAAAACTATGGCAAGCGACTACTGGATGCATTACCGGTATTTCCGATTGAGCAACCGGAAGTCCCTGAAGGTATAGTTAAAAAGAAAGAAAAAGCGAAATCCCCACGCCGTCGGCGGCGTTAATGATGTGAGTCAGGTAAGGAGTCGTAAATGGACTATCGCAAAATCATTAAAGAGATCGGGCGCGGGAAAAACCACGCGCGCGATTTAGACCGGGATACTGCGCGCGGTCTGTATGCCCATATGCTCAACGGTGAAGTCCCTGACCTCGAGCTGGGCGGCGTATTGATTGCGCTGCGTATCAAAGGGGAAGGGGAAGCAGAGATGCTCGGCTTTTACGAAGCCATGCAAAATCACACCATCAAGCTGACGCCGCCTACCGGCAAGCCGATGCCCATTGTCATCCCCAGTTACAACGGTGCGCGTAAACAGGCCAACCTGACGCCGTTGCTGGCACTTCTGCTACACAAACTCGGTTTTCCTGTGGTGGTTCACGGGGTTAGCGAAGATCCAACCCGCGTGCTGACCGAAACCATTTTCGAACTGATGGGTATTACGCCAACGCTACATGCCGGGCAGGCGCAGGCGAAGCTCGACGAACATCAACCGGTGTTTATGCCTGTAGGCGCGTTTTGCCCGCCGCTGGAAAAACAACTGGCGATGCGCTGGCGGATGGGCGTGCGTAACAGTGCGCATACCCTGGCGAAACTGGCGACGCCATTTGCCGAAGGTGAGGCGCTGCGTCTTTCCAGCGTTTCGCATCCGGAATATATCGGGCGAGTCGCAAAATTCTTTAGCGATATTGGCGGACGAGCGCTGTTAATGCATGGCACCGAAGGTGAAGTTTATGCTAATCCGCAACGCTGCCCGCAAATCAATTTGATCGACCGTGAAGGGATGCGGGTGCTGTATGAAAAACAGGACACTGCTGGCAACGAGCTACTGCCACAAGCCAAAGACCCGGAAACCACGGCGAAGTGGATTGAGCGTTGCCTGGCTGGCAGCGAACCGATTCCTGAATCGCTGAAAATCCAGATGGCTTGCTGCCTGCTGGCGGCGGGTGAAGTGGCAACCGTTAACGACGGTCTGGCGCGCGTTAAACAATCATTTTAAGTTCTCCCCCAGCCGGATGATCACTGTCATCCGGTCTTTACTCCCCAGCAAAATCAAAGTGCAGCATCTTGATTGACCTTCCCGTGTGCGGCGCGCAGCATAAAAAAGCAACAGGCATATAACATAAAAGGAGTTAACCATGGAAAGTGGTCGTCGCTTTGATGCCCAGACGCTGCACAACTTTATCCTGGCTGTGTTTCGTCAGATGGGTAGCGAGGAACAGGAAGCAAAACTAGTAGCAGATCATTTAATTGCGGCAAATCTGGCAGGACATGATTCACATGGTATTGGCATGATCCCGAACTATGTGCGTTCCTGGCAGCAGGGTTATTTGCAACTCAACCATCACGCTAAAATTGTCAAAGATGCGGGGGCAATGGTCACGCTTGATGGCGATCGTGCATGCGGTCAGGTAGCTGCATATGAGGCAATGGCGCTGGGGATTGAAAAAGCACGCCAGCACGGCATTGCCGCCATAGCGCTGAGTAACTCACATCATATCGGGCGTATCGGTTATTGGGCGGAACAGTGCGCGGCGGCGGGATTCGTCTCTATCCACTTTGTCAGTGTGGTCGGGAGTAAGGCTGTTGCGCCGTTCCGTGGCCGGGACAGTCGCTTAGGCACAAATCCGTTTTGCGTCGTCTTTCCTCGAAAAGATGGTTTCCCGCTGCTGCTTGATTACGCGACCAGCACCATTGCGTTTGGTAAAACGCGTGTCGCCTGGCATAAAGGCGTACCCGTGCCGCCAGGTTGCCTGATTGATGCTAACGGTGTGCCAACGACCAATCCGGCGGTAATGCAGGAGCCACCGTTGGGAGCGTTACTGAGTTTTGCTGAACATAAAGGTTATGCTCTGGCGATGATGTGCGAAATTCTTGGTGGTGCGCTTTCTGGCGGTAAAACTACCCATCAGGACACATTGCAGAGTAGCCCCGATGCCGGTTTTAACTGTAGACCACTATTATCGTTAATCCGGAGTTGTTTGGTGCGCCGGAATGCACAGCGCAAACAGAAGCCTTTACCCAGTGGGTGAAAGCCTCGCCGCATGATGAAGATAAACCGATTTTGCTACCAGGCGAGTGGGAAGTGAATATGCGCCGTGAACGGCAGGAGTTTGGGATCCCGCTGGATGCTGGGAGCTGGCAGGCCATTTGCGATGCAGCGCGACAGGTTGGTATGTCAGAAGAGACGTTGCTGGCTTTCTGCTAACAATTAGCCAGCTAAAAAAAGCCCGTCCAGTGACGGACGGGCAAACAAGGGTAACATAGGATCAATGAGGGTTAGAGCACATGCGTCTGTCGGCAAACAGACAGGGAAATACTTGTGCTGGACGTAGCGTAAACGTCATATCCGACCAACGGTTCGGATTTTGTAGGCCTGATAAGACGCGGTAGCGTCGCATCAGGCATCTGTTGTCGGATGCGGTGTAAACGCTTGATCCGGCTTACGAATTACTTATAAATTACCGCGGTACCACTTAATTTATTAGTGTTGGTGGCGGAAGTAATGCTGTATCCACTAGCACCGGCTGCCGCAGCTTTCTCAGCCAGTTTCGCTTCCAGGGCATCGAGGGTGGATGCGCCATCGGCAGAAACTACGCCGATTTTGTTCATGCTCTGGGCCTGAGATGCCGTTACCGGTTCCGCCGCAAACACGCCAAATGACAGAGTTGAAAGAGCCATAGCAGCAACAACAGTATTGATAGTTTTCATAATTAATCTCTCGCAGGTGATTTTTGTTTAAGTGACGTTGTTTCGTCGATGTGATGAGTATCACGTTTTTTTTCGAGAGATAAAATCGAAGAGAATTGACCACCTTGTTCAAATAAATTGATTGATATCTAACATATTGATAAACCATTTATTTGTTGTACTTATGGACCCGTTTTATATCGCGTGGCAGTCACGGTAGCGTTAAAGGCACGGAATGCCACGCAAAATACAAATTATACTCGCTATGCATCGCGCCAGTTGCAGTTAACGTAACTGGCTGTCTTTCGAACCTCTGCGATTATATCCTGTATAAGCTGGTTTTTGTAAATCTTTCTCCTGCTGACAATGAATGCATAAGCGCACGCCAGGAATGGCTTCCCGACGGGCCTGC
Source organism: Escherichia sp. E1130 (assembly GCF_005781065.1). Taxonomy (NCBI): domain Bacteria; kingdom Pseudomonadati; phylum Pseudomonadota; class Gammaproteobacteria; order Enterobacterales; family Enterobacteriaceae; genus Escherichia; species Escherichia sp. E1130. Next base: position 454,148 of record NZ_VATL01000012.1, read on the forward strand.
GGGATGGGGGCGCCACACTCTTCACATTCATACAGGCTTTCGCCACGCGGAATTTCACCCCGAGCGCGAGCGATCGCATCTTCAATTGTACTGTTGATCTGTTCGTTGACGGCGTCATCGTTAGCCCAACCGTATGCCATATCGTCCTCCCCATATCAATGCTTGTACAGTTAAGTGTAGCTAATATAGGGACGAACTCGGGCAGTTCAAGCGTCAGATCTCCGACCATTCCCGCAGCAGATTATGATAAAGATTGAGCAGCGACAGGATCTCTTCACTTTCGCCATAGCGGCTTTTCAGCGACTGAATATTGTTGTCCAGTTCAAACAGCATGGCGCGCTTTTTATCATCGCGAATCATCGACTGGATCCACATAAATGATGCCACTCGCACGCCGCGGGTTACGGGTGTCACGCAGTGCAGGCTGCTGGAGGGGTACAACACCAGATCGCCTGCCGGAAGTTTTACCCGATGTTGTCCAAAGGTGTCATTAACGACCAGTTCGCCGCCGTCGTAGCTTTGTGGATCGCTCAAAAACAGCGAGGCTGAAAGGTCAGTGCGCATCCAGCCGTTTTGTGGATGACTGCGTACTGCGCCATCCACATGAAAACCATAAGTTTCATTGTTCTGATAGCGATTAAACAGCGGTGTGGAAAGGGTACGCGGCAAGGCAGCGGCAAAGAACAAAGCATGTTGGTTAACCGCGTTCAGCACCTCATTTTGCAGTGCGGCGTACAGGGCGCTACGGGTGTCCACTTGCTGATTGCTCTTAACTTGTGCGCCTTGTGCACCGGTGGTGACGCGTCCATCAACCCATTCGGCTTGTTCCAGTTGTTCGCGAAACCGGGCGACGTCCTGTGGCGATAGCACGCCAGGAATGTGGTACATCATACAAGTTCTCCAAAAAGTGGGGCCGTGCGCCCCACATCTGAATCAGAAATGCATATTGGTGGTGAGCAGGAACGTTCTTGGTTCGCCCGGGTGATAACGGTAGCCGCTCTTGTTGATCGAGGCGACGTAATCGGTATCAAACAGGTTGTAGACGTTTAGCTGGAAGTCGAGATTGCGATTAACCCGATACCCCAGTTTGGCATCGGCGACCCAATAACCTTCGGTAAATGCTGGCGTTCCCACCGCGCCGTCTGAACCTTTATGCATACTGCCGATGTAACGCGCGCCCGCGCCAACGGAAATATCATCGGTTGCCTGATATTGGCTCCATAAGGTAAAGGCGTGCTCCGGCGTATATGGCAGAGATGAGGAACCATCCTGAGCCACGTCCGCGCCATTTTTAATGGTCGCTTTTTGCTGGGTATATCCGCCAATCACCTGCCACGCGGGCGTGATATTCCCGGCCACGGATATCTCATAGCCTTCGACGCGTTTCTTACCGTATTGCGAGTAAGTCCCGTCATCGTTTTGCTCAACTTCATTTTCGATATCAGTACGGAACAGCGCGGCGGTAAGCAACAGGCGTTTATCCAGCACCTGCCATTTGGTGCCAATCTCACTGGTGTTGGCTTTTTGCGGTTTAAAGTCGGTGCGGCTGGCGCTGTTACCGCTGCCAGACTGCGCAAGGGCGAAGTTGTTGCCGCCTGGCGGCTGCTGGGAAACGGCATAGTTAATATAGACATTGCCGTTTTCCGTCAGGTGATACAGCGCCCCGGCTTTCCAGTTCACCAGATTGCCCGACTTGGCAGTGTCGATGGTGGTGACCGGAGAACCGTTTGCCACGCCAGCAGGGCAGGTGACTGCGCCGCGTCCACTGCCGCCGCAGGCGGTGGCACTGTCATATTCAGTATGATAATTATCCAGACGGATCCCGCCGTTCAGCTCAAAATCACGGGTGATTTGCAGCGTATCGAAGGCATAAATTGCGAAGGTATCCGTCTGACCATTGGCGTTTGCGCCGTTGCGCGTCAGGCCGCCGGGATGAATGCTGCTGTCAGGATGATAAATATTCACCGCCGGTAACGTCACCGGATTAACGCCGTAGTTGGTCTGCGTTTCACGGGTAAATTCCACGCCAGTACTGACATCATGACCGACAGAGCCGGTATAAAATGTGGTAGTCAGGTTGGTCTGGTTGGTGAGAATTTTATTACTCACATCTTTGGTGTTCGCCGTACGTGACCAGGTCCAAGTATTCACATCGCTGGTGGGCTGGGTAATATTCGACGCCCCGCCCATAATCGCCGTCATCAGGTAATCCTGCTTCACGCGCGACCATCGAGTCGTATTGCGAATGGTGGTGTTATCGTTGATGTCGTGCTCAAAACGCATGGTGGCGGTATCGGTGGTCGAATCGTCGTAATCGGAATCCGTGCCATAAAAGTTATGCGTATCTACTTTTCCGGAATGATTCAGTGCCGCTGTTCCCGCAGATGGGGCGGAATAGCCCGGCAAACCGATGGTCGGAATGCCGCCGTCTGGCGTGTTGTGCTGGGTGACATGCAGATAATTAAGATACAAACGATTCGCTGTGCCAAGGCCAAAAGCTACAGAAGGGGCGACGCCGTAACGCTCATTTTTGACTTTGTCGCGTCCGGCATCGTGCGTTTTTTCGCCCATCACATTCAGACGCACCGCGGAGGTATCACCAATGACCTGATTGACGTCCAGCGTGCCGCGGCGGAACCAGGCGCTGCCAATACTGGCGGAGGCGTCAATGCCGGAATCATTGCGCGGCTGTTTGCTGATCATATTGATCGAGCCTGTCGGTGCGCTGCGCCCGTAGTCGGTGCCTGACGGCCCTTTAATTACTTCGACCTGCTCGGTATTGAAGGTGTCGCGCGAGACGCTGCCGATATCGCGAATGCCATCAATATAAATACTGTTAGAGGTATCGGCACCGCGCATATAAATGGCGTCGCCAGTGGTGGAGTTACCGTTCTCACCAGCAAAAAATGCGCCTACGCCGGGGACGTTTTTGAGTGCGTCGGTAAGGTTAGTCGCGCCCTGATCTTTAATCACCTGTTCGGAAATCACCGTCATCGTGCGGGTCGTATCCGCTACCGGACGCGAGAATTTCGGATCGGCAGATTGTTGTGGCGCATAAAGCGAAGGCGTTGATGCTTCGACAACCAGCGTGTCATCCGCGTTAGTTTGCCCTTCGGCGGCGAGTGCCTGTGCCACAGGCGTGATGCCAATACAAAGACCGGCAAAGAACGTGAGCGAATGAAATTGTCTGGCAGGGAAATTGCGATTGTTTTCCATTTAGCAGGTGACTTTTTCTTATATGTTTAAGTTTTCACTGTCACGAGAAAGCATCTCTGCGGATGCGATGCCACTGTTAATCCCGTAATAGTATTCGTGAAAGTGATAATAATTTTGATAAGCATTATCACTTGGCGCGATTTTCTATCACCCATTGCGCGAAAAAGAAATACATTTATTTACATTGCGTTCATATTTGATGTTTTTTGATTACAAAACAAACGAAAACTGCATCCAGAGGCGAATGCAGTTACGTTGGTGGGGTTATTTGTAGATGGTTGCAGTACCGAACATCTGGTCATTTCCGCCTGCGGAATTAATGACATAACCTTTCGCGCCTTGTTCGCGCGCTTTTTCTGCCAGTTTATCCTCCAGATCGCTTAGGTTTGATGCGCCAGTTGCCGAAACGGTACCGGCGGGCCGTAGCTGACCGCTGTCCTGGTTACTCAGAGGCTGCGCGGCATAAGCCGTGAGAGAGATTCCGCTCAGGACGGTGGTAATCAGTAGTGCGAGGCACTTTTTCATAATGACATCCTCAGAAATACAACGAGTAGTGCCTGATAAGTGTAGGTCGCCTGTGCGATGCAAATGACGCAAAAAATTGACAGAGATGTGCTTGTTTTTTGAACGATATATTTTTACAAAATAAGACAAATCAATGACATGCATGATGCTGATTTTTATGGTGAATTGCCATAAACCATAGTCATGTTAAGGTTTTTGGGAATGATAAATGCAGCCAGATATTTACCCTGTCGCGTTATGCGGGTATCTTACGCCGCTGCTTAAAGGAGAATGCTATGTCCGCCCAGAAACCGGGGTTGCATCCGCGCAACCGTCATCACAGCCGCTACGATCTCGCCACGCTTTGTCAGGTCAATCCTGAACTCAAGCAATTCCTCACGCTTACACCCGCCGGGGAGCAAAGCGTAGACTTTGCCAATCCACTGGCGGTGAAGGCGCTCAATAAGGCGTTGCTGGCCCATTTTTACGCCGTAGCGAACTGGGACATTCCGGACGGTTTTCTCTGCCCGCCAGTACCGGGCCGGGCGGATTATATTCATCACCTTGCCGATTTACTGGCTGAAGCAAGCGGAACAATTCCAGCTAATGCCAGCATTCTGGATATCGGCGTTGGTGCGAACTGTATTTACCCGCTGATTGGCGTACATGAATATGGCTGGCGTTTTACCGGCAGCGAAACCAGCAGCCAGGCGTTAAGCAGTGCGCAGGCGATCATCAGTGCTAATCCGGGGCTTAACCGCGCCATTCGTCTGCGTCGGCAGAAAGAGAGCGGGGCGATTTTTAACGGCATTATCCATAAAAATGAGCAATACGATGCCACCTTGTGTAACCCACCGTTCCACGATTCCGCCGCTGCGGCACGGGCAGGTAGTGAGCGTAAACGCCGTAACCTTGGGCTGAACAAAGACGATGCACTGAACTTTGGTGGTCAGCAACAGGAGTTGTGGTGTGAAGGCGGTGAAGTCGCCTTTATCAAAAAGATGATTGAAGAGAGCAAAGGCTTCGCGAAGCAAGTGATGTGGTTTACCTCGCTGGTATCTCGTGGTGAAAACTTACCGCCGTTGTATCGTGCTTTGACGGACGTGGGCGCGGTGAAGGTGGTAAAAAAAGAGATGGCCCAGGGGCAAAAGCAGAGTCGCTTTATTGCCTGGACCTTTATGAACGACGAGCAGCGTCGCCGTTTTGTCAATCGCCAGCGTTAAAGCGTTGGCTCCCCCGGTGGCAGCGGTTCTGCCGGGGCCGCGCCCGGAGCCGGCAGCACCTGATAAGTCTGCACTGGCGCGCGAACACCCGCCAGGTCGAAATGCTTTTTCACCTGGCTGTCGAGGGCAAAGCGTACCGTCCACTGTTTGAGTGGCAGCGTGGTGAACGACACACGCAGTGTAAATGCGGTATTGCTTAAGCCGACAATCCCGGCAAAGTTCGGTTCACCAATAATCAGCCCGCGAATTTCTTCGTTTTCCATTAATTCCGCTACCGCATCTTTCAGCGCCTGATTGGCTTTATCAGTATCTTCATGGCGATCAACATCGTAATTTGCCACCACTGAACCAATGCCACGGACAAAGTTGGCAAAGGTGGTAATCGAAGACCACGGAATGATGTGATACGCCCCGGTATCCTGGCGCACGCCAACGGATCGAATCGACATTCGTTCCACCGTACCCGTCAACGGCCCGATGGTCACTAAATCTCCGGTGTTCATACCGTTTTCAAACTGAATAAATACCCCGGTGATAATATCTTTCACCAGCGTTTGCGAACCGAAAGAGATAGCCAGCCCCAACGCCCCTGCACCTGCCAGCAGCGGCGCAATGTTGACGCCGATTTCCGACAACACAATCATGATGGTGATGGTACTGATGATCACTGCCAGCGCGTTACGAAACAGCGTCAGCAGGGTACGTGTGCGGGCGCTGGGCAGCGGGCGACCATGGATATCCGAGGCCAGTCGGTTTTCGATCAAACTGGCGAGCACCGTCCAGCCAACCGCTGAGAAGAAAAGAATGAGCGCGATACGGATCAGGATATCTACCGTTTTTTGCCCCGCACCGTTTTGCAGCCAGTTCCAGAAATCGAACAATCCCCATGCGCTCAACAGCAACATTACCGCCACGCAGACTGTCAGAATACGCGCCGTTTTCAGTGCCGCCGAAAGCCAGCCATTCAGCCGTTTTTGCAGCTCCGGATAGTTACGCTGAGTATGTGGCGAGAGGGTGATGGTTTTCGCCAGCCAGCGGGAAAACATACCGGAAACAAACGCTGCGATACCAATAATCGCCAGGCTGCGCACCGTCGCGCCCATCATAAATTTCAGGCTATTGCCCGGATCGAACAACGAAAAGAAAAACAGCACGATAAAATAGGCGCTTGCCAGCCAGTGCCAGACCAGCGCAAAGGCGCGGATAAACAGGCTGAAAAAGGCCAGCGAATGCTCCGCAAAGTTGAGCAAATGCTGGGTAATCTCTTTTTTATTACGAAAGATCAGGTACAGCGCCCAGATGGTCATGCACAGCATGATTGCTACGTTTGCCAGCGCGCCAATTTGTACATTCACCTGATTAGAGATAATCGGCACTGCCACAATCAGGCCATAGCCTATCAAACTGCTTAACCAGCTCAGGCGGCGACTCCAGTAACGGGCGCTCTCATCCTGGATGTTAAACGGGCGCAACTCCGCCACGTTCGGGCAAAAAATCAGGCGTAAAACCGCTTTGAAAAATTCAATCAGGGCAAAGGCGTTGAGAAACAAACTTTGTTGGAAAGCGATGGTGCGACTGCCCGCATTCAGGTTGTCGCTTAAAACCTGACCGACAAATAATGTCAGAGCCAGTAACAGCAGGTCGATAATAAACGCCCCGATAATCATCGCCGGAAGCTGCAACCAGTTACTGCGCTCACGATTTTTTTGCCGCGCCCACTGGCCCATTTTGCGATACAGAGGCAGTGCGCACAGGCGAATCAGCCAGTAAAAACCAAACACTAAAACCGCTAACATTGAAAAATGGGTCAGCGCATTGCTGAAGGTTTGTGGATTAAACGGCTTATGTGGGGAGCCGGTGATATTGCGATAAAGTTGCCCGAAGCGGGCGGAAAGGGCTTCACCATAATGGTGGCTGACTTCGGTGACCTTTTGCAGCACGGTTTGCTCTTCAACCAGCGTTGGCGGCACGATCTTCGGGACCGGTTCCGCAGGGGGCGTCGCGGCGACGGTGCGCAACTGGTCGATCAACTCTTTACGCGAGGTGTCATTATCCAGCACATCCGCCAGTGCGCCATAAGCCGCTTTTTTTTGTTCGATATCCGGTTCCGGGGCCGGTTCAGTCGTTGAGTCCGTTGTCGTTGTGGTTGTAACGCCGGGTATGGATACCGCGTGGGCAGGTGCGCCCAGCAGGCAGAAGAGGATGAACAGGATCCACCGCATGACTCCTCCAGTGAGAAAACAGAGCAAAAAGATAAGTATAGATGCTGGGGGAGGGGCGATTTTAAATGAGAGGAATCTGGTGTGCCTCCCTTTCGGGTGAAAGGGAGGAAGGGATATTAAGCAGGTTGCTGACAACGTGCGGGCTTTTTTGCCGGATGCGGCGTGAACGCCTTATCCGTCCTACACGTTCATGCAATTTTAATAAGTTGCCATATATCCTGTAGGCCTGATAAGCGTAGCGCATCAGGCAATGTGTCTTATTAAGAGACGTGCTGTAAAAATTCCTGCAAGCGCTGGCTCGGCGGATTTTTGATCAACACCTGCGGATCGCCATCTTCCGCAATCCGGCCTTTGTCGATAAAGATCAGGCGCGAAGCTACTTTCTCGGCAAAACCGATTTCGTGGGTCACGATCACCATCGTCATCCCTTCTTCAGCCAGATCCTGCATAACCTTCAGCACTTCATGGCGCAATTCCGGGTCAAGAGCGGAAGTCGGTTCATCAAACAGCATCATTTTCGGTTTCACCGCCAGCGCGCGGGCAATCGCTACACGCTGCTGCTGACCACCAGAAAGTTCGGAAGGGTAGTGATGGGCGCGTTCCGCCAGACCGACTTTCGCCAGCAATTCACGTGCCAGTTTTTCCGCCTCTTCTTTGTTCGCGCCACGCACGCGTAGCGGGCCAAACATGACGTTTTCCAGCGCCGTCAGATGCGGGAAAAGGTAAAACTGCTGGAACACCATACCCGCTTCCTGGCGAATCAGGCGCTCGTCAACTTTCGGATCGTTAACCTTCAGACCATCGACAATCAGATCGCCGGAGGTGATTTCTTCCAGTTTGTTGATGCAGCGCAGCAGGGTCGATTTACCGGAACCAGACGGCCCGATAATCACCACGACTTCGCCCTGGGCAATATTCAAATCGATATTGTGCAGCACTTGGGTTGGGCCAAAGTGCTTGGAGACGTTTTTAAATTCAATCACAGGATTTTCATCCTTCTTTCCAGACGACGCAGAATAAAGCTCAGCACCAGGGTAATAATCAGATAGAACACCGCCACGGCGCTCCAGATCTCAAGGGCGCGGAAGTTACCGGCAATAATTTCTTGCCCCTGACGGGTCAGTTCCGCCACGCCGATAACAATAAACAGCGAGGTATCTTTAATGCTGATGATCCACTGGTTACCCAGCGGCGGCAGCATACGGCGCAGTGCCAGCGGTAAAATGACGTAGCGAATGGTTTCCCAACGTGAAAGGCCGAGCGCCAGTCCTGCTTCACGAAAACCTTTGTGGATTGACAGCACCGCACCACGCGTGATTTCCGCAATGTACGCGCCGGAGTTGATCATGATGGTGACCACCGCCGCAGTAAACGGGTCGATGCGTAAGTCGTTAAACGCCATCGGCAGGGCGAAGTAGATAAACATCACCTGGACGACGATAGGTGTGCCGCGGATCACTTCAATAAAGACCAGCGCGACGTGGTTGGCTATCCAACCACCGAAGGTGCGTGCAAAACCTGCCGCCAGTCCGATAACCAGGCCGCCAGCCAGACCGAGGACTGAAATCCACAGGGTCATTTTGGCGCCTTCAATCAGAAGCGGAATGGCAGGCCAGATGGCACTCCAGTCAAACTGCATATGTTGTTCCTGTTACCGTGGTGTAAATACCCGAGCCAGAAGGCTGGCGGGGCGAAACGCTGGCCCGGTATGCAAAAGGCCACCGGGCCATAAATTAAAGGCAATCATTATTTCGGTTCAGTACCGAACCATTTTTTGTAGATTTCGTTGTATGTGCCGTTCTCGCGCAGGGTTTTCAACGCGCCGTTGATTTTGTCACGCAGCTCGTCGCTACCTTTCGGGAACGCAATACCGTATTGCTGTGCTTCCAGAGAGTCACCTACCGCTTTGAACTGACCGTTCCCGGCGGTTTTGATGAAGTACAGAATGTTTGGTGTGTCGTGCAGGACGGCGTCTGCGCGGTTGGTACCCAGTTCCATATAGGCGTTATCGATGTTCGGGAACTGACGCAGATCTTTGGTTTTGATGTTCGCTTTTGCGTAATCAACGGAGCCGGTGCCGCTCTTCACAGCAACCACTTTACCATCGAGATCTTTCACGCTTTTCACATCGTTATTGTTGGCTTTCACCATCACTAACAGGCCGCTTTTGTAGTAGCCGTCAGAGAAATCGATCGCTTTTTTACGCTCGTCGGTAATGGTAATGCCCGCCAACGCCAGATCGATGTTTTTGGTTTGCAGTGCTGGGATGATGCCGCTGAAATCCATTGGTTTCAGTTCGTAATCCAGCTTCAGTTCTTTGGCGATAGCAGCCCACAGATCCACATCAAAACCAACGTATTTGTCGCCCTGTTTAAATTCAAACGGAACGAAGGCGGTATCCGTCGCCACAACCAGTTTTTTATCCGCGGCATGAGAAGAAACCGCAAAAGCCAGGGTCAGTGCAGCCAGTGAAACTTTTAATACAGACTTCATAGCATTTCCTTTTTTCTATCCACGGGACGATCCCCTGCGTGACATTTACGTATATGAAAAAATCGTGCCAGTTTTACAACTCTTTGATTTTTATAGGAGCAGTAAAAACGGGTTGCACAATTTATGGGGCAACATCTCCGGTCTGCACCATATTGGGGCGCCAAAGTGGTGCGCAAAAATAGTGCACTCAACACATAGGTTATTTAGCGTAAATTCTGATGAAAAAACAATCTTTATGTAACGATTGTGTGATGTTGTTGATACAAGTATTTTACTTTGACAGGCGGAGAAGGCGATGAGTTGCACTAAAAAAGTGCGTAAAGGCGGGCAGCAATACAAAACGGCCTCCTGTCAGGAAGCCGCTTTTATCGCTTACTTAAGTTTTGCACCATCTGCGATGGATTTATTCGATATTAGATTCGATAAACCACAAGAATTTATCCAGGTCGCGGGAAGCGGCGGTCAGGATATCTGCGGTGTCGTCATCTTTCGCTTCGCCAATCGCTTTGCGCACGTCGTTGGCAACAATCGCGTAACGGTCAGCCAGCTCTTTCAGGTGATCCTGAACGCTGTGGATGTCCAGGGGGTAGCTTTTCAGCGGGGTTTTGCTGTTAATAACTTGAGTGGTACCAAGGGCAACGCCGCCTAGTTGCACCGCGCGCTCTGCCATAGTATCCAGGTGATCGGTCAGTGCGGTACGGAAACCATCCAGCATCTCATGTACGGCAATGAAGTTAGCGCCGCGCATGTTCCAGTGCGCTTGTTTGGTAATCAAAGAGAGATCAATAAACTGGATAACCTGGCGATTCAGCAACTCAACTGTCGCTTTCTTCTCGCTGTCAGAGACATCGTTGCGGGTATAAAGCAGATTTGTCGCTTTTGCTTTAACTAATTTAGCGGTACTCATAATTTCATATCCTCTTGATGTTGTGTCCCAGTAATTAACGAAACTAAGTATAGCACCACCCTGGTGTTCCGCTATTCTGGCTGTCCCTATCACACTAATAGCGGTAACAAGCGTGAAAAATAAAAACCATATAAATTCACATAGTTATGTATATTGCTGGAGGCGATTCTTATTTTCTTTTTTACGCGAACTATTCAGAGAAAATAGGTTTTAGGATAACAAGATATATAAAAAGGGCAGGGATGAAGAGTCGTGTAATATTCTGCATGGTTATGCATAACCATGCAGAAAGCTAGCTTTAATTAATATCTAATTCTTTAATTTTAGTCTCTTTGCGCGCTGTCAGCGTTGAGCCCATTGAGGCGGCAATAATCGCGCCGAGGGCCAGCAGTTGTATTGGCGCCAATGTCTCACCGAGGAAAATCATTCCGGAAACGGCAGCCAGTGCAGGTTCCATACTCATTAGCGTACCAAATGTCCGGGTCGGCAGACGGGTGAGGGCAATCATCTCAAGCGAATAGGGCAGAGCGGTAGAGAGGATAGCGACAGCCAGACCCAATGGAACAACCGACCAGTGCCAGAGCGCCTCTCCGGCCTGGAATGCGCCAATCGGCACGAAAATAAGCGCCGCAATCAGCGAACCGATTGCCACCGTCGCCGGGCCGTGTTCCGCACCGGCGCGTTGCCCACTTAATATGTAGATAGCCCAACAAGCACCGGCACCGAGCGCCAGCGCACAGCCGGTTAGGTCGACATGCGAAACATCCTGCCCCAGCGGCAGCAGGAACCACAGGCCGAGTACCACCAGCACAACCCAAACAAAGTCTACGGGGCGGCGTGAAGAGAACAGCGCCACTGCCAGTGGTCCGGTGAACTCCAGCGCCACCGCAATCCCAAGCGGTACGGTCTGAATAGAAAGATAAAAAAGATAGTTCATTCCCCCCAGTGAGATGCCGTAAAACAACAGCGGCAAGCGCTGTTCCTTGGCAAACCGCAGTCGCCACGGTTTAAAGAATGCGATAAGAATCAGTGTTCCCAGCGCCAGGCGCAGTGCAGTCACGCCCGGCGCGCCGACCAGTGGAAAAAGCGACTTTGCTAATGAGGCCCCGCCCTGAATAGACGCCATGGCAACGAGCAATAATAATATCGGTAACCAGACCGGCATTTTACGTAATGTCCCTGGCATCCGTTCCCCCATAAATTTGTATAGTCAGGTAAAGCGAGGAGTGTACTGGATATAACTAAAACTGGTTGAGCATTTGTTGAAAAATTTTTCCCCGTTTTGACTAAAATGCGCCAGGATTGATTGATTCATCAGCTTGGTGATTAGGAATAATCTGGATGAACGACAGTGAAAATATGCGTAATACTTACGCAGTTTACTGAAAAAATGATGTAAATTTAGATGGATAGCGGCATGTGGAAACGTTCTGTTACATGAAATGGCCCGTTAGACATCACAAATCGCGAAGAGTTTCCCATTAATTTTTGATATATTTAAAGCTTAGGACTTATTTGAATCACATTTGAGGTGGTTATGAAAAAAATTGCATGTCTTTCAGCACTGGCCGCAGTTCTGGCTTTCACCGCAGGTACTTCCGTAGCTGCTACTTCTACCGTAACTGGCGGTTACGCTCAGAGCGACGCTCAGGGCAAAATGAACAAAATGGGCGGTTTCAACCTGAAATACCGCTATGAAGAAGACAACAGCCCGCTGGGTGTGATCGGTTCTTTCACTTACACTGAAAAAAGTCGTACTAACAGTGCAGGCGATTACAACAAAACCCAGTACTACGGCATCACTGCTGGTCCGGCATACCGCATCAACGACTGGGCGAGCATCTACGGTGTTGTAGGTGTGGGCTACGGTAAATTCCAGGACACCAACTACCCGACCTATAAACACGACACCAGCGACTACGGTTTCTCCTACGGCGCAGGTCTGCAGTTCAACCCGATCGAAAACGTTGCTCTGGACTTCTCTTACGAGCAGAGCCGTATTCGTAGCGTTGACGTAGGCACCTGGATCGCCGGTGTTGGTTACCGCTTCTAATCACTTCGGTGATATAAAAAATCCGCCCCTCGGGGCGGATTTTTTTATCTTAGGATTTCGGGGCGAAAATATCGGTTCCGAGATGGTTGTAGTCCACCTTCTGTAACTGGAAGTTGGTGATGTAGATTGGCCCGGCTTTCTTCTCGGAAATAAACGGGTAGTTGATGTTGATTTCCTGCGCTTTAATTCCCGTCCACTGTGAGAAAAAACCTAAGAAATCATTGGCTGAACGGCGGGCTTTAATCACCCGATGCGCTTTATCGTCGCTGGAAATGACCATAAAAGGCACCTGGAAATTCTGCTGATATTTATCATCGTGGGCCAGGTATTGAACTTCTTTTCCGCGTTCTTTAAAGGCTAAACCGTGGTCTGAAAAATAAACCATGGAGAAACTGCTGCCGCTGTTGCGTAACTGGTCGTACAGTTTGCGCAGTAAATCGTCAGTTTGCGTCATGGTGTAGAGATAGCACGATGTTTCTTTCGATTGTACAAAGGTTTCGTATTTGCCTTGTGTCCGGTCACAGGCCTGAGGATGTGAGCCCATCAGATGCAAAACAATCAGTTGCGGCTGCGAGTGTTCTTCCGCCAATACCTGAGCGGTCATTGTCAGTAGTTCTTCGTCTTTAGCGTTCTTATCTGCTTCAAAATTACCGTTTTTCAGGAATTGCACTTCATCTGCACGTTTAGCGATGCTGGCGATAGCTGTATCGTATTCGCCTATTTGCCCCTGATTAGAAAACCACCAGGTCTGGAATCCTGCTCGGTTGGCCAGGGTCACAAAGTTATCCTGAAACTGTGGCTTGCCATCGACTACGCGGTTAAGCGTTAATCCGAGAGATTTCTGCGTGGAGCCACTGGCAGCAATATAATCAGAAAAAATCAGGCCGTTAACGCTGCTGGCAAACGGGGTATTGTTCCAGTGACCGCCAAAGGCACCGAGGGCATCGCGACGTGCGCTTTCGCCAATGACCACCACATAAGTATGATATTTGGGTTTAACCGCAGTGACTGTCCAGGTATCTTTCATCCCGGAAAGTTTCGCCATCCGTTCTTGCTCTTCAATCACCTCATTATTGTTGACGATGACATCCCTGGCAAAACGAAATACCGGATAACCGGTGTCTTTGAGTTTAAATACACCGCCCCAGGCGAGATTTTGAACCGGAGCGACAAAAAATGTCGCCACACTGAATACCAGACACAGGCTGTCGAATTTATTCCAGCGTGCTTTTTCATCCTCTTTTTTCCGCCTGATCGCAATCACGCCGAGCGCAAAAATAAATAAGCCGACCAGATAGCTATACCACGGGAAGATCGTAAGAATTTCGGTCGACTCTTCCATATTGGTGGAATGCAGCGCCAGCAATGTATTGAAGTTAGGCGCACCATACGCCTGAGCAAAAGGGAAATAACAGGCCGCCACCAGCGAACAGACGCCTATTAAGGTTTTTTGCACGCGCGGCAACATCCGCCATAACAAAAGCAAAATGGCAGTAAAAGCGGCGGTATAGAGAAAACTAAAGGGATAACCTAAACCAAGGTTAATCAATAGCGACTGTAAAAAGTAGAACGCAGTCCACGGGCTAAAAACCCGGCTACGGGAAACAAGCGATTCTTTAAGGGTTAAGTTCATATGCCACTATCGTAACAAACGCCATGTGCTTACCCTGGCGTCAAGGGTCAATACCTGCAAGTGTGCGTGAAGAGGGGGAAGGGTCCGCATCTGCGAGCCGCAATATACGCAGGGCTGCAAGAAGATAGAGCGAGCTGCCGTTCAGGTCAACTACTGAGGAGCAAATCTTTTGCGAAGAGAATAGCAAATCCGATAAAAAGTGGGGGTTTTCAATCCAGAACAATCTATGCCTGCAATAAAGCAGGAGTAAAGCGGCGTACCGCGACGCCGCTATTTATCGGAAGGTTTATCTTGCTGCGGTTTGTTGTTGACCATATCGCACAACATCGAGAGCAGCATTAACCGTACTTTAAAGGGAGAGTGACTAAACACGCGCATACACCTCTTGAACTCATTCATAAGACCTCCTGACTTGCTAATCCCGTCGTTCCATGAGGGATGATTGCATTACATACAGATATAGCACAGGCTATATTATATAGCTATTGCTAAAACGTTAATTTTTTGTACCTTCGCAACTCTGGTTTACAATGTGCGCACGAAATGAGAACGCTATGTATGTGTCACCATAATGAGGAAGCACAATGAGTCGTCGCGCAGGTACGCCAACAGCAAAAAAAGTGACGCAGTTAGTGAACGTGGAAGAGCACGTTGAAGGATTCCGCCAGGTCAGAGAGGCACATCGCCGTGAACTTATCGACGATTACGTTGAGCTGATTTCTGACCTGATGATGGAGGTGGGAGAAGCGCGCCAGGTTGATATGGCCGCCCGTCTGGGAGTCTCTCAACCTACGGTGGCTAAAATGCTTAAGCGACTGGCAACAATGGGATTGATTGAAATGATCCCCTGGCGTGGCGTGTTTTTAACGGCAGAAGGAGAGAAGCTGGCGCAGGAAAGTCGCGAGCGTCATCAGGTCGTCGAAAATTTCTTGTTGGTGTTGGGCGTTAGCCCGGAAATCGCCCGTCGCGACGCGGAAGGCATGGAGCACCATGTCAGTGAGGAGACGCTGGACGCCTTTCGTTTGTTTACCCAGAAACACGGTGCTAAATGAGCCTGCCTTTTTTACGCTCGCTGCAAGGCGATCGCTTTTTTCAGTTATTAATTCTTGTTGGCATCGGATTAAGTTTTTTCGTTCCTTTCACACCTAAGTCCTGGCCTGGCGCTATTGACTGGCACACCATCATCACCTTAAGTGGCCTGATGCTGCTGACCAAAGGCGTCGAGTTAAGCGGCTATTTTGATGTGCTTGGGCGCAAAATGGTGCGCCGTTTTGCTACTGAGCGTCGACTGGCGATGTTTATGGTGCTGGCAGCGGCGCTGCTTTCTACGTTTCTGACCAACGACGTCGCGCTGTTTATTGTGGTTCCGCTGACCATCACGCTAAAAAGACTGTGTGAGATCCCGGTTAATCGGCTGATTATTTTCGAGGCGTTGGCGGTGAATGCCGGATCGTTGCTGACGCCGATTGGCAATCCGCAAAATATCCTAATCTGGGGACGTTCTGATCTTTCGTTTGTCGGTTTTATTGCCCAAATGGCCCCGCTGGCTGGTGCGATGATGCTGACACTACTGCTGCTGTGTTGGTGTTGTTTCCCTGGAAAGGCGCTGCAATACCATACTGGTTCGCAGATGCCGGAGTGGAAGCCTCGGCTGGTGTGGAGTTGTCTGGGGCTGTATATCGTCTTCCTTATGGCGCTGGAGTTGAAACAAGAGCTGTGGGGGCTGGTGATTGTGGCGGCGGGCTTTGCGCTTCTGGCGCGTCGCGTGGTGCTGAGCGTGGACTGGACGCTGCTGCTGGTGTTTATGGCGATGTTTATCGACGTCCATTTACTGACCCAACTTCCGGTATTACAGGGCGTGTTGAGCAACGTGAGTCATTTATCTGAACCTGGATTATGGCTGACGGCGATTGGTTTATCGCAGGTAATCAGTAACGTGCCGGGCACGATTTTGCTGCTCAATTATGTGCCACCGTTTTTACTACTGGCATGGGCGGTAAACGTAGGTGGCTTTGGTTTATTACCCGGATCGCTGGCAAATTTGATTGCGCTACGTATGGCGAACGATCGCCGTATCTGGTGGCGTTTCCATCTCTATTCAATACCGATGCTGTTGTGGGCGGCGCTGGTGGGATATGTTTTGTTGGTTATGATCCCGGCGGGGTAAGGTCTGACAAATTAAAAAGGCGGATTATTAGTCCGCCTCTGAGTGTTGGTAATACGCGCTTTGTTCATGCCGGATGCGGCCTACAAAAACTTGCGGATTCAATATATTGCAGGTTCTGCGTAGGCCTGATAAGCGTAGCGCATCAGGCAATTATGTATTGCCATTAGCAGCCTCAGGCGGATTATCACTCCGCCTTTTGCTTAAGTTTTAACGATTAATTCAGGCGAACCGGCATCCCGGAACGATTTTTAATCGCTTCATCCAGAACAACCTGATCAACGTCTGGCTGACCAGTCACTGTCTGCACGCTCTTCGTCAGAGTAATCGGTACAATTTCCTGACCTTCAAACTGGGCTTCGGTGGTAGACAGCGGGTTATGGACTTCAATATAACGGCTGCCGTCTGGCTCGGTAGTCGCTTTTACCGGCTCATCAATAAACTGCACGCGAGTACCGACTGGCACTTTCTCGAACAGGAATTTAATGTCTTCGTTACGCAGACGCACACAGCCGTGGCTTACGCGCAGACCGATACCGAAGTTAGCGTTGGTGCCGTGGATAGCGTACAGGCGACCGATGTACAGTGCATACAGCCCCATCGGGTTATCCGGGCCAGCCGGAACGACTGCCGGAAGCGGTTCGCCCGCTGCGCGGTACTCTGCGTGCATTTTGGCGGTCGGTGTCCAGGTCGGGCCTGCTTTCTTACGCTCTACTTTGGTGGTCCAGTTGATAGGTGTGTCTTTACCTAACTGACCAATCCCGATCGGCAGCACGATAACGGTGTTGGTCCCTTTCGGATAGTAGTACAAACGCATCTCTGCGCTGTTAATGACGATACCTTCATGCACGGTATCTGGCAGGATCAACTGCTGTGGAATATTCAGTACGGTGCCGCCTTTCGGCAGGAAGGTATCCACACCAGGGTTCGCTTCCATCATGTTGGAAAGACCCATCTGGTACTCGGCAGCAAAATACTCCAGCGGCTGAGTGTTACCTTCAGGGATAGTGATCACCTGATTCTGACCAACCAGGCGACTCCCGTCGGTTGGCAGAGGATAAGTTACCGCAGAGGCGGTACTGCAAAAGCCGACAACAGCGAAGGCCGCTGCGAATAATGTTTTCAATTTCATATTCATGTTAAGCGAGATTTAGTGCCTGGCAGGCCATTAGGTTGAGAATATTAGAGTATTGGAAGCGCATTATATGTTCATTCCAGCTAACAGTGAAATCAGATGTGTACTAAATCACATTTTTTGCCTTTGGGAAGAGTGTAGACCTTAAGCGGGGGACGGGATCTTCTTTCAGACTTATGGCATAATGCGCGGTTTGTCATATCTCTTTTCAGGATACGCCTGTGTTAGTTTCCAGTAACGTCACCATGCAGTTCGGCAGTAAGCCGTTGTTTGAAAACATTTCCGTCAAATTTGGCGGCGGCAACCGTTACGGCCTGATTGGCGCGAACGGTAGTGGTAAATCCACCTTTATGAAAATCCTCGGCGGCGACCTTGAGCCGACGCTGGGCAACGTTTCCCTCGATCCGAATGAGCGCATTGGTAAGCTGCGCCAGGATCAATTTGCCTTTGAAGAGTACACCGTGCTGGATACGGTGATCATGGGGCATAAAGAGTTGTGGGAAGTGAAGCAAGAGCGCGACCGCATCTATGCTTTGCCGGAAATGAGCGAAGAAGATGGTTACAAAGTGGCCGATCTGGAAGTGAAATACGGCGAAATGGACGGTTACTCTGCAGAATCGCGTGCGGGGGAATTGTTGCTTGGCGTCGGTATTCCACTGGAACAACACTACGGCCCGATGAGTGAAGTTGCTCCTGGCTGGAAGCTGCGTGTGCTGCTGGCGCAGGCGCTGTTTGCTGACCCGGACATTCTCCTGCTCGACGAACCGACCAACAACCTGGACATCGACACCATTC
Source organism: Escherichia sp. E1130 (assembly GCF_005781065.1). Taxonomy (NCBI): domain Bacteria; kingdom Pseudomonadati; phylum Pseudomonadota; class Gammaproteobacteria; order Enterobacterales; family Enterobacteriaceae; genus Escherichia; species Escherichia sp. E1130. Next base: position 472,493 of record NZ_VATL01000012.1, read on the forward strand.
GCTGGCTGGAGCAGGTGCTGAACGAGCGTGACAGTACCATGATCATCATTTCGCACGACCGTCACTTCCTCAACATGGTTTGTACCCACATGGCGGATCTGGACTACGGCGAACTGCGCGTTTATCCGGGCAACTACGATGAGTACATGACGGCCGCGACCCAGGCGCGTGAACGTCTGCTGGCTGATAATGCCAAGAAGAAAGCACAGATTGCTGAGCTGCAATCCTTCGTTAGCCGCTTTAGCGCCAACGCCTCGAAATCTCGCCAGGCGACTTCACGCGCGCGTCAGATTGATAAAATCAAACTGGAAGAGGTGAAAGCCTCCAGCCGTCAGAACCCGTTCATTCGTTTTGAGCAGGATAAGAAACTGTTCCGTAACGCGCTGGAAGTGGAAGGTCTGACCAAAGGGTTTGATAACGGTCCGCTGTTTAAAAATCTTAACCTGCTGCTGGAAGTCGGTGAAAAACTGGCGGTACTGGGTACCAACGGCGTCGGTAAATCGACCCTGTTAAAAACGCTGGTGGGCGATCTGCAACCGGACAGCGGCACTGTAAAATGGTCTGAGAACGCGCGCATTGGTTACTATGCCCAGGACCACGAATATGAGTTCGAAAATGATCTGACCGTGTTCGAATGGATGAGTCAGTGGAAGCAGGAAGGCGATGATGAGCAGGCGGTGCGCAGCATTCTCGGTCGTTTACTGTTCAGCCAGGACGACATCAAAAAGCCAGCTAAAGTGCTTTCCGGTGGGGAAAAAGGGCGGATGCTGTTTGGTAAGTTAATGATGCAGAAACCGAATATTCTGATCATGGACGAACCGACCAACCACCTGGATATGGAATCCATCGAGTCACTGAACATGGCGCTGGAACTGTATCAGGGTACGCTGATCTTTGTTTCTCACGACCGTGAGTTTGTAAGCTCCCTGGCGACCCGCATTCTGGAAATCACTCCGGAACGCGTGATCGACTTTAGCGGTAATTACGAAGATTACCTGCGTAGCAGAGGGATCGAGTAAGTTATTGCCCGTCACCCCGATACAGTCGGGGTGACGGTGGCTGAGGACAAACGCAAGATTGCCTGATGCGCTATGCTTATCAGGCCTACGCAGGACCTGCAATGTATTGAATCTGCAAGCCGTTTTAGGTCGGATAAGGCGGTAACGCCGCATCCGGCATGAACAAAGCGCACTTTGTCAGCAATCTGAACAACATCGAACCTACTTCCTTAACCTCACTTCCAATAATCCATCAACTCTTACACGTCCATGCCCAGTGCGCGCTTACCGTGAATGTTCAGATCATCCAGTGTAAAGCGGCTTTCCCAGTTTGCTTCATAATCTTCCCGCGGGAAGTCGCCCGGTGATGCGCCTTTTTCCAGCGCCATTTTGACTTTGTGTGCATAAGCCCGATTTTTCTCGCACATTGGCGCAGCAGGGATATACATCACGTTGCCCCAACCCTGTTGATTGTCTACTGGCGCGACGGAGTGAATCACATCGCAGTGCCACCAGACGGAATCCCCTGCTGTTATCGCGGGAATGGATGTCAGCGCTTTAATCAATAGTGGATGCCATTTCTCTGAAATGGGAAGAACTTTGCCAGGTGCAACCCCGCACAGTTCATCGTCCGGTACGTCATCCAGCAGCGGGCGCAATAAAACATATGCCATCGCTTCCGGGATAGGCACCACATGCAACAATCCCTGACCCGATATCATATCAGAGAGCGCAGTCCAGCCTTGAAACGTGCGGAACACTGAACATTTGGTCGTGTTATCCACCGTGTACTCTTCGACATCGGTCCGGTGTGCAGCATCCCAGGGATCGTAATCATCGAAATTACCATTGAACACATTGGCAAAAACGCGCTGATAAGCGGGCAATAACCACCGTTCCAGCGCACCAGAATCGGTATGCGCCCCCAGACCTTTAGATGTAGTACCTGGAGGACGGCGACGGATCCTGTCCGGGTAAATCACACTGATATCAGGATCAAACCACTGCTTGCCGTTGCTTTCAGACTTCCACAGGCGGTTCAGGAAAGATTGCACAGCAGCCATATTTTCGCTCTGCCGCGCCTGCATCTGTGCTTGTGACCAGTAAATGGGATAGATTTCGGGACGAGAAGCCTCCAGTGAGCCGAAAAAACTGTCGCCAGGGCCTTTATAAACATCATCAAAATGATTGCTATCGAGATAATCGAGCATGGCACGATCCCACGCCAGCGCCTGCTCGCGAGGGAAATGACCTTTTATTACTGCACAGCCGCGACGTTTAATTTCATTGCGAGTGACATCGCTTACTGTCCCTGCGGCAATATCGCTATAAGAAACTTCCGGCCAAACCGGCAGCCCTTGCGCTTTTAGGGCATCGATTTCAGCAACACGCGTTTCGATTTTTGCAGAGAGTGTATCGAAAACCTGTTGTACATCACCGAGCTGTTCCCGCAGCGCAGCTTTCATTTCTCGGATAGCCGCTTTCGCATCTGTGGGCAGCGTCTCACAGGAAAAAGTCATATCAACCCCTCATCTTTCGTTCGAAAGTAAAATGATTACGATTGATACTTTAAGTTAAAAATAAGTTAACGCAAGATAAAGATCTTGAGTCACCGCACAAAGCGAGCAAAAAGGCGAGAGGCCGAAGTGGTCACTCCGGCCCGGGGGAAGATCAACGATTGAAAGGAGCGATGTTATCCAGCACTGCCTGAATCACATTCAGCGCGCCTTCATGATTATTGTCATCGGTAGCGTAATGAGCGATTTGTTTAATATTTTCCGCAGCATTGCCCATCGCAAAGGAATAACGCGCCATTTTCAGCATCTCCGCATCGTTACCGCTGTCGCCAATCGCTACCACATTTTGCGGCGACAGATCCCAGCGTTTCAGTAACCGCGAAATACCGTTCGCTTTATGCAGGCCAGGTATAATCAGGTCAATAAACCCAAAACCACTGGTCACCGGTTTCATAATGCCGTCGAGTGCAATGTGCAGTTTGTCTATCACCTGTGGGATCTGTTCATCCGGCAGGTTCAGAGAAAACTTGAACAGTACGTCGTCAATGTCCTGGTAATCCTTTACAGGTTTCAGGCGATGGTAGTGTTTTGCCATCAATGCAACGAATGATTCCGGGGCATTTTCACTGATGTATGCACTTTGCAGACCACAGGCGACAAAATTCAGTTGTTTATCTTTCAATAACTCGCCAATAACAATCCGCGATTCATGTCGAGTCAGTTCGCCGTGAAAAAGCTGCTTGCCGTGTTCGTAAACCAGAGCGCCGTTTTCTGCAACAAAAGAGATTTCATCTTTTAGCTCAGGGAAGAAGGAAATGAGCTGGTAATACTGGTTACCGCTGGCGACAACGAACTCAATATCGCGATTTTTCAGTTCCTGATATTGCGCCATAAAACGCTCATGATTGTACGTTTTGGCGTCGTTTAGAAAAGTACCGTCCATGTCTGTGACGATAACTTTTACGCTCATAAGAAGTGCTCCTGGCAATGAATGCAAACCGCCACAGTGTAATAACAATGTGACGCAGGGCACAAATTTATTTCGAATGTAATTGAGCGAGAAATTGACACTGTGAATGATATAGCCCGGCGACGGTGGCCGCCGGGCGGAAGAGTTACAGCATATGTTCGGTACGGGCGATGATATCGTCCTGTGCGTCTGGAGAGAGCGCGGTGAAGAAGGCGGAATAACCTGCTACGCGCACCACCAGATCGCGGTATTGATCCGGATGTTTTTTCGCTTCCAGCAATGTTTCGCGGGAAACGATGTTGTACTGAATGTGCCAGCCTTTATGCACTTCGAAGAAGGTGCGCAGCAGGATCATCAGTTTCTGCTTGTCAGATTCGTTCTCCAGCGTCGCCGGGTTCAGTTTCTGGTTGAGCAACACACCGCCGAGAATCGCTGCGGTAGGCAGTTTACCCACTGAGCCGATGACCGCCGTTGGGCCGAGATGGTCGGTGCCGGAGGCCGGGCTTGCGCCTTCTGCCAGCGGGGTATGCGCTTTACGTCCGTCCGGCGTTGCCATGGTCTGTGCGCCGAATGGTACGTTGGCGGAAATAGATGATGTACCTGCGTAATAATTGCCGCCGATCGGGCCACGACCGTAGCGTGGGTTATGATACTGTTTCAGTTCGTCGATATAGGTCTGATAAGCGCGAGCCAGCAGCGTATCGACGGTATCATCGTCGTTGCCGTACTTCGGCGCGCCGTTAATCAGACGCTGACGCAGCTGCTCGTGAGTCAGACCGTCGAAGTCTTCCGCCAGCGCGGCAGCCAGTTGTTGCTGACCAATCACGCCCTGTTCAAATACCAGTTTCTTCACTGCCGCCAGGCTGTTGCCGAGGTTGGCAATGCCGACCTGCAGGCCAGAAACCCAGTCATATTTCGCGCCGCCTTGCTTGATACTTTTCGCTCGCTCAATACAGTCATCCACCAGCGCCGAGCAGAGAATATCGTGCACGTTCTCTTCCAGCATGGTGTCGACGACATATTCGATTTCGATTGATTTGCGGGTGTAGTAACGGATTTGCGTATCCCACGCGTCCATGACTTCATCGAAGTTGTTGAAGTTACCCGCTGACAACGCTTTTTCTTGTGGCAGGAACACTTTGCCGCTGGTGGCATCACGACCACCTTCCAGCGCCGCCAGCATCACGCGAGCGAAGTTGATAAAGCTCATGCCGGTGCAGCGATAGCCCCATTTACCGCCGACGGCGGTTTCGATACAACCAATCGCTGCGTAGTCGTAAGCGTCCTGCGGTTCAATACCGAGTTTAATAAATTCCGGAATCACGATTTCGTCGTTGTTGAACGCCGGCATCCCGAAGCCGCAGCGGATCACCTGCACACAGGCATCGAGGAAATCGTTGCTCATTCCCGCATGGTAACGCACGCTGAGGTTAGGCTGAGTCGAACGCAGGCGACCGCAAGATTCGAGGATTGCGTAAGAGAGTGGATTCACCGCGTCCATCGGCTGACCATCAACCAGATTTTGCCCGCCAATGGTGACGTTCTGATACAGCGGACTTCCCGCAGAGGCTTTTGAGTGCGAGCCGGAGCGGATCTTGTTCACTTCCAGCAGTTTCAGCCAGCAGCTATGCAGCATCTCGATAGCGTGTTCGCGATCCAGCGTCTGGTTGAGTTCAACGTCGCGGCGATAGTACGGATAGAGATACTGATCCATACGACCAAACGACACCGAGTGACCGTTAGATTCAATCTGCAAAATCAACTGGATGAAGTAGCACAGTTGCAGCGCCTGCCAGAAAGTTTGCGGCGGCTGGTGGGCGATGATGTCGCAGTTTTCTGCCATCGCCAGCAGTTCATCGCGACGACTTTCGCGGGATTCGGTGGCGGCCATTTCTCGCGCCAGAGCAGCGAAACGTTCAATGTGTTCACTGACTGCCACCAGTACGATATCAATCGCTTTCAGGAACTGCTCGCCGTGCAAATCTTCCAGCACAGTCAGGTTGATACGTGAGCGGCGCTCTGCCACTTTCTCGCGCAGACCATCAAGCCCTTTTTCCAACAGCAGCGGGAAATTGACCGCCAGGTGCGCATCGCCGGAGGTCATATTGCCCTCCGCTTTAATGATGCCAGTCGCCAGCAGGCCTTTTTGCTCATCGGTAAACATGCCATAGCAGCGATCCTGTACAGTCTGACCGCGCCACCATGGGCACACTTCATGCAGAACACGTTTGTTCTCTTCGCTGACCGCAAAACCAGCACCCGGACGATCCGCCAGATCATCAATCTCTTTTTCGATCCAGGAGACGGTATATTCCGGGAAGATCGGCGCGGCGCGGACTTCACTGGCCTGGTTGCCGATGATTAACTCATCGTGTTTGATCCAGATGGTGCGATTCGCCAGGTGGTGCGCCAGCGCCAGCGCGCGACGTACCGGGATCGGCTTATCGAGATGTTGTTGATACATCTCAGTATAGTGCTGTGCGCGCTCGGTACAGACCGGCGGTTTCACAATATGCACCAGCGCATTTTTGTGCGCTTTAATGCGGTCGCTGAGCGTGTCCAGTTTCAGTGTGGTCATGGTTGTTATCCTCGTAAGGTCGCGGTTAACCCTTTCTGGCAGGCATACTGCTGGGCAAAGTCGAGCAGTTCTGGCGCATCAAGCGGTTTTTCCGGGGCGTCATAGGGCAGATTAAGTAAGTGATATTTGTTGATGCCCAGCGTGTGGTAGGGCAGGAAATGAATTTCGCTAACGTGCAACTCATCGGCGGCAAAATCGGTAATGGCTTTCACACTGGCTTCATCGGCATTAAAGCCCTGAATCAGCGGCACGCGAATAATGATTTTTTTGCCCGCCGCCGCGAGTTTTTTCAGATTATCCAGCACTCTGGCGGCGCTGCCGTCAGTCCACTGTTTAAACGGCGCGTCGGCAACGTGTTTTAAATCGGCAAGAAACAGATCGATATAGGGCAGAGAAGGGGCGATATATTTCCACGGCACATGCAGACAGGTTTCTACCGCAGTATGAATACCGGCCTCGTGGCTGGCTTGCAGCAGCGCCGTCGCCATTTCCGGCTGCATAAACGGCTCACCACCGGAAAGCGTTAAACCGCCGCCGCTGCGATCGTAAAATGGTTTATCGCGCAGAACGGTCGCCATGATCTCCTCAACGCTTTTCGCTTCACCGCACACGGTTAATGCCTGAGTCGGACAGCAGTCGGTCAGCGCCGTCAGATGTTCAGGCGTTAACTTTTCCCTGTGAATGAGTAAACCATTCAGCGCGCGCTCAATCACTTCCGGAGCGGTTTTTGAGCATAGTTCGCAGCCTTCCAGACACAGTCGTGCGTCATACAGCAGATCTTGCGTGCGGGCGCGGCTTTCCGGGTTCTGACACCAGCGGCAGCCCAGCGAGCACCCCTTAAGGAAAACTACCGTGCGGATACCGGGACCGTCGTGGGTCGAATAGCGCTGAATGTTGAAAATCATAGATGTCCCTCTTTTTCGTTCAAACATTAAAATACTTTCGAATGAAAGTTAGATTGATGTGCATCAACTGTTCAGAGAGTTTTTTCGTGATAGTCTGATTTCATACAAAAGTAGATTTAGAGGATGACTATGGAACTGTATCTGGATACTTCAAACGTCGCCGCAGTGAAGACGCTGGCTCGTGTTTTTCCATTGGCGGGTGTGACCACTAATCCAAGTATTGTGGCGGCAGGTAAGAAGCCTCTGGAAGTTTTACTTCCTGAGTTACATGAGGCGATGGGCGGACAGGGGCGTTTGTTTGCGCAGGTCATGTCTACTACTGCTGAAGGTATGGTGAACGATGCGCGTAAACTGCGTTCTATTATTGCGGATATCGTGGTTAAAGTACCTGTGACTGCCGAGGGGCTGGCAGCGATTAAGCTATTAAAAGCGGAAGGTATTCCGACGCTGGGTACGGCGGTGTATGGGGCAGCGCAAGGGCTGCTGTCGGCGCTGGCGGGTGCGGAGTATGTTGCGCCTTACGTCAACCGAATTGATGCCCAGGGCGGGAGTGGTATTCAGACGGTGACCGACTTACACCAGTTACTGAAAATGCACGCGCCACAGGCGAAAGTGCTGGCAGCCAGTTTCAAAACCCCGCGTCAGGCGCTGGACTGCTTACTGGTAGGATGCGAATCAATCACACTGCCGCTGGATGTCGCGCAACAGATGATTAGCTATCCGGCAGTTGATGCCGCTGTGGCGAAGTTTGAGCAGGACTGGCAGGGGGCGTTTGGCAGAACGTCGATTTAACCGGACTTTCTGCATCCTCATAAATTGCTGATGACGTGGCGGAGTGCACTGATTCCTGCCGCGTCTTATCAGACCTGGAAATCTGCGCCCGAACCGTAGGCCAGATAAGGCGTTCACGCCGCATCTGGCGTCAGGAGCAAATGCCTGATGCGCCGCTTGCCGCATCTTATCAGGCCCGGAGCTGGCAATTAATGCCCGCACACCTCACACCCCGGATTACGCATCAGTTTCATTTCGCGAAACTGACAGGTCATCGCATCGTACATTACGATTTTACCGCTGGCGGGTTTGCCATAACCTGCCAGCAGTTTTATCGCTTCCATTGCCTGCAACGAACCAATCACCCCAATCAACGGTGCCATTACGCCCGCTTCCACGCAGGTCAATGCGTTCTCGCCAAACAAACGGCTAAGGCAGCGATAGCACGGCTCACCGTCCTGATAAGTAAAGACCGTGATTTGCCCTTCCATACGAATTGCCGCGCCGGAAACCAGCGGCACCTTCGCGGCAAAACAGCCCGCGTTCAGTTGATTACGTACCGCAACGTTATCCGTACAGTCGAGCACCAGATTGTGTTCAGCAATCAACGCAGCCAGTTCAGCGTCATCAAGCAACGCGTTTATCGGCGTAATCGAGATATGTGGATTGATCCGCGCCAGTGCGTCACGGGCTGATTCTACCTTCGGTTGCCCGACCGTGGCATCACTGTGCAGCGTCTGGCGCTGCAAATTTGAGAGCGAAACCGTGTCGAAGTCGAGCAGCGTCAGGTTACCGACGCCGGCGCTTGCCAGATACTGCGAGGCTGCGCAGCCGAGGCCGCCCAGGCCAACGACCAGCACGCGGGAATCTTTCAATGCTTCCTGACCGTCAAAATCAAAACCACGCAGGATGATTTGCCGATTGTAGCGCAGCATCTCCTGATCGCTGAGTTCCGCCATTACAGGCCTCCGAACAACGCATTAAATGGCTCGACTTCCACCCATTCGCCCGCTTCAACATTGCCGCGATCGCGCTCCAGCACGATAAAGCAGTTGCCGAGGCTAAAGGAGCTAAATATATGTGAACCCTGATGCCCGGTGGTCGTGACTTCCAGTTCGCCGTCGGCGTTGCGTTGCAGCACGCCGCGCTGGAAATCAAGACGTCCAGGGGATTTCTTTAGACGAGATGCCGTGCGTACGCGCTGGCGCGCGGGCAGGCCACTGGCGGTATTGCCGCTTAGTTTGGCCAGCAAAGGTTGTACCAATTGATAGAAAGTCAGCGTCGCAGAAACTGGATTGCCCGGCAGGCCGCAGAACCAGCTATTCGCGAGTTTACCAAACGCGAACGGTTTACCCGGTTTAATCGCCAGTTTCCAGAAAGCAATTTCGCCCAGTTCTTCGAGAATGGTTTTGGTGTAATCCGCCTCACCAACCGAAACACCACCGGAACTGATCACCACATCCGCCTGGCTGTCGGCTTCAATAAATGCGGCGCGCAGGGCATGTGGATCGTCGCGAATAATCCCTAAGTTGATTACTTCACAACCCAGCTGTTCTAACATCAAATGTACCGCGAGGCGGTTGGTATCGTAAATTTGCCCGTCGCCCAGAGGCTGACCGGGTAACTGCAACTCATCACCCGTGGAAAATAGCGCCACTCGCACTTTACGAATCACCGGAGCTTCGGCAATCCCTAGCGAAGCAATCACTGGCAGTTCAGCGGTAGTCAGGCGAGTACCTGCCGGAAAAACAACCGCGCCCGCAGAGATATCTTCACCGCGACGGCGAATATTTTGCCCGCTATGCACTTCAGCGGTAAAACGTACGCCATTGTCCGTTAGTTCAGTCTGTTCCTGCATTACCACTGCTTCGCAGCCTTCCGGTACTGGTGCGCCAGTCATAATGCGGATGCAGGTGCCAGCGGGCCACTCGCCATGATAAGGCTGACCGGCAAACGACTTCCCGGCAACGGGCAGCGGTTGCCCGGAGGTGATATCGGCCAAACGTACCGCGTAACCGTCCATTGCGGAGTTATCAAACCCTGGGACATCCAGCGGCGAAACCACATCGCTCGCCAGAATACGGCCAAAACACTGTACCAGTGGCAGCGTTTCCTGGGCGGTCAGTGGGGTAACGCGAGAAAGCATCTCATTAAGCGCGGTGTCGAGCGACATCAATCCGGTGGTAAATTCCATGAAAACACTCCTGCGGAGGCAAAATCGAATTTGCCTATTATGTCAGAAAAACGCCACAGACTGTATGCCACCTCGGTCGTAGAGCAGACGCTCTCCTTTACATGCCATATACATCTTTCTATATTCAAAAATTGAATGAGTAATTCATAAAAATTCTGATATTTATAGCAAAAGTGGCGAGCCACCCTTAATGGACGAAGACTATGGGCAAAGCAGTCATTGCAATCCACGGCGGCGCAGGCGCAATTAGCCGCGCACAGATGAGTCTGCAACAGGAATTACGCTACATTGAGGCGCTGTCTGCCATTGTTGAAACCGGACAGCAAATGCTCGAAGCGGGCGAAAGCGCGCTGGATGTGGTGACAGAAGCGGTGCGCCTGCTGGAAGAGTGTCCGCTCTTTAACGCCGGAATTGGCGCCGTCTTTACGCGTGATGAAACGCATGAACTGGACGCCTGCGTGATGGATGGCAACACACTGAAAGCGGGGGCGGTGGCGGGCATTAGCCATCTGCGCAACCCAATTCTTGCCGCTCGTCTGGTGATGGAGCAAAGCCCGCATGTGATGATGATTGGTGAGGGGGCGGAAAACTTTGCTTTTTCTCATGGCATGGAGCGCGTCTCGCCGGAGATTTTCTCCACGCCTTTGCGTTATGAACAGCTGCTGGCGGCGCGTGAGTGTGGGGAAACCGTCCTCGACCATAGCGGCGCTCCGCTGGATGAAAAACAAAAAATGGGCACGGTGGGCGCCGTGGCGTTGGATTTACACGGCAATCTGGCGGCCGCCACGTCCACGGGCGGAATGACCAATAAATTACCCGGACGAGTGGGCGATAGTCCCTTAGTGGGTGCTGGATGCTACGCCAATAACGCCAGTGTGGCGGTTTCTTGTACCGGTACGGGCGAAGTCTTCATCCGCGCGCTGGCGGCGTATGACATCGGCGCGTTAATGGATTATGGCGGTCTAAGCCTCGCGGAAGCCTGCGAGCGGGTGGTGATGGAAAAACTCCCGGCGCTTGGCGGCAGCGGTGGCTTAATCGCTGTCGACCACGAAGGTAACGTCGCACTACCGTTTAACACCGAAGGAATGTATCGCGCCTGGGGCTATGCAGGCGATACACCAACCACTGGTATCTACCGCGAAAAAGGGGACACCGTTGCCACACAGTGATGAACTTGATGCCGGTGATGTCCTGGCGGTCGATAATCTCAACATTGCCTTTATGCAGGACCAGCAGAAAGTGGCTGCGGTGCGCAATCTTTCTTTTCGGCTGCGACGCGGCGAGACGCTGGCCATTGTCGGGGAATCAGGTTCCGGTAAATCTGTCACAGCACTGGCATTGATGCGTCTATTGGAACAAGCAGGCGGTCTGGTGCAGTGCGATAAAATGCTGTTGCGGCGACGCAGTCGTGAAGTGATTGAGCTTAACGAGCAGAGTGCCAGTCAAATACAGCATGTGCGCGGCGCAGATATCGCGATGATTTTTCAGGAGCCGATGACCTCGCTGAATCCGGTATTTACTGTGGGTGAGCAGATTGCCGAGTCGATCCGTTTGCATCAAAACGCCAGTCGTGAACAGGCGATGGTAGAGGCGAAGCGGATGCTGGATCAGGTTCGCATCCCGGAAGCCCAAACCATTCTTTCGCGTTATCCGCATCAACTCTCCGGTGGGATGCGCCAGCGAGTGATGATTGCAATGGCGCTGTCATGTCGCCCGGCGGTGCTGATTGCGGATGAACCGACCACCGCACTGGATGTCACGATTCAGGCGCAGATCCTGCAATTAATCAAAGTATTGCAAAAAGAGATGTCGATGGGCGTCATCTTTATCACTCACGACATGGGCGTGGTGGCAGAGATTGCCGATCGGGTGCTGGTGATGTATCAGGGCGAAGCGGTCGAAACAGGCAGCGTTGAACAGATTTTTCATGCGCCACAGCATCCTTATACCCGCGCGCTGTTGGCTGCCGTGCCGCAGTTGGGGGCGATGAAAGGGCAAGATTATCCTCGCCGTTTCCCGCTGATATCACTTGAACATCCGGCTAAACAGGAACGACCTGTCGAGCAGAAAACGGTGGTTGATGGCGACCCTGTTTTACAGGTGCGTAATCTAGTGACCCGTTTCCCTTTACGTAGTGGCTTATTGAATCGCGTTACGCGAGAAGTGCATGCGGTTGAGAAGGTTAGTTTTGATCTCTGGCCGGGCGAAACGTTGTCGCTGGTGGGAGAGTCCGGGAGTGGCAAATCAACCACCGGTAGGGCGTTGCTGCGCCTGGTTGAATCCCAGGGCGGCGAAATCATCTTCAAAGGGCAGCGAATCGATACCCTTTCACCAGGCAAACTTCAGGCATTGCGTCGCGATATTCAGTTTATTTTTCAGGATCCTTACGCCTCGCTGGATCCACGACAGACCATTGGTGATTCGATTGTTGAACCGCTGCGCGTACACGGTTTATTGCAAGGTAAAGAAGCTGCTGCACGCGTTGCGTGGTTGCTGGAACGCGTTGGCCTGTTACCTGAACATGCGTGGCGTTACCCGCATGAGTTTTCCGGCGGTCAGCGTCAGCGCATCTGCATTGCTCGCGCGTTGGCGTTGAATCCCAAAGTCATTATTGCCGATGAAGCTGTCTCGGCGCTGGATGTTTCTATCCGTGGGCAAATCATCAACTTGTTGCTCGATCTCCAGCGCGAGTTTGGCATCGCCTTTCTGTTTATCTCCCACGATATGGCCGTTGTAGAGCGGATTAGTCATCGTGTGGCGGTGATGTATCTTGGGCAAATCGTTGAAATTGGTCCACGGCGTGCGGTCTTTGAAAATCCGCAGCACCCTTATACACGTAAATTACTGGCGGCAGTTCCGGTCGCTGAACCGTCCCGACTACGACCGCAGCGCGTGCTGCTGTCGGATGATCTTCCCAGCAATATTCATCTGCGTGGCGAAGAGGTTGCCGCCGTCTCGTTGCAATGCGTCGGGCCGGGGCATTACGTCGCACAACCACAATCAGAGTACGCATTTTTGCGTAGATAACATTCAGGCGGAGAATAAAATGGCAAGAGCTGTACACCGTAGTGGGTTAGTGGCGCTGAGCATTGCCGCAGCGTTGATGGCACCTTGTGCATTCGCTGCCAAAGATGTGGTTGTGGCAGTGGGATCGAATTTCACTACGCTCGATCCGTATGACGCGAATGACACGTTATCTCAGGCCGTAGCGAAATCTTTTTATCAGGGACTGTTCGGTCTGGATAAAGAGATGAAACTGAAAAACGTGCTGGCGGAGAGTTATACCGTTTCCGATGACGGCCTCACTTACACCGTGAAATTGCGCGAAGGGATTAAGTTCCAGGACGGCACCGACTTTAACGCCGCAGCCGTCAAAGCGAATCTGGACCGAGCCAGCGATCCGGCAAATCATCTAAAACGCTATAACCTGTACAAAAATATTGCCAAAGCTGAAGCGGTCGATCCGACAACGGTGAAGATTACGCTCAGGCAACCGTTCTCCGCGTTTATTAACATCCTCGCTCACCCGGCGACCGCGATGATTTCACCGGCAGCGCTGGAAAAATATGGTAAGGAGATTGGTTTTCATCCGGTCGGAACTGGACCGTATGAACTGGATACCTGGAACCAGACCGATTTTGTGAAGGTTAAAAAATTTGCGGGTTACTGGCAGCCAGGCTTGCCCAAACTGGACAGCATCACCTGGCGTCCGGTGGCGGACAACAATACCCGCGCGGCAATGCTGCAAACCGGTGAAGCGCAGTTTGCTTTTCCCATCCCTTATGAACAAGCTGCGCTACTGGACAAGAACAAAAATATCGAGCTGATGGCCAGCCCGTCGATTATGCAGCGTTATATCAGTATGAACGTGACGCAGAAACCATTCGATAACCCAAAAGTGCGTGAGGCACTGAATTACGCCATCAACCGTCAGGCACTGGTGAAAGTGGCCTTTGCGGGATATGCCGTTCCTGCCACTGGTGTGGTGCCACCGAGTATTGCCTACGCGCAAAGTTATAAACCGTGGCCTTACGATCCGGCTAAAGCGCGCGAACTATTAAAAGAGGCGGGATATCCCAACGGTTTCAGTACCACATTGTGGTCATCACATAATCACAGTACCGCGCAGAAAGTGCTGCAATTTACCCAGCAACAGCTAGCGCAGGTGGGGATTAAAGCCCAGGTAACGGCGATGGATGCCGGGCAGCGGGCGGCAGAAGTTGAAGGTAAAGGGCAGAAAGAGAGCGGCGTGCGAATGTTCTATACTGGCTGGTCGGCCTCGACCGGTGAAGCTGACTGGGCGCTATCGCCGCTGTTCGCCTCGCAGAACTGGCCACCGACGCTGTTTAATACTGCGTTTTACAGCAATAAGCAGGTGGATGACGAGCTTGCCCAGGCGCTGAAAACCAACGATCCAGCGGAAAAGGCGCGCTTGTATAAGGCGGTGCAGGATACCATCTGGCAAGAGTCGCCGTGGATCCCGCTGGTGGTAGAAAAACTGGTGTCGGCACACAGCAAAAAACTGAGCGGTTTTTGGATTATGCCAGACACTGGCTTTAGCTTTGAAGATGCGGATTTGCAATAAGTAGCGCAGGGAGAGGAATGCTTAATTACGTTATCAAACGCTTGCTGGGGCTGATTCCGACGCTGTTTATTGTCTCGGTGCTGGTGTTTTTGTTTGTCCATATGCTACCCGGCGACCCGGCGCGATTGATTGCCGGTCCAGAAGCCGATGCGCAGGTCATCGAACTGGTGCGTCAGCAACTGGGGCTGGATCAGCCGCTGTATCACCAGTTCTGGCACTATATCAGCAATGCCGTGCAGGGGGATTTTGGTCTGTCGATGGTGTCGCGTCGTCCGGTTGCCGAGGAGATCGCCAGCCGTTTCATGCCTACGCTGTGGTTGACCATTACCAGTATGACATGGGCGGTGCTGTTCGGCATGGCGGCGGGTATTATCGCCGCCGTCTGGCGTAACCGTTGGCCGGATCGATTAAGTATGACCATCGCAGTATCAGGGATTTCATTTCCGGCATTTGCGCTCGGAATACTGCTGATTCAGGTTTTCTCTGTTGAACTGGGCTGGTTGCCTACCGTAGGTGCAGACAGTTGGCAGCATTACATATTACCTTCTCTGACGCTCGGCGCGGCGGTGGCGGCAGTGATGGCGCGTTTTACCCGCGCCTCGTTTGTTGATGTTTTAAGTGAGGATTATATGCGTACCGCGAGGGCGAAAGGGGTAAGCGAAACCTGGGTTGTCCTCAAGCATGGTTTACGCAACGCCATGATCCCTGTGGTCACCATGATGGGATTGCAGTTTGGCTTTTTGCTCGGTGGCTCTATCGTGGTGGAGAAAGTATTTAACTGGCCCGGACTTGGGCGTTTACTGGTCGATTCGGTAGAAATGCGTGATTACCCGGTGATTCAGGCAGAAATTCTGCTCTTCTCGCTGGAGTTTATTCTTATCAACTTAGTGGTGGATGTGCTTTACGCCGCCATTAACCCGGCTATCAGGTACAAGTAAGGATGCGACTATTTAACTGGCGACGTCAGGCGGTGTTAAACGCTATGCCACTGGTAAAACCTGACCAGGTACGCACACCGTGGCATGAGTTCTGGCGACGTTTTCGCCGTCAGCATATGGCGATGGCCGCCGCACTGTTCGTTATTTTGCTGATTGTGGTGGCAATTTTGGCCCGTTGGATCGCCCCCTATGATGCCGAGAATTTTTTCGATTATGACAACCTGAATAACGGACCTTCTTTGCAACACTGGTTTGGTGTCGACTCGCTGGGACGTGATATTTTCAGCCGTGTCCTGGTCGGCGCGCAAATCTCGCTGGCGGCGGGTGTGTTTGCTGTCTTTATTGGTGCGGCGATCGGTACGCTATTGGGCTTACTGGCGGGATATTACGAAGGCTGGTGGGACCGATTGATTATGCGTATTTGCGATGTGCTGTTTGCCTTCCCGGGTATTTTACTGGCGATTGCTGTTGTTGCGGTGTTAGGAAGCGGTATTGCCAACGTAATTATCGCAGTCGCCATCTTTTCCATTCCGGCTTTTGCCCGTCTGGTGCGCGGCAACACGCTGGTGTTGAAACAGCAAACTTTTATTGAATCGGCGCGCAGTATTGGTGCCAGCGACATGACCATCTTGTTGCGCCATATCTTGCCCGGGACTGTCTCTTCCATTGTCGTCTTTTTCACAATGCGTATTGGCACTTCGATCATCTCGGCTGCCAGCCTTTCATTTCTTGGCCTGGGGGCGCAGCCGCCGACACCAGAATGGGGGGCTATGCTCAATGAAGCGCGAGCGGATATGGTCATCGCGCCGCATGTGGCGGTTTTCCCGGCACTCGCTATCTTCCTTACCGTGCTGGCTTTCAACTTGCTGGGCGATGGCTTACGCGACGCGCTGGACCCGAAAATTAAAGCATAGCCACGGCAGAATATTGCTTAAAAATGTAATGGCGTCATAGGAAATTATTGCTATACGCAAATGTTGTAACTTTCTGCCGATTTTGTAGAATCAGGTAATTGGGTAAATATGCTGTTGTAAAAGTCTATTTATGCAGCAGGGCAGCGTACTGATGGTTATTTTGTTACGTGTATTAACATGCTTAGTTTATACGAAAAGATAAAGATAAGACTGATTATTTTATTTTTGTTGGCTACGCTGTCATTTATTGGTCTTTTTTTCATCATTAACTATCAGTTGGTATCGGAAAGGGCGGTAAAACGTGCCGATAGCCGCTTTGAACTTATTCAAAAAAACGTAGGTTATTTTTTTAAAGATATTGAGCGTTCTGCCTTAACGTTAAAGGACTCGTTGTATTTATTAAAAAACAGTGAAGAAATTAAACGTGCCGTCATTCTGAAAATGGAAATGATGCCATTTCTGGATTCGGTAGGATTGGTTCTGGATGATAATAAATATTATCTCTTTTCACGTCGGGCGAATGATAAGATCCTTGTTTACCATCAGGAAAAAGTAAATGGGCCGCTTGTCGATGAGGCAGGACGCGTCATCTTTGCCGACTTTAACCCGTCGCAGCGGCCCTGGTCGGTGGCATCAGACAACTCGGTCAGTAGTTGGAATCCGGCCTACAATTGCTTTGATCGACCAGGGAAAAAGTGTATCTCTTTTACCCTACGAATTAATGGAAAAGACCGTGACTTACTGGCGGTTGACAAAATTCATGTTGACTTAAACTGGCGCTATCTGAATGAATATCTTGATCAAATCAGTTCGACTGATGAAGTGCTGTTTTTGAAACAAGGCCATGAGATCATCGCCAAAAACCAACTCGCCCGTGAAAAACTGATTATTTATAATAGCGAAGGAAATTATAACATTATTGATTCTTTCGACACGGAATATATCGCAAGAACATCAGAAGTTCCAAATAACTCGTTGTTCGAAATATATTTTTATTATCCAACAGGTAATTTATTTAACGCATCAGATAAACTCTTTTATCTACCATTTGTATTTATTATTATCGTACTGCTGTTGGTTTACTTAATGACCACGCGTGTGTTTCGTCGACAATTTTCCGAAATGACAGAACTTGTCAATACGCTGGAGTTTTTGCCCGATTCTACTGAACAAATGCAGGCGCTGAAAATCCGCGAAGGCGATGCGAAAGAGATTATCAGCATCAAAAATTCCATAGCGGAAATGAAAGATGCCGAAATTGAACGTTCGAATAAACTGCTCTCGCTAATCTCCTACGATCAGGAGAGTGGTTTTATCAAAAACATGGCGATTATTGAATCTAATAATAGCCAATATCTGGCCGTCGGGATCATCAAACTGTGCGGACTGGAAGCCGTCGAAGCTGTGTTTGGCGTCGAGGAACGCAATAAAATCGTCAGGAAACTGTGTCAGCGAATTGCCGAGAAATATGCGCAATGCTGCGATATAGTGACATTCAATGCCGATCTCTATTTATTATTGTGCCGGGAAAATGTACAGACGTTTACCCGCAAGATAGCGGTGGTAAATGATTTTGACAGCAGCTTTGGTTATCGTAATCTGCGTATACACAAATCTGCCATTTGTGAACCTTTGAAAGGTGAAAATGCCTGGAGTTATGCCGAAAAACTGAAACTGGCGATTTCCAGTATCCGTGACCATATGTTCTCTGAGTTTATTTTCTGTGATGACGCGAAACTCAACGAAATTGAAGAGAATATCTGGATTGCGCGTAATATTCGCCATGCAATGGAAATAGGCGAATTATTTTTAGTCTATCAACCGATTGTTGATATGAAAACCAGAGACATTATCGGCGCAGAAGCATTATGCCGCTGGATCTCTGCGGAACGAGGAATAATCTCACCACTGAAGTTTGTTACGATTGCTGAAGATATTGGGTTTATCAATGAGCTTGGCTATCAAATTATTAAAACCGCAATGCGTGAATTCAGGCATTTTAGCCAGCGTGCGACCCTGAAGGACGGTTTCTTACTGCATATTAATGTGTCACCCTGGCAGCTAAACGAACCACACTTTCATGAGCATTTTACAACTATCATGAAAGAACATGATCTGCAGGCGAATAGTATCTGTATTGAGATCACTGAAACAGTGATCGAACGAATTAATGAACATTTTTATCTCAATATTGCACAACTGCGTAAACAAGGGGTAGGGATATCGATTGATGACTTTGGCACAGGGCTGTCAAACCTGAAACGTTTTTATGAAATTAACCCTGACAGCATAAAAGTAGATTCGCAATTTACCGGCGATATTTTCGGCACCGCGGGAAAAATTGTACGCATTATCTTCGACCTGGCACGCTATAACCAGATTCCGGTGATTGCAGAAGGTGTTGAGAGCGAAGAGGTTGCGCGTGAATTAATCAAATTAGGCTGTGTTCAGGCCCAAGGGTATCTGTACCAGAAGCCTATGCCATTCTCTGCCTGGGATAAAAGTGGAAAGTTAGTAAAAGAGTAGTTTAGGTATGTCCAGAATCAATAAATTCGTACTTACAGTCAGTCTGCTGATTTTTATTATGATTTCGGCAGTTGCCTGCGGGATCTACACTCAAATGGTGAAAGAACGGGTGTATGGCCTGAAACAGTCCGTTATTGATACTGCTTTTGCGGTGGCGAATATTGCTGAATATCGGCGTAGTGTGGCAATTGATCTCATCAATACGCTAAACCCTACGGAAGAACAATTGCTGGTTGGCTTACGCACAGCCTATGCCGATTCGGTTTCTCCTTCTTATTTGTATGATGTTGGACCTTATCTGATTTCCAGTGATGAGTGTATTCAGGTAAAGGAGTACGAGAATAACTATTGTACAAATATCATGCAGGTGGTTAAGTATTTGCATGTTAAGAATACGGGGTTTATCTCTTTTGACGGTAAAACCTTCGTCTATTATCTCTACCCGGTTAGCCATAATCGTAGTCTGATATTTTTGCTTGGGCTGGAGCGCTTTTCTTTACTGTCAAAATCACTGGCAATGGACAGCGATAACCTGATGTTCTCACTTTTTAAGAATGGCAAATCGGTTACTGGTGATGAATATAACGCCAAAAACGCCATCTTCACTGTTTCGGAAGCGATGGAGCACTTCTCCTATTTACCGACAGGATTGTATGTGTTTGCCTATAAAAAAGACGTTTATTTTCAGGTATGTACGTTGATCATCTTCTTTGCCGCATTGGTGGCGGTTATATCAGGGGCCAGCTGCCTCTATCTGGTACGCAGAGTGATCAATCAGGGTATTGTTGAAAAAGAAGCCATTATTAATAACCATTTTGACCGTGTGCTGGACGGTGGGCTTTTCTTCTCGGCGGCGGATGTCAAAAAACTCTACAGTATGTATAACTCAGCGTTTCTTGACGACCTGACCAAAGCGATGGGCAGAAAATCCTTTGACGAAGACTTAAAAGCCTTGCCGGAAAAAGGCGGATATTTGTGCCTGTTTGACGTCGATAAATTCAAGAACATTAACGACACCTTCGGTCATTTGCTGGGCGATGAAGTGTTGATTAAGGTTGTGAAAATCCTTAAATCACAAATTCCGGTGGATAAAGGCAAAGTCTATCGTTTTGGCGGCGACGAATTTGCGGTGATTTATACAGGTGGAACGCTGGAAGAGTTGCTATCGATATTAAAAGAAATCGTTCATTTCCAGGTGGGAAGCATTAATTTAAGCACCAGTATCGGCGTAGCGCATTCAAATGAATGTACCACCGTTGAACGGCTGAAAATGCTGGCAGATGAGCGACTGTATAAGAGTAAGAAAAACGGCAGGGCGCAGATTAGCTGGCAATAATGTTTATTAGCCGGCCGGGAAAATAAATTTGCCCGGCCTGGCATTAATTAAACTCGACTACCCCACAAATCGTACTCATCGGCATGCTCGACTTTCACACGCAGGATGTCGCCCGGCTTAACCTTGGTTTCACCGTTGAGATAGACCGCGCCGTCGATTTCCGGCGCATCAGCCATACTGCGGCCAATCGCGCCTTCTTCATCCACTTCGTCGATGATCACCAGAATTTCACGGCCAACTTTCTCCTGCAGGCGCTCGGCGGAAATCTGTTGTTGCAGTTGCATGAAGCGATTCCAGCGTTCTTCTTTCACTTCTTCCGGGACCTGGTCCGGCAGAGCATTGGCATCTGCGCCTTCAACCGGGCTGTATTTAAAGCAGCCAACGCGATCCAGACGTGCTTCTTTCAGGAAGTCGAGCAGCATCTGGAAATCTTCTTCCGTCTCGCCAGGGAAGCCGACAATAAAGGTTGAACGCAGGGTCAGTTCCGGGCAGATTTCACGCCATTTTTTGATACGTGCCAGTTGGCGATCCACCGAACCTGGGCGCTTCATCAGTTTGAGAATGCGCGGGCTGGCATGCTGCAGCGGAATATCCAGATATGGCAGGATTTTGCCTTCAGCCATCAGCGGGATGACGTCGTCCACGTGCGGATAAGGGTAAACGTAGTGCAGACGTGTCCAGATCCCCAGTTTCGATAACTGTTCGCACAGGCTGACCATGCTGGTTTTTACCGGCTCGCCGTTGTGGAAGCCAGTACGGTGTTTTACATCAACGCCATAGGCGGAAGTATCCTGTGAGATCACCAGAATCTCTTTAACGCCCGCATCCACCAGACGTTTCGCTTCGCTTAATACTTCGCCAATCGGGCGGCTCACCAGATCGCCGCGCATTGAAGGAATAATGCAGAAGGTGCAGCGGTGGTTACAACCTTCGGAAATCTTCAGATAAGCGTAATGACGCGGGGTCAACTTAACACCCTGTTCCGGCACCAGGCTCAGGAACGGATTGTGTTTCGGTTTTGGCACGTAGTGATGAACGTGCTCCAGAACTTGCTCGTAGCTATGAGGCCCGGTGATTTCCAGCACTTTCGGGTGAACTTCGCGGATCTGATCTTCTTTTGCTCCCAGACAACCAGTCACAATCACCTTGCCGTTTTCATTCAACGCTTCGCCAATGGCTTCCAGTGATTCTTGCACCGCACTGTCAATAAAGCCGCAGGTGTTGACGATCACCATATCTGCGTCGTCATAGCTCGGTACTACGTCATAACCTTCAGTACGCAGTTCGGTGAGAATACGCTCTGAATCGACAAGGTTTTTCGGGCAGCCAAGGGAAACAAAGCCGATTTTCGGCTGGGGAGTTACTTTGCTCATAGCTTAAAAAATATTCAGTTACAGGAAAGGTCAGGGCAGGGATTCTACAGAGTTCTGGATAAAATTTGTATCGTAATCTGGTCAACAGGCGAGGAAAACGCCCCAAATATCGGGGCGCAAATGATTGTCATGCTACTGGGTTTTCAGTTAGCGCCTCCGCAGGCTGGCTGCTGGATTTGTCCCGCAGCGTAAAGACCGAAATAAGTGTGAAGCAACCGGCAATCGCCCCCAAGATTAGATAGGTTTCAGCAAAGCCAATGGTGTCATACAGATAGCCGGCAATGGGTGAATAGATTGCCGTGGCGATGGATGCCACAAAAAGCACCAGCAGGTATACCGTCGAAGAGAGTTTATGATCAAAGTTAGCCGCGATAAATTTAAACACAGACACCAGGATCAGTGGTTTTTCGATGGCGTGCATCATTTTAACGGCCGCAATCCACACTGGCCCCAGTTGGATAGCAGAACCGGCAATGCGTAGCGACATAATGGTTCCGGCAATCACTAATGCCCATTTGGCGCCAGTGCGGTTAACAAACCACGGCATCAGACAGAGAAATAAGGTTTCTCCACAGACCTGGACAGAAGCCAGAATCCCGTACCAGCGATTGCCTTCTTCTGGCGTCGGGAATTGCAGCGAAAAATATTGTGCGAATTGTTGATCGTAGGTGTCATAAATTTGCGTTACGAACAGAGTGAACATCAATAAAAACCAGAACTGACTATTTTTCGCCAGTTCAAGCGCATGGATAGCTTTCAACGAATTGGTTTTTTCAATTTCCGCCTCGGTCAGTTCAATTTTGGTAAACATAAAGCAGATTGCGGCGATCACAATGGCACAGCTTGCCAGCCAGAAAGAGAGATTAGGGCTGGTATCAATGTATTTACCCACAATCCACGCGGCAGCGGCCCATCCCAGAGAGCCCCACATTCTTACGCGACCATATTCAAAATGATAACGGCGCGAAACTTTATCTATCCAGGAATCCAGAACGCCACAGCCAGAATTAAAAATGATCCCCAAGTAAACGCCACCCAAAACAGCGCCCAGCCAGAAGTTATGAACCAGAAGCGGGGCATACACATAAATAAAGAATGGGCCTACGGGAAGTAATAATGCGACGAGGAGCCAGATGAGTTGTTTCTTAAGACCAAATTTATCGGAGATGAAACCGAAGAACGGCTGCATTAATAACGCAATGAAAGCATTAACGGAATAAAGCAATCCTGTGCGTGTGGCGGTAATTTCCAGATG
Organism: Escherichia sp. E1130; assembly: GCF_005781065.1. Lineage (NCBI taxonomy): Bacteria > Pseudomonadati > Pseudomonadota > Gammaproteobacteria > Enterobacterales > Enterobacteriaceae > Escherichia > Escherichia sp. E1130. Next base: position 495,353 of record NZ_VATL01000012.1, read on the forward strand.
CTGTGTCGTCCATATGACAAAAAATGCCATCGTTGCCGACCAGGCGAAGAGGTACAGAAAATCGAAAATACTGAGCAAAATATAATTACGTTTACCGGGCAATAACATAGCCATATCCTCAATCACTGGCGTTGGGTCATTTACCGTTGGCACAGGCATTAGCTGTGCTTACTGGTTATTGTTTTGGTATGCATCTCCGGAAATGTCATACGTTAACAATTTCATTTTTACTCTGACCCTGACCGCGATGATTAGGCAATGTGTTAAATGAATGTTTGAGATTTACATCACAATTATTGCTGATAATAAAAAAGATTTAGCGAAACAGATCACTAAATCTTTTTATGAGAACGTATTACTTTTATGCCTTTCGTGTTAGCTCATCTGCCAGTGTGCGAAGGTGTTCAGCAATATTCATCAGATCAGTCTGTGGTGAGTGCAGGGGACCAGCAGAGTTACGCACGACCAGGCGGCTGGGAAGGATGGTTGAAGAGCGGAGCATCGCGTGTTCATCGTCCGGCTGTAAAATTTGTTGAACGGCAATTTTCCCTTGTAAATCAAAGTCGATTGCGACCGTCGTTAGCGAAGGTTCAAAAAATGCACTCTCATAGGTGTCGTCATAGCCTATGACAGAAATATCTTGCGGGATTTTACGTTTTTGTTGATGTAAGGCGCTTAATGCCCCCAATGCCATCTGATCATTGGCGATCAGAAGAGCGGTTACCTGTGGTGTTTCACGTAGCATTTGTAACGTCGCCAGATAGCCGCTTTGAGCGTCCCAACTACCATAATGAATGGCCAGCGGCGTCAGTTGGAGTGAAGCGAGGGTGTCGCGCCAGGTATTGAGTCGTAGCCGCGCTGGTACTGAATTTTCAGGGCCAGAGATCAAGCAAAATTGACGATGCCCCAAATCGTAAAGATGTTTCACGCTGGCGCGTGCACCTTCTGCGGGATTAAAAGTGACGTTAAATACCGGGCTATAAGGGTCCACGTCGAGAAACAAACACAATACATCGCTGTTTTCAGCAACCAGTGTTTCAGCCAATGCCGTTTCCAGCGGTGCGTTGATAATAATCTTTGTTACCCGTTGTGCTTTTAATTCATTAATTGCAGCCTGAATACCTTTAATATCAACATCGTCAATCATGGATATCAGCACCTGATATCCCTGTTCTCCGGCATATTTTTTCACTGCTGCCGCAATTTGCGAGGGGGCATGCAGGGCAAGTGAAGTTGTAACCAGCCCGACCGTTTTGCTCTCTTTCCCTACCAACTGTTGAGCTACGCGATTTGGAACGTACTTAAGTTCGGCAATGGCTTGTTCAATTTTTTGACGTGTTTTAGCAGACACGTTCGCTGAATTGTTAAGCACCCGCGACACTGTCTGATAAGAAACATTGGCATGACGAGCAACATCGGCAAGGGTTGCAGCTTTGGTTTTCATATTCGCCCCGGCTAAAAGATTTGTCACAGTATACCGCAGTGAATGTCATACGTATCACGCTCACCTGTCTCAGTGCCGGTAAGCTGAACCGACGAACCTGTTTGAAGGGAAAAACGCGTACTTGATCACATTCCTGCCGGACATTCCTTGCATAACGAAGCAATAAATTACTAGATGACATTATTGTGAACGAATAACATTTTTTGTCTGTTTAAAACAATTCAGGAGTCAGCATGGACAAGTACCCACCGATCATCCCCAGAGCCCCATGGTTACTTCATGGCGCTGATTACAATCCGGAGCAATGGTTACATGTCCCTGGGATTCTGGAAAAAGATATCGCCCTGATGCAACAGGCTGGTTGTAACACCATGTCGGTGGGCATTTTTAGCTGGTCAATGCTGGAACCCACAGAGGGTGAGTATCGCTTTGACTGGCTGGATGAGGTGCTGGATAAACTTCATGCTGGTGGGATCTCTGTCTTCCTCGCAACACCAAGCGGAGCCAAACCCGCCTGGCTTGCTGCTCGTTATCCAGAGGTTCTGAGAGTTAGCGCCTCACGCGAGAAAATGCTTCACGGTGGTCGCCATAATCACTGCCTTTCTTCGCCAGTGTATAAAGATAAAGTGACGCAAATTAACCGTAAGCTGGCGCAGCGATACGCCAATCATCCGGCGGTTCTGGGATGGCATATCAGTAATGAGTATGGCGGAGAGTGTCATTGTAATGGATGCCAACAGGCGTTTCGCCGTTGGTTGCAGACGCGTTACACCACTCTTGAGGCGCTTAATCAGGCATGGTGGACTGGCTTCTGGAGTCATACATACAGTGACTGGTCACAAATTGAATCTCCTTCCCCAATAGGTGAAATGTCCAACCACGGTTTGAATCTTGATTGGCGGCGCTTTGTCACATCGCAGGTAAAAGAGTTCTATCAAATGGAAATCGCGCCGTTAAAAGCAGAACGCCCCGATTTACCTGCGACGACCAATTTTATGTGGTATTTCAATGACTACAACTACTGGGCATTAGCCGAAGTGGTTGATTTTGTGAGTTGGGATAGCTACCCCATGTGGCACAAACAGGAAGATGAACGCGCCGTAGCCTGTAAAACTGCGATGTATCACGACCTGATGCGTACCTTGAAAAATAAACCGTTTATTCTGATGGAATCCACGCCCAGCCAGACAAGCTGGCAGCCAACCAGCAAATTGAAAAAGCCGGGAATGAATATTCTTTCTTCCTTACAGGCCGTCGCTCACGGCGCAGACGGCGTGCACTATTTTCAGTGGCGTAAGAGTCGTGGTGCCGTGGAGAAGTTTCATGGTGCGGTGGTTGATCACGTCGGTCATCTGGAGACGCGTACCGGGCGCGAAGTCATACAACTGGGGCAACGGCTGGCTCATCTTAAACAACTGGTTGGGACGAAAACGCAGGCCAAAGTTGCCATTATTTTCGACTGGGAAAACCGCTGGGCGGTCAATGATGCTGCCGGGCCGCGCAATTGCGGGATCCACTACGAACAAACGGTAGTGGAGCATTACCGACCTTTCTGGGAGCAGGGCGTGGCGGTCGATATTATCAATGCTGATTGTGATCTTACGGGTTATCAGTTAGTTATCGCTCCAATGCTCTATATGGTTCGCGATGGATTTGCTGCGCGTGCTCGTGCCTATGTCGAAGCTGGTGGCAATTTTGTTACCACTTACTGGTCCGGGATTGTCAATGAAACCGATTTATGTCACCTGGGTGGGTTCCCTGGCCCGTTGCGTGACCTGATGGGCGTATGGGCTGAAGAGATTGATAGTCTTAATGATTATCAGCATAACGAAGTTATCTGCGAGCCGAATGCGTATGGACTGCAGGGGCAATGGCAGGCACGGGAATTATGTGCGGTTATTCACGCCGAAGGTGCTCAGGTTCTGGCGCGCTATGGTGAGGATTTTTATGCGGGTACACCTGCGTTAACGGTAAATCACGTCGGACAAGGTCGTGCTTTCTATGTGGCTTCGCGTAATGATGCGTCATTTCATCAAGCGTTTGCCGCGATGTTGATCAACACACTTCATCTCCTAAAAGCACTTGCTACTGCACTTCCTGCTGGCGTTATTGCAACGCGTCGGACAGACGGCGAGCAGGAATGGGTTTTTGTACAAAATTACACTGCTCATGTACAAAATGTTGTGCTTCCTGGAGCGTGGCGAGTGGCGGAAACGGGCAAGGCTTGTTCACAACAATTAGAACTGGCACCGTGGGGATGTGAGGTACTGGAAAGAGAAATAATGTTAATTAATATTAATAAGATGTGAAGTATTGATCCTTGACAGCATTTTGCTCAAAAAATAGCCATACTATTTAATTGCAACAAGGTTGGAAAGAGGAGGATCGAAGTATGTTCGTTGACAGACAGCGAATCGACCTGCTGAACCGGTTGAAAGACGCTCAAGTTGACCTCGCTGCATACGTGCATTTGAGGAAGGCCAAAGGATACATGTCCGTCAGCGAAAGCAATCATCTACGAGATAACTTTTTTAAACTGCATCGCGAATTGCACGATAAATCGCTGCGGTTGAATCTTCATCTGGATAAGGAAGAGTGGGATGCTCTTCATCATGCTGAAGAAGCATTAGCGACAGCCGCAGTATGTTTGATGAGTGGGTATCATGATTGCCCAAATTTTATTACCGTCAACGCCGATAAGCTTGAAAATTGTCTGATGAGCTTAACGCTGAGTATCCAGAGCCTGCAGAAGCACGCCATGCTTGAGAAGGCCTGAAAACTAAGGGGGAGAATGCATCTCCCCCTTCATGTTTAAGTTTATGTAAAAATGCATTTGTTGCGCTTTTGACTGACTACGCTTTAAGCCAGAGTCAATCCGGAGGCGTTATGCATCGACAATCTCTTTTCCTTGTGACCCTTTTCTGTGTTTCTTCCGCTCTCTGGGCGGCGCCTGCAACGGTAAATGTCGAAGTATTGCAAGACAAACTCGACCATCCCTGGGCGCTGGCCTTTTTACCCGATAATCACGGTATGTTAATCACGCTGCGTGGTGGCGAGTTACGCCACTGGCAAGAAGGAAAAGGATTATCTGCGCCGCTGGCTGGTGTGCCGGAAGTCTGGGCGCACGGGCAGGGAGGCTTGTTGGATGTAGCTTTAGCGCCTGATTTTGCCCAGTCTCGCCGCATCTGGTTAAGTTATTCGGAACAGGGAGATGATGACAAAGCCGGTACTGCCGTAGGTTATGGCCGTTTGAGCGATGATCTGACAAAAATAACGGATTTCCGCACCGTTTTTCGTCAGATGCCTAAGCTTTCTACAGGTAACCATTTTGGCGGACGGTTGGTGTTTGACGGCAAAGGTTATTTGTTTATTGGTCTGGGGGAAAACAATCAGCGCCCGACGGCGCAGGATCTGGATAAATTACAGGGCAAACTGGTGCGTCTGACCGACCAGGGCGAGATCCCGGATGATAATCCTTTTGCAAAGGAATCCGGTGCACGCGCTGAGATCTGGTCTTACGGCATTCGTAATCCGCAAGGGATGGCGATGAATCCGTGGAGCAATGCGCTGTGGCTGAATGAGCATGGTCCGCGCGGTGGTGATGAAATTAATATCCCGGAAAAAGGCAAAAATTACGGCTGGCCGCTGGCATCCTGGGGCATCAATTACTCGGGACTTAAAATACCGGAAGCGAAAGGGGGAATCGTTGCCGGTACCGAACAACCGATTTTCTACTGGAAAGATTCGCCCGCCGTGAGCGGTATGGCCTTCTATAACAGCGACAAATTCCCCCAGTGGCAGCAAAAATTATTTATTGGCGCGTTAAAAGACAAAGATGTCATCGTGATGAGCGTCAAAGGCAATCAGGTAACGGAAGATGGCCGCATATTAACGGACAGAGGGCAGCGAATTCGTGATGTTCGCACTGGGCCCGACGGTTATTTGTACGTATTGACCGACGAGTCCAATGGCGAATTACTGAAAGTAAGTCCACGTAATAATTAGCTAACGGGGATCATCACCACTTTACGCACTGCGGGGCGTTCAGTGAGCTGTTGATACCAGCGTTCCAGATTTGGACGCGGTGTCCAGATCAGACCGACGTTAAACAAATTGTAGATAAACGGTGCAATAGCGATATCACCCACGCCAAATTTATCACCAGAGAACCATTTCACTTTTGCCAGTTCCGCATCAAGAAGGGCAAACAGAGCGTCGCATTCCTTGCAACTGGCATCAATGGCGGCCTGGTCGCGCTCTTCAGGCGGTGTTCTGACCAATCCCATCAGGATCCCGCGATGGGCATTACTGAGCGTCTGGTTTGCCCAGTCCATCCATTTTTCCGCTTCTGCACGACGTGCTGGCGAGTCGATCCACAAGCGGTTTTGCCCGTACTGTGCTGCCAGGTAGCGGACAATGGCGTTCGATTCCCAGAGAATTAAATCACTTTCGTCGTCGCGCAACAGCGGCACCAGCCCGTTGGGATTCATCGCCAGAAAGTCAGCGTCATGGTTTACTCCAAACTCACGGCCCGCGAGAATTTGCTCATAAGGCAGATCCAGTTCTTCGAGCGTCAGCAACACTTTTTTTACGTTGGTTGAATTATTCCGACCCCACAGCGTAATCATACTCACCCCTTTTTATACAGGCAGCCACAGGCTGAACAGGACTCTGATGGTGGAGTAAAGTTAACTTTTAAGCAACAGTTGGTAAAAAAATGACGCCAGAAGCAGCGAAGCGGCAGGATATTGCATAAACTTTAAAAACTTTACCAACTTACGGTTTCTTTAAGTTTGTGTGTGCGTTATTAATCACCGAACTTATCATACGGTGATATAACGTATTTTTTTTGAATGGATACTCGGGTGGCATTTATGACGCAATACTCCTCTCTCCTTCGTGGTCTTGCAGCGGGTTCTGCATTTTTATTTCTTTTTGCCCCAACGGCATTCGCGGCGGAACAGACCGTTGACGCGCCGAGCGTGGATGCGCGTGCATGGATTTTAATGGATTACGCCAGCGGAAAAGTGCTGGCTGAAGGTAATGCGGATGAGAAACTGGACCCAGCCAGTCTGACCAAAATCATGACCAGCTATGTGGTTGGGCAGGCGCTCAAGGCCGATAAGATTAAACTCACCGATATGGTGACGGTCGGTAAAGATGCCTGGGCGACGGGGAATCCGGCGCTGCGCGGTTCGTCGGTGATGTTCCTCAAACCGGGCGATCAGGTTTCAGTGGCCGATTTAAACAAAGGCGTGATTATTCAGTCCGGTAATGACGCCTGTATTGCGCTGGCAGATTACGTCGCGGGCAGTCAGGAGTCATTTATTGGCTTGATGAATGGTTATGCTAAAAAATTGGGCCTGACCAACACCACCTTCCAGACGGTGCACGGCCTTGACGCTCCGGGGCAGTTCAGTACCGCACGCGATATGGCCTTGCTGGGCAAAGCGTTAATCCACGATGTACCGGAAGAGTACGCCATTCATAAAGAGAAGGAATTTACCTTCAACAAGATTCGCCAGCCTAACCGTAACCGTCTGCTGTGGAGTAGTAATGTCAATGTCGATGGTATGAAGACCGGTACTACGGCAGGAGCCGGTTACAACCTGGTGGCCTCCGCGACCCAGGGAGACATGCGCTTGATCTCTGTGGTACTGGGAGCGAAAACCGATCGTATCCGTTTTAATGAGTCCGAAAAGTTGCTCACCTGGGGCTTCCGTTTCTTTGAAACCGTGACACCAATTAAACCTGATGCCACCTTTGTGACCCAGCGAGTCTGGTTTGGCGATAAGAGTGAAGTGAATCTCGGTGCTGGCGAAGGCGGATCGGTGACTATTCCGCGTGGACAACTGAAAAACCTGAAAGCCAGTTATACATTAACCGAACCGCAGCTCACCGCACCGCTGAAAAAAGGCCAGGTCGTCGGAACCATTGATTTCCAGCTTAACGGTAAATCTATTGAACAGCGTCCGCTGATCGTAATGGAGAATGTGGAAGAGGGGGGATTCTTTGGTCGGATGTGGGATTTCGTGATGATGAAATTCCATCAGTGGTTTGGTAGCTGGTTCTCTTAATCTTTAGATGACCGGATGGCGCGTTGACGTCATCCGGCGATGCTTAATTAATACATTAACTTAATACGCTGCGTTTGCGCGTACTTCACATACTCATCTTCCGGACAACGATCGCTTACTACGATATCAAAGCGTTTCAGGTCGCCCATGCGTGCCGGACGTACCTTACCAAACTTACTGTGGTCGACAACCAGCACATGCTTTTGCGCCATCGACATAGCCCAGTGTTTTACCGGCAACTCTTCAAGATTAAAACAGGTTGCGCCTTTTTTGATATGTACACCCGCAGCGGAATAAAAAGCGATATCCGGACAAAAATTATTCAGCGTTTGTTGAAAATCGATAGGTTTGAAGATGGCGTTGCTGGCGTGAAATTCTCCACCACTAAGAAACGCCCGGCAATGTGGTTTCTCTTGCAGCGCCAGAAAGGTATTCAGTGAATAACAAACGGCGGTGAAAGGGATTTCATTATCAATCGCTTCAATAATCCAGGGCGTAGTGGTGCCGCAGTCAAAAAAGAGGGTCTGACCGGGTTCTACCAACGTCGCGGCCAGTTTCGCAGCGCGGCGTTTTTCTTCCACCAGACGGGATTTTTGGTCGCTTAGCAGGTAATGGCTGGCGCTGCGTGGTTCGAGAACGATATAGCCGCCGAGTAATACGACGGGGGCGCTGTTGTTATTCAGGTCGCGACGAATCGTCATCTCTGAAACCCCAAGTAGGGCGGCGGCGTCCTTCAGATGTAACTTATCGCTGCGTTTTAATTCCTGGAGTAATTGCCCGATGCGCTCTTCGCGACGTGTTTCCATATTCCCTCTGAATAGTTATTGAAGCGAGCCGCCTGATATTACACGTTTTATCCGAAATCAGCCACGTACCCAGCCTTTACGGATCGGTAAGGCGAAACAGAAGCGATACCACGATTGCAGTCGCTGGTAGAGCACCGCTCCCGCAGCTTGCCAGATAATCTGCGCGCTAAGGCAACCAATCATTCCCGCCAACAACCCACCAAGCATATCCAGTGGCCAGTGGACGCCAAGGTAGACCCGCGACCAGGCAATAATTACGGCCAGCACCATGAGAAGCGATCCGGACCACAAACGATGCCAGATTAAAAATGCCAGAGCGAAGGTGAAGATCACCGTGCCGTGATCGCTCGGGAAAGAGTCATCCGCCGCATGGTGCAGGAAGTTATAGCCGATATTCTCGACAAACGGGCGGTCATGTGGAAATAAATGACCCATCCCCCAGGAAACAAACAGACTTACAGCCAGTGCGATCGCTATTTTTATCACTATCTGCCGTTGCGCCGTACGTCCCCACAGCCAAAGTACCCCGGCCAGTAGCGGCACCACAGTAATCAAATCTTTGGCAATAAAAATCGCCAACGAGATCATCCACGGAGAAGGATCTGGCGTGGCATTAATTAGAGAGAATAATGAGTAATTGAGATTTTCCAGCATAACTTCCAGACTCATAAGGTGTTTAATGGAGAGCCGTCAGGCAAGGCGGTGAGAATAAGGTGCATGTTAAACAGGGTAAAGCGGCATCGTCTTATTTCTCATAAGCGGCCCGTATTACGTGAAGTAATGGTAACGCGCGGTAGTTAAATAAAGCTTAAAAAAAGAGAGTCTAATCGCCGATTAATGTAAGAATGTGCTTAAGGAGCAAAAATTGCTTTCTCGTTAGCCGCGCTTTTATTAAACTTTGCGCGATTATTCTTGGCGAAGAAATTGCATGCAAAATAGATTAGCTAATGGTGCCAGACTTGGACGTCAGGCATTACTTTTCCCTCTCTGTCTGGTGCTCTACGAATTCTCAACCTATATCGGTAACGATATGATTCAGCCCGGTATGTTGGCCGTGGTGGAACAGTACCAGGCGGGCATTGATTGGGTTCCTACCTCGATGACCGCGTACCTTGCGGGTGGGATGTTTTTACAGTGGCTGCTGGGGCCATTGTCGGATCGTATTGGTCGCCGTCCGGTGATGCTGGCGGGCGTAGTGTGGTTTATCATCACTTGTCTGGCGATATTACTGGCGCAAAACATTGAACAATTCACGCTGTTGCGCTTCTTGCAGGGCATAAGCCTCTGTTTCATTGGCGCTGTGGGTTACGCCGCAATTCAGGAATCCTTCGAAGAGGCGGTTTGTATCAAGATCACCGCGCTGATGGCGAACGTGGCGCTGATTGCTCCGCTACTCGGCCCGTTGGTGGGGGCGGCGTGGATCCATGTGCTGCCCTGGGAAGGGATGTTTGTATTATTTGCCGCATTGGCAACGATCTCCTTCTTCGGTCTGCAACGTGCCATGCCAGAAACCGCCACGCGTATAGGTGAGAAACTGTCGCTGAAAGAGCTCGGGCGTGACTACAAGCTGGTGCTGAAGAATGGTCGCTTTGTTGCGGGGGCGCTGGCACTGGGGTTTGTTAGTCTACCGTTGCTGGCGTGGATTGCCCAGTCGCCGATTATTATCATAACCGGCGAGCAGTTGAGCAGCTATGAATATGGTTTGCTGCAAGTTCCCATTTTCGGCGCATTAATTGCGGGGAACCTACTGCTGGCGCGACTGACCTCGCGTCGCACCGTACGTTCGCTGATCATTATGGGCGGTTGGCCGATTATGATTGGTCTGTTGGTCGCTGCTGCGGCAACGGTCATCTCATCGCACGCGTATTTGTGGATGACCGCTGGGTTAAGTATTTATGCTTTTGGTATTGGTCTGGCGAATGCGGGACTGGTGCGATTAACCCTGTTTGCCAGCGATATGAGTAAAGGTACTGTCTCGGCGGCGATGGGTATGTTGCAAATGCTGATTTTCACTGTCGGTATTGAGATCAGTAAACACGCGTATCTGAACGGCGGCAATGGTCTGTTTAATCTCTTCAACCTTGCCAACGGAATTTTGTGGCTGCTGCTGATGTTTATCTTTTTAAAAGATAAACAGGTAGGAAATTCGCACGAAGGGTAAAAAAATGCCTGATTGCACAATGCAATCAGGCATTTTCGTATTAATGGTGATGGTCATCGATCTGATGTTCGATAACCATTCCTTCGCCAACGCTGGCAAGGTGACGAACATACGGATGTGGACGGTAAGCCGGAGCAGGAGCCACATAGACGGTTTGCGGCACAGTAGCGACACTGACGGCTTGTGGAACGCTGACAGAATCAGGGACCACTACCACTTTGTATCCACTTGGCACATCGACGGTAACGCTTTGCGCCATCGTTGCACCGGCAAAGCTCATGAGAAACGCGCCCAGCAAAACATAATTCTTCATAATCATTTCGCCTGAAATAATCCGGTGAGTTAATTTCTGCGAATTATGCAGCCTTCATTCAGGCGTTGTGTTGCCGGGCGTGCTGCCGTTTTATTGATTAAATGGCGCTTCGTGTTTAAGAACTTTATCAATCACGTCCAGTACGCCTTCACGGTTATTGGAACCTGCACGATATTTCGCCGCTGCAACAACCGCGCTGCCGGCATTTTCCATTGCGAAGCTGTACCCTGCCTGACGCAGCATCTCAATATCATTACCGCCATCGCCAAAGACCACGACTTCGCTGTCGTCTATTCCCCATAATTTCTGGAGTTGACGCAGGCCATTGGCTTTATGCACGCCGGGGATGATTAAATCGATGCTGCCGTTGCCGGTATGCACTGGCACCATAATATCGCCGATGGCTTCATGTAATGCTTTCTGCACTTGTGGAATCAGTTCATCGGAAAGATTCAGGCCAAACTTGAAGAAGATATCTTCTAGGTTGTCAAAGTTATCGACGTATTCCAGACGGTGATAATACATTTCCGCCACGGTTTTCATGGCATCGTCATATTTTTTGAGGGTATAGGCGCTATTTTTGCCGCAGGCAATAATCTCCACTTCCGGGCGCGTCAGCAAATGCGCCACGACAGTGGCAAAAGCATCTTTCGATAGCTCACCATTAAAAACATCTTTGCCTTCGCTCACTACCCAGCCACCATTTTCCGCCACAAAAGCAATTTCATCGGCAATTTCGGGGAAGAATGAGATCAACTGATAATATTGATTCCCGCTGGCAACCACAAAGCGAATACCTTGTGCTTTCATCTGCTGATATTGGGCCATAAACCGCTCGCGGTTATAGGTTTTTTGATCGCTTAAGAAAGTACCGTCCATGTCTACCGCAATTAATTTAATGCCCATCAACTATTCTCCATCGCAGTCTGCGTTTTTGTATTGGGTTTGGCGACGGCTTTTGCGACGATAGCCGCGAGAATAACCAGCGCCAGTACAACCAGCATTGCACTACGTAATCCATAATGTTCGCCGAGATAGCCCAGCAGTGGCGGCCCGACGAGGAAAGCCAGATAACCGGTCGTGGCCACTACGCTGACACGGGTTGGCGCATCGGGGCCGGTATCACTGGCGGCTGAAATGGTCAGCGGGAAGCCCAGCGAGGCACCCAGTCCCCAAAGAACGACAGATACCCCGGCGACCCAGGCGCTATCAACAAAAATAATTAGCCCGATACCCAACGCACCCATTAGTGCACTGGCACGTACCACGGCAACGCGGCTGTAGCGATCAATAAACCAGCCGCCGGTAAAACGTCCAACGGTCATCCCCAATGTGAAACCTGCGTATATCAATGAGCCGGACGTTGGGCTAAATCCGTGGCCATCAACCATTAATAAGGGTAACCAGTCGTTGGCAGAACCTTCTGCAAAAGCCATTGCCAGCACCACGACACCAATTAATAGCAACTGAATATCGCGATAAAAAGGAACCCCTTTTTCACTATGCTGCGTGCCATCGGCAGCATTTTTTCCCGTACCGTCAGGGATTGCCTGAATAGCGATATAAATAGGCGCGATGCCCACCAGCGCCGCCAGCAAAATGTGAACAGTTGCCGGAACTCCAAAGGCCGTCAGCGCCATCCCTACACCAGCCCCCGCCAGCGTACCGAGACTGTAGAAGCCATGCATCATCGGCAAAACCGTTTTATTCATTTCTCGCTCAACGGCAGCACCTTCAACGTTTATCGCCACTTCTGCGGAACCAAAACTGGCGCCAAAAACGCCAAGACCAACGGCAAAGAGCACAGGAGATGTCAGCCAGAGCGCCAGACTTAATATCATCATCCCGATCAATGCGCAGGACATCGTGACCAGGATGACATTACGCGTCCCAAAGCGTTTTACTAACCACGCCGAGCAGAGAATGCCGCTCATCGAACCGATTGACAGACCAAAGAGCACTCCGCCCATTTCGGCGATAGAGACAGAAAGAATGTCGCGGATGGCGGGCGTTCTGGTTGCCCAGGAAGCCATTAGAAGGCCCGGCAAAAAGAAGAACATGAACAGCGCCCAGGTACGGCGTTTCAAGGCATTACGTGAAGAATTTACTGTCATAGATCACGTCAAAAAAAGAAGAGAGAAGACAACCTTAGCAAGGTTGTGTACATTTGTACACAATTGCAGAGAGAGGAAATGACATGCGTCGCGCTAACGATCCACAACGGCGAGAAAAAATCATCCAGGCCACTCTCGAGGCGGTGAAACTTTACGGAATACATGCCGTGACGCACCGTAAAATAGCTACCCTTGCCGGTGTACCGTTAGGGTCGATGACCTACTATTTTTCAGGGATTGATGAGCTATTGCTGGAGGCGTTCAGTAGCTTTACGCAGACTATGTCACGGCAATATCAGGCATTTTTCCTCGATGTCAGCGATGCCCCCAGTGCCTGCCAGGCCATCACAGAAATGATCTACAGCTCGCAGGTTGCAACGCCGGACAACATGGAACTGATGTATCAACTCTACGCGCTGGCCAGTCGAAAACCGTTATTAAAAACAGTGATGCAAAACTGGATGCAGCGCAGTCAGCAAACACTCGAACAATGGTTTGAACCTGGAACGGCCCGGGCTCTGGATGCTTTTATTGAAGGGATGACGCTGCATTTTGTCACTGACCGTAAGCCGCTATCGCGCGAGGAGATTTTACGGATGGTGGCACGAGTGGCGGGGCAGGAGATAAATTTCAGGCAACAAAAAACCCATCAACCTTGAACCAAAATGGCGGGGTTGATGGGCTCCACAAAATGGGGACATCAAAGAAAAGCAGTGGCACTAATTAAGACTGATGCCCCAAAGAAAAGTTCGCCGATTGTACAAAAAAATTTCATTTTCAGGGCAACTTCAGTTTTATCCGAGTCCTGGCCATACCATGACAATGATTGTCCCGGCCAGCGTTAGCAGTACGTTAGCTATTGCATAAGTGCCCGCATAACCTAAGGCTGGGATGTTACTGCGTGCGGTGTCGCTGATGATCTCCATTGCCGGCGCACAAGTACGCGCGCCCATCATCGCGCCGAACAGGAGTGCGCGGTTCATACGCAGTACATAAGCGCCGAACAGGAAGCAGATAACCACCGGCACCAGACTGACAATCAATCCGGCAATTAACATCTGACCACCGATCGCGCCCAGGCCGTTATTAATGCCGCTACCGGCGCTTAAACCAACGCCTGCCATAAACACCATCAAGCCGAACTCTTTCACCATGCTTAACGCCCCCTGCGGAATGTAACCGAAGGTCGGGTGGTTAGCGCGCATAAAGCCCAACATAATGCCGGCGAATAACAAGCCAGCAGCGTTACCCATGCCAAAGCTAAATGTACTGAACTGGAAGGTGATCATCCCGATCATCAGGCCAATAACAAAGAACGCGCAGAATGCCAGCAGGTCTGTGACCTGGCTGTGAATCGAGATAAAGCCGATGCGGTCAGCAATGGTTTTCACGCGACGGGCATCGCCGCTCACCTGTAAAACATCACCTTTATTAAGCACAACGTTGTCATCAATTGGCATCTCAATCTGGCTGCGGATGACGCGGTTAAGGAAGCAACCGTGATCGGTCAACTTCAGTTGTGCCAGACGTTTACCTACCGCGTTATGGTTTTTGACGACGACCTCTTCAGTGACGATACGCATGTCGAGAAGGTCACGATCAAAAACTTCTTTACCGTTACGGAAGCTGGGATCGAGGCGGGCATGGGCGTCTGGATATCCCACTAACGCTATCTCATCGCCCATTTGCAGTACGGCGTCGCCATCTGGATTTGCCAGAATCCCGTTACGACGAATACGTTCAATGTAGCAACCGGTTTGACGATAAATACCCAATTCACGCAGATTTTTGCCGTCGGTCCAGGCCACCAGCTCCGGGCCGACACGGTAGGCGCGGATCACCGGCAAATAAACTTTGCGGCTGGCATCGGTGTCCAGGCCACGTTCGCGAGCGATTTGTTGGGCGCTGGTCTGTAAATCCTGATGTTGCAACTTCGGTAAATAACGTGCACCGACAATTAAACTCACCAGGCCAATTAAATAAGTTAACGCATACCCAAGGCTTAGATTATCCAGTGCTGTGGAGAGCTGTCCGCTTTCCATACCGGAATGGCGTAATGTGTCGCCAGCACCGACCAGAACCGGTGTCGATGTCATGGAGCCAGCCAACATACCGGCCGTCAGACCGATATCCCAGCCAAACAGCTTACCCAACCCTAAGGCGATCGCCAGCGCACTGCTAACCATCACCAGAGCTAACATTAGGTAATTTTTCCCATCGCGGAAAAAAATGGAAAAAAAGTTGGGGCCGGCTTCGACCCCGACGCAGAAAATAAACAACATAAAGCCAAGATTAAGCGCGTCGGTGTTAATGCTGAAATGTTGTTGCCCTAATAGTAACGATACGACTAAAACGCCAATGGAATTACCCAGTTGGATTGAACCAAGTCGTAATTTTCCTAGACATAGTCCAAGCGCAAGGACTACAAATAATAACAGAATGTAATTCCCATTTAACAATTCGGCGACGTTTATATTCACGGAGACTAACTTCTTGTTTACGAGTAAGCTATTGAAAGAAATGGTAATTTAAGATAATGTTTTTACCTGAAATCAGGGCGCGGATTCATTCAGCGCACATAAGCAATAGTAAAGAAACAATATATTTTACTAGTGTAATCACATTAAGTACCAACGGCTATAAAAATTGCGTTGGCCTATATTAGCATGGAATGCGAAGCGGCTTTATCTTACTGAACGCCATAGTGGCGAAAATGTGTTCGATAGAGGCAGTGTCAGGAGGAGCGAGTGAAACATAAACAACGTTGGGCGGGGGCAATCTGCTGTTTTGTCCTCTTCATTGTAGTGTGCCTGTTCCTGGCGACGCAAATGAAAGGCGCTTTTCGGGCTGCCGGGCATCCTGAAATCGGCTTGCTGTTTTTCATTCTTCCTGGGGCGGTTGCCAGCTTTTTTTCGCAGCGTAGAGAAGTCCTTAAACCGCTGTTTGGCGCAATGCTGGCGGCACCGTGTTCTATGTTAATTATGCGTCTGTTTTTTTCACCAACACGCTCATTCTGGCAAGAGCTGGCATGGTTATTGAGCGCCGTCTTCTGGTGTGCGTTGGGGGCGTTGTGTTTCTTGTTTATTAGTAGTTTGTTCAAGTCACAGCACAGAAAAAATCAATAAAGCCCTCAAACAGAGAGGGCTTATCCGGCAATCAGGCTTCAAGATTCTCTTTCACCCAGGCAGCAAAATCGGTATAGCCGCCGATGTGTTGCTGATCGACAAAAATCTGCGGTACGGTTTCTACTGGTTTACCCGCTTTCTGTTGTAAATCTTCTTTGCTAATCCCTTCTGCACGAATATCAACATACTGATATTCAAAGTCATCGCGTTCATTACTCAGTTTGTCTGCCAACTCTTTAGCACGCACGCAGTAAGGGCAACCCGGACGACCAAAAATAACGGTTTGCATTGTTTCTCTCCTCATCTGTTTATGTCCGCCATGATTACGCCAAAATTTACTCGCTGAAAGTAGGTTTAACCTGTTGCATTGATTGCTTAAAGCTATAACTGTTAAGCACAACGCAACGAAAGGTTTTAAAATAGCAATTCACTTTGCAGAGGGAAGCTTATGCGCGCGATCGGTAAATTACCTAAAAGCGTGTTGATACTGGAATTCATCGGCATGATGTTACTGGTGACGGCGCTGCTGTCGTTAAGCCATTACCTTTCGCTTCCGGTGCCGTTTTCGACGCCAGAGATACAAATTCTGATGATTTTTCTCGGTGTTTTGCTCATGCTTCCCGCTGCGGTGGTGGTTATTCTTCAGGTGGCAAAACGGCTTGCCCCACAACTGATGAACCGTCCACTGGAATCTTCACGTTCAGAAAGAGAAAAAGATAATGACGCCAACCATTGAACTTATTTGTGGCCATCGCTCCATTCGCCATTTCACTGATGACCCCATTTCTGAGGCGCAGCGTGAGGCGATTATCAACAGCGCCCGAGCGACTTCCAGTTCTAGTTTTTTGCAATGCAGTAGCATTATTCGCATTACCGATAGAACGCTGCGTGAAGAACTGGTAACGCTGACCGGGGGGCAAAAACATGTGGCGCAAGCGGCGGAGTTCTGGGTGTTCTGTGCCGACTTTAACCGTCATTTACAGATCTGTCCGGATGCACAACTTGGCCTGGCGGAACAACTGTTGCTCGGTGTCGTTGATACGGCGATGATGGCGCAAAATGCGTTAACTGCAGCGGAATCTCTGGGATTGGGCGGAGTATATATTGGTGGCCTACGCAATAATATCGAAGCGGTGACGGAACTGCTGAAGTTACCGAAGCATGTTTTGCCGCTATTTGGTCTGTGTCTTGGCTGGCCTGCGGATAAACCGGATCTCAAACCGCGTTTACCCGCCTCTATTGTGGTGCATGAAAACAGCTATCAACCGCTGGATAAAGACGCTCTGGCGCAGTATGACGAGCAACTGGCGGAATATTATCTCACCCGTGGCAGCAATAATCGTCGGGATACCTGGAGCGATCATATTCGTCGGACGATTATCAAAGAAAGCCGTCCTTTTATTCTCGATTATTTGCATAAACAAGGTTGGGCGACGCGCTAAAACCGTAACGCCGATGTATGATACGCGGGCTTTTGACCAGGTCTGACAGAGAGGTGCAGGGTGAAAATTGCCATATTGTCCCGGGATGGAACGCTCTATTCGTGTAAGCGGTTGCGTGAAGCCGCCATACAGCGCGGTCACCTGGTTGAAATTCTCGATCCGCTTTCTTGCTATATGAACATTAATCCTGCGGCGTCTTCTATTCATTATAAAGGCCGCAAGCTACCCCATTTTGACGCGGTGATCCCGCGCATTGGCACCGCCATTACCTTTTATGGGACGGCGGCGCTACGCCAGTTCGAAATGCTGGGGAGCTATCCGTTGAATGAATCGGTTGCGATTGCCCGTGCGCGTGACAAATTGCGTTCCATGCAACTGTTAGCGCGACAGGGCATTGACCTGCCTGTAACAGGCATGGCGCATTCGCCGGATGATACCAGCGACTTAATCGAGATGGTCGGTGGTGCGCCGCTGGTGGTCAAGTTGGTCGAAGGCACGCAGGGGATTGGAGTGGTGCTGGCAGAGACGCGTCAGGCAGCAGAAAGCGTAATTGACGCTTTTCGCGGTCTTAATGCGCATATTCTGGTGCAGGAATATATAAAAGAAGCAAAAGGCCGTGATATTCGTTGTCTGGTCGTTGGCGATGAAGTGGTCGCGGCAATTGAACGGCAGGCGAAGGAGGGCGATTTTCGTTCCAATTTGCATCGTGGCGGCGCGGCGAGCATTGCCAGTATTACGCCGCAGGAGCGTGAAATCGCCATAAAAGCCGCACGAACGATGGCGCTGGATGTTGCTGGCGTGGATATTCTGCGAGCAAATCGCGGACCGTTGGTGATGGAGGTGAATGCGTCGCCTGGTCTGGAAGGGATAGAGAAAACCACCGGTATCGACATCGCGGGTAAAATGATCCGCTGGATTGAGCGCCACGCCACGGCAGAATATTGCTTAAAAACCGGTGGTTAGTCGCAATAACGTGACTGATCATGGTTTTGCCTGCGCTTTTTGCGTAAGCTGTGCCAGTCTTTTTATCGGAAGAGGTTGTACAAAATTATGACATCGCTGGTCGTTCCTGGTCTGGATACGTTGCGTCAATGGCTCGATGACCTGGGGATGAGTTTTTTTGAATGTGATAACTGTCAGGCGCTACATCTGCCGCATATGCAGAATTTTGACGGTGTCTTTGATGCCAAAATCGACCTGATTGATAACACGATCCTGTTTTCTGCCATGGCGGAAGTCAGACCTTCAGCCGTGTTGCCGCTGGCGGCGGATTTGTCGGCCATCAATGCCAGTTCGCTGACTGTGAAAGCATTTCTTGATATGCAGGATGATAATCTGCCAAAGCTGGTGGTTTGCCAGTCTTTATCCGTTATGCAGGGCGTAACCTATGAACAGTTTGCATGGTTCGTACGCCAGAGTGAAGAGCAGATTTCGATGGTCATCCTTGAAGCCAATGCCCATCAACTGCTGTTGCCGACTGACGATGAAGGGCAAAATAACGTTACCGAAAACTATTTCCTTCACTGATAATTCTTTTTGAGCACGCAGTCGCTGCCACAGTGACTGCGCATTATAATATTTCCTGCTAAATTTAACCTTCCATTAAAGATTTTTTCACTTGTCTTATGCCGAATTTGCTTTATCACATAGAGCAAATGCGCATAAAAATTTGTTAAATACTGTTTTTTAATTACAGCTATAGTTTCAAACCCTGGCTAAAGTTATTCTTGCGAGGCTTTTATATAGCGAGCAATGCTGGCCGGGAGAGAGTTCTCTTTTCTTGCGCCGCGCCGATAAAAAAATATGCACGTTTATTGCATATCTTTCAGTGTGACAACTTTTGTTCGTTTGTTAACGAACTTTCAGAAGGAAAGAGATATGACCGCCTTAAATAAAAAATGGCTATCGGGTCTGGTTGCAGGTGCTCTGATGGCCGTCTCTGTCGGCACGCTCGCGGCTGAACAAAAAACACTCCACATCTATAACTGGTCTGATTATATCGCCCCGGATACAGTGGCAAATTTTGAAAAAGAGACGGGTATAAAAGTCGTCTACGATGTTTTCGATTCCAACGAAGTATTAGAAGGCAAGTTAATGGCGGGGAGCACCGGCTTTGATCTTGTCGTTCCGTCAGCCAGTTTTCTTGAACGCCAGTTGACTGCTGGTGTATTCCAGCCGTTGGATAAAAGCAAATTGCCAGAGTGGAAGAATCTCGATCCAGAACTGCTGAAGCTGGTAGCAAAACACGATCCCGACAATAAATTTGCCATGCCGTATATGTGGGCGACCACCGGAATTGGCTACAACGTCGATAAAGTCAAAGCGGTACTGGGCGAAAACGCGCCCGTCGATAGCTGGGACTTGATCCTCAAACCTGAAAATCTGGAAAAACTGAAAAGCTGCGGAGTCTCGTTCCTCGATGCGCCGGAAGAAGTTTTTGCCACAGTGCTGAATTATCTCGGCAAAGATCCCAACAGCACCAAAGCGGATGATTACACTGGCCCGGCAACCGATCTGCTGTTAAAGCTGCGTCCAAATATTCGTTATTTCCATTCATCTCAATACATTAACGATCTGGCAAATGGTGATATCTGCGTCGCTATTGGCTGGGCGGGCGATGTGTGGCAGGCGTCTAACCGCGCGAAAGAAGCGAAAAACGGTGTGAATGTCTCTTTCTCGATTCCGAAAGAAGGGGCGATGGCATTCTTTGATGTATTCGCCATGCCTGCGGATGCCAAAAATAAAGACGAAGCTTATCAGTTCCTGAATTATCTGCTGCGTCCGGATGTGGTCGCGCATATCTCCGACCATGTGTTCTATGCTAACGCCAATAAAGCAGCCACGCCGCTGGTGAGTGCGGAAGTCCGTGATAACCCAGGAATTTACCCGCCTGCGGACGTTCGCGCCAAAATGTTCACACTACAAGTGCAGGATCCAAAAATCGATCGAGTGCGCACACGCGCCTGGACCAAAGTGAAGAGCGGAAAATAATCTGCTGTTGTAGATGCCGGACGGGTGCACCACACCCACCGGTAATTCGCACCATCATGGTGCGCTTGCACACATTCAATGCCGGAGAGCAGCCGTGAATGACGCTATCCCTCGCCCGCAGGCGAAAAGTCGTAAGTCGCTGACACCACTATTAGAAATCCGTAATTTGACCAAATCCTACGATGGTCAACATGCGGTCGATGATGTCAGTCTGACCATTTATAAAGGCGAAATCTTTGCACTGCTGGGCGCATCCGGCTGTGGCAAGTCCACACTGCTACGTATGCTGGCAGGTTTTGAACAACCTTCTGCCGGGCAGATTATGCTTGATGGCGTCGACCTGTCACGGGTTCCTCCTTATCTACGCCCCATCAATATGATGTTTCAGTCTTACGCGTTGTTTCCCCATATGACCGTGGAACAGAACATCGCCTTTGGCCTGAAGCAGGACAAATTGCCAAAAGCGGAAATTGCCAGCCGGGTCAACGAGATGCTCGGACTGGTACATATGCAGGAGTTCGCCAAACGCAAACCGCATCAGCTTTCCGGTGGCCAACGCCAGCGTGTGGCCCTGGCCCGAAGCCTTGCCAAGCGCCCAAAACTATTACTGCTCGACGAACCGATGGGCGCGCTGGATAAAAAATTGCGTGACCGGATGCAGCTTGAAGTGGTGGATATTCTGGAGCGTGTCGGCGTGACCTGCGTAATGGTTACTCACGATCAGGAAGAGGCGATGACCATGGCGGGGCGTATCGCCATTATGAATCGCGGGAAATTTGTTCAGATTGGCGAGCCGGAAGAGATTTACGAGCATCCGACTACCCGCTACAGCGCCGAGTTTATTGGTTCAGTCAACGTCTTTGAAGGGCTACTAAAAGAGCGTCAGGAAGACGGCCTGTTGCTCGATTCACCGGGGCTGGTCCATCCGCTGAAAGTCGATCCGCTGGCGTCAGTGGTCGATAACGTGCCGGTACATGTGGCGCTGCGACCGGAAAAAATCATGCTTTGCGAGGAGCCGCCCGCCAATGGTTGTAACTTCGCGGTGGGGGAGGTGATACACATTGCCTATCTCGGCGATCTTTCGGTGTATCACGTTCGACTGAAAAGCGGGCAGATGATTAGCGCCCAGCTACAAAACGCGCATCGTCACCGCAAAGGGCTACCGACCTGGGGTGATGAAGTTCGTTTATGTTGGGAAGTGGACAGTTGTGTGGTGCTGACGGTTTAAGGAGCAAAGATGAGTACACTTGAACCTCCTGTCCAGCCGGACGGGTTAAAACAGTGGCTTACGCAGTGGCAGATGAAGCACGGGCGCAAACTGGTGATTGCGCTGCCGTATATCTGGTTAATTTTGCTATTCCTGCTGCCATTTCTGATTGTCTTTAAAATAAGTCTTGCAGAGATGGCGCGAGCTATTCCGCCTTATACCGAACTGATGGAGTGGGCCGACGGGCAACTGTCAATCACCCTCAATCTTGGTAATTTCCTGCAACTTACCGACGATCCGCTCTATTTCGATGCTTATCTCCAGTCGTTACAGGTGGCAGCGATTTCGACCATCTGCTGCTTATTGCTTGGCTACCCGCTGGCGTGGGCGGTGGCGCACAGTAAACCCTCGACCCGCAATATCTTATTGCTGCTGGTGATCCTGCCGTCGTGGACCTCGTTTCTGATCCGCGTTTATGCCTGGATGGGAATATTAAAAAACAATGGCGTGCTGAATAACTTCCTGCTGTGGCTGGGCGTTATCGATCAACCGCTGACCATTCTGCATACCAACCTGGCGGTCTATATTGGCATTGTTTACGCCTATGTGCCGTTTATGGTGCTGCCAATCTACACCGCGTTGATGCGTATTGATTATTCGCTGGTGGAAGCGGCACTGGATCTCGGTGCACGACCGCTGAAAACGTTCTTTACCGTGATCGTGCCACTCACCAAAGGCGGAATTATTGCCGGATCGATGTTGGTCTTTATTCCTGCGGTTGGCGAGTTTGTGATCCCGGAACTGCTCGGCGGTCCGGATAGCATCATGATTGGCCGCGTGCTGTGGCAGGAGTTCTTCAATAACCGTGACTGGCCTGTCGCCTCGGCAGTGGCGATTATCATGTTGTTGCTGCTAATCGTGCCTATTATGTGGTTCCACAAGTATCAGCAAAAAAGTGTGGGAGAACACGGATGAATAATTTACCGGTCGTTCGTTCGCCCTGGCGGATTGTGATTTTGCTGCTGGGCTTCACCTTTCTTTATGCGCCAATGCTGATGCTGGTTATCTATTCATTTAACAGCTCGAAGCTGGTGACGGTGTGGGCGGGCTGGTCAACGCGTTGGTACGGTGAGTTATTGCGCGATGACGCAATGATGAGTGCGGTTGGTTTAAGCCTGACAATTGCGGCCTGTGCGGCGACGGCGGCGGCGATCCTCGGGACAATTGCGGCGGTGGTGCTGGTGCGCTTCGGCAGGTTTCGCGGATCAAATGGTTTTGCCTTTATGATCACCGCGCCGCTGGTGATGCCAGATGTCATCACGGGCTTGTCGCTGTTGTTGTTATTCGTCGCGCTTGCTCATGCCATTGGCTGGCCTGCGGACCGCGGTATGCTCACCATCTGGCTGGCGCATGTCACTTTCTGTACGGCTTATGTGGCAGTCGTTATTTCGTCGCGTCTGCGGGAACTGGATCGATCGATAGAAGAAGCGGCGATGGATCTCGGTGCGATGCCGTTGAAAGTGTTTTTCGTCATTACGCTACCGATGATTATGCCGGCGATCATTTCTGGTTGGTTACTGGCTTTTACCCTGTCGCTTGATGATCTGGTGATTGCCAGCTTTGTTTCCGGGCCGGGAGCCACCACGTTACCGATGCTGGTCTTCTCCAGCGTGCGTATGGGGGTGAATCCAGAAATTAACGCACTTGCAACGTTAATTCTCGGTGCGGTCGGAATTGTCGGATTTATCGCCTGGTATCTGATGGCTCGCGCAGAAAAGCAGCGGATACGCGATATCCAGCGTGCAAGACGTGGCTGAAGACACTAAAATTTGCCAACCTGGCTACATAATGCCGCGCATGTCGCGGCATTGTTTTCATGGAAGACGAACCGTTGGGATTTTTTAAGAAAACATCTTCATCACATGCTCGCCTGAATGTGCCTGCGCTGGTGCAGGTGGCGGCGCTCGCCATTATTATGATCCGTGGCCTCGACGTGTTGATGATTTTCAATACATTAGGCGTGCGCGGTATTGGCGAG
This sequence comes from Escherichia sp. E1130, assembly GCF_005781065.1. Taxonomy (NCBI): domain Bacteria; kingdom Pseudomonadati; phylum Pseudomonadota; class Gammaproteobacteria; order Enterobacterales; family Enterobacteriaceae; genus Escherichia; species Escherichia sp. E1130. The sequence goes on from NZ_VATL01000012.1 coordinate 519,071, forward strand.
TTCATTAATCGCAGCGTACAAACCTGGAGTTTAACACTGGTCTTTTTAAGCAGTCTGGCGCTGGTTTTTATTGAGATCTGGTGTGCGTTTTCGCTGGTGAAAGGGCGTCGCTGGGCGCGCTGGCTGTATCTGCTGACACAAATCACGGCCGCCAGTTACTTGTGGGCTGCTTCGCTGGGTTATGGTTATCCGGAGTTGTTCAGCATTCCCGGTGAATCAAAACGTGAAATCTTCCATAGCCTGATGCTGCAGAAGCTGCCGGATATGCTCATCCTGATGCTGCTGTTCGTTCCCTCGACCAGTCGGCGGTTCTTCCAGTTGCAATAATGTGTATAATCGTCGCCCCTGATGATGTGAAGGTCAATGTATGCAGTGCGCACTTTACGACGCGGGTCGCTGTCGTTCCTGTCAGTGGATAACGCAGCCGATACCACAGCAACTCTCCGCTAAAACCGCCGATCTTAAGAATCTGCTGGCCGATTTTCCGGTTGAGGAATGGTGCGCGCCGGTGTCTGGCCCGGAACAAGGGTTTCGTAATAAAGCCAAAATGGTGGTGAGTGGCAGTGTTGAAAAACCACGGCTCGGAATGCTGCATCGCGACGGCACGCCGGAAGATCTTTGCGATTGCCCGCTTTATCCTGCCTCATTTGCGCCCGTTTTTGCGGTGCTAAAACCGTTTATCGCCCGTGCGGGGTTAACGCCCTACAACGTGGCGCGTAAGCGTGGCGAACTGAAATACATTCTGCTGACTGAAAGCCAGAGTGATGGCGGCATGATGCTGCGCTTTGTACTGCGTTCTGAAACCAAACTGGCACAACTGCGTAAGGCATTGCCGTGGTTACAGGCACAATTGCCGCAGCTGAAAGTCATTACCGTCAATATTCAGCCGGTACATATGGCGATTATGGAAGGGGAGACGGAGATCTACCTGACGGAACAACAGTCGCTGGCAGAGCGTTTTAACGATGTGCCGCTGTGGATCCGCCCGCAAAGTTTCTTCCAGACTAATCCGGCGGTCGCCAGCCAGCTGTATGCCACCGCGCGCGACTGGGTACGGCAGCTGCCGGTTAAACATATGTGGGATCTGTTCTGCGGCGTGGGTGGTTTTGGTTTACACTGCGCGACGGCTGACATGCAGTTAACCGGGATCGAAATTGCGCCAGAAGCCATTGCCTGTGCGAAGCAATCAGCCGCTGAACTGGGCTTAACGCGTCTGCAATTTCAGGCGCTGGATTCCACTCAGTTTGCCGCCGCTCAGGGAGAGGTGCCGGAGCTGGTGCTGGTTAACCCGCCGCGCCGCGGCATTGGTAAACCGCTGTGTGATTATCTCTCAACGATGGCACCACGTTTTATCATTTACTCCAGCTGTAACGCTCAAACGATGGCGAAAGATATTCGCGAACTGCCTGGTTATCGCATTGAGCGGGTACAGCTTTTTGATATGTTCCCGCACACCGCGCACTATGAAGTGCTGACGCTGCTGGTGAAGCAATAAAAAAGCCGCAGGTGCGGCTTCAGATTGCTGATCAGGTGCGCTTTGTTCATGCCGGATGCGGCGTGAACGCCTTATCCGGCCTACAAAATCATGCTAAATCAATACATTGCAGAGTTGATGCGGGCCTGATAAGCGTAGTGCATCAGGCAATCTTACTTTTGTCATCAGTCTCAATTACTGCGGGAACCACTGGTCATTGATTTTCTGATATGTGCCGTCTGCTTTAATCGCTGCCAGCGCGTTATTCAGTTTTTCCAGCAGAGCTTTGTTATCAGGACGTACAGCGATACCCAGGCCGGTGCCGAAGTATTGCGGATCGGTCACTTTCTCAGTCGCAACGCCCAGTTGCGGATTGGTTTTCAGCCATTCGTTCACCACCGCGGTGTCACCAAATACCCCATCAATACGGCCATTTTTCAGATCGATAAAGGCATTCTGATAACTGTCATAGGAGACAGTTTTCACTTCCGGGTGCTGATCCTGAATATATTTCTGGTGCGTGGTGCCGTTTTCCATCCCAATACGTTTACCTTTCAGATCGGCAAACGTTTTGTAGGTATCTTTTTTGGCAATTACGACGGCTGAGTTTTCATAGTAGGGCGTGGTAAACGATACCTGCTTGCTACGCTCTGGCGTGATATCCATACCGGAGATAACGGCGTCATATTTTCTGAATTTCAGCGACGGGATCAGGCTGTCGAACGCGTGATTAGTAAAAGTACATTCTGCCTGCATTTGTTTGCACAAGGCTTTTGCCAGGTCGATATCAAAGCCGACAATCTGGTTATTGGCATCCATCGACTCGAACGGAGGATAGGTCGCTGATACGCCAAAATTGATTTTCTCCGCGGCAGAAGCGCCGAACGCACAGGATGCAAGTAAAGCGGCAAGAACTAACTTTTTCATGATGGAACTCCCGTCTGTCAATCTTATGATTTTTGGCCGTGTCTGCGGCATGGGATAACAATGCCATTAAGTGAATTTATATGCAATAAATATGATTAAATAATTTAAATGGAATAAAAAAAGACGGACAACTTAGTGGATTGCCCGTCTTCATTATAAGAATTTATGCACTATGTGGGTTATGTGCTGGTGTTTGATGCGACGCTGACGCGTCTTATCAGACCTACAAATCATCCAGCTAATGTACGCCGCATCCGGCATCAGCACGCAGCCATATTAATTCCGTCGCTCAAACGCCAGCGCTTTACGCTCGATCAGGCGCATCATCAGCGTCAGCAGGCCGTTAACGATCAGGTAAATAATCCCCGCCGCGCCAAATACCATCACATCGTAGGTGCGCCCGTACAACAACTGGCTGTAACCCATCACTTCCATCAGCGTAATGGTGTAAGCCAGAGAGGTACTTTTGAACACCAGCACCACTTCGTTGGAATACGAAGAGAGTGAGCGTTTAAAGGCATACGGCAGCAGGATCGCCAGCGTGTCTTTTTTGCTCATTCCCAGGGCGCTACAGGATTGCCATTGACCTTCCGGGATCGCGCGGATCGCGCCGTAAAACAGTTGCGTGGTATACGCCGCACTGTTCAGCGACAACGCAATCAGTGCACACAGCCACGGTTCTGACAGTAAATGCCACAGTGCCGGATATTCCTGCAACGTCGGGAACTGGCCCGGCCCGTAATAAATCAGGAAGATCTGCACCAACAGCGGCGTACCGGTAAACAGCGTGATATAACCCCGCACCAGCCATACCAGCACTGGCGTTTTCAGCGTCAGAATGATGGTAAAAATTAACGCCAGAATCAGCGCTACAATCAGCGAGGCAACGGTTAGCGTCAGGCTGGTGTGCAGCCCTTTCATCAGTTCGGGTAAATACTCAAACATTAGCTGGGCCTCCGCTCAAAACGTGTCGCGCGCAGGTCAATGCGTTTGAGAATGTACTGACTCAATAGAGTAATCACCAGGTAAATCGCCGCCGCCACAATGTACCAGGTAAATGGTTCCTGGGTACGGGTAGCGATGCTTTTGGTTTGTAGCATTAAATCATTCACACTAATCAAACTGACCAGCGCGGTATCTTTCAGCAGCACCAGCCACTGGTTACCGAGGCCAGGCAACGCATGACGCCACATCTGCGGCATCACCAGGCGGAAAAAAATAGCCGATTTCGACAGCCCCAGCGCCTGACCGGATTCCCACTGGCCAACTGGCACCGCTTTTAATGCACCGCGCAGCGTTTGCGAGGCATAGGCGGCATACAACAGCGACAGAGCGATGACACCACAAAGGAACGGGCTAACGTCGAAGTTCTCGATGTCCATCTGCACCGGGATCTGTACAATCCCAAGATTGATGGTGAAGCCATCCGAAAGCGTCAGCAGCAGCTGTGAGGAGCCAAAATAGATAAACAGCACCACCAGAATTTCTGGCAGGCCGCGCAGAACCGTCACTAGCGCAGAACCTGCCCACGCGACAGGACGCCATTTTGCCGACTCCCATACCGCAAAGAACATCGCCAGCGCCAGTCCGACAATCAATGCACACACGGCAAGGCCGACGGTCATCCCGGCGGCGCTTGCTAAAGGAAAAAATTCATTCATCAGGAATTACTTCTGGAACCATTTGTTGTAGATGGTTTCGTAAGTGCCATCTTTCTTCACTTTTTCCAGCGCAGTGTTGAGTTTCTGCTGCAGTTCAGTGTTGCCCTGACGTACCGCAATGCCGAGGCCAGTACCGAAGTAATCTTTGTCGGTCACTTTGTCGCCCACTGCCGCCAGTTTCGGGTTATCTTTCAGCCACTCGGTGACCACCGCGGTGTCTCCGAAGACGCCGTCGATACGACCGTTTTGCAGATCCAGTTTTGCGTTCTGGTAGCTGTCATACGGCACGGTGGTGATTTCCGGATGCTTATCCATAATGAACTTCTGGTGCGTCGTCCCGTTCTGCACGCCGACTTTTTTGCCTTTCAGCTGATCAACGCTGGTGTATTTACCCTGCTGACCAACAAACAGTGCGGAGTTGTCATAGTACGGGGTGGTAAACAGTACCTGCTTTTCACGTTCCGGGGTGATATCCATCCCGGCCATCACCGCTTCTACGCGACGGAATTTCAGGCTTGGGATCAGGCTGTCAAACGCCTGGTTAGAGAAAGTGCAGGTCGCATCAATTTCTTTACACAGCGCCTGCGCCAGGTCGACGTCAAAACCGACGATCTGGTTGTTCGCGTCTATAGATTCAAACGGAGGATAGGAGGCTTCGGTAGCAAAACGAATGGTTTCGGCAGCTGTGGCGGAAAGACTAAAACCTGCAATTAGCGCGGCAATCAGAACTTTTTTCATTGTTGTTATCCCGAATCTTAGTGAGAGAGATAGTTTTTAAATGCTTCGGTTTGCGGCTCGGTAAAGCAGCTCGCGTCGCCTTGTTCTACGATGTGACCGTTTTCCATATACACCACACGGCTGGCGGTTTTACGCGCCACTTCAACTTCGTGGGTGACGATCACCTGGGTAATATTCGTTTCCGCCAGCTCACGAATAATGCTGACGATTTGTGCGGTAATTTCCGGATCCAGCGCGGCGGTCGGTTCATCAAACAGCAGTACCTGCGGTTCCATCATCAGCGCGCGGGCGATAGCGACACGTTGTTGCTGACCACCAGACAGGTGCAGCGGGTAACGATCGCTATAAGGTTTGAGACGCAGACGTTCCAGCAGTTTTTCTGCACGGGCCAGTGCCTGATCTTTACTCAACCCCAGCACGCGGCAGGGCGCTTCAATCAGGTTTTGCTGTACCGTCAGATGCGGCCATAGGTTGTATTGCTGAAACACCATCCCGACGTTACGACGCAGCTCGCGGATCGCTTTGTCAGATGGCGTTTTAGTGAAATCGAAATGGTTGCCTGCGATGTTGAGCGTACCGGAGCGCGGCATCTCTAGCAGATTGAGTACACGCAGCAGCGAGCTTTTCCCCGCGCCGCTGGGGCCAAGTAACACCAGCGTTTCGCCTTGCGGGCAATCCAGCGTGATATCGAACAGCGCCTGATGCGCGCCGTAGAAGCAATTAATGCCGTTTAATTGAATACTCATTGACACTCGTATACTGGCAGTCGGATAGCTATTGAAGTCGAAGATAGTACCTTTGACAGAATAATTATGCAATATTTCTGCTTTAAAAGTTAAAAGCAAAGCGCATTATTCAATAAACATAGCACAAAATAACGGCGGCGAAGGGCGGCGAGCATAAATGTCGGCATTCTTCACAGAATGCCAGACAATTTATGGGGGTTATCGTTTAATCAAGGTTTTAGCGGTTCTCAACGGACTGGCGCAGAGTGCCGGCAGGTGCGTGTACGCTGCCACCTAAATAGCGCACATCGTCGATCACCCAACACTGTCCTTCCTGAATCATCAGCACTTCATCCTGCCAGCGCTGGTCGCCTTGTTTCAGATTCACCCGCAGCGGAATATTGCGCGCATCGCGATTTGGGATGGTCGAGGCGCTGGCAACTTGTGCGCTGTCAGGCAAAGTGGTGCGACTGGAGAACGGATCGCTGCTTAATAATTCACGATGGCTGTTATCGCGGCTGGCATTACTCAGCAAAGTTGCCAGTTTGTCACTTAAATATGGACGCAGAGCGGTAATGTCGTTACTGCGGTGCGAAATGCGATAGTCATAAAACTGCTGGGCCACGCTGTCAGGTCCGCCCTGAACGCAAGATCCCGTACGGGGGCCATTATCTTTATAGGCAGGCGTGACGGTGGTACAAGCACTGAGTAACAGTGCGCAAGGGATAAGCATAGTCAATTTGCTGTAGCGCATAATGATTTCCTTATAAGCGAACACCTTGAAAGCGTTCTACGATAATAATGATATCCTTTCAATAATAGCGTATCAGTCCGATAATGCTTTGAAGATCGAAGGCTTAGCAAACAAGGAGATCGATCATGCAATTTTCCACAACCCCAACACTTGAAGGCCAGACCATCGTTGAATATTGCGGTGTGGTGACCGGCGAAGCGATTTTAGGCGCTAACATTTTTCGCGATTTCTTTGCGGGGATCCGCGATATCGTTGGCGGACGTTCCGGTGCGTATGAAAAAGAACTGCGTAAAGCGCGGGAGATAGCCTTTGAGGAACTTGGTGAGCAGGCGCGAGCGCTGGGGGCTGACGCCGTGGTCGGCATTGATATCGACTACGAAACGGTCGGGCAAAACGGCAGTATGCTGATGGTTAGCGTCAGCGGAACGGCGGTGAAAACGCGTCGATGAGCAGAGTCTTCTGGCTGGTTGCCGCCGCTTTATTCCTGGCTGGGTGTGCAGGCGAAAAAGGCATTGTCGAGAAAGAGGGATACCAGCTTGATACCCGACGCCAGGCGCAGGCGGCGTATCCGCGCATTAAAGTGCTGGTGATCCACTACACCGCAGAGGACTTTGATACGTCACTGGCGACACTGACCGATAAGCACGTAAGTTCGCATTACCTGGTTCCTGCCGAGCCACCACTTTACAACGGCAAGCCGCGTATCTGGCAACTGGTACCGGAACAGGAACTGGCCTGGCATGCGGGGATTAGCGCCTGGCGCGGGGCAACGCGCCTTAACGACACCTCTATAGGTATTGAGCTGGAAAATCGCGGCTGGAAAACATCAGCGGGGGTGAAATATTTTGCGCCATTTGAACCGACACAAATTCAGGCGCTCATTCCACTGGCGAAGGATATTATCGCCCGCTATCACATCAAACCGGAAAACGTAGTGGCTCATGCAGATATTGCGCCGCAGCGCAAAGATGATCCCGGGCCATTATTTCCCTGGCAGCAACTGGCACAAGAGGGGATTGGTGCCTGGCCTGATGCGCTGCGGGTGAACTTTTATCTTGCCGGGCGCGCGCCGCACACACCGGTAGATACCGCCTCATTGCTGGAACTGTTGGCCCGTTACGGCTATGACGTGAAACCAGAAATGACTCCTGGCGAACAGCAACGAGTGATTATGGCGTTCCAGATGCACTTCCGCCCGACGTTATATAACGGCGAAGCGGATGCAGAAACTCTGGCAATTGCACAAGCGTTGCTGGAGAAATACGGTCAGGATTAGCGCGGCAGTTTTCCGTGGTCGCGTAACCAGGCGGCAGTTTTCTCGATCCCTTCATCCAGCGTGATGACAGGCTGATAACCTAACTCTTCCTGTGCACGCGTAATATCCAGCGTAAAGTCAAAATTCAACTTGGAGACGCCGTAGTGGGTTAGCGGCGGCTCTTTCGCTGACTTGCGGCCTAAACGCTCCATGCTGCGGGCGATCATATCCAGCATCGGGTAGGGAATTGAACGAATACGACAATCAATATTCAGTTCGTCGATGAGCTTCTGCACGATGCTGCGCAGTGTACGATGCTCACCATTGGTAATGTTGTATGCCCTGCCGGACGGCAGTTTGTCGCAGTTTTCCTGGCTCGCCAGCCACATGGCATGCACGGCATTTTCGTAGTAGGTCATATCGACCAGCGCACTGCCGCCGTGCGGTAACAGAATGCTGCCGTAGTGGTGCATCATATGCGCCAGGCGGGGGATGAACACTTTATCGTGCGGTCCGAACAGACTTTGTGGACGCAGAATAGTAAAGCGCGTTTGTGGATTCGCCTGCGAAAGCATATTAATCACTTCTTCGCTGGCAGCTTTGCTGCGGGCAAACTCGTTAGCGAAGCGGTGAGGGCGAAAATCTTCTTTGATATCCCGGTGGTGATGATAATCGAAGTACAGTGAAGGCGAAGAAATATGAATAAAGTTACGCACTCCCCAGGCAACAGCCCATTCGCCCAGGCGACGCGTAGCGCGAACGTTGGCCAGATCGAAAGCCTGCTGCGTTCCCCACGGCGAAGTAAAGCTGGAGCAGTGCCACAGCGTATCAATGCCTGCGAGCATCACTTTAGCCTGCGATGAGACAAGTTCGGTCAGATCCGCCCGGACAAACTCTGCGCCCAGTTTTTCCAGCAATTTGCCCATCGCTTCGTTGCGACCGGTCGCTCTCACGCTGATGCCTTTCTGGCATAAAAATTCAACCGCGTTTCGACCTAAGCCGCTGGTAGCGCCGGTAACCAGTACCTTCATATCATTCCACTGTTGTTGATAAGTCGACGTGCGCATTCTTTCGTGATTTCCCCCTTGATGCAATGGGAAACATGAAAGAATCACGCAGGTTTTTTTCGATTAATCTGTGATTTGTTCTGCAAGTCTGGCGATTCGTTTTGCCATACCGCGAAAAATAAACAGATGCGCAGGGATCATGAAAAGCCAGTAAAACAGGCCTGGCATGCCGTGCGGATGCCAGAAAGCGCGAACGTCTATGGTGCGATAGTTGCCTTTATCCTCCAGCGTAAAACAAAGCCGCCCCAGTCCCGGTGCTTTCATACCAAATAACAACGTAAGTTGTTTTTCTGCTTCAACGACAATCACTTTCCAGCTATCTACCGCATCTCCCGTCTGCAAATATTCCCGCTCAGGGCGACCTTTCGCCAGTTTATGACCGATCGCGCGGTCCATTAGCGCCCGGGTCTGCCACAAAATATTGCCAAAGAAATAACGTTCTTTACCGCCGATTTGATTGACTACCCGCCATAGCGCGTGAAGGCTGGCGGACGTTTTAACCGTAAAACCGGCTTGTTTGGCGAAGTAACCGTATTCTGGTCGCCAGCGAGCAAAAGCCTGCGCGTCATATCCCCAGTCGCTGGAGTTGACCAGTTTTTCTTCCTCTTTCAATGTGCGACGTACCGCATCATCGAAAGCGATCAGCGGTTGTGGGATGAGCGCACGTAGCGCGGTGTCATCTGCCAGCAGATCGTGTTTCAGCCCCTGAATCAACGCTTTGGCGGTGGTGGGCGGTACGGAAGTAATCACATTGAGAAACCACACCGAAATCCAGCGGGTCGGAAAGGGGATGGGGATCAACCAGCGGCGCTTACCGCTTACGGTCATAAAATGTTCAAATTGTTGTTGATAACTGAGCACCTCTGGCCCGGCGGCTTCGAAGACCCGATGTTCGCAGGCCGGATGATCTAACAGTGCCACCAGATAGTGCAGCAGGTTTTCCAGCGCGATGGGCGTGGTGCGTGAACGTACCCAGCGTGGCGGCGTTAATACCGGCAGGTTGTAGACCATATCGCGCATCACTTCAAACGCCGCTGAACCTGCGCCAACGATAATTCCGGCGCGCAATTCAGTAATCGGCACACCGGCTTCACGCAAAATATCCGCCGTGGCCTGACGGGCGCGCAGATGATCCGACTGCTCATGTGGCGGAGCCTGCAACGAGCTGAGAAAGATTAATTGCTTAACTGGCACTTCGCGCAGCGCATCACGGACGTTGAGAGCCACCTGACGCTCCTGAGCGATAAAATCGCCGCCTTCGCCCATGCTGTGCACCAGAAAATAGACCGTATCGATATCCTGCAACAGGGCCGGAAGGTTATCCGGCCAGCTGAGATCGACTTTATGGCAACTGACGTTTGCCAGTTGCAGCTTTGCAAGCCTGTCGACATGACGTGCCGCCGCCAGGATCTGATGCCCTTGCTGGCTGAGTGTACGCACCAGATGCTGACCAATGTAGCCACTGGCACCGAGAACTAAAATGCGTTGCGGCACGTCTCTCTCCTTAACGCGCCAGGAATGCGCGCCAATGGGCGGCGACTTCTGCCAGTTGTTCACGCGAGACGTCGAGATGCGTCACCAGGCGGACAATCGGCGAGGCGTTAATCAGCACGTTTCTCGCTTTCATGTATTCGCCTAACGCGGCAGCATTTTCTTCCCCGACGCGAACAAACAGCATATTGGTGTCCTGACGCATCACATCCGCGCCTGCTTCACGCAGCTGCTCCGCCATCCAGGCGGCGTTATCGTGGTCTTCCTGCAAGCGTGCGACGTTATTTTTCAGTGCATACATCCCGGCGGCTGCCAGGATCCCGGACTGGCGCATCCCGCCGCCGGTCATTTTCCGCCAGCGGATGGCACGTTTAATGTAGTCACGGTTACCGACCAGTAACGAACCGACTGGCGTACCAAGACCTTTCGACAGACAAATGGTGAACGAATCACAATATTGCGTGATCTCTTTTAGTTCGCAGCCATAAGCCACGATGGCGTTAAAGATGCGCGCACCGTCAACATGCAGCGCCAGATTGCGCTCACGGGTAAATTCCCATGCTTCTTTCAGGTATTCACGCGGCAGCACTTTGCCGTTGTGGGTGTTTTCGAGACTGAGCAATTTGGTGCGGGCGAAGTGAATATCGTCGGGTTTGATTTTCATCGCCACTTTATCCAGCGGTAACGTGCCGTTGGCGTCAGCATCGATGGGTTGCGGTTGAATACTGCCCAGCACTGCTGCGCCACCGGCTTCAAACAGATAGTTATGCGCCGCCTGGCCGACAATATACTCTTCGCCGCGTTCGCAGTGACTGAGCAGAGCGACCAGGTTGGCCTGAGTGCCGGTAGGCAGAAAAATGGCGGCTTCTTTACCGGAAAGCTTTGCCGCATAGTCCTGCAGAGCATTAACGGTAGGGTCGTCTCCGTAAACGTCGTCCCCAACCGGGGCGGCCATCATCGCGTCGAGCATGGCGCGGCTCGGTCGGGTAACGGTATCACTGCGTAAATCAATCATGGCATGTCCTTATTTATGACGGGAAATGCCACCCTTTTTACCTTAGCCAGTTTGTTTTCGCCAGTTCGATTACTTCATCGCCGCGTCCACTGATGATTGCGCGCAGCATATACAGACTAAAACCTTTTGCCTGTTCGAGTTTGATCTGCGGTGGAATGGCTAATTCTTCTTTGGCAACCACCACATCCACCAGCACCGGACCGTCGATGGAGAAAGCGCGTTGCAGGGCTTCATCGACTTCAGAGGCTTTTTCCACGCGAATACCCGTAATGCCGCACGCTTCGGCAATGCGGGCAAAGTTGGTGTCGTGTAGTTCGGTGCCGTCAGTCAAATAGCCACCAGCTTTCATCTCCATCGCCACAAAGCCCAGTACGCTGTTGTTAAAGACGATAATTTTCACTGGCAGCTTCATCTGCACTACCGAGAGGAAATCGCCCATCAACATGCTAAAACCGCCATCGCCGCACATGGCGACCACCTGGCGTTCTGGCTCGCTTGCCTGCGCGCCCAGCGCCTGCGGCATGGCGTTAGCCATCGAACCGTGGTTAAACGAACCTAACAAGCGACGCTTGCCGTTCATTTTCAGATAACGTGCCGCCCATACCGTAGGTGTGCCAACGTCACAGGTAAAGATGGCGTCATCGGCGGCAAAATGACTAATTTGCTGCGCCAGATATTGCGGGTGAATGGCTTTCTCGCTCGGTTTAGCTAAATCGTCCAGCCCTTTACGGGCATCGCGGTAATCTTCCAGCGCTTTATCCAGAAACTTGCGATCGGTTTTTTCTTCCACCAGTGGCAGCAATGCGCGCAGGGTTGATTTGATATCGCCGACCAGCGCCATATCTACCTTGCTATGCGCGCCGATGCTGGCTGGGTTGATATCAATCTGAATAATTTTGGCATCGGTCGGGTAGAAGGCGCGGTAGGGAAATTGTGTGCCGAGCAGCACTAAGGTGTCGGCATTCATCATAGTGTGGAAACCTGACGAGAAGCCGATTAATCCCGTCATTCCGACATCATACGGATTATCGTATTCGACATGTTCTTTACCGCGCAGGGCATGAATGATAGGCGCTTTAATTTTCCCGGCAAACTCAACTAACTCTTTATGCGCCCCCGCGCAGCCGCTGCCGCACATCAGGGCGATATTGCTGGAGTAACGCAGCAGTTGCGCCAGTTTGCGTAACTCTTCTTCTTCCGGTGTTATGACTGGCTGTGGCGCATGATACCAGTGCGTAGTCGCCCCTTCTGGTGCAGGTTTTAACGCCACGTCGCCCGGTAACACGACAACGGAAACGCCACGGTTAAGCACCGCTTTGCGCATGGCAATCGCCAGCACTTGTGGGATCTGCTCCGGGCTGGAAACCAGCTCGCAATAGTGACTACATTCGCGGAATAACTCTTGCGGGTGGGTTTCCTGGAAATAGCCGCTGCCAATTTCGCTGGAAGGGATATGGGCGGCAATCGCCAGTACCGGAACGTGATTACGGTGGCAATCGAACAGGCCGTTAATTAAGTGCAGGTTACCGGGGCCGCACGATCCGGCACAGACCGCCAGTTCTCCTGAAAGTTGTGCTTCAGCGCCAGCGGCAAAGGCCGCCACTTCTTCATGGCGGGTAGGCATCCACTCGATGGTGCCCATGCGATTAAGACTGTCACTAAGACCGTTCAGAGAGTCGCCCGTGACTCCCCAGATGCGTTTTACGCCTGCTGATTCGAGTGTTTTGGCGATATAAGCTGCAACCGTTTGTTTCATGGTTTTCCGTCTCCTGAATGTGATAACGGTAACAAGTTTAGTTCATCTGACGGAGGGGGAAGGGATGGGAGAAAAAGGAGGCACTAACGGTTAAACAGCCCGATGACAGGAATATCATCGGGCATAAGGTGATTACGCGAGAACCAAATCCCCCTGCGGATGGCAGGAGCAGGCCAGTACGTAACCTTCAGCGATTTCGGCGTCGGTCAGCGTCATTGTGCTGCTCACCGTATATTCACCGGAAACCACTTTCGTCTTACAGCAGCCGCAAACACCCGCACGACAGGCGGCGACAACCGGAACTTTATTGCTTTCCAGTGCTTCCAGCAGCGTAGTGCCAACCGGAGCGTAAAATTCTTGCGCCGGTTGCAGTTTGGTGAATTTCAGACCGCTGGTCGCCGCTTCCGCCACTGGCGTAAAGAATTTCTCTTTAAAGAAACGCGTCACGCCGAGCGCCTTCACTTCCTGTTCCACCCAATCCATATACGGTGCCGGACCACAAGTCATCACGGTACGTGAGGCTAAATCAGGAACGCTTGCCAGCAGTTCACGAGTCAGGCGTCCGGCAACGAACCCCTCGGTAACGTTATTTTCCGCCACCAGTGTTACCGGATAATGACGCCACTCATCGGCGAAAATTACATCCTGCGGCGTACGCACGTTGTAGATCACCTGCACATCGGCCTGCGGACGGTTCTTCGCCAGCCAGCGACGCATCGACATAATTGGCGTAACGCCGCAGCCTGCCGCCAGTAACAGGAATTTATCTTCTGCTTTATCGTCGCAGGTAAATTCCCCCATCGCGTCCGAAAGCCAGAGATAGTCACCGCGTTTCACATCGCGGGTCAGCCACTGGGAGCCAACACCGTCATCAATCCGCCGCACGGTCAGGGTGATGTATTCACTCACGCCTGGCGTGGAGGAAATGGTGTAAGCACGCAGCGTTTCCGCTGAGTTTCGCACGCTGACCAGCGCATATTGCCCGGCGCGATATGGGTAGTAATCGTGGCAAATCAGGGAAATCGTCCACACATCCGGCGTTTCTTGCGTAATGTGATGAACCTGCATCCGCCACGGGCATTGATTCGTTGGCATCGTCATCGACAAACTCCTTACGCGCTCAACAGTTGCTTCATGTCTTCTTCAACAGTGGTGATAGAACGCAGGCCGAATTTCTCGTTCAGCACCGCCAGCAGATCTGGTGTCAGGAAACCAGGTGCAGTCGGGCCGGTGACGATATTTTTCACGCCCAGAGAAAGCAGTGTCACCAGAATGACAATCGCTTTCTGTTCAAACCAGGAGAGCACCAGCGACAGCGGCAGATCGTTCACCCCACAGCCCAGTTTTTCTGCCAGAGTGACAGCCAGAATAATCGCTGAGTAAGCATCGTTACACTGACCAGCATCCACCAGACGCGGCAGACCTTCGATATCGCCAAACTCGAGTTTGTTAAAGCGATATTTACCGCAGGCGAGGGTCAGGATCAGGCAGTCATCCGGCACGCTGGTGGCGAAATCGGTGAAGTAGTGACGTTCGCCGCGTGCGCCGTCACAGCCACCAAGCAGGAAGATATGACGCAGTTTTTCACGGCTTACCAGATCAATCAGCGTATCCGCAGCGCCAAGCAGCGTTTGACGACCAAAGCCCACGGTGATCAGGTGCGGAATTTCGCTGTACGGGAAGCCCGCCATTTGTTGCGCCTGGGCAATGACCGCAGAGAAATCTTCGCCATCCAGATGACGCACGCCCGGCCAGCCAACGATGCTGCGGGTCCAGATACGATCGTCATAAGCCCCTACGGTTGGATCGATGATGCAGTTCGAAGTCATCACGATAGGGCCAGGGAAGCGAGCGAACTCCACTTGCTGATTCTGCCAGCCGCTGCCGTAGTTACCGACCAGATGTTTAAATTTACGCAGCTCTGGGTAGCCGTGAGCAGGCAGCATTTCGCCGTGGGTGTAGACATTAACGCCCGTACCTTCGGTCTGTTCCAGCAGGTTGTAGAGATCTTTGAGATCGTGACCGGAAATCAGGATACATTTGCCCGCCGTCGCTTTGACGTTGACCTGGGTTGGCGTCGGGTGACCGTATTTACCGGTTTCGCCTGCATCCAGAATGCTCATCACTTTGAAGTTCATCTGGCCGATTTCCATTGAACACTCAAGAAGCGCGTTCATATCGGCAGGCCAGGTCCCCAGCCACGCCATGATTTTATGGTACTGGGCGTAAATATCGTTGTCGTATTGACCGAGAACGTGGGCGTGTTCCATATAGGCCGCCGCACCTTTCAGGCCATACAGACACAGCAGACGCAGGCCGAGAATGTTTTCGCCAATCGCGGCTTTATCTTTATTTGGCGTAAATTCAGCTGCCTGACGTTGCAGTTCGCCGAGATCATCGCTCACCAGTTGCAGGTCAGCCATCGGGTTATCGACGCAGGCGTTGGCATCTACAGCCAGGCATTGTGCTTTCAGCGCCTCGCGCAGGGCAATCGCTTCACGAGCGTAGCCGACAATACGCGGAGAATCGAAGTTAACGTTGGTCAGGGTTGAGAAAAATGCGCGCGGCGCGAAGCTGTCTACATCGTGGTTGATAATGCCGTATTCACGCGCTTTTAAAGCCCAGGCAGAAAGCCCCTGCAGCGCCGCGATGAGTAAATCCTGAAGGTCAGAGGTTTCCGCCGTTTTACCACACATCCCCTGCGCGTATGAGCAGCCGTTTCCTGCCGGAGTACGGATAGTTTGTTCACATTGCACACAAAACATGATCACACCTTTTAAAGTTATATTTAATATACATGTTTAAGGTTAAGTCGCTTAACGCGGGGATAAAAGGGATTTTTCATGCAACTTTAAGGGAGATTGATTTAGCGCAATTTTGGCGGCAGGGATCTACCGCCAGAGAGGTATTATGCGGAGAAAAAGGCGATGAGGATCGGCACTAACAGGCTGAGAATAAAACCGTGAACAATCGCTGCCGGGACCATATCCAGCCCACCTGTACGCTGAAGAACGGGCAGGGTGAAATCCATTGATGTGGCACCGCATAAGCCCAGTGCAGTAGAGCGGCTACGGCGAATCAGGCCAGGGATCAACATAATGGCGATCAACTCACGCGCTAAATCATTGAAGAACGCCGCGCTCCCGATTACCGGACCAAAAGATTCGGTCAACAAAATACCGGAAAGAGAATACCAGCCGAAACCGGAGGCCATTGCCAGCGCGGTATTGATGGGGAGATCAAGAATAAAGGCGTTAATTAAACCGCCAATTAAAGAACTGGCAACCACCACCACGGCGACAATCATTCCCCGGCGATTAAGGACAATCTGCTTTAAGGTCATGCCATTGTTACGCAGCTGAATACCGACGAGGAAAAGTAACAGAATTAACGTGTATTCGCTGGCTTCGGTAGCGTGCTGTAAAAAACCTAATCCGCTAAGGCCAATAGCAAAACCAATCACCACGACGGCACACAGTTTCAGCGATTCCAGTGCCATCGCAATACGCGACGGCAATTTCTCTTGCTGGTGGCTATTGCGCCACGGCAAACCGCGTTCCAGCCACAGCAAGGCGACAATATTGCACAGTAAAATAATGGTAATACTGACAGCGGAATAATGCAGAATCGCCAACAGGTTACTGGCGAGATTATCGAGAAACGCCAGACTGATACCCATAAAAAAGAGAATGAGATAAACCATCCAGCTTAATAGCTGATTAATGCGTTTTAACGCAGCTTTTTGGCGAAGCGGAATGAGGTAACCCACAATCAGGGGAACCAGAATGATTAACAGCCCAGAAAACATGAAAACCCAGTCCTTGCAAAGAAGAAGTCGAAATGCGCGATGACACACTACTGAAAGCGGAAGGACGAGTAAAGTTGCAATTAAAAGGAAATGTTATTCATCAGAGGGGGATTTTTAATTCTCTATGAGTGTTTAGCATTGTTGCGCTCCTTTCATGTGCAATGCCATATAAAGCCACTGGCGCAGGGAGCACGCAGGGGGCGGCCAATCGCCGCCGCCCCCTGCACCCCCGGGCTCTGGCGAACAAAATCGCCGCTGCGCGGTACCTTCAGCTTATCCCCTTCGGCTACCGGGTCGGGCGCGAGGTAACGTCCCTGTAAGACGCGCCCTCAGCCCACATCCATGTGGGCTGCCCCGGCCTTCGGGGAACGCTTCAGCGACTTTGACGCCACCAACACCCGTGCGGTTTGTAACGTCGATGATAAAACAATCAGGGCAGATAAAATGCCAATGCTAATTAATCGCGTTTTTCCAGCAGGGTCCGGTAAATCAGACCACCGATAATACCGCCGACAATTGGCACTACCCAGAAGAACCACAGCTGTTCTAACGCCCAGCTGCCCTGGAAGATGGCAACTGCGGTGCTGCGCGCCGGGTTAACGGAAGTGTTAGTCACCGGAATACTGATTAAGTGAATCAAGGTTAACGCCAGACCAATCGCGATCGGCGCAAAGCCTGCCGGCGCGTATTTGTCGGTTGCACCGTGGATCACCAGCAAGAAACCGGCACTCAATACCAGTTCAACCACCAGTGCAGAAAGCATGGAATAGCCGCCCGGTGAATGCTCACCATAACCGTTAGAAGCAAAGCCGCTGGCCGCTGCGTCAAACCCAGCTTTACCGCTGGCGATTAAATACAGCAGTGCCGCCGCAACAATACCGCCGATAACCTGGGCTACCACGTAACCAACGACTTCTTTTGCCGGGAAACGGCCACCAGCCCATAAACCAATAGTGACCGCCGGGTTAAAATGACCACCAGAAATATGACCGACAGCGAAGGCCATGGTCAGCACGGTCAGACCAAACGCCAGTGCAACACCGGCAAAGCCAATACCTAATTCCGGGAATGCTGCTGCAAGCACTGCGCTACCGCAGCCACCAAATACAAGCCAGAAAGTGCCAAAACATTCTGCTGCTAATTTTCTGAACATATCCACCTCAATTAAAAATTGACCCTGTGAAAAATATGGTCGTTTTATCGGGTCGTCGTAAAAAAGTGACGACAGAAATAATGCGTGGGTATTTTAAAAACGAAGACGAGCTATTCGCCAGATAAATAAATCCAGTAATTTTGATTTAGGGCAATAGTCAGTTCCCTCATATAGTCATTTGCCTGATTGACAGTGTAGTGCAAACCACGAAATTAAACCTTTGGAGGTAATAAAAATAATCCACAAGGTTAATTATTTGATTTCATTGTTTTTTCGGGAGAAATCAGCGAGAAGGCATCTGACACAATTATTCGCTCATTTTTCAGACATTTGCCATGCTTAATTGTGATGTCATCACGTATTGCTACAGCCTTTCTCGTTATACTGCTGGGGTAAAGGATAAGTTACATATTTCTGGAGGGGATATGATTCTTGAGCGCGTTGAAATTGTGGGCTTTCGCGGCATTAATCGATTGTCATTGATGCTGGAACAAAACAACGTCCTGATTGGGGAGAACGCGTGGGGTAAATCCAGTTTACTGGACGCCTTAACCCTGCTGTTATCGCCAGAGTCAGATCTCTACCATTTTGAGCGCGATGATTTCTGGTTTCCGCCGGGGGATATCAACGGGCGAGAACATCATTTGCATATCATTCTGACCTTTCGTGAGTTGCAGCCAGGACGGCATCGGGTGCGCCGTTATCGTCCGCTGGAAGCGTGCTGGACGCCATGCACTGATGGTTATCACCGCATTTTTTATCGCCTGGAAGGGGAAAGTGCGGAAGACGGTAGCGTGATGACGTTACGCAGCTTTCTTGATAAAGACGGTCATCCGATTGATGTCGAAGATATTAACGATCAGGCGCGTCATGTGGTGCGTTTAATGCCGGTTCTGCGTTTGCGCGACGCCCGTTTTATGCGCCGCATTCGCAATGGAACTGTACCAAATGTACCCAATGTGGAAGTCACCGCGCGCCAGTTGGATTTTCTCGCCCGCGAGTTATCCTCACACCCGCAAAATCTCTCCGATGGGCAGATTCGCCAGGGGCTTTCGGCAATGGTGCAACTGCTTGAGCATTATTTCTCGGAGCAAGGGGCCGGGCAGGCGAGATATCGCTTAATGCGTCGGCGAGCCAGCAATGAGCAACGGAGCTGGCGTTACCTTGATATCATCAACCGGATGATTGACAGACCAGGGGGGCGTTCGTATCGGGTCATTTTACTCGGTCTGTTTGCCACTTTATTGCAGGCAAAAGGGTCATTGCGACTGGATAAAGACGCGCGTCCGTTATTGCTAATTGAAGATCCAGAAACCCGCCTGCATCCGATTATGCTTTCCGTTGCCTGGCATCTGTTGAATCTTTTGCCTTTACAACGTATTGCTACCACCAACTCTGGCGAGCTGCTTTCGTTAACTCCAGTGGAACATGTTTGCCGCCTGGTGCGTGAATCTTCTCGTGTTGCCGCCTGGCGTCTGGGGCCAAGTGGCTTGAGCACCGAAGACAGCCGCCGCATCTCTTTTCACATTCGTTTTAATCGTCCGTCATCGCTGTTTGCTCGCTGCTGGTTGCTGGTGGAAGGGGAAACAGAAACCTGGGTTATCAACGAACTGGCGCGCCAGTGTGGACACCATTTCGATGCCGAAGGGATTAAGGTCATTGAGTTTGCTCAGTCCGGGCTAAAACCACTGGTGAAATTTGCCCGGCGGATGGGGATTGAGTGGCATGTGCTGGTCGATGGCGATGAAGCCGGGAAGAAATATGCCGCAACGGTGCGCAGCCTGCTGAATAACGATCGCGAAGCTGAACGTGAACATTTGACAACGTTACCGGCGCTGGATATGGAACATTTTATGTATCGCCAGGGGTTTTCCGACGTGTTCCATCGCGTGGCGCAGATCCCGGAAAACGTGCCGATGAATTTGCGCAAAATTATTTCAAAAGCGATCCATCGCTCTTCCAAGCCCGACCTTGCCATTGAAGTGGCAATGGAGGCCGGACGTCGTGGTGTGGACTCCGTACCGACGCTGCTGAAAAAAATGTTCTCACGCGTGCTGTGGCTGGCGCGCGGTCGGGCTGATTAACCGCAAAACATCCTTGCCATCTGCGGCTGAATAGCGTCAAGCATCTCGTAGCGTCGACGGTATTCAGCCCGTTTTTTACTGGCGAGATCCACAATCTCTTTTCGTGCTATCTGACCTGGAAGGCGGTAATGGCGTTCAGCGTCGCATTCGCCACCGACCGATTCCCAGAACGCGTTATAGTCAGCATGGATTTTTCCTTCCTTATCGCGATAACGCAGGCTGCGGTAAATATGTGTTTCATTGCTGACAGCAATAATTTGTTCGACCTGTAAGCGTTGGGCGAAGAGGCAGACCGCTTCCATCACGAGTCGTTTGGGAAATAGCCCGTGGCAGGCTTTCGTCGCATTCTGGATCTGTTGGTGTGGAATTTCCCATTTCGCGCCTTGCAGCCCGCCTATAAATAACGTCCTTTTCCCCTGATACTCACACAGTGTAAATGTGATCTCCGCCAGAGGAATACCTTCGCTGTTGCGGAACAGAATTGTGCTGTCACCTTCCTTATCCATTGAGATCATCATGGTCAGTTCAAGCGTGAACTGCTCGCCGTTTTTTCCTTCCAGCTTCGCAAGTTGCAGTCCCGGGGTGTTCAAATATAAGCTGAACTCTTCCGCCGACATGCACGCGCGCAGCAACGCATAATGGTAACGTAACGCCTCCAGCAATTGCTTACGGGTCATATTCACGGCAAGGTAAGGGCGATGCAGGCGAACCGGCAGGCGCGGCTGACGCGTTAACAGCGTTCTGAGATTAGGCCATTGGGAGAGTTCGTTCATCCACTCAACGCTTAAACGCGGCATAATCAAAGAGCGCAGCAAAAATTTCTGGCGAAACCGACGGCGATGCCAGAATTTACCCGGCCGCCACTGACCCCCTGCCAGATTAAGGAAAAGAGACATGCTGCTAAGAGATTCAGATGGTGTAAATGCTCGTTCAGTGATCTGAGACATATTCATAAAATCAATGATTATACGTAACACCGATTTCACCATCGGGCATCTTAACCAAACATCAATCGTATAATTACTAACGTAAATTTTAGATTTTTGTTGATGTTTCGTTGAAGTTGGCAGCCCCGTGCGCGCATATGGAGCATTCAGAGTATTTATGAAAAAGCGAAAAAACCTTAAGAAGCGTTACGCTATTGTGCTGGTGATAGTCATCGCTGCGCTGATTGCGTTGTGGAGAACACTCAACGCGCCCGTGCCGACTTATCAGACATTGATTGTCCGCCCCGGTGATTTGCAGCAAAGCGTGCTGGCGACCGGAAAGCTGGACGCGCTGCGTAAGGTTGACGTGGGCGCGCAGGTCAGCGGTCAGTTGAAAACGCTGTCGGTGGCGATTGGCGATAAAGTAAAAAAAGACCAGCTTTTAGGGGTTATTGATCCTGAACAGGCTGAAAACCAGATCAAGGAAGTGGAAGCGACACTGATGGAGTTGCGTGCGCAAAGGCAACAGGCAGAAGCAGAACTGAAACTGGCACGGGTGACATACTCACGCCAGCAACGACTGGCGCAAACGCAGGCGGTTTCGCAACAGGATCTCGACACCGCAGCGACGGAGATGGCAGTTAAACAGGCGCAAATAGGTACTATCGACGCGCAAATCAAACGGAATCAGGCGTCACTCGACACGGCGAAAACGAATCTCGATTACACCCGCATCGTTGCCCCGATGGCAGGTGAAGTTACGCAAATCACCACTCTGCAAGGGCAGACGGTAATTGCCGCACAACAAGCGCCAAACATTCTGACGCTGGCAGATATGAGTACCATGTTGGTAAAAGCGCAGGTGTCGGAAGCAGATGTCATTCACCTGAAACCCGGTCAAAAAGCCTGGTTCACCGTGCTTGGCGATCCGCTGACGCGCTACGAGGGACAGATTAAAGATGTGCTGCCGACGCCAGAAAAGGTCAACGACGCCATTTTCTACTACGCCCGTTTTGAAGTGCCAAACCCCAATGGTTTACTGCGCCTGGATATGACTGCGCAAGTCCACATTCAACTCACTGATGTGAAAAACGTACTCACCATTCCGTTGTCGGCACTGGGGGATTCGGTTGGTGATAACCGTTATAAAATCAAACTGCTGCGTAATGGCGAAATACGCGAGCGCGAAGTGACGATTGGCGCGCGCAACGACACCGATGTTGAGATTGTCAAAGGACTGGAAGCGGGCGATGAAGTGGTGATTGGTGAGGCCAAACCAGGAGCTGCACAATGACGCCCTTGCTCGAACTAAAGGATATTCGCCGTAGCTATCCTGCTGGAGACGAGCAGGTTGAGGTGCTAAAGGGCATCAGCCTGGATATTTATGCAGGTGAGATGGTGGCAATTGTCGGTGCTTCGGGCTCCGGTAAATCGACCCTGATGAATATTCTCGGCTGCCTGGATAAAGCGACCAGTGGAACCTATCGCGTTGCCGGCCAGGATGTTGCCACGCTGGACGCCGATGCGCTGGCGCAGCTTCGTCGCGAGCATTTCGGCTTTATTTTCCAGCGTTACCATTTGCTTTCGCACTTAACCGCCGAGCAGAACGTTGAAGTACCCGCCGTCTATGCTGGTCTTGAGCGGAAACAGCGATTGCTGCGCGCTCAGGAGTTGCTGCAACGACTGGGGCTGGAAGACCGTGCAGAGTATTATCCGGCCCAGCTTTCCGGTGGCCAGCAGCAGCGTGTCAGTATTGCTCGTGCGTTAATGAACGGTGGGCAGGTGATCCTCGCCGATGAACCTACCGGCGCACTGGACAGCCATTCTGGCGAAGAGGTGATGGCGATATTGCATCAGTTGCGCGATCGCGGGCACACGGTGATTATCGTTACCCACGATCCACAGGTTGCGGCTCAGGCGGAGCGGGTAATCGAAATTCGCGACGGCGAAATTGTGCGTAATCCTCCCGCCATTGAAAAGGTGAATGCCGCCACGGGGACGGAATCGATAGTCAAAACGGCGTCTGGCTGGCGGCAATTCGTCAGTGGTTTTAATGAGGCGCTGACGATGGCGTGGCGGGCGCTGGCAGCGAATAAAATGCGCACCTTACTGACCATGCTGGGGATTATTATTGGTATTGCGTCGGTGGTTTCTATCGTCGTGGTGGGCGATGCCGCCAAACAAATGGTGCTGGCGGATATTCGTTCTATTGGTACGAATACTATTGATGTCTATCCCGGGAAAGATTTTGGCGATGACGATCCGCAATATCAGCAGGCGCTAAAGTACGACGACTTAATCGCCATCCAAAAACAACCGTGGGTCGCCTCTGCCACGCCCGCCGTCTCGCAAAACCTTCGCCTGCGTTATAACAATGTTGATGTTGCCGCCAGCGCCAACGGTGTGAGCGGCGATTATTTCAATGTCTACGGCATGACCTTCAGCGAAGGGAATACCTTTAATCAGGAGCAACTGAACGGCCGCGCACAGGTGGTGGTTCTCGACAGTAACACCCGCCGCCAGCTTTTCCCGCATAAGGCCGATGTGATTGGTGAGGTCATTCTGGTTGGTAATATGCCTGCGAGAGTCATCGGCGTGGCGGAAGAAAAACAGTCGATGTTTGGTAGCAGTAAAGTGCTGCGCGTCTGGTTACCTTACAGCACAATGTCCGGGCGGGTTATGGGCCAGTCGTGGCTGAACTCCATCACTGTAAGAGTAAAAGAAGGCTTTGACAGCACCGAAGCGGAACAACAACTCACCCGTTTGTTGTCGCTGCGCCATGGCAAAAAAGACTTCTTTACCTGGAACATGGACGGCGTCTTGAAAACAGTCGAAAAAACCACACGTACTTTACAACTGTTTCTGACTCTGGTGGCGGTGATTTCGCTGGTGGTAGGCGGCATTGGCGTTATGAATATTATGCTGGTATCAGTAACGGAGCGGACGCGGGAAATTGGTATTCGCATGGCTGTTGGCGCGCGTGCCAGCGATGTTCTGCAACAATTTCTGATTGAAGCCGTGCTGGTTTGCCTGGTGGGCGGCGCGATGGGGATAATGCTGTCGCTGTTAATTGCCTTCACCCTACAGCTTTTTTTACCCGGCTGGGAGATAGGTTTTTCTCCACTGGCGTTGCTGCTGGCGTTTTTATGCTCAACCGTTACGGGCATTTTATTTGGCTGGCTACCTGCACGAAATGCGGCACGGCTGGATCCAGTGGATGCTTTGGCGCGAGAGTGATTTTTGAGATAAAAATGCCAGCCGATCGGGCTGGCATTTTGCCTTTAGGATGTACACAATGAGACAGAAGAGCTATGCGACTGCTACTTCTACTTCGACGGGCACAATAACACTGGCGTGATTGCCTTTTGGCCCTTGGTGGACATCAAACTGAACGGGTTGTCCAGCTTTTAGCGTTCTGTAACCATCCATCTGGATGGTGGAATAATGAGCGAAAATATCTTCGCCACCGCCTTCAGGGCAGATGAAACCGAACCCTTTGGCGTTGTTGAACCACTTAACAGTACCCTTTTCCATGCTTCGACATCCTTCGCAAATCTTATATAAGTAAGATGGAATAAACCGGGGTCAGAGAGGGGGCAGTTCAAAACCTCGCCAACTCTTGAAATACAATTTAGAGAAATGGGGCGAGTCGTCAAGCGTTTGACAGGGGCCAGGGGGTAGGTATGCATCAAAAATTTGAAGCAGTTAACGCTATTGACAGTAATGTCACTGATGTCGCTTATACCAACGATAGATGATAATTATCTATCATGTGGAGTAGATTGGTCAGGCAAATACGCTCTTGTCAGCGGCAGAGCGTTCTGCCGGTAACCGTAACCGAAGATGATAACTGACAATGGGTAAAACGAACGACTGGCTGGACTTTGATCAACTGGCGGAAGAAAAAGTTCGCGACGCGCTAAAACCGCCATCTATGTATAAAGTGATATTAGTCAATGATGATTACACTCCAATGGAGTTTGTTATTGACGTGTTACAAAAATTCTTTTCTTATGATGTAGAACGTGCAACGCAATTGATGCTTGCTGTTCACTACCAGGGGAAGGCCATTTGCGGAGTCTTTACCGCTGAGGTTGCAGAAACCAAAGTGGCGATGGTGAACAAGTACGCAAGGGAGAACGAGCATCCATTGCTGTGTACGCTGGAAAAAGCCTGAATGCAGGTATAAAAATTGGGGGAGGTGCCTATGCTCAATCAAGAACTGGAACTCAGTTTAAATATGGCTTTCGCCAGAGCGCGCGAGCACCGTCATGAGTTTATGACCGTCGAGCACTTGTTACTGGCATTGCTCAGTAACCCATCGGCCCGGGAGGCGCTGGAAGCGTGTTCCGTGGACCTGGTTGCGCTCCGTCAGGAACTGGAAGCCTTTATTGAACAAACCACACCTGTTCTGCCCGCCAGTGAAGAGGAGCGCGACACGCAGCCGACCTTGAGTTTTCAGCGTGTATTGCAGCGTGCGGTCTTCCATGTTCAGTCCTCCGGACGCAGTGAGGTTACCGGAGCGAATGTTCTGGTCGCTATCTTTAGTGAACAGGAGTCGCAGGCGGCGTATCTGTTGCGCAAACATGAAGTCAGCCGTCTTGATGTGGTGAACTTTATTTCTCATGGCACGCGTAAAGACGAGCCATCTCAGTCTTCTGAACCAGGAAACCAGCCGAGCAGTGAAGAACAAGCTGGTGGGGAGGACCGTATGGAGAATTTCACGACTAATCTGAACCAGCTTGCACGCGTGGGCGGAATTGACCCGCTGATTGGTCGTGAGAAGGAACTGGAGCGCGCCATTCAGGTTCTCTGCCGCCGCCGTAAAAACAACCCGCTGCTGGTTGGGGAGTCTGGCGTCGGTAAAACTGCGATTGCTGAAGGTCTTGCCTGGCGAATTGTTCAGGGCGATGTGCCGGAAATCATGGCTGACTGTACGATTTACTCTCTCGATATCGGCTCCCTGTTAGCAGGCACCAAATATCGCGGCGATTTTGAAAAACGGTTTAAAGCGTTGCTCAAACAGCTAGAGCAGGATACTAACAGCATCCTGTTTATCGATGAAATCCATACCATCATCGGAGCGGGCGCAGCGTCTGGCGGGCAGGTAGATGCAGCCAACCTGATCAAACCGTTGCTCTCCAGCGGTAAAATTCGCGTGATTGGATCGACGACCTATCAGGAGTTCAGCAACATTTTCGAGAAAGACCGTGCTCTGGCGCGTCGCTTCCAGAAAATCGATATTACTGAACCGTCGATCGAAGAAACTGTGCAAATCATCAATGGCCTGAAACCGAAGTACGAAGCGCACCACGATGTGCGTTATACCGCGAAAGCGGTGCGTGCGGCGGTGGAGCTGGCGGTGAAATACATTAACGATCGTCATCTGCCGGACAAAGCGATTGACGTTATCGATGAAGCGGGCGCTCGCGCACGTTTGATGCCGGTAAGCAAGCGCAAGAAAACGGTGAATGTGGCGGATATCGAGTCCGTGGTAGCCCGTATTGCACGTATCCCTGAGAAGAGCGTTTCTCAGAGTGACCGCGATACGCTGAAAAATCTTGGCGATCGCCTGAAAATGCTGGTCTTCGGTCAGGATAAAGCCATTGAAGCGCTTACCGAGGCCATTAAGATGGCGCGTGCGGGTTTAGGCCACGAACATAAACCTGTTGGTTCATTCCTGTTTGCTGGTCCAACCGGGGTCGGGAAAACCGAGGTGACGGTACAGCTTTCCAAAGCACTGGGTATTGAGCTTCTGCGCTTTGATATGTCCGAATATATGGAACGTCATACTGTCAGCCGCCTGATTGGTGCGCCTCCAGGATACGTTGGTTTTGATCAGGGCGGTCTGTTGACCGATGCGGTCATCAAGCATCCGCACGCGGTGCTGCTGCTGGACGAAATCGAGAAAGCGCATCCGGACGTATTCAATATTCTGTTGCAGGTGATGGACAACGGCACGCTGACCGATAACAACGGGCGCAAGGCCGATTTCCGTAACGTGGTACTGGTGATGACCACCAATGCCGGGGTACGTGAAACCGAGCGTAAATCCATTGGTCTTATCCAGCAGGATAACAGCACCGATGCGATGGAAGAGATCAAGAAGATCTTTACGCCGGAGTTCCGTAACCGTCTCGACAACATTATCTGGTTCGATCATCTCTCTACAGACGTGATCCACCAGGTGGTTGATAAGTTTATCGTCGAGTTGCAGGTTCAGTTGGATCAGAAAGGTGTTTCTCTGGAAGTGAGCCAGGAAGCGCGTAACTGGCTGGCTGAGAAAGGTTACGACCGGGCGATGGGCGCGCGTCCGATGGCACGTGTGATTCAGGATAACCTGAAAAAACCGCTCGCTAACGAACTGCTGTTTGGCTCGCTGGTGGATGGTGGCCAGGTGACAGTCGCGCTGGGTAAAGATAAAAATGAGCTGACCTACGGGTTCCAGAGTGCACAAAAGCATAAACCGGAAGCCGCGCATTAATCAGATTGTTAAGTAGGTTGGTGAAGTCCGTAATCTCGTCAGGGGTTACGGACTTTTTGTTTATAGGGTGGAGGAAGTTCAGACCCTTTTTTTGGTGATGATGGTAAGTTGTTGATAATTAACGCTGCTGAAAGGTAAGAATAAAAAAGGGTTGTAGCAGGAAAATGAGATGGTTTTGCTTTATTAACAACGGGCTAAACGTGTAGTATTTGAGTTCACTGCCGTACAGGCAGCTTAGAAAGACTTGAATCACTGCGCATGGCTTGAGGGAATGTTCACTGCCGTACAGGCAGCTTAGAAAGGATCCGATTCGGTGTCCGGGAGGTTATCACCGTTCACTGCCGTACAGGCAGCTTAGAAAGGGTGGAGTGTTAATGTCTGCATCCCCTCTTGGTTCACTGCCGTACAGGCAGCTTAGAAAGAACTGACAGGATACAGCCGAACTAGCGTTGCGTTCACTGCCGTACAGGCAGCTTAGAAAGTTCCTCTGCGTTTTTGCGCGTACCTGCCGGGGTTCACTGCCGTACAGGCAGCTTAGAAAAAATGGTGCCAGCAGCGGCAACGGACGAGCCTGTTCACTGCCGTACAGGCAGCTTAGAAAGCCCCGAATAATCAGCAGATTGAGCATCTCTAGTTCACTGCCGTACAGGCAGCTTAGAAATGAGCGACATAGAGCCAGGGACAACAGTCAGGGTTCACTGCCGTACAGGCAGCTTAGAAATTCTTTGTTTTCGCCTGGTTCTGCCATGTGTTGTTCACTGCCGTACAGGCAGCTTAGAAAATCACTCAGAACAAGCATGATCTTTCTGTCCTGTTCACTGCCGTACAGGCAGCTTAGAAATTGTTTGCAAGTGGTGCGGCAAATCATTTCACGTTCACTGCCGTACAGGCAGCTTAGAAAACGGGAAATTAGTTTTTCAGAACGAGCCTTCTTGTTCACTGCCGTACAGGCAGTTTCACAAATACGATGATGGCAGAAATTTAGCTGCGTTATGGCGCTCTCAACTCCGAACCATTAGCCTCAACGTGCAATAACAATTGTGATAATTGCGATAGAAATCAATTTCTCGCACAGAAATCAATGCTGTACTAATCCTAGCTCCTTCAAATAAAAATAATCACAGGATGTGTTTATGTCTTCCAATTACCTTACTCCATCTGACCTCAAAACCATTCTCCACTCTAAACGCGCCAATATTTATTATCTGGAAAAATGCCGGGTGCAGGTGAATGGTGGGCGAGTGGAATATATTACCAGTGAAGGTAAGGAGTCGTACTACTGGAATATCCCCATTGCGAATACCACGGCATTGATGTTGGGGATGGGAACATCCGTTACTCAGGCGGCGATGCGTGAATTTGCCCATGCCGGGGTGATGGTGGGCTTTTGTGGGACGGATGGCACGCCGCTGTATTCGGCAAATGAAGTTGATGTTGATGTCTCCTGGTTCAGTCCGCAAAGCGAATATCGTCCTACTGAATATCTTCAGCAGTGGGTTTCTTTTTGGTTTGCTGAAGATAAACGACTTGCCGCCGCGAAACGTTTTCAGTTAATCCGCCTGACACATATCGATAAGCACTGGACCAGCGCGAAAATGCAGCGTGAACACGCCTTTCAGCCTGATGCTAATGCACTGCAGACCCTACTAAATCGTACTCGTGAAGAAATAGACGCGGCAGAAAACCATGCGCAGCTTATGCTCGTAGAGGCCAAATTGACCAAAGCACTCTACAAAATGGTGAGCCAAACCGTGGGCTATGGCGACTTTACTCGCGCAAAACGGGGCGGTGGGATTGATATGGCTAACCGCTTCCTCGATCAGGGTAATTATCTGGCTTACGGTCTGGCGGCAGTGGCGGCGTGGGTAACCGGGATCCCGCATGGTTTAGCAGTAATGCACGGTAAAACACGTCGCGGCGGCCTCGTTTTTGACCTTGCCGATCTGATTAAAGATGCCCTGGTTATGCCACAAGCATTTATTGCCGCAATGGCGGGAGAAGATGCTCAGGAGTTTCGTCAACGCTGCATCAATATCTTTCAACAAGCAGATGCTCTGGATGTCATGATCACCTCTTTGCAAGATACGGCCCAGGCACTGGCTAAGGCTGATCAATGAATGTTCTGATTATCTCGCGCTGTACAAAAAACGCCCGCATGGAAAGCTGCCGTATTATTGATCAGTTTGCTGAACGCACCGGTGATGCCGCATGGCAAACGGTGATTACTCTGGAAGGCGTTAACACACTCCGCCGTTTACTGCGCAAAACAGCAAGGCGAAATACCGCAGTGGCATGTCACTGGCTGAAGAAGAACGGGCAAATGGAGTTGATGTGGATTGTGGGTAATATTCGTCGTTTTAATGCACAGGGACGCGTTCCCACGAATCGAACACCCCAAACCAGCCTGGTGAACAAGGAAGAAAATCGCTGGCAATGCGCGGAGAGCATTGCGCTGCTGGCGGCTATCGCCGGGTTGTTTCATGATTTTGGTAAAGCAGGACGCAGCTTTCAGCAAAGCCTGACCCATAAGAGCGCACGCAGTTATCAACCTTATCGGCATGAATGGATCTCACTGCGGCTTTTCCAGGCGTTTGTTGGTGAACAGCCAGACGATGTGTGGCTGGAGAAACTCGGGGAATTAACGGCAGATGATGAAGTTGCGATTCTTGAACGTCTACAAAAAGACACACCTCATTTTTCAAATAGTCCATTCAGTTCGCTGCAACCGCTAGCCAAGACGGTAGGTTGGCTGATCCTTTCCCATCATCGAATGCCGGAGAATCTTTCTTCACAGCCGGAACAATCATGCAAAGGGTGTGAAAGTTGGCTGGAGAAGCAACTGAATGCTGACTGGAATGCCGTTAACCACCGCAAAAATGACTGGACGCAACAGGATTTTGAGCAAGTCTGGCAGTTTCCATCAGGAACGCCGCTTCAAAGCGCGAGCTGGCGGGAAAAAGCGCGTCAGATTTCTCGCCGGGCAAGCAACGCGCTCGGTTTAAAGACATACGGGCAGATGGAACAGTTGTTCCCCTTACATATGGCGCGTTTTTGCCTGATGCTTGCCGATCACTACTATTCATCTAATAACGCGCAGCAAAAATGGCAGGACCCGGAATATATCGTCTGGGCAAATAGCGATCGCCAAAGCGGCACGCTCAAACAACGGGTAGACGAACATCTTGTGGGCGTCGCGCATCATGCGTATCTGCTTGGGCGGCAACTGATGCACACACGGGCATCGCTTCCGGCAATTGCCCGACATAAAGGTTTTAGCCAGCGGGCCACAGATGTGAAATATCGCTGGCAAGATAAAGCCTGGGATGTGGCGCGAGCGCTACGTGAACGAAGTCGTGAAGAGGGATTTTTCGGCGTCAATATGGCCTCGACGGGTTGTGGTAAAACCTTTGCGAACGCCCGCATTATGTATGCACTTGCCGACGAGCGAGAAGGGTGCCGATTTACCGTTGCGCTGGGATTGCGCACGCTGACTTTGCAAACCGGCGATGCTCTGCGCAGTCGGCTTGGACTGGGTGAGGATGAGCTGGCGGTACTGATTGGTTCGGCGGCAGTTAAGCAACTGTGGCAGCAGGAAAAAATAGACAATGATTACGGAAGTGCTTCACAAGAGTCGCCAACAGAGGAGCAACAGTTCGTTAAGTACGAAGGCAGCCTGCATACCGGGGCGCTGGAAAAATGGTTGAAGGATGACAGCAAACTTAAGGAGTTAGTTAGCGCACCGATTCTGGTCGCGACGATTGATCATCTTATTTCTGCGACCGAGGGTGTGCGTGGCGGGAAACAGCTTCCGGCGATGTTGCGCCTGTTAACCAGCGATTTAGTGCTCGACGAACCTGATGACTTTGATATTGCCGATCTTCATGCGGTATGTCGTTTGATGAACTGGGCCGGGATGCTAGGAACGCGGGTATTACTTTCCTCGGCGACGCTACCTCCAGGGCTGATTCAGGCGTTGTTCGCGGCTTATCTCGCCGGGCGTAAAATGTGGCAGACGTCTTGTGGTACCAACGGCAGGCCCGTCAATATCTGCTGTGCCTGGTTTGATGAAAAAGATGCTGATGCAACGCAAATTTGCGACGGGCCTGGGTTTCGTGATGCACATGCCAAATTTGTTGCACGGCGAGCGGTGATGCTGGCTGAAAAAGAGCGACTGCATTTCGGGCGTGTTGCTTCAATTTCATCTGCATCAAGCGCGATACAAGACGTTACCGAAAGTGTGGCCCAGACGGTGCATACGCAAATGCTGAAGTTGCATCAGGCGCATCGCCAGCGACACGAAAGCGGTAAAACCGTTTCGCTGGGCCTGGTGCGTTTCGCGAATATCAACCCACTGGTTGCGGTGACCAAAGCCCTGATTGCCATTCCTTCACCAGAAGATGTCTGCATTCATTACTGTGTTTACCACTCCCGACACCCGCTGGCGGTGCGTTCAGATATTGAGAAGCGGCTGGATCGCGCTTTTACTCGTCATAACGAACTCGATTTCTGGAGCAACGAAGATATCGCAGATGCCTTACATAACAGTCCGGAATCGCACCATCTTTTTGTGGTGTTGGGGACATCGGTTATAGAAGTGGGGCGTGACTGGGATGCGGACTGGGGAATTATTGAACCAAGCTCCATGCGTTCGATTATTCAATTTGCCGGACGTATTCAGCGCCACCGTAGAAATGTGCCGACCAGTGAGAATCTAGTTATTTTGCGTAGCAACATCAAATCATTGCAGAAAAAAGCCCCCGCATTTTGTAAACCAGGTTTCGAAACAAAAGAACACTTGCTGAATAGTCACGATATTTGCGAGCTGATTCCGATCGCGGACTACCGGACGATTAACGCCTTGCCGCGGATCCTGTCTGCCAATAATGACAACAAACTGGCGGAGCTTGAGCATGGTCGTTTATCCGCCGAATTAATGAGCAGTAAAAGCAAACATGTGGTGGCGGCGCAATGGTGGCGTGCACCGCTAAGCTGGAACGGCTGGATGCAACGCCAGACGCCATTTCGTTATTCCCCTTTGCCGGAGGCGGTGTTTTTTTTGCATATGGATGATGAAGAAAGCGAAGCGCGTTTCTATTCCCGCACGGGCGACAACGAGCGTAAAGCGCAAGGGAATTTCAGGCGAGAAGAGGTGAGATGCGCCAGCGGCGTCGCTTGCTGGGGCGTGATGGATTACCGACACGTTTTGTTGAATTTAGCTGATAAGCAAGGTTGTGAAATACAGCGTGTTGGAGAAATGTTTGCTGAAGTGAGAGTACCGGTCAGTGAAGAAGATGCGGTCGATGACTGGCGTTATCACCCGTGGTTAGGGGTGTTTCGCAACCTGTGATAGGGGGCGAGCTGCCTGTGCGGCAGTTTACAAGTCCGTATCCGGAGATACCTCTATTTCTTAGCTGCCGATGGCAGTGCGTGAATGTTAGTTATTAAACCATTGTGTGGCAAATATTTTATGCATGGTAATATCACTCTTGGTTATTGCATGGGTTTAACGAGATTGAAACGTAGATACCTCTAGGTGAACTATCCATGATTATCACCACGGGCGTTGCCCCTTTTGCTGTGTGTGTCGTTGTACTGAAGCCTGGTTGGGCTACGGAGATTTTTCAGTGAAGTCAGGGAGCAACTTCAATTTGATGGATTAACGAAAGGAGCCGAGATGGAAAAAACGGCGCTAATACAATTTATAACTGACTACATCGCTTCGCGAAGGCAACCCAAAATCGAAGCCTTTGAAAAAGAAGCAGCAAAGCGACTGGAGCAGGGCGAGGACGCCAGCGTTATCGCTCTGGAGCGACAGGAACTCGAAGCACGCTACCTGCCACGTAACTGGTTAACGGATGCGGCAAAGCGTGCCGGGCAAATCAAATTAGTCACTCATGGCGCTAAATTCAGTCATGGTGATTCTAAAGCCAGTAGCTTTTATCTGGAAACCTCCGCTAACGAAAGCTATTTAAACACGGCATCGTTGGTGAATGTCGCTACTGACGCGATTGGTAACGCAGCCGCACTTGACGTCGCAAAGTTGCTACAAACCGATGTGAACGGAGATTCACTGCTTGCCAGCCTGAAGCGTGGTGATTATCAGGCATTAAGTACGTTTGCAGAGGATAAAGCGCAACTGGAGTTGTGGGTAGCTGGGTTTAGCCAGGCATGGACAACTGGACAGCCTGCCAGCCATAAACTGGCAAAACAAATCTATTTCCCTGTTGCAGATAGTTATCACCTGTTATGCCCACTGTTTTCCAGTTCACTGGCGCAGGCGATGTATGAAAAGCTAACGGCTGTTCGCTTTAGTGAGGAATCGAAAGCCATTCGCGATGCCCGCAAAGCAGGAAAATGGCACTCCCAGCCAGATATCCGGTTTCCTAATCTTGCCGAAATGCATTTTGGTGGCACAAAACCGCAGAATATTTCTCTGCTCAATAGTGTGCGTGGTGGTCGTGTCTGGCTGTTGCCATCAATGCCACCTACCTGGGAGACGCTGGATCGCGCACCACAAAACATGCGCAGTATTTTTTCCCTACGCGGCGATTTCAATCGGGCGGCTTCAGGCATCGTAGCCCGGATGACTTACCTGCTGAAGGTTGACATAAACAATGTTCATATCCGAACTGCGCGGGCGAAATATATTGATGAGTTGATTGATCTGCTGTTCATGCAGGCGTCTTCATTTCAGCAAGAAAAATGGCAGGGATGGTCCGTGCAATCACCAGACTTACCTCGCCACCAACAACTTTGGCTGGACCCGTGGCGAAGCCTCTCAGATGAGACTTTCAAACAGGAGCGTGAGAAAAACGACTGGCAAGAGACGGTAGCCGATGATTTCGCGCGCTGGCTGAACTACCGACTAAAAAAAGCCCGTTTCGATGTCGGTGCTGTCGAGCAAAGGGAGTGGCGCAGTCAGTCCCTTTTTACTCAACGGATGCGTGAAATGGAAGCCGTTTTGCAGGAGGCGCTGAAATGAGTTATCTGCTCTTGTTACCCCATCTACGCATCGAAAACGCTAACGCCGTCTCCGGGTTGACCTGGGGATTCCCGTCGATGACCCATTTTCTCGGTTATGTCCATGCGCTTTCTCGAAAAGTCGTGGATGAATTTGGCGTAAGTTTTGACGGTTGTGCGGTAGTAAGCCATGAACAGCATATTCAGGCGTACAGCTCCGGGCGCGATTTTCAATTCGCTCTCACCCGTAACCCATTAACCAGAGAAGGTAAAACCGCCTCGTTCAATGAAGAGGGCCGTATGCACCTGACGGTTTCTCTGCTGATTGAATGTAATGGCGAAATTACCAATGGTGAATATGGCAGAAAAGCTCTTTGCGACCATCTGAAAATGCTCTGCCAGAGCCACAAACTGGCGGGCGGCAGCATTGTTGACATGCGCGAACCACAGCTTTTTCATGCCCCTGAAGATGAAAAGCAACTGCGTAAAATCATCTGGCGTTTAATGCCTGGCTATGCGCTTTACGATCGCAGTGAATGGCTGGCTGAACATCACCAACAACATCCCGACATATCGTTGCTTGATGCCTGGCTTGATTTTGCTGCGATTAAATATCAGGCCGAATCTCCGGCAGAAGACAACAGCGCACAATGGGTATACCAGCCGAAGCCA
Source organism: Escherichia sp. E1130 (assembly GCF_005781065.1). Classification (NCBI taxonomy): domain Bacteria; kingdom Pseudomonadati; phylum Pseudomonadota; class Gammaproteobacteria; order Enterobacterales; family Enterobacteriaceae; genus Escherichia; species Escherichia sp. E1130. The sequence goes on from NZ_VATL01000012.1 coordinate 554,021, forward strand.
ATGCCTGGTTTCCTGGTACCGTTAATGTGTGGCTACCAACGCATTTCTCCTGTTTACGCACCCGGTGAAGTTGAAAATGCGCGCGATACCTCAACACCATTTGCCTTTGCCGAAGCAGTTTATGGCATTGGCGAATGGCGCGGATTACATCGTATTACTGGCTTGCAACCGCTGATGTGGCGTTACCGTACAACGGACACTGGCTACTATTGCTCGGCAATACCAGTCGTTGATGACCCTACGATTAATGAAGATGACGATACAGAATAAGGACATAATTATGGCAAAGGCCCCTGTAGCAGTAAAAACGGCGTCAGTACTGGCATTTGAGCGCAAACTGGCAACCTCTGACGCGGTGATGTACGCAGGTAACTGGCAAGGAAATGAATGGCAACCTATTGAGATTCAGGAGAAAGCCGTTCGCGGAACCATCTCCAATCGCCTGAAAGATGCAATTTCCAGTAATGCGTTAAAGCTGAATGCAGAAATCCAAAAAGCCAACTTGCAGCGGGTAGATGTAGCCTCGCTTCCGGTAGATGCGGATACGCTAAAAGTGGTGTTTACGCTGCGCGTGCTGGGTAATTTATCCTCACCTTCAGTATGTAATGATATGGCCTATCAGGAGGCGCTTTCCGGCGTTATTGAAGGTTATATCAGTGAACATGGCTTTAAAGAGTTGGCGCTTCGCTATGCCCTGAATCTGGCAAATGGTCGTTTTCTGTGGCGTAACCGTATCGGTGCCGAACAAATTCAGGTGAAAGTCACCACTAACGACAAATCATGGACTTTTAACAGCCATGGCTTCTCTTTACGTCAATTTGAACAGGGCCAGAGTAGCGTCACGAAACTGGCGGCAACGATTGAACAAGGATTGAGCGGAAAAGAGTGGGTGATGCTTACCGTTGAAGCGCAGGTTCGTCTTGGCGCCGGGCAAGAAGTTTTCCCGTCGCAGGAGCTGGTACTCGACAGCAACAGTAGCAAAAGTCGCGTGTTATACCAGGTGGCTGGCATTGCCGGTATCCACTCTCAGAAGATTGGCAATGCTTTACGTACCATCGATACCTGGCATCCAAAAGTGGATGAATTAGGTGCTATCGCCGTGGAACCATACGGTTCTGTAACCAGTCGCGGTGTGGCCTGCCGCCAACCGAAAGAAAAACTCGACTTTTATACCTTACTGGACAATTGGGTGACTAAAGGGATGAAACCAGACGTTGAGCAGCAGCACTACGTGATGGCTGTGCTGATCCGCGGCGGTGTCTTTGGTGAGAAATCGGAATAAGGAGCTGCCAATGGATCACTACCTTGAGCTCCTCGTTCTACCAGATCCTGAATTTTCGAGCGAAATGTTGATGGCGGCGTTATTTGCCAAACTGCATCGGGCATTAGGTGCAAGAGGGCAAGGCGATATCGGCGTAAGTTTCCCGGACGTAAATGTTATGCCAGGAGCGCGTTTACGCTTGCATGGTAGCGCCCAGACATTACAGGCGCTTGAAGCCTCAGCGTGGCGTAAAGGACTAACGGACTATTGCCAATGTTCACCTGTCACTCCCGTTCCAGAAATAAAGGGCTGGCGAGTAGTAAGCCGTGTGCAGGTTAAAAGTAACCCCCAGCGTCTGTTAAGGCGTTCAGTGAAAAAAGGCTGGCTTACTGAAGAACAGGCGATTGAGCGACTGGCGATGCAAGCTGAACAGCGGACCGACTTACCTTTTCTTAATATGAAGAGTTTGTCGAGTCAGCAACAGTTCAAATTGTTTATCCGACACGGGGATTTGCGTACAGAACCGGTTAAAGGGGGATTCAGTAGTTATGGATTAAGCGCAACCGCTACTATTCCCTGGTTTTGATTGGTTAGTTGGAATGTAATGTATAAAAGACCTGGCCTTACCGTCAGGTCTTTTTGTCTATTGAAAAGCCTATTTCTGGCTGGAAATAGAATAAAGAGTTCAATACCTAACATTGTCATCAGTATACGGATATTTATTTAAAATAAACAACCCGCAATTAATTATACGTATTAATCTACCGTGCAAAGACATCAAATAATGCCGAATAGTAAACAAAGTGAATATTTTTATGGGTATTTTTTGTTTGTTATGTATTTTTTATAATTTGATTTAAATCACGAAAACAACTTGTTTACATTGCGATAGCAAATGTAATTTGCGAAATTCATTTCCGAGAGGACAGAGACTCTTAATCACCTGGAATAAATTAGTTAAGGAATAGACTATGAAACGTTCAATTATTGCAGTTGCAGTATTATCTTCTCTTTTTATGAGCGCAGGGAATGCTGCGGAAGTGGAGAATGCAATGGGTACGTTAAATATTAACGGTAGAGTTGTAGGAACTACGTGTCAGTTCCTGAGTGGCAGTGATAATGCAACAATTGAGATGAGCGAGATTGGTATTGATCAATTTGAAAATGTACAAGTTGGCGCCCCCGTTACTACTTATTCAAATACAACATCTTTACCATTAAAAGTTAAATGTGGGGTTGGTGTTAAACCAAGAATTACTTTCTCCAGTACCCAATTTGAAGGCGCGGATTTAAATATTACTCGTAATACTGGTGATGCAAATGATGTTGGTTTTGCTGTCTTTTATGGACAAGAGGCTAGTACCGGCAACCAGATTACTGGTAATAAACCTGTTGAATTAACACCATCTGAAAATGGTGAGTATGATTTGCATTTTACGGCGCAATACGCAAAAGCAGGTGCTGACGTGAGTAAGGGTGGGGTTAAATCTACTATAACAATGACCGTTGTAACAGAATAATATGATGTTTATCGGCGGCTTTGGCCGCCGATTTCTCAAACAAGGATTGTTTAATGAAAAAATTAATAGCCTTCTTGCTGGCCAGCATGGTCACGCCTGCGTGGGGTGGTGTCTATATCTACGGCACTCGTGTTATTTATCCAGAACAGAAAAAAGAGATTACCGTTCAGTTAATGAATGAAGGTAATCGTAGCGCCCTGGTTCAGTCATGGATTGATGATGGCGATACCAGCCTACCCCCAGAAAAAATTCATGTTCCGTTTGTGTTGACGCCACCGGTCGCTCACGTAAAAGGGGGGGAAGGGCAACAACTCAAAATCAAAAAATTGGCGAATACACTACCAAAAGATCGCGAAAGCCTGTTCTTCCTCAATGTGCTAGACATCCCACCTAATTGCCCCGAATTAGAAGATAAGAATGGCATTAAATTCGCCATGCAAAACCGTATTAAATTTATCTACCGCCCTGAAGGGCTTACTGGCGTGGATAAAGAAAGTTTTCGTCGTCTGAGTATTAAACATGCCAATGGCGGTGTTAATATCAAAAACAACTCCGCAAACTGGATAACTATTCCTGAGTTTACCGGGAATGCAAAGATAAATAAGGAAACGTTGTTATTAGCCCCCTGGTCAGATAAGACTATAACCACAGCCTCAGCCATCAATCAATATACAATTACACTTATTGATGATAATGGAAACTATTTGAGTGAAAAAGTAAAAACCGTCAAATAGATCAGGGATTGATTATGTCTAAACTTAATTCTATTACGCTGGCTATTCTGTCGGTGTTGGCTACTTCTCCTGCATGGGCGGAAGATGAAACATTTGACACCCATTTTATGATTGGCGGATTAAATGGGGAAAAAATTTCTGACTATCATATTGATAGTGATAAGCCGATGCCCGGTATCTATGATATGGATGTATACCTGAATAATCAGTGGCGCGGGCATTATAATGTCGATATTAAAGACGATCCGGATGCAACATGTTTATCCTGGGAGCAGTTAAAGCAAATAGGTATCCTCACTGAAGGCATTAATATTGATAAAGGCGTGGAATGTGTACCACTTCGGGAAGCGGTACAGGGCGGCAGCGTTGACTATGATATTGGACATTTTAACCTGAAGTTAAGTGTACCCCAGGCCTATGTCGTTGAGTATGAACGCGGATATGTCCCGCCTGAGGCATGGGATCGCGGGATTAACGCATTATATACGTCTTATTATGCCAGTCAGTATTACAGTAATTATAAGCACGGAGGAGATAATAAAAATAGCTATTTAAATCTGAATAGTGGTTTGAATCTTCTGGGCTGGCAGTTGCATTCAAATGCCAATTATACGAAAAGTGACGAGAGCAGCGGTAAATGGAAGAGTAACACGTTATATCTGGAGCGCGGAATTCCACAAATTCTTGGCACATTGCGTGCTGGTGAAATGTATACCGGTTCTGATGTTTTTGACTCCGTGCGTTTTCGCGGTGTACGCCTTTGGCGCGATATGCAGATGTTGCCGAACTCTAAACAGAACTTTACTCCAGTGGTGCGTGGTGTTGCCCAAAGTAACGCACTTGTCACTATCGAACAAAATGGCTTTGTGGTTTACCAGAAAGAGGTTCCGCCAGGTCCATTCGCCATTGATGATTTGCAACTTGCTGGTGGTGGTGCAGATCTGGAAGTAACCGTTAAAGAAGCTGACGGTTCGGTGTCGCGTTATCGTGTACCTTATTCATCTGTACCAAATATGTTGCAACCGGGCGTTTCGAAATATGAATTTGCTGCCGGACGTAGTCGTATTGAGGGAGCCAGCGATCAGTCAGATTTTATTCAGGGAAGCTATCAGTATGGCCTTAATAATTTGCTGACACTCTATGCTGGCACGCAGTTGTCTGATAATTACTCATCGTTTGTTCTCGGCACGGGATGGAATACACCGATTGGTGCTGTATCGGTTGATTTTACCCATTCCCACAGTGAACAAGATAACGGTGATGTGTTTAATGGTCAAAGTTATCAGATTGCCTGGAACAAATATCTCTCTCAAAGTGGAACGCAATTTTCGCTGGCGGCCTGGCGTTATTCTTCTCGAGATTATCGTACTTTTAACGATCACGTCTGGGCAAATAACAGGAAAAGCTATAATCTAGAAGATGACTCAGTTTATGATATCGCCGACTATTATCAGTACGATTTTGGTCGTAAGAACAGCTTTTCTGTAAATATAAACCAGTCATTACCGGAAAATTGGGGATATCTGTCGGTCAGCGGTCAATGGCGGGATTATTGGGAACGCAGCGGGACAGGGAAAGATTATCAACTCAGCTATTCGAACTCCTGGGAACGCCTTAGTTATACCTTGTCTGTTAGCCAGACCTACGATGAAGATAACCGCGAAGATAGACGCATTAACTTATATTTCTCAATTCCCTTCTCGTGGGGCGATGGAATCACTGAAAAACGACGAGATTTATTTGTTTCTAACTCGACCACTTTTGATAAAGACGGCTATCGGTCGAATAATACCAGCCTCAGCGGTGTAGCGGGGAGTCGCGATCAGTTCAGCTACGGGGCTAACTTAAGCCATCAACACCAGGGCAGCGAAACAACAGCAGGTGGAAACCTGACCTGGCGTGCGCCATTGGCGACTATTGGTGGCAGCTATAGCCAGTCGAAAAGATATCAACAGGTTAGCGGTAATATTCAAGGCGGTTTAGTCGCGTGGTCGGACGGGGTGGCACTGGCTCCCAGACTTTCCGATACGTTCGCCATCGTCAAAGCGCCGGGACTGGAGGGAGCGGCGGTGCAGGGATATCGTTACCTGACAACGGATAGCAGAGGCTACGCTATTTATGACAACCTGACGCCGTATCGTGAAAATACGTTGATGTTGGATATTGCCGACAGTAAAAGCGATGTGGCGCTACTGGGTAACCGTAAAAACACCGTTCCTTATCGTGGTGCGGTAGTGATGACTCAGTTTGAGACTGATAAACGCAAACCCTGGTATTTCATCTCCCAACGACCTGATGGCTCTCCGTTGCCGTTTGGTTATGAGGTTGAAGATGAAAGTGGCAATAATGTGGGCTTAGTAGGACAGGGAAGTCGGATATTTATTCGCACCAATGATGTTCCCGCGTCGATTCGCGTCTCGGTTAATAAACAGCAGGAACAATTCTGCACTATTACCTTTGATAACGTTATTGATGAGAATAAAGTTTATATTTGTCGTTAAAGGATTTGTTTATGAAGAAATATTGGTTTTTGTTTTTACTGGCTTTGCCATTTTTGGGACAGGCTAAATGTACCTTGGGGCCTAATACAACAGCAAGCCAAACGATAGAACTAGATATGGCACAAGATACGGTAACGGCTGTGATTAATACAAACTTAGTGGATACGTTCACATGTAATGCAACAAGCGATAAAATGTATTATGCAACACCGTTAAAAGATTATATCGTTGAACTTAGAGAGTCGGATTCGGGGAAATCAATTTTTATGAAATTTAACCTTGAGAGTAGTGGTTTTCCTGTTTCTACTGGAACTGATTCCTTGGGTGCTTCTCCAAAAGAATATAACACTCAGGATGTTATAAATACCAAGCCATTCACTCTTAAGGCAGAATATGTTGCACCAACGAGTAAAGTAGACCATACAATAACCACCAATATCGACAAGATAACCATCCCGCGCCCCGCTATTAGCATACTAACAGATAACTCTTGCAATAATAATATCATATCATGGCTTTATTGTTGGTTTTCTGGGCGACTAAATAGTGATGTTTCTTATACTCAGAATATAGAATTTAACATCAAACACAAACCTACAACCTGTAGTTTCTCGCAACCGACTTACGAAATAAGAATGCCAGAAACAACGATAAGTGAGATGCAATCTGCCAATAACTCAAAATCAGGTTCTATAGATCTGGTTTTAAATTGTGACAGTGTTTATAACGTCACGACTAATCCAGTGACTTTTAAAGTTGCGCGCGGTGAATGGGATGATAGTGGAACCATTCTGAAAAACACATCGCTTAATGGTGCTAAGGGAGTTGGGTTCCAGATTTATAATGGTAACGCAACGACACCGTTAAAGCTGGGCGATACACTGATGAACAAATTAACTAAAATGGTCGCCATTGAGAATCAGTACACCTTCCCGATTACCGCGAAATATGTCCGCGTGAAGGAGGAAGCACTACAGCCTGGAGAAGTCCAAAGCAAAGCCATATTTGCCGTATCCTACGACTAGTGGGTATAGTAATCAGCCACTGATTTTCACGTACTTTCGAAGAGGAAGTACGTGTTTTTTATTTAAGGCGCATTAATTGACTAGTCCTGATATAAGTTGACACTTTTCTGTCTGTAAAACGCCTGATGAACGTCATCGGGCGTTTTGTATTTCAGAGCCAGGTGTGGCCGCTCATGGTTATAAATTGCCACGGACTCTTTGACCATTTCCCGGGCCTGCGCCAGGTCTGCAGGACGCGAGAGTAAAAACTCATTCTTCAGGATACCGTTTATTCGCTCAGCCAGTGCGTTCTGGTAGCAGTCGTAACCATCTGTCATTGAACAGGTTATCCCGTTTCTTTCATGGACTGACTGATAGAGCGCTGAGCAATATTGCTGCCCTCTGTCAGAATGATGCACCAGGGGACTCGTCGTTATTCTCAGCCTCAGAGCCTGTCTGAACGCTTTTACCACATTTTCCGTCTGCAGGTTTTCCCCAACATGATAGCCCATAATTTTTCTGGAGCAGGCATCGGTGACCAGACTCAGATAGGCCGTGCCACTGCGCAGTGGAAGGTAGGTAATATCGGCGACCCAGACCTGTTCCGGTTCAAGAGCGGTAACCTGTTCAGGGCCTGGTTTGAGCAGGTTTGGATGCTGGTAGAAGCGATGATGACTGTTGGTGGTTTTGTGATATGCCCGTTTCACGGGCACCAGAAGCCGATTTTCGTCCAGCAGGTTAAACAGACGATCCCGTCCTATAGCCAGGTTTTTACAGGCCTGGGTGTTCAGCAGATAGTGCAGTTTACGCGTACCGATTCGTGGCTGACGACACCTGACGCGGGCAACAAACTTCAGAACCTGAGCATGCTGCTCCTGCCGTTTTCTGCGCCTTGTGTTGTCCTGATACCATGCCTGTCTGCTGTGCCCCAGGAACTGGCATGCGCGCGTAACCGTTATTTTTGGGGCCGGACTTTGCGCGAGGACTTGCCGGGCCGCTTTTTTACGATACTCACTCCGTAATCATTTTTCAGGACATTAATAACCGACTCAAAAAAATCAGCTTTCTGGTTTGTCAGCTCAAGCTGTTCTTCAAGTTCCCTGATTCTTTGCTCGGGTGTCAGCGGGACAGTCGTCAGGGCCACAGGCAGTCTCCTCTTTACCAGATCAGGAAGTCCGGGGCTCCAGTCAAGCCGACCATATTTACGCAGCCAGACAAGAACAGTGGAGCGCCCCTGAATGCCATATCGTAGCTGGGCCTGTTTATAGGTCATCTCGCCTTTTTCGACCTGCTCAACGACGGCTATTTTAAAGGATAGAGGATAATCACGTTGGGTGCGTTTGAACTCAGTCATCATCACGTTCTCCGGATTTAAGTCAGGAACGTGTCAACGCTATTCAGGACGGGTCA